>NZ_VDCQ01000026.1:675-111764 GCF_006265175.1 Paenibacillus hemerocallicola | reverse complement strand
AGAGCAGCCGAAGCTTTCTCGCTCGTCGTAACGTCCAGCGCGTACTCGACGTTTTTGTTGTCGGAACCGCTATTGACGTTGGAAACAGCCGTGTACGAAGCAACGGAGCCGTTGTTCGCCTTAACCGTACCGACCGAACCGTCGCCGCTGATGCCCAGAGCTTCGGAACGCATGTCGCCTACAGTGATCGTCATGCTTTGACCGCTGTTTGCACCGATTTGGAACGTTGCCGTGAAGTCGCCTTCGGACGAGTTTTTGGTGGATACTTCTGGAGCTTTCTCGGATGTAGCGAATTGCGTTTGAGTCAGCACCAATTTGCCATCATCGCCGACGGAAGCTGTGTATTTGCCTTTCAAATCAGCATTGGTGTTAATTGCATCAGCCAATGCTTTTGATTGGTCTGCGAGCGTTTCTGCTACTTTAATCGCTGTCCCATTGTCATAACCGACATGTTCGTTCTTATTGCTGATCAAGATCTCTACATCGTCAACGATGAATTTCGAGCCACTCTCCAGCAATTTATCTTGATCCACTACAAATTGTCCTTGAGTTCCGCTTGCACGAACAGCCGTTGATTCAGCCTTCAAATCTTTACCCGAAGCTGTCTTTTCCTTGAGTTTGATCGACAAACTTTCGATAGAAATTTCAAATTTGCCTGCCAAGTCTTTATTCAACCCGATTGCATCTGCTAGACCTGCCACTTGAGAGGTCAAGCTTCCGCCCTCAATATTAAATTGCCCTTTATACGGGTCGGCTTCCCCATCTACTGCAGTGAAGTAGTGTCCGTTGATTTCAACAATGTCTCCCGCTGCAAACGCCCGAGTGACCTCAAATTCGTACTGGCCCTTCTTCTCTGCGGTACCGCCTGCCAACGTACCTGTTGCTGATTTAATGCTGAGTCCGGTTGTGTTTTTATCCCAATTCCCTTCAGCTTTGAATTCCAGTTTACTGAAATCGACGCCGCCGGTGTACTGCTTCCCTGCAAGTTTAGCAACCTCTTTTTGGATTTCCGCAGCCGTATTTTTGCTAGCTGTTTCGTTAGCCAGATAGATCTTCAAATTGCCGTTATTTTGCTCGACAACCAGCTTATCTCCACCGGCTGGAATATCAGTGATACCACCACCAAAAGTAAGCGTGGCTTGAAGATCAGTGAAAGCAGCGCCAGCATCAACAGTAAGAGTGTTCTGGAAACCAGCTTTTGACAAAGCTCCATTAATGGCAGCTGTAGCTGCTGCTACATTCGCAAACCCGCCTGTTACATTAACAGTAAAGGTTTTTGCGTCAAACTCGGCCTTACCACCGGTACCTGCCGCTACAGTAGTGTCACCTTTAATTTTCAATCCATTTAATTCTGTTCCAGCTACATCTGAAGTAAAAATAGGCGTACCGCCACCAGTAGTAGCAGTTGCTCCCGTCTGAGCACCATTAGGTGCGCTGACTATTTCGATGTTTTTCAAGTTTTGACCGCCGTAATTGGTCACAACCAATTTATCATCGGCACCATAGCCTTTTACTGAAGGATTAGTCAAATTAACCCCGGTGGCTTTTCCAGCTTTCTCAGTAAGTATAAGATTGGAAGTACCACCACCACCATCTGTCACAGCAAAACGAGCACCTAAGACGCTATCGTTCTCAATAGCAGCTTTCAAACTATCTCTTTGTTGTTCTGCGGTTAACGTTACACCCGAACCATTGGTAATATCAAACTGACGCAATGTAGGGTCCGCATTTTCAGTAACTGCAGTAAATGTTCTACCACCGATTGTGATCGTATCCCCTGCTTCTGTAAATGCTCTCTCCACCGAGAACTCATAAACGCCTGCGACTTCATTAACACCACCGGTAAATTTGTTTGTAGAGTTAACATTTGATACCGTAGCATCCGTACCAGACGGCTCTGCAACAGTGAACTCCATTCCCGCGGATCCACCTGTAAAGGTAAATCCGTCAATTTCTCCTTTTATCGCATTGTATAGATCTGCACGTGTCTTGACTAGAGAAGTACCATTATCGTCTGTTCCAATAGTAATAGTGAACTTACCATTACCGCTTGCTACAAACTGCATATCATTGGTTGCATTTACGCCGGTTGCCTGCACGATTTCAATTTCAACGTCATTTAGTGCATTGGCTGCCCCTGGTGCTACTACATCCATATTAGCTTTAAACGTGATGCCATTAGAAAGTGTTACCGAAGACCCCTTTGCTGCCGTGCTACCTGTAAATGTAAATGTAGATTCACCTGTTGTTTGATCATTAATCGATCCTGTTGCCTCTGATCTACCTGCTTGTACCGAGGCTGTGGATTGAATAGCTACCACACTTTTTTGAGTGGTTACCATGGAGGAAACTTCTCCTACAGCTACACCAGTAGTACCGGCAGTGACTGTATTCAAGTTCGCAGCCGACTCCACTACAGGAACATTCTTACCTTTCAACAGCGACTGCGTATTGAACTCGGTCGTGTTGCCGATCCGGTTGATCTCGGAAGTCAGCTGGTTGATTTCTTTTTGGATTTCTTCGCGGTCGACGGATACGTTCGTGTCGTTCGCCGCTTGAGCAGCCAGCTCGCGCATACGCTGCAGGATGGAGTGCGATTCGTTAAGAGCACCCTCCGTCGTTTGGATCATCGAGATGCCGTCTTGCGAGTTGCGTTGCGCTTGATCCAAGCCGCGGATTTGCGCGCGCATTTTCTCGGAGATGGCAAGACCCGCTGCGTCGTCGCCTGCACGGTTGATGCGGAGACCCGAAGACAATTTCTCGATCGATTTACCGCTTGCCGTCGAGTTCGTGCTCATTTGACGATACGTGTTCAATGCCGCGATATTGTGATTAATTCTCATGCCTTTTCTTCCTCCCTGAAGTAACTAATTCCCACATCCTTGTGGGTCAGGCATTTCTATCAGGCCGGCCGGTCCCGATAGAAAAGTCCTACTACATATATCGAAATTTCGCGAGAAAAATATAAGAGCAAATTTTGAGCGCTGCAGATAGCTTAAGGCGGTTTTCGGCCATTTCCCGACCAAAAACCGCCTATATCTCTACATTACGGCTATTTACTTTTCTTTTCTAAAGAATGCGGATAAATCCTGTGCCAAAACGGTGCGCTCCGTCGCTTCTTTATTGGACGATTGGATCGAATCGTATAATTCTTTCCGGTACACTTCGACAGATTTCGGCGCGCGAATGCCCAGCTTCACCAAATCTCCTTCTACTCCGATCACTACCAGCTCTATGGAATCGCCGATCATGATCGATTCGCCCTTTTTTCTCGTCAATACAAGCATAAGCTCACCCCTCCTCGCTCAAGGCTGCAGCGGTGGAACCGGCGGCCTCCGTCTCCGGCATTAGCCGATGCTTTGTACTGTATTTAGAGCCTGCCAGAATGATCTGCTTGCCGCTCCGCTTGCTTTTGTTGAACACTACGGGAGCGAGCAAATTCACCGTCGCGTCCGCGATACGCTCGCGCACGGAAACGACGGCGAGCACGACTACTTCGGCGCGATCCCCGATTTCCAGTTCTTCCTTGACCGAATCCGATAGCTCCACTTCATAGTCAGGAAAGAAAAAGAACGGGTCGGTCAAAACGAACGACAGCGCCTCCTCTTCTACGGATTGCAAGTAGTAAAACGAGCTGCCCTCCCCGGCCTGCAGCATAATAAACGCCGTTCGATCCTCGAATCCGGGAATGCCTCCGGCGAACCGGTAAATGTCCTGCTCCTGCGCCTCGATCTCGCCGAAGTCTCTTGTCCTCAATATCATGTCGAAACCACTCCGTTTCCATAAAATCTTCTTGACTCGAACAATACCGAAAAAGCGTCCGAAATACAAATAGCTATAGACGCTTGGGCTTCCTGCGACATCCTAGCGCAATGGCCCGACGACTATAGCTACTATACTTTCATATCGATCTGGGGCGGAATCATCTCGACGTTCGGATACTGCTTCATATAAATTTCCATCTTGCCCCTACGGTATTCCACGATCGGATTGTTCACCTTCGTATTGAATTCGATTCGTCCCGGCGTAACCTCGATCTGAGCTTTACGCGCCGTGTACGTAATATCTACATTATCGAACGAAGTGGGTCCCGCATAATCCATCTCCGGAAAGCCGGTAAGGTTAGCCTGCGCATTGTCCGCGATCGGGTTGCCGCCCAAGTGGATCGCCGCCAGCCTATTGCCGTTCTCCACGATACGGGCGATCCCGTCCATGGCGACGTTACGGGCGGACGAATAAATCCGATGCATCATTTCCAGATTGCCGCCTTGTCCGAGGGCATCCCGTGCCTTGCTGGAATCGATCTGCAAATCTCCGCGCGGCTGCTGAATGTCCAGCTTCGGGTCGATCCGCTTCATTTCGAAAGTCGGCCTCGGCTGCTGAATGTCGTATTTCCCCAAATCGGCGTCGATATGCAGCTTGGCGTGCTGAAGCCTATAATGAATTCTGGGCAAATCCATCGAGCCTGCTCCTTCCTACTTCAGGAAGTCTACGAGGCTCGGTCGAATCAACTTCGATCCGGCCGCAAGCGATGCCTGGTAAACGTTCTCGTCCGTCTTCAGGTTCGTGATCACTTCCGCGATATCGGCATCTTCCGTCTTGGACTGCAGCGTCTGCAAGTTGATGCTCATATCGTCCAAACGTCCCTTAGCCAATTCGATACGGTTCGTCTTCGCGCCGATGTCCGAACGGATTTGCAGCACTTTGTCCAGCCGGGTCTCCAGCTTTCCGATCATTGTGGAGATGTCGGTATATTTGCTCTCGGACAAGTAGCCGGCGAATTCGTCGAACAGCTTGAACAAGTTATCCTCGGAATCCGGTTCGCCGAATACTTGCGTTCCGGTTACGTTTATGCCCAGCTTGACTCCGGCCCCGATCTCGTAATGGATAACCCCTTGGTCCGTATCGACCAGCAAATTTTGCGCGTCCGGATAAGGCGTCTGATCGGTCTTTTGCCCGTTGAACACAAACTTCCCGTTAAACTCGCTGTTCGCGATATCCAATACCTGATTTTTCAACTGGCTCACTTCTTGGCTCAGCGCCGTCATCGCGTTGTCGTCATTGGTGCCGTTGGCCCCTTGAACGGCAAGCTCGCGGACGCGCTGCATGACGTTGCCCAGTTGATTCATCATCGTATCTGTAAAATCGAGCCAGGATAATCCCGCATCAACGTTGCTTTGGAATTGGTCGGTCGCTCCGAGCTCGCTTCGATATCGCATAGCGAAGCTGATGCCGACGGGATCGTCGGAAGGCTTGTTGATCCTTTTTCCCGTGGCCAGCTGGTTTTGCAAATTGTTCATCCGATTCAAATTGTTGTTCAGGTTGAGCAGCAGCTGCGAATTCATCATGCCTTGCGTCACTCGGTTCAAAACGTTTCACCCTCCGCGGATCGGCTTGTCGGATTACCTGCCGACGACGCCCATTCCATTAATGACTTTATCGAGCATCTCATCATAGGTGGTCATAGCGCGAGCAGCCGCATTGTATGCGTGCTGGTACTTGATCATATTGGCCATTTCCTCGTCCAACGACACGCCGCTGACCGATTGTCTTCTGGATTGCACATGCTCGACCAAAACTTGCTGATTGGCCATCTGACGATGCGCTTCCTGTCCCTCGATCCCGAGCTTCGTAATGATGGATCGGAAGAAATCGTCAACCGTCCCGGTCTGTCCGGACGTATATTCGAGTTTTTTGTTTCTTAATCCCGCGACCAGCAATGCCAGCTCGTTGCTCCCTTGAACGACCTTCGTATTTCCTTCTTCGTCCACATACGTACGGTTGGCTGCGGCAATCGTAAATACGTCATCCAGTATGCTCTGGTTTAGCTTGAGCGTAGCCGCCTCACTGCCAGTCGTCATCTGGAAAAACGGAGCGCCCGGATTGCCATTCATATCGTATCCGAGCTGATGCAAACCGTTCAAACCGTTTACCCGCACCGTCTTCTCCGCCGTCAAAGTTCCAGTGACCGTAGTGCCGTCGGTTGCGGTAAGCGTAACTCCTGTCGGCAGCATCGTATTGGCCGGCAACGTAATCTCGACCTGACCGTTGACCATCGATTTGACCATCGTGTTCAACTCATCCACATAGGACTTCACGATGGAATCCCTCGACAGGATCATGCCGTATACTTCGCCTGTCTGCATATTTCCGTTAAAAGCCGCTTCCAAATAGGCCGGGGTCACTTCCACCTGCTTCGTATTTCCCTCTACAAGCGAAGCATTTCCCATCGTAATGTTATAGCCCGACGTCTGTTCAGTTACGGATATATTAATCATTTTGGAGAGGTCGTCCACGAGCAAGTCGCGTTGGTCCCTCAGATCGTTCGCATCGTTTCCGAGACCCTCCACCCGGAAAATCTCGTTATTCAGCCGGGCGACCTGGCCGAGAATCGTGTCGATTTGCTGAGCTTTGACTCCGACGTTCTCCGTCAAATCCTTCGACAAATCGTTCAGCTTCGTAGCCGTATCGTTGAGCGCATCCGTCATCGCGATCGTGCGTTCCTTCACGAGCACGCGGTTCGTCATGCTGTCGGGATTTTTGGTCAGCTCCTGCCAGGCGTTCCAGAACCCCTCTATCGTCTGACGGATCCCCGTGTCGGAAGGCTCGTTGATCACCTTCTCCAGCTTCTCAAGCGTATCGCTGCGAATCGTCCACTCGCCCAGCGACTTTTGCTCGTTAATGAATTGATCGTCCAGAAACTGCTCGCGAATCCGTTCGATTCCCGAAAACTCGACGCCTTGCCCGGATTGTCCCGGGAGGTTGGACCGCTGCATGCCGACGGCTTCCATCGGCCGCGCGGCTACGAACTTTACCGTCTGTCTCGTGTATCCCGCCGTATTCGTGTTGGATATGTTATGGCCCGTAGTCGTTAGCGCAGCTTGGTGGGTGAACAAACTCCGCTTCGCTATTTCGAGGCCGCCGAATGTCGATCTCATGGTCGTATCCTTCTTTCCGAATTCGTTCCTTGTGAGCGTCTTTTACCATCAAGCTTTCCGGTCAAAATAACTGCGCTGGTACGTCTGCTGATCGTGCTGCGGATGATGGTACACCGCGTCTTGTTCCGGCGGCCCCGCAATCACGTCGATCGAAAAATCGATGAAGGCCAGAGACTGCTGGATCAACTGACGGTTCAACTCGTTCGCTTGCTTCAGCTCCTCGATCAGGCGCAGCAGCTCGCTCCGCCGTTCCGACAGCGCTTGCTTCTCTTCCAATTTGACCGCGATTTTGCTCAGCGTGTTAATCGTAATGGCGCCCGTCACATACATATTTCTGGAACGCATATACGCTTGCACCGTTTCCGCGCGCTCCGATTCGAATTGGTCCACCAGCCGGATCAGCTTCACTTCTTTTTGCGTCAATTGCATCAGCCGTTCCACTTCATTGCCGACGATCGCTTTCCGTTTATGTTCGCTTAACTCGAGCAGGATACGGTGAACTTCAATCTGTTGATCCAGCGTACGCACTATCGCTTCCATCGCTTCCGTTCACCCGCTCCCCCGATTATTTGATATACGGAAACAGCTTCTCCGCGATTTGCCCCGACTCCACGTGGTAAGTGCCCGTAGAGACCGAATGCTTCAGCTCCTGCACCTTTTGGCTGCGCAGCTCGGAGGTTCCTTGAGCGCCGTGCAGCTCTTGCGCTTGCGCGGAAATTTGCACTTCGTCCTTCTGCTTCTCCCGTTTGCCTTTCAGCTCGGCCTGCTTCGCTTCTTGCCTTGCATAAGGATTCATTCCGCCGACGCGGTTTATGCCGTTGATTTTCATAGAGATCACCTGCTCTTTCGCTTGCTTTACGTTCCGACAGCCTGTTATAGCATATATCGGACGGCTCCGTCCGTTTGTTTAGTCCAATTTACCGTTTATCGAACTTGTCGCGGTCTTTCATGTACGTGTTGCCGAAATCCAAGGCGTTCTGCCTCTCCGCTTTCCGCTTCTCGTCTTCCTGCATATGGCTAAAGTCCTTCGCCAATTGGCTCTTGCAGTTCGCGCACAGCGTTCCTTCCTTAATCAGCTCACCACAAGATTCGCAGGGCGTCAACACATTGGGGGCGTCCTTTGTCGCGATACGGCCTTCACGGATAAACCGGGTTATCATCCTTATCGGAACTCCCGTGCCGTCGCTTAACTCATGAAGGTTGCAGCTGCGGTTTTTACGCAAATAGTCGACGCATTTCCGGTATTGGTCCTCGATCTCCCGCAAGCAGTTCGGGCACAAGTTGTAGCTGTTCTTCACGTATACTTTCCCGCACTGCGGACAATTCGACAAATTCATAGCTCAGCACCCCTTACCCATATTCGAAACCGGGTCCGCGCCGCTTACCCGTTGCGGCTCCAAATCATCTTGCCCATGTCAACCCGTACACGTTCGCATCCGCATGCTCGGCTATCGTCTTGGCGCAATGATGCAAGGTGCTCCCGGTTGTATACACATCATCGATAATTACTATGTTTATCGGCCGCAGCACCGTTTTTTTTAATATCATCTTTATTCCATCTTCATCAATGGCAAAAGCGTCCTTCAAATCGTCCAATCGTTCCGATCGCGACTTGTAGCTCTGCTTCGCCGTATCCCGGCGGCGTCCGAGCAGCGGGACGACGGGAATGCTCGCCCGGGCCCCGAAGCCTGCGGCAAGCTGCCCCGCTTGGTTGAATCCGCGTTCCTCCATCCGTTGGCGGCTCACCGGGACGGGAGTGATCCAATGAATGGCGCCAGATCGGGCATACTCGTTTTCGTACCGCTTGTAGGTCTGGAACAGCATCGAGGAAAGCAGTGCTTGCAGCCGCTCGTTTCTCCCGTATTTATAAGCCGCCAGCCATTCTTTCATCCGCTCGTCATACTTTACGGCGCTCCGGTTGAAGCTTAAGCTGGATCTCCCTCTTCTGGTGCAGTCCATGCATCGCTCCATCCTGCCGCAATGCGGGCATTGGATCGACTCGATCCATGGAATTTGATTCGTACAGCGTGAGCATAGAGCCAGTGACGGGAGCGCATATCGTTTGACGGAAGCCCGGCAGTACGCACAAAGATCCGTCGGCGCTCCCAGTAACGATTCGCCGGTCCTGACCAGCCGCTCCCACAATCGATTGATCATCATAACCCTCCTTTTGTTCTGTTGTCGCGATCGGCTGCTGCCTTTTCTCCCTCCACCTTCTTCCCGTCAATTAAGTATCCTTTTCGTTTGGCGACCCGATTCATCTGGCGAATTTGTCGAATGGCGCGCGATTGAGAGTTTGTAAGGGCGGCAGCGGCAAAAAACACTCGACCCGCGGGATCGTCCTTGGATCGGCCGGAGCGTCCGGCCATCTGGATCAAAGCTGCGGAATCGAACGTCGCCGAATCGGCTTGCAAAATAAAGACATCGGTTTTGGGAACCGTGACGCCCCGCTCCAGAATGGTCGTGGTCACCAGAACCCGTATGTCGCCTTGCCGAAACCGAACCACCTTGTCGGCTCTCTCGGGATCTTGGGAGGAGGTTCCTTCAACGGCATATCCGGACAAATGAGCTCGTATGGTTTTTACCATCGGTTCGACATCGCGAATTCTCGGCACGAAAACGAACAACTGAGCCCCTCTGTCGATAGACTGCTTCAGCGCAGACCTTACATTCCCCGGCAAGCTGTCTTTCCATTTCGACAATTCCTTGATTCGCAGCGCACGCGGAACCGGAAGCGGGTGCCGGTGAAAACGAACCGGAACCTTGACGTGGGCAAGTCGACCCCGATTAGCTAATCGTATGAGATTCGCCGGCGGGGTGGCCGACAGCAAAACGTATGCTCCGGACCGTCTACACACGCGTTCCGCCGCAAACTGCAACATAGGATTGTTATGATAAGGGAATGCATCGATTTCATCGATGATGACCAAATCGAAGCTTCTATGATACCGGAGCAATTGATGCGTAGTGGCCAATGTCAGCTCGCCTTGCTCCCAACGTTCCTCGCTGCCCCCATAGAGCGTGACGATCTTTCGATCGGGAAAAGCGCGTTTCAGACGCGGTTGAAGCTCAAGAACGACGTCCCTGCGGGGAGTCGCTATCAGCACCTTTCGTCCGAGCCGCAGCTCGCGGTCGATGAACGGGAAGATCATCTCCGTTTTCCCGGCGCCGGTAACCGCCCAGATCAGAAATCGTCCGGGCTTACCCGTACCGTTTTCTCTTGTTAAATAGGCAAATCCGGTTTTCACCGCCTCCGTTTGGGCCGGACTTAGACTCCACTGCCATGGACTCTATCGGAGTTACATCGGGTCTCGAGACCGAGACCCGTTCGTTTTCGGCTTCCGATGAACCGTAAATAAGCAACGTACACGTTTGGAGCCGGCCCATTGTCAAGCATTCCTCGCAGTACACGCATTCTCCCGAGCAATATAGACAATCTGCCGGATACATCCGGTCGCCCCCCGTACCGCAGCGATTGCAGCTATAATGGCGCTCGGGCTTCGACCACATATAACGGCGCTTGCGTGAGCTCTCGATCCCGTTGCCGAGTTCTACCCGTCCTCTTAAAAAGGCCGCCTGCAAATAGCTTGTCCACGCTTGGCTCGCCGCTTCGAGTCCGTGATGCTCCAGAAAACGAAGCAGCTCTTCTTTGGAGAAGCAGCGCCCGACGAGCAGCCGTTCCATCTTCAACAACTCCTGCGCATCAATCGATTCGGTTTTTCTCTCCTTCACATATTCTGTATATGTGACCGTCCGGACTTCCACCGTTCCTATTCGGAGACCGGCTTCCGCGCTTATCGAAGCCCACTTCCGCAAGACATGGTTCACATTGTCTGCCGACTCCCGGTTTAAATCCGCCATCAGCGCACAAGCCTCCGATAAAGACAAAACTGGTTCCAACAGATGCAGGGATGCTTTCCCGCCGGTCTGTTCGAACCAGTATGCGTAATCTATATCGATATCTAGACTAAATCGCCACTCTACCCGTCCCGGGACGGCAGCGGCGTATAAACGGACTTTCACCCGAGTCCCCCCAACACCGTTTTTGTAAGCGGTTAATTATTGGAATAGCGGAATGTTCTGCATTTCCTTTTCGTTGCTCAGCCGAACGAGGACAACCTCCTCATTCTCGTAACGCGTAATCAATTGATCCAGCTGCGCGGATTCGTTCCATTCGCTTATTTCGATATGATCCGGCCGTGTCGCTGCCAGACGTCCCGCTATGGCCATCGTATCGTCTTCGGAGCGTTCGTCCATGACGACGATATGAATCGTCCTTGCTTTCAGCCGCGAAACGAACAGCAGCGTGCGCAAATACCATTCGATCTGCATTGCATTGTTTCTTGTAATGAGGACGTAATGGATCGGTTTCCGCCGGTTCCACCGGAACCGGGAACGGCCCAAGTGGACCAAGGCTATCGCGAGTCCGTACGCTCCGAATATCGACAGCAACCCGACTATCATAGCGGCTCCCTCCCTTACCGCTATTATATGCCGCCATGATGTCCAAGGTTCCTGCGCTCGTGCTTGGATTATAACGTTACCCAGCCGTTTTTGATCGCGATAATGACCGCTTGGGTCCGATCTTCCACTTCCATTTTCTGAAGAATGCTGCTGACGTGGTTTTTCACCGTTTTCTCGCTGATAAACAGCATTTCGCCGATCGACTTGTTGCTTTTGCCTTCCGCCAAAAGACGCAGTACTTCCGCCTCCCTGCGCGTAAGCGGACTGTTGGGCTGGTGTATGTACTTGACTCCGGCTTCTTTCGGGCTCTCATTGCCCCCGGCGATGCCGTTCGGATCGAGATAGGTCATTCTCCGCAGCTGGTTGATCAGCTTGCCAGTTACTTTCGGATGAATATAGGCATGTCCCGCGACGACAGAGCGAATAGCGTTTATTAGCGACTCCGCTTCCATATCCTTCAACAAATAGCCCGACGCGCCTTTGCGCAGCGTCTCGAATACGTAGGTCTCGTCGTCATGGATAGACAAAATAATGACTTTGATTTCCGGGAAAAAATCTTTCAGTCTTTCCGTCGCGACTACCCCGTTCTCGATCGGCATGTTGATATCCATCAAGACTACGTCGGGGCGGAGCGAATTGCACAGCTCGACCACTTGGATGCCGTCGCCGCACTCGCCTACCACTTCAAAATCTTTTTCCATATTCAATATGCGCTTGACGCCTTCCCGCAGCAATTGGTGGTCGTCAGCGATAACGATTTTTACATTGCGTTTTGGTTCCATTAGATTACTCCTCTCTTTGTTCCAGACTGATCGGGATGATCATCGTGAGCTTCGCGCCTGCATTAGGCTCGGACTCGATATCCATTCGCCCCCCCAACAGCTCCACCCGCTCGCGCATCCCCATGATGCCGAAATGCGAGTTGCCTCTGGCAATCATGGCTTCCAGCTTATCGACGGAGAAGCCGACGCCGTTATCTTTTACGACAACTTTCACCATTTGTCTCTGGTACGTGATTTCAATGCCCGCATGGCTGGCCTTCGAATGCTTTAATACATTGGCAAGACCTTCCTGAACCAACCGGAATACAGCCACTTCCATTGCGGAAGGCAACCGCGTCTCCACGCCGATAACTTCAAAACGAATATGGATTCTCGTACGGTCCTCGAAATCCTGCACATATTTGCGCAGCGTCGGCATGAGCCCGAGATCGTCAAGGGCCATAGGACGCAGGTTAAAAATAATTTTCCGGACTTCCTCCAGGCCGAAACGGACGGCTCCCTTCAGATCGGAGAGCTCTTCCTTCACGGTAGCATATTCCTGCCTGTCCAGCATGCGTTCGGCAATTTCGGAACGAAGCACCATATTGGCCATAGCTTGAGCGGGACCATCGTGAATTTCCCTAGCGATCCGTTTGCGCTCCTCTTCCTGAGCCAAAATGATTTTCAAACCGATCAACTGGCGATTTTTCGCCGATTCGAGAATACGGGTTACTTGATTCAAATCTCCGGACAAATATTTGAGCACGACGTTCATTTGCCCTACAAGCGCTTCGGCGCGTTCGACCGTCTTGTCGACATTTCGTATGCGCTTCTGCAGTTCGTCGCGCCTTGCTCTCAGGTGGTGCTCCTTCTCGCGGGCCATGATAAGCTGCAGCTGCATTTGGGTGGCTGCTTCGTAGGCGACCCGGATATCTTCTTCCTTGAACCGGTGGAAATCCCGGCTTACTTCCGTCAGCCGGATTCTGGAACGTTTGTATTCGACTTCGAGCTTGTCCACTTGGTCGATCGTCCGGGAGACTTCATCCATCACCTGGTGAAGTTCCTTATTCAGCGCCTCCCATTCGCTACGGGCGCTTTCGCATATTTCGAACATTTGATATTTGCTGGATTCCATGACTCCAATCGCATTTTTGATAACTTTGTCGATCGCGTCGAATTGCAAGCTATCCCGTACCCCTTTGCCTGGTTTTGGACCTAGTACGCAATGGCCATAACGATAGCTCAGCCACTGCGTACTAAATCTTATACTATCATATTTCGACAGGTTTGGAGCGGGATATTTGGCCCTAATTTATTCCAACGTAACCGAACGGGTTTTCTCGTCCCATGTTACTTTCCAGCCCATGTTCTCGGAAATGACACGCAGCGGCACCATTGTCCGTTCCGTCATGAGCAGCGGCGGCACTTCCGCCGTTATCGCTTCCCCGTCGGCGATGAGCTCGGTTTTGTCCAACCATAGCTCGAGCAGATGGTTGTCTTTCATAATAATTACTTTACGCTCTCCGTCGACCCACGTCAATTGTCCTCCCATCGCCTCCACTACGAAGCGGACTGGGACTAAGGTATTCCCATTGTATATAACCGGAGCCTGATCCAGTACAAGCGGCTTGCCGTTAACGGTCAGCGATTTTTGATCGATCGTCAGCTTAACGGCGTTTTTCGTTTGGGAAGTCGATTTTTTATATTGAAAAGCTATATCGTCGAACATGATCTGGCCTTTCAGCTCGCGCTCGTCATGCCCGTTTTCGGGATTGGCCACATACAGCCTGGTCAACGTAATCGGGTACGCAAAGTTGTATTTTTTCAAATCCGCACTTAACGTTTTCCAATCCGACCAATTCGTTAATTCGGTCAAGCTGATCAATTGCACTTTGCCGGCACTATCTTTGATTTCGGCCCGGACCCAGTTGCGGCTGTTATCGCCCTTCACCTTGACGCTGAACGACTCCGGTTGACCATCGATTTTTAATCCATCGGAGAAGGAGGCGTATGCCGCCGTTGTTCCCGTCCCCTGCGAGAAATCGTATTGCAACCCAAGAGCTTTGCTTCCTGCGGCAAGTCCTTCTACCCCGGATACTTTATACACGTTTCCTGTAACTCCCGGCGTAGAAGTAAACGTCGGCTGCATTAAGGTTTCGAACGCTTCGACAATTCGGCTATCGACCACGGGCAATGTAACCATTGTCGAGAATCCGTCATAGCGGGCAATAATTCGGCCTTCAGTCGCATCCTTGTCGATGCTGTCGATCGTCAGCCGGCTGCCTTCCATTCGTCCTTTGAAGCCGATAAATTCAAATTGCATCGCTTCGGCCGGTATGGTTCCCTTCGCTCCGGACTTGGAGGTTACGTTAGCGGTAAGCGTGTAAACCGAGTTGGCCAGCAAAGAGGTTGACGAAGCATTCAGCTTCAGACTCGCCACATCTTTGCCTCCGATGACTTCCACGTCTATGCTTTTCGTGGCTTTGTCGGATACGACGGTCAGCTGTGTTTTGCCCGGTGCGGACGCCGTGAACGTATTGCCCGCGAACGAACCGAGAGGCTGGGTGGTTGACCAACTGGCCGGGATTTGATCAGCCGCTACCGGGTTGAAATAGTCGTCGTATGCTTTCAAGCTGTAAGTGGCCTTCTGGCCGACGAATAACGCGGTTGCACCTTGAATTTGAATATCCCTGACCTGTCCTTTGGGTGATAACGAATAGACGCCAACGCCGTTCACGACCGGACGCTCGTACCCGATATCCGCGCTGACCAGCGCTGTCTGAAACTCGCCAAGCGGTCTTGTCGCCATTTGGGTAGAGCCGCCGCCGTCCAGATTGATTCCTTTCCATACTCCGGCCTTTAGCATGAACTGCTGCAATTCCGCGAGCGTCATACCTGAATCTACCGTTATTAAATAAGCATACTGCTCGTCCTTGGAGAAGCCGATTGCCGAACGGGCGACAGGCGAATAGCCGCTTACTCCATTCACTTCATGTGAAAAGGCTGCCGGTTGGCCCTCGTCCACCAGTATCGTATGCCCGCCGATCATCGTCTTGAAATTGGCCGTATCATATTGCATGGCAGGATTTTGGGCCGATACTTTATAGTCTGCGGTGATCTTGTCGCCTACTTTCAAATGCTGGGCCACAAACTCGTCCGCCTTGCCGGAAGCTCTCAATATATAACCGTCGGCAGGCGCCACCATCTCGAGAACGCCTGGACGCAAAATTTGCTGCACTATCCCGTTTTTGACCAATATTTCCGTTGGCACCGTGACCCCGTCATTGGAGCGATTGACTTGCCCCCAAGTATTCGTATACATATATAGACCGTCGATCATACTATGGGCGCCTTCTTCATGAATGCCGTCATTCTCGTACCAATAGTACGTTTTATTAATGCCTCCCAGCGGATACGAGGTTCCATCCTTGGCTACTATTTTCCCCTGGAACGTAAACATATCGATTACCGGCTTATTCTCCTTAGTCAAAGCGAATGAATACCAGCCAACCAAATACGGAGGGGTAGCCAGCAGCTTGCCACCGGAAATTTGCGGCCCCATCGGCACTCCTTCCGCCTGGGTGTTGAAAAAATCTCCGTTAATCGCAGCGACGGCTCCCGTCTCGTTCGCCATCTTTCGTACGTTTTGCTTCTTCGTATACTGTCCGCCCGTACCTGCGATTGTGTCGAGTTTGACATAAGGATTTTTCAAATCTACTTCTACCACGTTTGCTTTTACGGTAACCGGTTTTTTGTTTCTTTCAAAATTCCATTCATATTTTTTGAGAATCGCTCCATACGTTAGCGGCTCTTGCGCAGTCATCGTTACCGGCGATTCCGCAGCCGAGGCAGCATGAACGGGCACAGGCGCAATCCATGGTTGTACCGCGATCGAAGCGGCCAATAGGACCGCAGCTAATCCTTTTCTTCTTTTCTTTTTGTTGCTCTTGAGCTGTAACAAAGGTGAATCTCCTCTCCGAATCTCTCTATCTCTCTCCATGATTTTTGTACATCATTATAGACTCCAATTTCCCCGAAAAAGTTACGTTTTCCAGCCGGATTCCGTTTCGTTTGTCGCTTTGGAACTAGATATTGTCGATTTTTGGCGTTATCCTATAGCTTTCGTAAGCATTGCTCGGCTTCTGGGTATCGGACACAGAATATTCCAAAGCTTTACAAAGACCCGATAACTCTACTTTTATCAATAAAAATACCACCCCTTTCGGAGTGGCGTTTTTTTAAGATATATAAAGTCCGCTGGTCTAGTTATTAGCTCAGCGCTTCTTTTTTAAGCTGCTCGGCTTTGTCGGTACGTTCCCAAGGCAGGTCCACGTCCGTACGTCCGAAGTGACCATAAGCCGCCGTTTGACGGTAGATCGGACGACGAAGATCAAGCTCTTTAATGATACCCGCCGGACGAAGGTCAAAATTGTTGCGAATTACTTCTTCCAGCTTATCTTCGCTGACTTTGCCCGTTCCGAACGTATCCACGTTGACGGAAACCGGACGAGCTACGCCGATTGCGTAAGCAAGTTGAATTTCAACCTTTTCGGCCAAACCGGCTGCTACGATATTTTTGGCGACATAGCGTGCTGCATAGGCAGCCGAACGGTCGACTTTCGTCGGATCTTTGCCGGAGAAAGCACCGCCGCCGTGACGGGCATAGCCGCCGTAAGAATCGACGATGATTTTGCGTCCGGTAAGACCGGCATCCCCTTGAGGACCGCCGATAACAAAGCGTCCAGTCGGATTGATGAAATATTTCGTTTCATCGTCCAGCCATTCCGCCGGCACAACCGGCTTAATGACATGCTCCCGGATGTCTTGCTGGATTTGCTCCAAAGTAATTTCTTCCGCATGCTGGGTCGATACGACGATCGTGTCTACACGAACAGGTTTGTCCCCTTCGTACTCGACCGTTACTTGCGTTTTACCGTCCGGACGCAAGTAGCCCAGCGTACCGTTCTTACGCACTTCCGACAACTGGCGGGCCAGACGGTGTGACAAGGCGATCGGAAGCGGCATCAGTTCAGGCGTTTCGTTTACGGCGAAGCCGAACATGAGGCCCTGGTCCCCTGCGCCAAGCGCTTCGATCTGCTCGTCCGTCATCGTGCCTTCTCTCGCTTCCAGAGCCTTGTCTACGCCAAGGGCAATGTCAGCCGATTGTTCGTTCAAAGAAGTCAGTACGGCGCATGTAGAAGCGTCAAAACCGTATTTGGCGCGCGTGTAGCCGATTTCCTTGATCGTATTCCGTACGATGGAAGGGATATCTACATATTCCGAAGAGCTGCTGATCTCGCCGATTACGAGAACGAGGCCCGTTGCTACCGATACTTCGCACGCTACGCGGGCATTCGGATCATTTTGCATAAACGCGTCCAATACCGCATCGGAAATTTGATCGCAAATCTTGTCCGGATGTCCTTCCGTTACCGATTCCGATGTGAACAGACGGCGACCGTTTTTTAATGCCATAACTCCATTCAACCTCCTGCAACTATTATTTATCATGAGTACGAACTCTACACGGGAGAGGCGATCACGCTTCTTTTTCGACATGCAAAAAATGAACCTTTTCCAGTAGGAAAAGGCTGCAATGCATGACCTTCAAATATTGATGTTACTGGATTTGTCGAGCTCTGTCAATAAATGAATGATTGAAATTACTTCAGTCCGAAAAGTACCTGCTCCGCTTGTTGCACGAGACGTCGTGTTATGGTTCCGCCGACCGCTCCCGCATCTCTGCTTGCGATATGCCCCCAATAATTTTCTTTGATCGAAGCGGACGGCATACTGCCCAATTCCGTTGCAAATTCCACATTGCCGAATGAAGCCAAGCCATTGCCCACCGGTAGACCCAATTCAGCGGCGATTTCATATTTCATTTGGTCCAATGCTTGATGGCACTCGGGAACGACTTTACGATTGTTGCTGGCCATATTGGTTCACCTCCCTGATAGCTGATGTACCTGTATTATGGCCGCATTCCCGTTGTTCACCCGTATCGATTATTGTTAATAGGGGTAAAATTATGGTGTTGCTGTCGTTCCATCCTCTTTTAGCAATATGTAGATTCCGCGTACCATGACGTAAATATCGCCTTTTTGCTTTGGATCGGGCTTAATCCCTCTTCCTTCACGAGGAATAATAAGAAGATGATTGTTCTCGACAGCAGCCCCTGAGACAATATCTTTTCCTGCAGTAACGTCAGGAATACCGTCGCTATTGCTAACTGCAATCGTCTTGCCTGAGCGCACGATCAGTTCGGTGCCGACTCCTCCGTACAAAGTTTGGCCTGCCTCCAATTGGATGACCTCCAGCGTCGACGGTGCTCCCGTAGATGGTGCGGCCGGTTGTTGCGGCTGGGTCTGTCCCCCTCCTGTTGACGGGATTTGGGCCAGCAGCTCTTGCTTGGCTTTCGCAATTTCAGTCGCGAGTAACTCTTTGACACGTTCTTCCGATACACCTTGACCGGTGCTCGTTTGACCAGTCCCTGTAGTTGGAGTACCGGTCCACTGGCCACCCGTTACCTTTTTAAGCTGCTCATCTAAATAGCTTTTGGTTACAAGCGGGTCATCCGCTGATCCAGGCTGCACCGCCCCATCCGCTCTCGATACGATGGCCGCTTGTCCTGCATATACACCCACTGCAATGGTTATACCGATTAATCCGGTAAGCAACAGCTTTCGTTTCTGTATCACTTTATTCGCCTCCTGACCTTGTTACATTCGACTCCGTAAAAAGAAATCCTTTCGGCCAACGGAAATTGGATCGAAAGGATTGTTTGTTCGGGATTGATTTTCTCAGTCGGAGAAATAAAACCATTCAAGGTCTTTGCTGGCTACAAGGCGTTTCTGACCTTGGAAGACGACATATAAGTTAAGCTTGTACTTTTTGAGCATTGTAACTTTATATCTAAAGTCCTTATCGGTCTTTGTAACCTCCATTTTATTTTCCCCAATTTGGAAGGTAGTCGAACCTACAGGTGTTGTGGTATTTGAAGCTCCGGTTTGTGTACTAGAGTCTTTCTCCATATTGAATGTCCAATCCATCTTCGCCTTCCCATCGGCATCTTCAATTTCCAGATTCAATTTGTATTCATCCGTGTTTACTTCATATTGCGTATCTTTTTCTAACATATAATCAAAATTCACTTTAATGACGTCCTCGTTTACCGTAGTACCTACTCGACTTAAACTAAGCTTATAAGGAAATATATCAATGTCTTTGATGGTATCAGGCGTAACTGGCTTTTCTTTTGGTAAATCAAAAGCCACGGAATTCACGTATGCGTCAGGTTTGTCTGTAATCAAAGAATATTTCCCTTGGGTAATCCCTTCTCCAATAAGCAATTGTGTAATTTCCTGTGATTTACTTTTTGCTACATTTGCCCACACGTTTACCAATGCTTTACCCGATGGACTTATTTTTGTTTTTATTTCAGTTATCGTTGCCGGATATACCGTCCCATCAGAGCCTTTAAAATGCGCTACCAGCTTGGAAAGATCATTTGCTCTTTTTTCCAAATTTTCAATCTCCACCTGAGCCGTAATTACATCCGAGCTCTTACCGCTGTAATTATGAAGCGCATGAACATAGTAATCTCCAGAGCGTCCTATTCCACCGATCTTAAAACGTTCGCCTGCTTTGACTTGAGGTATGTTGTCTAATACTGAATCTACTTTAAATGATACCAAATCAGTCACTGTTCCGGTTGTCGTTGTACTGCCGCTCTTAGCTGCTTCTTTTTCCTGAAGATGTACGGTTAACTTTGAATACTCGTAAGTATAAGGAACAGTCCCCAACAGTTGTACTCTGACTTCTTTTTCCGGTTGCAGTCCGATTACGTTGTCGGTACGAATAACTTTTACTTCTACCTTTACCGAATCGTCTAGCTCGATGTATCCGGTAAGCTCTGGGATAGGTAGAGGTTTTGACTCTTTGGACTTTAACAAGATAGAAGCGGATAATAAATCGTCATCTTCCCATGGAACTCTTTGTATAGATTCCAGTGTAGCAACATAAGTTCCATCTTCATTCGAAAATGATTGCTCTTTTTCCGTTGACGATGTGTCATCAGTTGGATTTGGAATTTTAAATTCCGCGAAAGCCGTATTAACAGTAGTGGTTTCTCCGGTAGACGTATTCTCGGTAATGACCAATTCCCAGTTTTGATCAGATATAGTTCGAGGAAGCTTGCCGGTTAAGGTTATTTCCTTCTTCATTAAAGGGTCAATCGTAGTTGTATTCGTTACGCCAGCAGCTGTTAGCGGATACAACAAGCCATCCGAAGTGCGAATCATATAGTTCATGGTAGGCAGCTTTAAACTGCGAATATCCGTATTTTGCAGTTCCAATAAGATGGATGGCAAAAAGTTCTCTTCATTGCTGCTGATTGTTGATCGTTTTATATAGCCCTGTAGAGATGTCTTGGAAATTTTGATATTGGCTTTTGATCCTGCCGGAGCAACTGTAGTATAATCGGCCGGTATTTGAAGTGTCCCCAAAGTTTTTTGATATTCTGCGGCTGAAAAGTCCCATTTGATAACTTTAAACTGCAAATCCTTCAATTGGATCGCTGAAGTTACATTGGCATAAAATTTGATTTCCTGCGTGCCACCAGCCGGAATAACATTTTTATCCTTGTCCTGCGGCATTACATTAATTGTAAAATTAGCTCCCGAAGACGATAACATACGAACCCAATAATCTATAAACAGGATGTCGCTCGTTCCGCCATTAACAACCTTTACAGTAAATGTCACCGTGTTACTTTCCGCCCCGACGGATAGCCTTGCGTCCTTTAGCTCAAAATAACTATTATCATTAACCCATACGGATCCTACAGATGGCACATCAAAAATGGAATCAGACGTAACTTCCGTCCCGTCAGCATATGTATGGATCGGTGCCGTTGCGGCCAGTAATGAGAATAACACCAATGATTTGACGGACAAATGCTTGAATTTTGATTTCTTTCGCATGTATATCCTCCTTTATTACTTCTATACTAATAGACGAAAGAAATCTCATTTTGTTTCAGTCCTATTTCAGATTTCTTATGAATTACACGATCAGTAATTTGTTTGTCATTAGGTTAATTGCCCGACAAACAAAAAAGAAGCCCGAAGGCTTCTTTTTTGTAAAGCTTATAATTAGCGGATTCTTACAAACGTGCTTACAACTTGACCAGTTGCCGCGACAGCTTTCAGTGTAAATGCTTGCCCGGAAGCAAGATTCTCGAGAACGCCTGTCTTCGCATTGACTGTTACTACACTAGATCCTTCGATCGAGTAGAACACACCAGTAATATTGTCGTATTTGTTGATATCTTCTTTAGTGAACGAAACACCATATTGATCTTTCAATGTCAAAGTCATAAATTTGTATGCTTTATCATACAGACCAATATCCGAAGCATTGATTTCAACGATACTATTTGCCGTTACAGATTGAATAACCGGCACTTCGTTTTTAACTTCAACTTCAAAATTGGTGTATTGAAGAGCATCCTTGAAGTCTCTGTACTGAACAGTAATTGTGGATTTACCGGCTTTAACCCCATGAATGTAACCCGTGCCCATAACCGACATTGGAGTAGCTTGTGCAACCGAGTAAACGCTGCTCGATACGGAAACAATACGTTTATTGCTAATTGCTACCGTGTTGCCCGATGCGTCTTTAGCGCTAAGTTCGATTGCCTTTCTGTATTTATTATTGCCACTCGAAGTTGTGTTCTTGATATCGGATGGAATCAAGTTCATGTCTGGATCGAGCGCAGCATACATGGATGCTGGTTTAGTAACCGAATAAGTCAAGCTTTCAGTTGCAGCGTTGATATATTCGATCTTCTTAGTGATAACATTGGAGATCGCTGTCCAAGTAGTGCCACCGTCGATCGATTTTTGCAATCCGACTTTCAATTCAAGACTTTGGCCAGGAGCGCCAGCAGCAGCATTAAACGTCATGATTTGGTTGAAATCATCAAAGTTTTCGCCTCTGATGTCGAACGAATTACCAGCGTTGTATGTTGCAACTACATTTTCAAGACGGTCTTTTCTCTGAAGCGTCACGCCGCCATTGCCGGTAACTTGACCATATACGCGGTAAGTTACGCTGTTTCCATTTTCATTTACAGCGCTAACGCGATCCAATTGCTTGCCGTTTTGATCGACAATGCTGAATCTGACATTCGAGTTGCCGCCTGCCGTCTTCGGTGCGTTATCCGTTACAACGTTGATCTTATCCGGCGTACGTGCTTTCAAGATCGGAATAGATTTGGTCACATAGCTATTATTTCCGGTTGTAGAGGTGAGGTAAGCCGAGATGAACGCCTGCGAATTTGCAGTACCGGTTACTTTACCAATGTGAATGTAGCCTTTGTATTGACCGTATTCTTCAATCGAAGCATTGGAGATAGCCGTCGTCAAGTCTGCTCCCACAACACCTTGCGCCGAAATGTTAATTCTTGGTTTGTTTTGGGAATCAATAATATCGTCAACGCTCAGTTGGTTACCATCGGCATCATAAGCAAGAATCGGGATATAAATATCCTTGATATCGCCTTCTGCCAGAACGTCAGTTGCTTCGCCGATCTGGATTTTCGTTGCCAGTTTGGCCGAAGCTACTTTGACTTTAGTCGTAGCGCTTGCTCCGCCGATTTGAGCCGTAACCGTATACTCTTCGGTTTTCTCCACACGATCCTTCAGAATAATCTTCAGCTCGCCGAAGTTGTCGTTGTCGAAATCCTTGAATTCTGCTTTTTGGAATGCCATGCTGTAAGGCGTTGTAAAGACATTTTCATTCCAAGTCGTGTTGCTGTCAAACGCCATCGGATTGCCGTATTGATCGAACAATGTAGCTGGGATCAAGACGAAATCGCCATTGGCGGAAAGACTTGTTTTGCCAGACGGGTATTTAACATCACCCAGTTCCATTTTTTGTACAAATGGAGGCGTGCCAAGTTTGAAGTTTTGTTGAATCGATACACGAGAATCATTCTCGTAGATGTAAACCGGAATTACTGTCAAACCAGGTGACGGTTGACCGCCAGTCATCGTAGTGGTATCGATCGTTACAACGAACGTTCCCATATTGTCTTTGGAAATGCTGCTCGAGAATCCAGGAGTATTAACCGTGAAGCTACCAGCACTCAGGGAAACATTTTCACCATATTGGTTTACAGCACGGAACTGTACGCGAGCTTTCGTGCTTTGAGCGATCGTATCGCTAGCCGTCGAGAACTCGATCTTCTTAACAGCTTCTTTCTCAGCAGTAAAGCTTCCAGTAGCCGTTCCGATAGCATCAGCAGCAAGACCGCCGAGGGTGACTGTATACTCACCTTCATTGATTTTTGCGTCTTTCAGCGTCAGAGTAGCTGTTTTCTTATCTTCAGACCATTTCGTTTTAGTCGCGTCAATCGCGATGTCCAAGCCGGCTTTCTTCAACGAGAAAGTAGCTTTAGTCGTATCCACATCACGGTCAAGCGTTACTTCAACTTTTTGTACACCCGCAGCTTTAACGGATTTCACCGAAGCTTTAGCCGGTTTTACCGAATCAGCAATAGCTTTTTGAGCGCTGTACGAAGCTTCTACCAATTCAGCGCGGATAGCTGGTTTCGTGTAGTCCGTTTTCTCGGTCAACAAACCGTTGGCGACAGCGGCTGCTACATAACCTTTAGCCCACTCGGATACGTTACCTTTTACAGTAGCGGAAGTGTTTTGTTGCAGACCCAGAGCGCGAACAGCTACTGTTGCCAGTTGCTCAAGCGTTACTTCGCCGGCTGGATCGAATACGCCGGTTGCTACGCCGTCCATCAAAGGAGGAGTTGCTTTGGATACGGCTTGGATGAAGCCAGCGGACCAACGATCGGATGCAACGTCCGTGTAGCTGGTGCCCGTTACTTCTTTCAGGCCTTTCAATTTGAAAAGGATTTTCGCCAATTGCTCGCGGGACATGTTAGCGTCAAGCTCGGATCCGTTACCTGTTCCGTCTTTATCAAACACGCCAGCAGCGATCAATGCATCCAATTTTTGTTGGGTCGTCAATGTGTCAGCTGCAAATGCAACGGATGCGAAAATGGACGACACCATAGCAGTTGCTACGAGTACAGACAAGCTTTTCTTCATAACCTTTTTTTCTCCTCCTCGATTATCATCATTCGATGTTTGAGAGTTTAATTTAATTTGTAAGCTCTTCTTACTCATCGGCCAATTCACCTCCTTCCCAGAGTTTTGAGCGCTACTTCCTATTTGGACTCTGCAACGTTTGTCGCAGAAACTAGTAAACTGTCGAAGTAGAAAACTAGAGATATAGGCGCCACTATAACATTATACAATGGTGCTTTCATACCGTAAAGCATAAATTGAGAAAAAGTACCACCGCACTCCAGTTTTCTTATGTGTTTCGTGTGCGTTGTTTGTTGTTTCACCTAATTAAACGCAGCGTTTCGAAAAAAGTTGCGACTTTTCGAAAAAACTTTTCTATGTTATGCGCTCAACTCTGGGCCATCCACCTTTCCGTGTAGCAGCTCGTATATCTCTTTGCTACAAACCAAGTATACCTGCATCTGATACATTCGTCATCACGAAGTATTTTCCATGTCCGCACCCTGTAAATTGGCCAAAAAAACCGCCGGTTCTAAGCGAACCGGCAGTCTGTAACTTGCCTTTTTACTTCGGTATTTTCTTCTGATTTTTCAGCACGCGAATGGCGACTGCGGCCGCTTCGGCGCGGGTGAATGTCTCGAGCGGGTCAAAACGCACCGTCGTTTTCGTTTGTCCTTG
Source organism: Paenibacillus hemerocallicola (assembly GCF_006265175.1). Taxonomy (GTDB): domain Bacteria; phylum Bacillota; class Bacilli; order Paenibacillales; family NBRC-103111; genus Paenibacillus_AB; species Paenibacillus_AB hemerocallicola. Next base: position 86,816 of record NZ_VDCQ01000026.1, on the reverse strand, counting down.
AAGCAATATGTTCTCCTTGCCCTCGATCAATCCGGCATTCGTAACGGCTTCAACGGCTGTTCTTGCATAAATATCGATGCTGTCGCCGTCGGTAAACGATTTGCGCAGATTCGCCAGTACTTTATCCATATTGGATTCCGAAGACAGCTTCAAATCGGCCGCTCTGGCTATCATGATAGCCGCATCCTGGCGAGTGATCGCATTGTCCGGCATGAACCGTCCGCCTGCAGCGCCACGCACAATCCCTGCCTTTGCTGCGGTCTCGATATATTTGTAATCGTACAGCTTGGTCAGCAGGTTGACTCTTTGCACGTCCGTGAACGTCGGAACTTCCGTATAGTTCAAAGGCAAATCGAAAATTTTAACCAGCATCGTCGCGAATTCGCCGCGCGTAATCGAATCGTTCGGCACGAAGCTCGAGCTTTCCTTGTTCAGCATATAACCTTTGGCGTAGAGCGTATCCAGGTCGTTACGCGCCCAAGGATGGCCTGTCACATCGTCAAAGCTCTTGTCCATGTAAACGACTTGGTAGTAGCCGAACGATTCGAAAGGAACAGTAATCGTGTTTTTGTTCATGTCCACAACACCGCCGAGGTTTTTCCAACGGCCTTGAACGATGCCCGTATAATCCTCGTATATGTCGAAATGGTACACGCTCAAATATTTCCACGCATCGTCCCGAATGGTGGAGTCATACTTTAGAGTAAGAGTTCCGCGTTCGGTCGGTACGACCATATCCGGTCTCGTTCTAAGGTAGAACTCTTCCTTGTCGTAAGGGAGTCGGCCGCTTCCATTCAATGCTTTGATCATATCGGTTTCATTTTTCTTGATCGTTCCCGCATCGATCCAGAACAAATTGCTGGCGGAACGGAAACGTCCCGAAGTTTCCGTGAGCATCAGTTTGCCTACGCCGTCAATTACCGGGTTCGGATTGCCGATTTGACCGTCCGATGCGGACGGGTGTTTGACTTTGTCCACGCGTCCGTCGGCTTTGCTGGCGATGCCGTATAAAATTTTGCGATCCGAGGTCAGGAACTGATTAACCGCTCCCGGTTCGTTCCGGATAAAGTTGGTACCCTTAGGGAATTTCAAGGACAACTGACCGTCGAATATCGTTGTTGTCGATTGCAGCGGAGCTTTATATTGGGCACCATCTACGGCAGTATCCGTGTTGTATAAAATAAAGCTGCCGTTCGTTTTCTCCGTACCGCGGACGACCGTGAACTTAACCGTATTTTTGCCCGCCTTCAAGCCTGTCACTTCATAGAAAAAGTGGTTTTTCTTCACGCCGTTCTCGACCACTTCGCGAATGACCGCTTCATCCTTGCCGAACAGGACGGAGGTCGCATTTTCCGCTTCGATTTGGATTTCCATATAGTTGCTGTTGATGTTGGCTTGATCTTCTTTCTTCTCGTTCTTGATCAATTTCGGAGATTTGATAATGTACGAAAGCGGCTCTCTGTTGATCGTAATCACTTTCGTCACGGTAATCCCCGAAGCATTGGTGATCGAGAATTCGAAAATCGTATCGCCCTTCGACACCAGCGGAATCGAATTCGTACGGAACAGTCCGTTGCCGATCGAGCTGAAAAAGTTCGGATTGCTCGTCTGCGGATCGGCGCTTCCGAAGTTGCCTCCAAATCGGCGGTCATACTTTACGACCGGCAGACCGTTGGCGTCCTTCGTCCGTACGGTTAGTCTGATTTCGGACGCATTCGCAAACTGACCGGAAAAAGATACCGACGTTTCGCTTGTCGCATACGAGTCAGGGTTCGTTCCCGATATAAATTTCTTCACATCGGTCGTCTCGACCGGATTGACCGAGATGAATTCCGGAGCATCCGTGCTGAATACGAATATTTCATAGGAAGTCGTCGTTACGAGCACTTTGTTGACATAGATTTGAAACACGAGCGTATTTTTGCCTTCTTGCAAGTCGCTGACCAGCAACGTGAATGTATTGCCTGCCCCGGTTAGCAACGACGTGTTCTCAATGCCGTTTAACGTTACCCGAATGCGATTGTCTGCATCCAATACCGGCATATTGATTATCCGGCCGGATACACAGCTTCCGGTTAATCCTCCCCGGTCGCATGTAATCTGAGTACTATGGGTTTTGACAACCATTCCGTTGTAAATATTATTTACGATCAAATACGGAGTATTGGAGATCAACAGATCGTATGCTCTTTTTCCGGACAAATTCTCAGCGGTTTTATCCAAATCCGTATTGGCTCCAGGTACAATCGTCATTTTCGTTAGCCCGTTTACAACATTCGCGGGAAGGCTGAACGTAAATACCTTATAGGTGACGTTTCCGATCGTCTCGACCGGGCTATTTATCGCGTCATAAACCGCTGTTGTAAAAATGGACGAGTTGCTCGTGAATTCGCCCATATAAACATTCAGCTTGTTCGTATTGGTGTTCGCCAACACTCTGAACGTTTTAGGCAGCTCTGTAATGTTGTTTACAACTGTTTCAGACAAAGCATCCACTTTCTCCACGTATGGCAACGTAGTATTGACATAATTGAAGGTGAACGCGGTAACAGGGATATCGTCGGTCGTTGCATTGTAAAACTTGAACTGGACTACCTGCAGACGATCGGACGGAATATCCAGATCAGCCGAAAATTGAAACACTTTGAATCCGGATTGCGACCATTCGGCAACTTCGTTCAGCTGCGTCGCAGCGGCGTTAACGCTGTAATTGAACGGATTACCAACAGCCGTATCGTTATAGAGCAAACTGACAGTATATCCGCCGTTGGATAGGTCGGAAGGCTTGTTGAACTTAACCGTTCTTCCCGATACGATCTCGAGCGCCGGGGTTTCGGATACATACGAGGCATTGTCGTTGGCGACAAATCTCAGCTTCAGCTTGGAGCTGTCGCGTCCGAAGTTCATGCCTGTAACGGATATCGTATTATCAGTTACGCTAAAGCCTGTCGGAATAGGGTCGACTACCGTAAACGGGTATTGTCCGAGCAGCACATTATCGTACATGACTCTCATTAAATAGTTGCCCGCGGTAATACCGGCAATATTGGAAAAATCGCCGATCACCGAAGTCGTTGTCGAAGCGTTAGTATCGATTCTGGCGTTCCGCTGATTGGAGCCGTCCTCGTTCATAATAACGGCAGCTACGCCTTTGGTCGGAGTAACGTCAAACCCGCTTCCTTGAATAGAAAACGTAGCCGTATTTACTTCGGACAGCGAAATTTGCGGTATCGTAACCGAATCGATTCTGGCCGGTGTCGTCGCTGCCGACACATAGACACTATTCGTAACCGTTCCGCCTGTAATCGTTGGCGAAGTGCCTGCGTCCCCCCCGTTCGGATACCTTAATTTCTTCTCGAACTGGACTTTATAGCGCGCGCCCGGCACCAAATTATTTTGACTGCTGGTCAAAGCGCCATCCAACGGTTGAAGAAGCAAAGCGGTATCTCTTACTTCATACACTTTGAGCGGTACAGGTGGAACTACCGCCGGAATATTCGCATCGACGAGCTGCGGATTCAAAATATCGCTTGCGATTGTCCCCAAATTCGTTCCGGGAACGTAAATGGTAGTCGGCGACGTCGTCTTCGTCGTATTGATTTGTCCGGTTAGCTGCAAGGTTGGCAAGTCCGGATCTTTCAGCGCGATCAGGAATGGCGTTTCCGTCAGCGGAATGCTTTTATAAGTAACCTTGTACTTATACAAGCCGTCAGTTGTAATAGTAGGACCGGCAAAAGTAAAAGTAGTGTTCGTTCCATCGTTGGTCGATGTTACGACAGACGATTGCCCTACCGGCTTGCCTGTCAAATCGGTATAGTTGATCGCAAAGTCCGTCGAATCCAACCCCACGCCGCCAACTACCACATTCGGCTGCGGCATTGGAGATTGCCCCGCCTTGGCGAAGTTCTGAGGTACGTCAGGAATCGACGTGCCTACTATAGTCGGCAATGGCGCAGACGGCGCATTAACCGTAATGGAATACGACTCTTTATTCAATACGGGAACCAAGCTTGCAATAGTGCCGTTGCGCAAATCGGCTTTGTACGGACCATTGGCCTTTACAAACGTATTCGCCGGAATCTTATATACGGCGACGGTTTTGGACGTGTTGACCGCTTCAGGTGACAAGTCCTGTAAAACGACGGCACCGGCCGTGTTGGTCAGCGTTAACAAGATGGAGTTGCTCAATGCTTCCCCGGACACAAACAGCCTTGTCGCGCTATGCCCTTCATACACGATGTTGGGAGAAACCGAGTTCGTTTTGGGGGCAGCGGCGGCACCGGACAAATTATACGGTCCGAACGATTGACCGCCGACCAGAACGTCGACAAAATTGTATTGCAAATCCCCAAGAGTAGTTAAATCATCCTTCAACAAAGCCGAAATGTTTACTCTGGAAGAGGTAACCGTCGGATTGCTGATGAGATCCTTGGAGGCACCGCTAGGCAATTCCTTGATCTTGGCGTTGAATGCGAACGGCAAGCCGTTGTTGTAAATCAGGTTTTTGCTGATTTGGTACGTCTTCGTGTTGTTGACGGCCATTACGGTAAGCGGGTTATCCCCGGCACGCAGACGCAGGTTGGCCGTCGATTGCGTATTGTTCACATCGTCCGCCACGAAGAAAAAATCTCCGTTGTTCAAATAGGCGTTTATCGGATTCGGATTGCCTTCCGTATAGGCTTTTACTTCCGTTGCATTGGGTGCCGTACCGGAAATGTTCAGCATTGTGGATTGAGCCGGATTTTCCGGGTACATTTTGCCGTCTTGAAACGGTTGGCCGTTAATGTTGATCGTCGTAAGCGTAGTCGTCGGCGTAAAATAAACCCACGCCGGAGCGGACGATATGACGCTTGTCTCGCCGAGCTTGATAATAATTTTGTTCAAGCCTTCCGTTAAAGCGACATTTTTGAACGTAACATCGAACTGCCCGACTTTTTGCGCTTTATTCGCTTTCTCCACAACCGGCGTTTTCGTCGTGGTCATGTTCGTCACTTCATAGTACAGCTCCGTTAGCTGCGAATCGCTAATATTCTCGATCGTGGCCGATAAATCTATCGGACTGGAAGTTACTCTTGTAATGCTGGAATCATCGCTCGGCTGCGTATCCGCGACATACAAATCCTTTATCGTAATTCTCGCGGTAGCCGCGAATGCGCTCATGGCCGGAAGCAGACTCATCAGCATGGCTAGAACGAGAACCATGCTCATCCATTTTCGATATGTCTTTCTCAAAGCCGTTTCCTCCTTAATGGTGTTGAACTTATGAATTGCGCTGCTGTGCAGCTTTTGTTAAAACGTATGGATTTCGTTCTCTCCTCCGTCTCCTTCCCTCTCTGTAACAGCTCTCTTTATTCCAATAGGGCAGCGTTCTCCCTGAGAAAAGATTCTTGTAGTTTTGTTATCGGTTATTTCAAGTCGAAAATTTAGAGATTTCGGCGTAAAAATGAAACCGAACTATAAATGATGAATGACAAAAAAATCCCGACCTTTTTATCGGCTGGGATTTGTTGTATTCCTTCATTATAATATACATTTATTTGGATACGTTTTTGGACCTTGCCCGCAAAAACAAGTTCAGTACGGGACGTTTGCTTTTGCTCACGATCCCGATCGCTTCCGCGCCTACCTGAAGAACTAAAAGGATAACCGCTATAAGCCCGAGCGCAACCCACTGCGAAGTTTGAGACAGCAGAATGGCGCAAAGCCCGAAAAAGAGCGACACTCCGTAGATGAGGAGCACCGTGTTGCGGTGGCCGAATCCCAATTGCAGCAAGCAATGATGGAGATGATTTTTGTCTGCTACTGAAATCGGCATCTTGTTTAGCTTCCGCCGTACGATTGCGAAGAACGTGTCCGACAACGGCACGCCTAGAATCAGAATCGGAACGATAAAGGAAACGAGCGTAGCTTGCTTGAAACCGAGTACGGATAAAGTGGCCAAACAAAAACCTAAAAACAATGCTCCCGAATCGCCCATGAAAATTTTGGCGGGATGGAAATTATAGAACAAAAAGCCGATGATGCTTCCGAGCAGCAGTGCGCTAAAGAGAATAACCGTGACATTGCCCATCATGATAGCCATGACCAGCATCGTCGCATTGGCGATTCCCGAGACGCCTGCAGCCAAGCCATCCAAGCCGTCAATCAAGTTAACCGCGTTTGTAACGCCTACGATCCATAAGATCGTGAGCGGCATGCTCAACCATTTCGGTTCAAACACGTCGCCAAACGGCAAGTTGACCAAATCAATCTGAATATCGCCGTAGAAAACGATAACCATTGCGGCCACCAACTCGACCAGCAGCTTAGTCTTCGGAGACAAATCGAATCTATCGTCAAACGCTCCGACCAAGACAATCAGCGTACCTCCGATCAGCAAGGCGGATGCGACTTTCCAGTTCAAATCGTCCGTCATCGGCGCGATGACGAAAAAAGCTCCCACGAATGCCAGAAATACGGCCAAACCGCCGAGACGCGGCATAATGCGCGTATGTACTTTGCGTTGGTTCGGTTTATCCACCGCTCCTACAAAGAAGGCAAACCGTTTAACTGCAGGTGTCAGGATGACGGCTAAAATGCATGCTGCTAAAAAACCTATGCCGTAGTATAAATACTCCATCCGACTGTACCCACCCCCATTATCTGTCTGCAAATCCCCCAATAAATCATTGCTCTCAAGAGACCAATGGTCCTATTATACCCCGAATCGCAAGGGAACTCCAATGCGAAATAAAGCAAAAAGCGTTGTTTTTAGGCAAATTTCAATCCCATTTACAAACTTTTCGGACATTCTCGTGCAGCGGAAAACCGTTGCTCGACTTCTCTCGGCGGGGCAAGCATTTCATTCATGATCTGGCGGATTTCACAATCGAGACAATTTGCTCGGCGGGCTGTTGTGCCTGCAATTTTAATCGGATGATCGAATCCTTTTTGGAATCAATCCAGCCTTCACGGTTGTCCAATATACGCACAGCTTCCTCGGCGAAGGCCCGAGAATCAAAACCGTCAGTGGAGGCTGCGGCTTTCATTCCGAGTCGTTTAAGAAACTGATCGATCTTCGGATCATAGGAAATGCCTATCAGCGGAACTTCTTGGGAAGCCGCATAAATTAACGAATGGAGCCGCATACCGAGCAAAATATCGCAGCCGCTCACTTCCGCCAGCATATCTTGCGGGTGAACAGCATTCTCGATCATATCCATATCGGACATTCCAGGCATCGTTCCAATGCGATCCATCACATAACGAGAAGCTTCTACGTCGTCCGGCAAGTGAAATGGCAAAAATCTTATCTTAACCGGACGCTGCTCCGCGATTGTCCGCAGCGACTCAGCAAGGCCATCCAGTTCCGAGCGGTCTCGATTCCAAAACCGTACCGAAACGCCGACAATCGGCCTCTCCTGCCTGGACAGTACTGTACCTTCCTTTAAAGGGAGTCCCATGACCGGATCGGGCACTACTTCTACCCGCCCCTTTACTATACCCATTTTTCCGAGAAGCGACTCGGATTCTTCATCGCGAACGGAAATATACTCGCACTTGTTGAAGACGTTTCGAATAAACGGGTAAAACAGCTTCCGGCTTACCGGACCGATACCTTGCGCATATATAAAGGTAGGTTTCCGGTAAAACTGGGCCAGCTTCAATATCGCCAAATAATACGGAATCGTTTTCAGTCCGGTTGCATCCTGCAGCAAGCTCCCTCCGCCGCTAATCAGTCCGTCGCACTCGTGCAATGCTTTCTTAACGTCAGAAAGACGCATCCGATGAACGGCGGAAACGCCATATACGCGGGACGTTTCCTCAGGCCTTATGGAGAGAACGACAGGCTCGATCCGTATGCCTTGCCGTTCTCCTTCCGCTCGCAGAGCGAACAAAATCGATTGAAGTACCGCTTCGTCCCCGCTGTTTCCGAACCCGTAGTAACCGGATAAGGCTATACGTTTCACTTGGGTGCCCATCTTCGCCATCCCTTCGCGAGCAATTCCCACACCGCGACGTACGCCAAACTAATGACGATGCCCAATACGATGCCTAATCCGATTCGAATAAACGAAATGTACAGAGGCGTGTGCAAGTGCGCAAACGTATCGATGATCGATAGCTGGCCCATTACCGCGCCGGCGAACAGGTAGATCGCATTGCGGTGCTTCATGAACAAATATGCCGCGAAAATAAACAACGGATGCGCGAACACAAATTCCTTGAAGCGGGGGCGAACGCCCAAGCCGTTTTCCAAATACGTGCGGAACAACTTCTCCATCTGGGAGGCTTGTCCCTCGTTTCCGGTGCGAGTCAAGTAATAGTAGATCGTGCCGCCGAATACAGCGGCCAGTACGATCCACAATACCGTTATTTTGGCGAACAAAATCGCCCGGAGCCGCTGAAGCAAATCGCTCAGCTTGATTGAATCGGCAAACAGTAGAGCATATATACTTACAAGCACGATTGGAAGCAAATGAAGCATGGCTACGCCGCGATACTGTTCTAGCACCAAATAATACGTAATGCCGCTCAACAACGCTACGACATACATTACGCCTACTATCGTCAATACCGTAGCACCGAGGAAAACAACAAGCGCACGGCCCAATCCCGAGCCTTCTCCGTTACCTTTTCTACTACGTGTATATCGGATAGCCAAAATCGTCGACAGCGTCGGAGCGCAAACCCCTACCCCGAAGGCCATCGCCTGCAGTGCAATCGAGCTCGACAGCACGTACAAGCCCAATACGCCAACGGCGCCAATAACGAAAGAGGCGGAAACGATCGCCGGGATAAACAGTCCGATCGTCAGTGCGATTAACGCCGCACCGGCTACTAAAAGCACCAGCTTCAACGGCTTCCAAGCTTCGCCGTGCAAAACGAACGCATGTGCCTCGTCAATGGTGTACCCCAGCTTTTGGATTCTCGCTACCGCGCCTTCGGAAGGCGCTTCTTCAGGACCGGTCAAGCTGCCGATGATGTTGTCGAGGTAATCGTTTATATATCCTTTTTCCATATCTTTGGCCGCTCTCGTATTCAAGAACAGCATCCTCAGATTGCGGTCCTTGACGGCCAGCACGAGCTTATCCGCAATGACTTCGGGCTTCAGATTGGCCTCCGTTTCGTACAAAGGGAAAAGTCGGACGACATTATAGTCCAGCTCTTTGACGAAAGAAACGTTGAAGCCTTTCTGCGGTGCCTTCAGCCGGTCGATGATGGCTGCGCCCATTTTGTATTTATTCATGAGCTCGGCAGTAAGTTTAACGTTATCTTCGTCCGGTTCCTCGTCATAGCCGGTTACGGCGTTTCCGTCGAAGACGATCCGCTTAATGTCGCGCTGACTCAATTTCCTCAGCAAGCCTTCGAGCTCTTCTTCCGTATACGGCTGCATCCGGTTCGATAAACGGGCCACTAGGCGGAAGCCTTGGGCTTGCAGCATGTCCATCGTAATCGGATCCGGCTCCAACGGCTTCGTGTTCGCTTCCTCATACGGGACATTGATAATCAGACCCGGACGGTTGTTATACGACCACGAGCTGACGCCGATCTTCAATCGTTCCTTGTACGATTTCTCGATAATGGGTTGAATCTTGTCCCTCGCCTCTGTGCTCGTGAACAGCAAATACGTGTTGTTCTCTCCCGAGGTTAGCGGCTTGCCGGTCAACAACGAATATTCTTGAGGCGTATACACCTGAATGCGTCGACTGTTTTTTAGCTCGTCCAGAGAACTTTCATAGACGGCCATACTGCCGATGCCCGCCTCCTTCATGGTTTTCAACGAATCTTGGATATAAGATTCGGGATTCGGCCGATAGGCGGACGCCTCGAGCAGATCGCGATAATCGAACACAATCTCTACATTTTTCGTGGACCTTTCCGTCTGTACCCGTTTGTAGGCGAGCGGCAGCGATGCGATCAGCCCTAGCACAACCAACCACCAAAGCCATTTTCGCAGTCGCTCATTCACCGATAAATATCGCTGAAGCAAACCATTCACTCCTTGTTACGTGTCTTGTATGTTCAAAGCCTGGTGAAAACCCGGAAAACCTCTTTGACTTCGCATCGGCGGCACGGGCTCGTGCGAGACGACACGCGGTCAAAGAGGCAACGTATCCGTTATTGAATTTGATCGACCCGGGACATGACCGAAACCCGCAGCTGTTCCAGACGCTCTCCCGCATCCTCTACGGAAGATCCGCGAACGGCGAAGTACATTTTGATTTTGGGCTCCGTGCCCGAAGGACGAAGGCAAAACCACGAATCGTCCGCAAGCGTGTACTTCAGGACGTTTTCGACAGGTAGACCGTCTATTCCTTTCGAGTAATCCTGCACGCCGACGACCTGTATGCCCGCCACCGAAGCCGGAGCATTGTTGCGCCAGTCTTCCATGATCCCTTTGATTTGTTCCAAGCCGTCCTTGCCCTTCATCGTGCGCGATTCCAGCTGCTCCCGGAAATAACCGTATTTGCCGTACAGCTCCTGCAGAACGTCATAAAGCGTTTTGTCTTGACTCTTATAGTAGGCGGCCGCTTCGCATATCAGCATCGAAGCGAGCACCGCATCCTTATCGCGGCAATAGGTGCCCGCCAAATATCCGTAGCTTTCCTCGTATCCGAATAAAAAGCGGTACTCGCCCGTTTTCTCGAACTCGGTCATTTTCTCGCCGATATATTTGAAGCCGGTCAACGTGTTGATCGTGCTGACACCGAAGCTACGGGCAATAACCGCACCCATCTCGCTCGTTACGATCGTTTTGATCAATACCCCGTTGTCCGGAAGCTCGCCGCGCTGCTTCAAGCTATCCAAAACATAATACGCCATAATGGCTCCGGACTGATTGCCGTTCAGCACGATAAAGTCGCCTTGATCGTTCTGTACGACCGCACCCATCCGATCGCAGTCGGGGTCCGTTCCGATAATAATATCGGCTTTCGTTTCTTTGGCCATACCGAGCGCGAGCGTAAACGCTTCCCGCTCCTCCGGATTCGGAGATTTCACCGTCGAGAAATTCGCGTCAGGCTTTTCCTGCTCCGGAACGACGTGCACGTTGTCGAATCCGATCCGTTCGAGTACGTTGCGCACGGACAAGTTTCCGGCTCCATGCAGTGGGGTGAATAAAATATTAAACCGATCGCTCATCCTCTTCACCGTATCCGGATGCAAGCTGACTCCCGATACCGCATTTACGAAAGCCTCGTCGACTTCGGAACCGATCCATTGCAGCAGCTCCTGTGCTTCCGCAGCGCTTCGCTCCAGCCGCTTAATCCCGGACAGCTTATCAACCGTGTAGATTTCCGCCAGCACTTGCTCGGCGTCATGCGGCACGAGCTGGCCGCCGTCGTTTCCGTACACCTTGTATCCATTATATTCGGGCGGGTTATGGCTCGCCGTTACGACGATGCCCCCCGCGCAGCCCAAATGACGTACGGCGAAAGAAAGCTCGGGAGTCGGACGAAGCGACTCGAACACGTAAGCTTTCACGCCGTTGCCTGCCAACACCAAGGCGGCCTCGAGGGCGAACTCCGGCGACTGGTTGCGCGAGTCGTAAGCGATGGCGACTGATGACGGCCGTCCTTGAGCCTGCTTCTTTATAAATTGCGCCAAGCCCTGCGTCGCTTTGGCTACCGTATACCGGTTCATCCGGTTCGTACCCGCGCCGATTACGCCGCGCAGCCCGCCGGTTCCGAATTCGAGATCGCGGTAAAATCGGTCTTCCAGCTCTTTATCATTGGTTTGCAGGGACGCAAGCTCGTGTTTCGTTTCTTCGTCGATCAAAGGATCCTTCAGCCAAAGCTCGTATTGCGCCAACGCACGCTCAAGACTCAACGCTCATCTCTCCCAATCTCATAGTGATAGGCTTAATTTCACCCTTGCAACTTACGGATTCGCCAACGCGAACATGAGCTCGCCTTCGGCAACAACCTTCTCCCCGACCTTGGCCACTCCGCGTCCTTTGCCGATCGTGCCTTTCATCCGGGTAATTTCCATCTCGAGTATAAGCGTATCCCCAGGTCTGACTTGATCGCGGAAACGGAACTCGTCGATACCGGCGAGCAGTCCGATTTTGCCCCGGTTCGCTTCCGAGCTGAGCATGGCCACGGCCGCCACTTGGGCGAGCGCTTCGGCGATCAATACGCCGGGCATAACCGGATAGCCGGGAAAATGACCGACAAAAAACGGTTCATTGATCGTCACGTTTTTCAAGCCGACGGCGCGTACTCCCTCCTGCACCTCCAGAATGCGATCCACGAGCAAAAACGGATACCGATGCGGTATCGTTTCCTGTATTTGCTTACTATCCATCATTGACTTCGGCCCCTTCCACGTCACCTGCATAAAATAATGCGAATTAACTTAAACTAGTGGATGTCCCTTCACGACCTGCAGTAGTGAAGGTTGATATAAGGGAGCATAGGTGGAAGGACTCCGATATAGTCCTATACATATGCTCCTTTTTATATTTCAGTAAAATCTTATTGACTGAGCGTATCGTTTTTCCGGTTTAAAGCCAGAAACAGGATGATGTAAATAATGGACGTAACGAACGAAACGCCGACTACGAACCAGAGATAGGCAATCGCAAACGAAAAATCGAAAAAAATAAACAAAAAGGCAAAATAATACAATACCGTCGTCAGCTTGCCCAAACTGTTGGCCGGAACCGTCTGTTTGCCGCGGAAGTGAAAAAATGCGGAACCGATAATCATGCCTGCGTCGCGAATAAACATGGCTACCGCCACCATCCAGGGGATCATCCCGGACACCAGCAGCGAAATAATGACGGTCAGCATCATGCACTTGTCGGCAAGCGGATCGAGCATGGCGCCCACTTGCGTAATTTGTCCCCGCTTGCGGGCCAAATAGCCATCCAATACATCGGTAACCCCTGCCAATACGACGATCAAAAAAGCCGTCTTGAGTTGGTTTGTAGTGAAAAAGACGACGTAGATCGGGATCAACCCAAATCGACATAGCGTTAAAAGATTTGGCAAGTTCACCCGTTTCGCTCCCCCGGATTGTACTTCCACACCTATCCATTATACCGTTGTTACCTCAAAAATAAAACTCCCCGATCCGGGGAGTTCAGGGAGTTGCCGTGATAGCGATTGTCGGATTGTCAAAGTAGCATGACCGCATATAAGCTCGACTTGATGGTAAAGTCACTTAGTTGTTAGCTGGCAAAGACAAGATCGAACAAATGCTTCCACGTACTCCATTCCCAAACGTCCGCCCCATCTTTGCCGCCGATATACACGTACCCGAGCCATAAGCCGCCGAGAAGAGCCACGAGGCACAATACCGGGACGAGCAGCGTTCTGAGCAGCCAAATCAATATCCGAACCCATCGCCGTCTCAGCTTGGGTTTGTTTTTCGCTTTGGCCTGTCCTTGCGGTTTAGGACGGACACTGGTTTCTTTATCATTCATTACGGGCCTCCTCGAACGTCGAATTAGCCGCGGAGTGAATTGGCCAAAGACATCATGTTGTCGGCTGAAGTCAGCGCTTTGGCGTTCAATTGGAACGCCCTTTGTGTCAGCATCAGCTCCGTCATTTCTTCTGTCAGGTTGACGTTGGATTGCTCCAAAAATCCTTGCTGCACCTTCACCTTCGCCGCTTCCGGATTCGCTCCGTCAAAAGCTACTACCCGCAGCACTTCACCGAGCGCGGGATCGATCGCATCCGGAATCGTATACATGTTATCGCCTATGTTCTGCATCAATTGGGGACGCACGACTTGAACGAGCTTGAGACTTCCAGCTTGTACGGGCGGCTGATCCGGCAGAAGATTGTTGTATGCCACAACGGTCCCGTCGGCATTAACCTGGATCCGGTGATAGTTGGGAACGCGAATCGGCTGGTCGTCCGTTCCCATAACGAGATGACCTTCCTGTGTAGTCAAATAGACGTTTTCCAAGTCCCCCGGCTGCGCCTTCAAAGAGAAAGCCCCATCGCGCGTCCATGCGGTCCGCTGCCCGGCTTGTCCATTCTCGTCTACGGAAGGAATGGTTATTTCGAACAATGCATCGCCTTCGATTGCCAAATCGGTCGGCAAATCGGTCTGCTGGAGCGACCCTTGGGCCATCAGCGTCTGAATCTGGCTAAGCTTGGCTCCCCAACCTTGGGTCAACCCGAGCGGCGACAACCGTCCGACTTGCTGGAACGTATCAGGCTGCCTCATCGTCGTCGTCAATACATCGTGGAATGTAGCTTCTTTCCGCTTAAAGCCTGTCGTATTGATGTTGGCCATATTGTTCGCGACAATGTCCAGCTTCTGCTGAAGACCTTGCATGGAGACGAGCGAATTGATCATCGAATGGTTCATGCGTTACCCCTCTTACACTCTTCCGATTTCGTTCACGGCTTTTTCCATGCTTTTATCGTACGCTTGGATTACTTTCTGGTTGGCCTCATACATCCGCGTCGCTGTCATAATGTCTACCATAGCCTGAGTCGGATCGACGTTGGAGGTTTCCACGAAGCCCTGCTTCACTTCAACGTTGTCGGCGACGGCTACCTGCGCAACCGTCCCTTCGTCGTCCGGCTCCAAACGGAACAACCCCGTCCCTTCAGGGATCATCCGGACCGGATTGTCGACCCGGGAGATCAGCAGCCGGATCGGGTTTCCCGCCGCATCGAGGAGAGCTTGTCCGTTCATGGAATCGAGCAGTTGTCCGTATTTGTTGACCGTCACGTGGGTGATCGGAATTTGGGTCGCCGGATCGAGCAGCACGATCGGCTGCCGATTGTCCCCGAGAACGCGGAATCCTTCCGCCGTGACAAGCTCGCCCAGCTCATTAACGCTGAATTTGCCGTTACGCGTATACCGTTCCACGTCATCTCCGGCAGCTACCGTGAAAAAGGCTTGGGGCTGGAATATGCGCTGTCCGTCCGCCGTAATCGTCTTGCCCCCGTCGAACCGGAGCCCGTCCACTTGAATATCGGAAACGATAGCGAAATCGAACGGATTGGCCGTTTCGCGGATTTCTCCTTGGACATTGACCGTTAACGCTTCTTCCGCCAAAACACCCGTGTTCAGTCTGCCTCTGTTCGCCACTTCCATCCCCGGCTTCCCTTCCAGCAGCTCGATCAGCATTTCCGGGAATGAACGGGAAACCGCTCGGCTCTGCTTGAATCCGGGCGTGTTGATGTTCGCGATATTGTTTGTTATCGTGTCGTGCTTGCGCTGCTGCGACAGCATGCCGGCTGTGGCGGTATACAGTCCTCTTAGCATGGGAAACCTCCTGGAACTTTTCGTAAGAAAAGTCTCTACGTAAGCATATACTGAGCTTTTTCTCCGAAAAAGCGGCTATGTAAGCAGAGGCTAAACTCCTCTTACCTTATATATCGGTACGGTTACCCGAATTTTTTCTTGGATACTTTATCCAGATTATCCAACATGATGCCTGTGCCGCGCACGACGCAGCTCATCGGATTCTCGGCGATTAGCACGGGAACCTTCAATTCGTCGGCGAGCAGCTGGTCGATGCCGTGAAGCAATGCCCCGCCCCCGGTCAAAATGACGCCGCGATCGATAATATCGGCCGACAGCTCCGGCGGAGTACGCTCAAGTACGACTTTCGCCGCGGAAACGATTGACGCCACGCTTTCAGACAACGCTTCCTTCACTTCATCCGATCGAATGGTCACCGTGAGCGGCAGGCCCGATACCATATCCCGGCCGCGGATGTCCATCTCCTCTTTGCGCAAATCGGAATAGACCGTTCCAATCTTCAGCTTGATATCCTCGGACGTACGTTCCCCGATCAACAGCTTGTACTTCGATTTGATATATTTCATGATCGCGGCATCGAACTTGTCCCCCGCAATCTTAATGGAAGAGGAGGTTACGATGTCGCCCATCGACAATACGGCGACATCCGTTGTCCCTCCGCCAATATCGACAACCATGTTGCCGCTAGGCTGGAATATGTCCATTCCAGCCCCTATAGCCGCGGCTTTCGGTTCCTCTTCCAAATACACTTCCCTCGCTCCGCTCCGTTCCGCAGCTTCGCGAATCGCCTTTTGCTCCACGGAAGTGATGTTGGCTGGCGCGCAGATCAGAATTCGCGGATGACTGAACCAACGTTTCCCACCGATTTTCAAAATAAAGTGCTTCAGCATGAGTTCGGTTATTTCAAAATCGGCAATGACTCCGTCCTTCAAAGGGCGAATTGCCACAATATTGCCCGGCGTACGGCCGACCATCCGGTGGGCTTCCTCGCCAACGGCGAGAACCCGTTTCGTCTCGCTCTCGATCGCCACGACGGACGGTTCATCCAACACGACGCCGCGCCCTTTGACGTGAATCAAAACATTGGCCGTACCCAAATCGATTCCGATATCTTTGCTAAACATCCTGCATCCTCCCGGGAACATTACGAAACCATGTCCGCGTCGCGATTTTTCAGTCGCGCACGAACGTTCCGTACGATACCTACATACACATAAGTATACTTAATTCGACAGTTTTTTCAAAACTCCTCTTTTTCCATCACTGGTTTGCTCAAAGTTTAACCGATTTCTGTACAGCGTCAACACCTCACGGAGAGGGACGGGTATAGGTTCTGGTGCGAGGTGCCCGGTTATCTGACTGTAACCAGATGATCGGCGGGCTTTTGCTGACGGGTGCGTTTGTATTTGACCTTCGTGGCTTCTCCTCCTCTTAAATGCCGGATCGACTTGTGGTATTCCAAAATCAGCTTTACTTGGTTGGCCAGCTCCGGATTGATCTCGGGCAGCCGCTCCGTCAAATCTTTATGAACCGTGCTTTTCGAAACTCCGAATTCCTTGGCAATCGTGCGCACCGTTTGCCTGGTCTCCACAAGACTGCGACCGATCTTGATTGTACGTTCTTTGATGTAATCGTGCACGCCCCTCGCCTCCCTACTCGAGTTGGTTTGGTACAGTATATGAGGGGCAGGACCATATATTCTTTGTTTCCAAGCCTGACAAGCTTGCCTGTTCAATTATTTTTGCGAAAAAGACAAAAAAGCAGAAGGCGCGCCCTCTGCTTTGGCCTTGCTATGTAAGGTTTGTTCGGCTTATTTCTCGCCGATAAGCGATTCCGGATTTACCGGAACTCCATTTTGCCGAACCTCGAAGTGGACATGCAATCCCATATCCTTCTCCAGCTCGTTGCGCCCGGCGATCGCAATAACATCGCCCTTCTTCACGTCTACGTCCTTGGCCACCTTCACGTCGGACAAGCTTTGGTAGATCGTGACGGTACCGTCGTTGTGCGTAATTTCGACCAGTTGACCGACGACCGGGTCTTTCTCCACTCTCGTCACTTTCCCGCTCATGGCGGCCATTACGTCGAACGGCTTGTCGTCCTGACGGGCGAAATCGACGCCTACGTGCGGAGTCAGCGTGTCACCGTACTCGATCATCGCGGCTTGACGAACTTCATTGGAAGACTTGCTGTCAAAAAACTGCATCAGCACTTCAACTTCGTTGCGGTCTTTCACCGGCCATTGCATCGTTTCGGCGTTGGCTGTTACGGCGAGCGCTCCCGGTTTGTTCGTGGCGTCAGTGACGGTTTGCGTCTTGGCAACGTCGAGGCCCAACTCGGCTTCGGACAAATTCTTCACGCCCGAATCCGTGTAGACCCACATTAACGTTAAGATAATTGCCGCTGCTGCCATGTAAGTCGCCGGGAATACCCATTTTTTTGCCATCAGTCGTTTCCATCCGGAAGATTTTACGGCTCCATCGGTCGATTTTGGAGCACTTTCGGTTTGCAACTCTTTTTCTTTGTTTTGATCACTCATGTTATATCACCTCAGTCACCATTGTTGCCAGTTCAATAGGTTTTATACGTGAGGTGATAGAATAATTGTATCGAAGCGAGATTGCCCCCGGGAGCCCGCTTAAGCCCCCGGCTTGACGAACGAAGACACGTTCTCCAGCTCCACTCCCTGGTAGTAGTATTTGAGAATCGCCTCCGCATTTTTCCCTTCCTTCGCCATCCCGTTGGCGCCCCATTGGCTCATGCCTACGCCGTGTCCATAGCCGAATGTCGTAATTTCGATAGAAGACCCGTTCAGCTTCCATGTAAATTGAGAGGAATTGAGCTCCAGCTTCTCTCTAACCTCACGCCCCGTAAATGTTTTCCCGCCGACGGTAATCGTCTTGATGCGATGGCCGGCCGTCGTCGACAGCACCTTCAGGCTGCCGCTCTTCGCCAAGACAGGAACCGAACCGATGCCAAGGCGCTTGGCAAACTCCTGCAAGCTTAGCTTCGTCGTAGCCGTATATTTGGGAGATAGGTCTTTATCCCACGGACTCGGCACGCTGCGCAAATAAGGGATATAGTCCCGCCAGTACTCTTCCGAATTTTCCGTATATCCGTTGCTTGTCGAGAAGAAAGAGGCTTGGATCGGTTTATGCTGGTACGTAATGACGATACCGCTTGTTTCGTCAACCGCCCGGTTCAGCTTGTCCAAACGAGTCGCATAGTCGGCCCCCTCCCAATTGCGCTTCATCTGTTCTTCCGTCACGTACGCCTGATGTGCCACCGTATCGGTCACGATAGCCCCTTGTACCGGAACCTGCGAGGAGTCGCCATCAAGCCACCGCTTCACGATATAAGTTCGGGAGGCGATCGCCTGCGCCTTTAGCGCTTCAAGCTCGAACAGCGTGGGCATCTCCGCGGCAAGCACATTGCGGACATACGTTTCGAGCGGTACTTGGTCGACTCGCTGTTCTCGGGTCAAATAAATAGGGATGAGCAGCTGCTGTTGCTGCTGCAATTGGCTGCCGGTCGAAACGGTCTGTTCGGCAGAGTTGCTTCCGGACATCCGATTTACTAGAATACCCGGGACAAGCAAGGTGACGATCAGCAAAGCGGCAAAGACGGTGGCGGCAGGCAGCCAGGCTTGGGCGGATATACGGTTTCTCATCGTTTCCTCCATCATAGGTAGAAACTGTCGGCAGCAATGCCGCAACAGCTCCAAAGGTCGCATTCCTTCATACTCTAGCGAATCTTCCCTTTATCCTATGAGAGAAATAGAGAGGATAGAACTTTAGATCGTGCTCGCCAAAAAGAAGAACCGGCATCACTCCGAGAGTGAATACCGGTTCTTCTCCAAGCGGTGAAACCTGCTTACGCCCATGTAGGCTGTACCGTAAATATTTTCATTTCGTGATTCGTGACCGGCTCCATTTCCTCCGCGGGCTCGACACGACGAATATCGGCTCCCAAATCCCGCAGCTTCCGCTCAATATTCACGTAGCCCCGGTCGATATGGTGAGTACCGGTAATTTCCGTCTCTCCGTCTGCGGCAAGCGCAGCCAGTATAAGGGCCGCTCCCGCCCGCAGATCGGTCGCGCACACTTTGGCGCCGCGCAGCTTGGCGTTGCCGCTTACGATAGCGGTGCGACCGTCGACCTTGATCTGGGCCTGCATACTGCCAAACTGCTCCACATGCATGAAGCGGTTCTCGAAAACCGTTTCCGTCACGATTCCCGTTCCGTCGGACACCGTTAACAGCGCCATCATTTGCGACTGCATATCGGTCGGGAAACCGGGGTAAGGCAGCGTCTTCACGTCAACGGCCCGCAGCGGTTTTTCAATCGAGACGAGAAGACCGTTCTCGTCCTCCCCGATCGAGACGCCCATTTCCTGAAGCTTGGATATGACCGGTCTCAGATGGTCCGCAATCGCGCCTTCTATATATAACGTACTGCCGGAAATGGCAGCCGCGATCATGAAGGTTCCCGCTTCAATCCGGTCCGGTATTACCGTATGTACTGTACCTTTCAGGCTTTCGACCCCATCGATCCGGATAACGCCTGTTCCGGCGCCGCGAATGCGGGCTCCCATCGCGTTTAAATAGTTGGCCAAATCGACGATTTCCGGTTCGCGCGCGGCATTCTCGATAACCGTAGTTCCGTTTGCCAATGTCGCGGCCATCATGATGTTTTCTGTAGCACCTACGCTCGCTACGTCCAAATATATTTTGGCACCCTTCAGCCTTCCCTTGACTTTGGCCTCGATATAGCCTTGCCCCAGGTCGATTTCCGCTCCCAGAGCTTCGAAGCCTTTCAAGTGCTGATCGATCGGACGAGTGCCGATCGCGCAGCCTCCCGGCAAGGAGATGCGGGAATAGCCTTCGCGGGCGAGCAGAGGCCCCATCACCAGAAAGGAAGCTCTCATCTTTCGCACCCATTCATACGGGGCTTCGCAGGTCGAGATATGTTCGGCGTTCACTCGAATCGTCTCGTTATGATAATGGACGCGTACGCCCAAAGATTTCAATACGTGACTGATGGTCATCACATCATCCAGAGGAGGCGCATCATGTATGACGCTTTCCCCTTCGACCGCCAAAAGCGACGCTGCTATGATCGGCAGCACGGCATTTTTGGCTCCGCTGATTTTGACCCTTCCCGACAATCGTTTGCCACCGCGGACGATTATTTTGCTCATCTTGTTCCCCCTCCGCGTTTGTTGAGCGGTATCGACATTGGAAGCATGGGAAAAGTCCCAACGTCCAGTTTAGCATCCGTGCCATCGCCATAACAACTGTTAAATCGTGGCTGCCGACACACTCCAGCTAAAGGTTTCGTAACCGCATTTCATTTTGGAACCGTGGTGCTTCGTTGTTGCGAAAAGTTGTTAGTCCTGCAGTCCATTGTATTACCATTGTTGACAACATCCGACAATGTTATTCCATGGAACGATTCTAGAAATCCAATCTTTCGGCAAATGCCCCCGCACAGCTAAAACATTCCTTTCAGCATACGCGACCAATTGAAATAATCGAGTATGAACCGGGCTATTTCATAACCGAGTGCAACCGAAAGCAGCACCTGCAGCATTTTGGCGGGAGCGCTTTTCGGCTGCTTCAGGAACAGATCGAAGCGAAACTGCTGCAGCGCCCACCAAGACAGCCCGATGCAAACGAGCGCTACCGTAATCGATACGAGGCTCGTCATGCCCATAGAATAATCCAGTACGTCCGATGCGTCCATGTCCGTCACCTTTTTCCTAATGATTGATGGAGCCCCTTTTGGAAAGGGGCGCTGCTCCCGGCAACCGTTTATCGACGGATGACACGGCGCAGCATAGTAGCAAATTCTGCGCGCGTAGTAGGCGAATCCGGCCGAAACGTGTCGTCGTCATACCCGGTAATCCAGCCCTCCGCATTCATTTGCTTCAATATCGGCAGCGCCCAATAGTCGGAATCGATATCCGCAAACGGGATGTCACCGCGCAATTTGCCGCCTACTCCGATCGCCTTGGCGAATAGAACCGCCATCTCGACCCGGGTCAAGGAACCGTCCGGATTAAACCGCCCGTCCGGATATCCTTGCACGATACCGGCTTGTATCGCTTTCGTTACGTTTTCGAATGCCCAGTGGCTGGGAGGGACGTCGGGAAAAGCGACATCTTTCTTTTTCGTATATCCGAAAGCCTTCACTATCAAAGTAACGGCTTCGGAGCGCGTGATGGTTCGATCCGGATAAAACCTGTATGTGCCGTATCCTTCTACGATGTTCATCCCCGCCAAATCGGCTATCTCATCCTGCGCCCAATGTCCGGCAATATCTACGTAGTCTCCGATCAGAACGTCCGTGTGGATGAGCAGCTTATACATCCGGTCAGGGACGGCCTCATTGGTGCCAAGACGGATATAATAGGTACCCGGATCCAACGGAACGGACATTTCGATCCGCTCGGCACCCGCCGCATTCGTCTGCTTCGCGATCGGACCGAGTCCGCTGTTCTGCAAAGCGACGCTGATGTCGACGTTGCCCGGTATGTCTCTCAGTGACAGCTGGACAAGATTGCGTTCTGTCATTGTAAACTTGTAATAGTCCACGTCCGCCGACCGGTCGAACACTCCCTCGTAAATCGTATCGGGACTGATCACCGTCGCTTGATAGGACCTGTCGTTCGGTTCGTTGGGATCGATAAATCGGGGCTCGTATCGGATTTCCAACGCATATTCGCCTATAGCCGGACTTGGAATCGTTTTTCCTACTTGATAGTAGTAAGTACCCGGAAATACTTCGAATGAATACAACTCCATATCCCCGTCGTCATTGTCGTCCACCGTAATCGCGCGTTCGCCTTTCTTTTGCACCGTCAAAACGGGATCGATCCGTTTCGTATCGGGCGTAACCTTGACCGTCACGACTCCCGACTGCTCGAATGTCATGGCATACCAATCTTCGTCACCCTCGTGATCGAACGTTCCGACAACGGTCTGACTGCGCGGGGGCAGCTTGTATGCTTTGTACTGCCGATCGTTATCCTCGAACGGATCCCGATATATGGAGAACGAGCTGGACAGTTGATACTTCCAAGCCGTCGGCTCCATGCCGTCTTCAAATTGAAGCGCGATCTGGTTGGCTCCTTTGGCGACCTTGAGCTCGAGCGTCGTTCCAGGGGTAAACGGATATGCGAATACGCCCGGTCCTCCGGCATGCGTCAGCTTCACCGCAGAGGGAGCCGCCCAATCCGACCTTAGCTGCAAGCTCAATGTTCCGTCGTAGGGAACATCGATTTGAAACCAGTCCACATCCGCTCCGCCTGTCAATTCAGCGGAAATCATTCGTCCGATCGAGTATGGCTTCGCGTCGGCCCTACGATCGTTCGGTTCGTACATATCCGTTTTATACAGCTCGTTCAAAGCTCGATCGACTCGCAGCAGCCCATAGCCCGTATACTCGTCCCATCCCGGCTGGGCGATATCGTCGGCCGTCTGGCGCAGCAAATTCCGCACCTCGTGCGCTTTCATGTCGGGGTACTTGGCCCACACCATCGCTGCCGCCGCGGCCACCTGCGGGGCCGCCATCGATGTACCGTCACGGTACTCGTACTTTCCCCCGACGGCTGTCGTGAATACCGACCAAGGAGCTACCAAATCGAGCTCGGGACCGTAATTCGCCCGTTCCTCGACCGTATTGTCCTCTCTGATCCCTCCGACTGCCAGCACGGTCGGATAAGCGGCAGGGTAACGGATAATTCGCCCTTCGTCGTTGCCGGTCGCGGCAATGAGCAGCACGTTTTGATCCTCCGCATATTGGACTATTTCTTGCAAATAGGAGTCATTGCGCAGCAGCCCTACGGACAGCACAACGATTTTCGCTCCATGTTCGACCGCATATCGGATTCCCGCGCCAAGCTTGTCTTCGTCTCCCCGGCCGCTCGGCTCCAATGCCTTGATCGGCATAATTCCCGCCTTCCAAAGCATCCCGGCGATCCCTTTATTATTGTTGCCGATCGCGGCGATCACGCCGGCTACATTGGTGCCGTGCCCGTTATCGTCTCTGGGCGGCAGATTCGGCTGAACGAGATTGACCCCCGGAACGAGATTTCCTTTCAGATCCGGGTGATCGAGATCCACACCGGTATCGACTACCGCGATGACAATCGACTCATTCCGATCGATTTGACTCCAAGCTTCAATCGTGCGGGTTTGCGACAAGTAAGATTGCTTTTCGAGAAACGGATCGTTAGCCGCAGCGGAAATGCTTATTTCCTTGTTTGGAACGATATATTGCACTTGCGGAGAATGCTGCCAGCGAGACAGCCATTCTACGGTACCGTTTCCGTCCGTCGGACGAGCGACGACCGTATGGGACTGATCGTATTCGCGCTCAATGACGCTCGAAGCCATAAATTCCGGATCGGGCTCGTTTCTCCACTTCACAATCCAAGTCGCGCTCCCCTTCTGAGGAACGGTAATCGTCCGACTATCCGAATCCGCGCCCTTCGCGGCAGCGGAATTATGCCAAATCTCTATGTCCAGCGCAGCCAACATCATCGTGATCAGTAGTATCCACGCATACCGCTTTCGTTGGTTTTGCATCGCAGATCCTCTTTAGTTTGTGTCATATCTTTATATACCCGAACTTATAGATTTCGTCACACTTTCCATCATTCCTTTCCATTTTAACAAAATCGGGCCCAAAGGCCCACCGACGATTGTTGGAACTTTTCGCCACAACGAAAAGAAGCCTTATCCGTGACCGGATAGGCTTCCTGAAGCAGTAGCGACTGCTTGGACTAGTGAATGAACAAATCGTTGGGTACGCTGAAAATCGTTTCGATAAACCGGAGCACCACATGCGGGAAAAACCCGGTCAAAAGCGTAGCGCCTACGCATATCCAAATAGTGATTTGCCCTGTCACGGACCGCCTTATACCTTTATCTTCCGAGTCCGAGCGCAGAAACATTTGGCGGATAATGCCGAAGTAGTAGTAGAACGAGATAACGCTCGTGCCGATCATGACGGCGGCAAGCCAATATTTATGCATTTGCAGCGTTCCCAGCATAATATACAGCTTTCCGAAAAATCCGCCGGTAACCGGCAGCCCCGCCAAGGAAAGCAGAAGAATCACCATCGCGACGGCCGTGACCGGAGCCCGGTAATACAATCCGGCAAAAGCGGAAATATCTTCGCTTCGCGCCGATTCGCTCACCAGCATAAAGACGGCGATTGCGCCTATATTCATGAACACATAGGCAATCAGGTAAAAATACAGCTCCGAGAAATTCGAGAAATGCACCATGCCGAAATGCGTACTGATCGGGACGAGCAAATAACCGGCATTGGCAATCCCCGAATAAGCAAGCAGCCGTTTCATGTTTTTTTGACGCAGCGCGACGAAATTGCCCACAATCATGGCCGCGGCCGCAAGCACGGCCGTTGCGGTCAGGAAATCCGCATGGATGCTCGTTTGCAGCAGCCCGCCAAGCGCGAATACGCTGTACAATACCCGGAACGTAAGGGCAAAGCCTGCCGCCTTGGATACGACGGCCAAGTAAGCCGTTACCGGCGAAGGAGCCCCCTGGTACACATCGGGCGCCCACATGTGGAACGGCGCAGCCGCGATTTTGAACCCGAACCCGGCCAGCAGCAAGAAGAAGGCTACGTAGATCAATGGCTCGAACGAAGCGTAGTTTTGTCCCAGCGCTTGATTGATCGTTGCCAAATTCGTCGAACCGGACATCCCGTACAAAAACGACATTCCGTACAGAATGACTGCCGAGGAAATCCCGCCCGTTACGACATATTTGAACGCCCCTTCGTTCGAGGCGTATTGTTTCTTGCGCATGCCGACCAGCACGTACGATGTAATGCTCAGCAGCTCCAGACCGACGAACAACGTAATCAGGTCGCCGGAGGAGGCCATGACCATAGCGCCGATCGTGGCCGGAAGAAATAAGTAAAAGAATTCGCCCTTGTGGGGAATATCGTCCTCTTTCACATTGCCGATGCTCATGAAGAGAATTAACGCCGTTCCCGTCAGGAAAAGCAGCTTGAACAAATTCGCGAAATCGTCTATTCGCCAACTGCCGCCTAGCAAGGTTATCGGCTCCATCGGCTGAACCGCACCCGCAGGGTTCAGCAATGAAATATCCCCGATAACAAATGCTGCGGACATGGCTACTCCGAGAAGCGCCAACCATCCCAGCACGTTACGGCTAAACGAGCGCGGGAAGAGCAGGTCGAGCAGCGACAAGATGACCGCTGTAATGACCAAGGAGAGCTCTGGCGCCAGATGGACGATATCTCCCGCCGTCAAACGTTGAAGTTGATCCATTGGCCTACCCTCCCATCTTCCCGATGTTGTTGATCCACTGTCCGATGCCGCTGACGGTCTGCTGCATCGGCTCGCTGAGTACCGCCGGATATACTCCGATCAACACGATGAACGCGGCCAGCGTGATCATCGGGACGGCCTCGATCAGTCTGGCATCCCGAATATCCTTGAACGAGTCCGGCATCGGCCCGTAACTCACCTTGAGAACCCCGCGCAGCACATAGACAGCGGTGAAAATAATGCCCAGCGCGCCTATTACGGTTACTACCGGCATACTGTCGAACAAGCCGAGAAACGCAAGGAATTCGCTTATAAATCCGGACAGAAGCGGCATTCCGAGCGATGCCATCCCCGCCAGCATCAGAAAGCCGCACAGAAACGGAAGCGAAGTAGCGAGGCCGCCCAATTTGCGCATTTCCGTCGTCTCCGTCCGCTCGTACAAGCTTCCGACGAGCAGAAACATTAGCGCCGAGATCAAGCCGTGGGAAACAAGCTGGAAAATCGCGCCCTTCAGTCCGATATCATTAAACGCGGCCAGTCCGATCAGCACGATTCCCATATGGCTTATACTCGAATAGGCCAGTACGAGCTTGAAATCCGTTTGCCGGAAAGCCAGAACCGCACCGTACAAAATGTTGACGACACCCAGTATCGCAAGCGCCAGCGCAGCAGCCTTCGCCTGCTCGGGGAAGAGCATGATGCCGAAGCTCAACAATCCGTACGCTCCCATTTTGAGCAGGACGCCGGAGTGGATCATGACAACCGACGGATGCGCTTCCGTATGCACTTTGAGCATCCACGTATGGAACGGGAATATCGGCAGTTTGATGCCGAAGGCGATCAGCAGCATAATGAACAGCGACCATTTCATCGCTCCGCTCATATAAAACGGATTCTCCGGAAATACGTCCGGACCCGCGTGCACGAATGCGGCCGTATCTTGGAACAAGTTCTTCGTAATCACTTCCAGGCTTCCGCTATAGAAAAAGGAAGTGGCGTCTCCGACCGTCTGTGTCGTAAAGCCAGCCGTATTTACAATAATAAAGAACGCGAGGAGCATAATCGCCGAGCCGATTCCGTTGTAGATCAAAAACTTGTTGGCCGCCTTCTCCCTCTCGATATATCCCCAAATCCCTATAAGGAAAAACATCGGAATGAGCGTAAGCTCGAAGAACAGGAAGAACAGGAACAAATCCCGTGCCATGAATACGCCGAACATGCCGATCTCGAGCAGCAGGAACCAGATGTAGAACGCCTTCCACCGCTTTTTGATATGAACGGACGCCAGCGCGGCCATGGCCGTTACGAGCGCCGTAAGAAAGACTAACGGCAAAGACAAGCCGTCGATCGCCATCGTATAGTTGAACTCATAATAAAATTCCTTCACGTCTTTGATTTCGCTGACTTCTTTATTCAGCGGAACCTTAATCCAGTTCACGTCTTCCTTGTACTGCATGTCCGCGGTATCGTGCTGGAAATTCGCATACAGCAGCGCCGCAAGAACAAGCGGAATCAGCGTCGCGATAATGGCCGTCGTCTTTAATGCACGACCTTTATGCTTGGGGATAAACAACAGCGCTGCAATACCGAGCAACGGCGAGAAGGCAATTGTCGAAAGAATAGGCCAACTACCAAACATTCCATAACCTCCTTCCGACAAACACCAGAGTAAGCGCCACAAGGCCAAGCAGCATAACTAGACCGTAAGTTTGAACTTGCCCGTTCTGCACGCGTGAGCCGACTTTGCCTAATCCGATCACGGCAGATGCGCACAATCGTACGGCACCGTCTACAACGTATCGGTCGAACAGCATCAGCACGGATCCCAATGCTTTCAAAGGCTTGACGATGATAACGCCATACAGCTCATCCATATAATACTTCCGATTCACAAGTTGATACAGCCAAGGAGCGCCGCCCGTGACGATTGTCCGGGACACGCTGTTTTTGACATACATCAAATATCCGAGACCGATTCCGAGCAGACCCACTACCGTAGAGAGCACCATGACCAGTGCCGCATTGTGTTCTTCAGCCGCATGCCCGGTAAGCCACTCGCCGAACCAGCCGTTAAAAGGCGTCATGACAAATCCCGAGACGACCGCCAGAACCGCCAATACGATAAGCGGTACGGTCATGACAGCCGGTGACTCGTGCGCGTGCTTATGGTGCTCGCCTCTCGGCTTGCCCGTAAACACGAGGAAGAACAAACGGGACATGTAAAACGCCGTGAAGAAAGCGGCGATCAAGCCTACCGCGAACAAAACCCAATGACCGCCGGCATAGGCTTCGGCCAATATCGCATCCTTCGACCAAAAGCCCGAGAACGGAGGAATTCCCGACAAGGCCAGCGCCCCGATCCCGAACGTCCATGTGGTGATTTTCATTTTGGCGGACAAGCCGCCCATCTCATGAATGTTTTGCGTATGTACCGCATGAATCACGCTGCCTGCCGCGAGGAACAGCAGCGCTTTGAAGAAAGCATGGGTAAACAAATGGAACATTCCGGCCGACACGGTTGCGCTGACGCCGAGCGCCATCATCATATAGCCGAGCTGGCTGACCGTCGAGTAAGCGAGGATCCGTTTTATATCGTTTTGGGCGATACCGATCGTAGCCGCGAAAATAGCGGTGAATCCGCCCACGTAAGCGACCGTATCGAGCGCGGCAGGCGACGCTTGAAAAATATCGAACGTGCGCGCCACCAAGTACACTCCCGCCGCGACCATCGTTGCCGCATGGATCAAGGCGCTGATCGGAGTCGGACCTTCCATCGCGTCCGGCAACCAGGTATGCAGCGGAAACTGACCCGATTTCCCGACCGCTCCCACGAAAATAAGCAGGGCGATCAGCGTCGCCGTACCGCCTGATATTTTGCCTTCGGCGAAAGCATTATGAATGCTTGTAAAATCGAGCGCATGGCCCGGCATATGCCAGAACAGCAGCAGGATCGCCAGAAACAAGCCGACGTCCCCGATCCGCGTAATAATAAACGCCTTTTTCGCTGCCGCCTTCGCTTCCGGCTTGAAGTACCAGAAGCCGATCAGCAGAAACGAGCCGAGGCCTACCAATTCCCAAAATATGTACAGCTGCAAAATGTTCTCCGCCATGACTACGCCCAGCATGGCGAACGTAAACAGCGAAACGTAGCTGTAGAAGACCGAAATCCGTTCATCCCCGTGCATATACCCTTTGGAATACAAATTGACCAGAAAACTGACCAACGACACGATGATGAGCATCAATGCGTTCAAGTTATTGATTTCGTATCCCATCGAAAGCGAGTAATCGCCAAGCTTGATCCATTCCAGACTGTTCCACGTGAAATCTTCCGCGCCTTTTCCGAGGCGCTCGACGAACACTAGCACCGACACAATGAACGATGCGAGCGTTGCGAGAATGCCCACATACGCCCCTGCGCCTTTCCACCCGCGCCCTGCGGCGATCAGAACGAGGAACGCGAGCAGCGGAAACAGTGGAACGAGCCATGCGATTTGTGCGTACGATTCCATCTTTTTTCCTCCCGTTACTTCCTCAATTCGTTCATATCGTCCACATTCGATGTCCCTTTATTTCGGTACAGCGCGATGAGGATCGCGATGCCGATCGCCACCTCCGCCGCAGCCACCGCCATGTTGAACAGCGAGAAGAGTTGGCCTTGCAGCGACGGGTTGACTCCAAACTTGGAGAAGGCGACCAAATTCAAGTTGGCCGCATTCAGCATCAGCTCGATGGACAGCAGGACGATCACCGCGTTCTTTTTGGTAAGCGCGCCGTACAGACCGACGCAAAACAAAATCGCTCCGAGCGTCAAGTAAGGCAGAATCGTATTGCTCATCCTATTCTTCCTCCCTTTTCGCCAGCACGATAGCTCCGATAAACGCTACAGTAAGCAGGATCGACATCAACTCGAACGGAATGACCTGCTCGGTGAATAACAGCTTGCCGATTTCGAGCGTGTTGTCCTCGGGCGATTTGAACTCCCCTTGCGGAAACGTCGCTTTTTGAAAAGCGTAGAACAGAATGCCGAACAGTCCCAATATTCCGATCCACAAGAGCGTGCCGTGCAGCGTACGCTTCGTTTCCTGTTCTTCGCCGCCCTGGTGGCGGGTCATCATAATTCCGAATATCATCAGAATGGAGATGCCGCCGGCATAAATCAACACTTGAGCCATGGCCAGAAACTCCGCCTCCAGTAGGACGTACAGGCCGGCCAAGCTTAAGAACGTAACGGCAACCGACACGACCATCGAGACGACCTTCGTGAAACTGATCATGAAGATCGCACCGCCGATGGCCAGCAAGGCGAACAGGAAAAACATCAGATTGGCACCGCTGGAGAAAAAGTCCGCGATATTAGCCAGCATCTTTTTTGGCTCCTCCCTTGGGCGCCGCCAAGTTGTTTTCCTTGCGGATGTTCGTGTTGTTCTCGTTGAGCCACTCCAGGTTTTTGAACAAATCGTCCCGGCTGTAGGTACTAAGCTCGAAATTGTTCGTCATGACGATCGCTTCCGTCGGACATACTTCCGTACAAAAATCGCACAGGATGCAAATTTCGAAATTGATATCGTACGTGTCGATGACGAGCTTCATTTTGCTTTCCGGATCGGGATTCTTTTTCCCGGTCAACGTGATGCAGTCGGTCGGACATATTTTGGCGCATTGATTGCATACGATGCATTTCTCCGGATCGAAATGCTGGATTCCGCGGAAGCGGTCCGGCAGCTTGAGCGGCACGTCGGGGTAGGCGTAAGTAACCTTTTTTTGCATCATCGTTTTGAACGTTAGCCCGAGTCCTTTGACAATCCCTTTCATATCGCATTCCCTCCGATCCTACCCTGGTAGTGTTAGCGCAATATTTCCTTTACGATAGCCGTCAGGAAAATGTTGACGAGAGCGAGCGGCAGCAGCACTTTCCAGCCGATGCCCATCAGCTGGTCTACGCGTACGCGTGGAAGCGTGGCGCGCAGCCAGAACATAAAGAAGACGCAAAGCGACAGCTTGATCAGAAACCAGAGAATACCCGGTATGAAATCCAGGAACGGAAACGGCGCATGCCAGCCGCCCAGGAACAAAATCGTGGTCAAGGATGCAATAGCGAACGTGTATACGTATTCGGACAACATGAAGAAGGCGAACCGGAAACCGCTGTATTCGACGTGGTACCCCGCGACCAGCTCCGACTCCGCTTCCGGCAAGTCGAACGGCGTCCGATTCAATTCGGATACGGCGGCAATGACGAATACGACGAAACCGATAATTTGCGGAATGAAGTTCCATTCCCAGAACCAGTTGCCCTGCGCCTCCACAATTTTACGCAAATTCAAGCTTCCGGTCATCAAAATGACGCCTACCATCGACATGACAAGCGGGATTTCATAACTGATCATCTGCGCGGCGGAGCGCATGCCGCCCAGCAATGAATATTTGTTGTTGGATGCCCAGCCGCCAAGCACGATTCCGATTGTGGATATACTCGACAAGGCCGCATAGTAAAGCAGTCCGACATTCAAATCGGCAAACTGCCATGTCTTCGTAAATGGAAAGGTGGCAAGTACGGCAAATGCCGGTACGAAGGTAAGAGCCGGCGCGAGAATAAACAGCTCCCGATCGGCCTTCTTCGGAATCGTATCCTCTTTGATCAGCAGCTTCAGTACGTCGGCCACCGTCTGCAGCAAGCCGAACGGTCCCGTCCGGGTCGGCCCGTGGCGGAATTGCATCCATCCGAGCACTTTCCGCTCGAAATAAATCGCGTACGTTACATAGCCGAGTATAAGCAGCAGAAACAGCACCGCGAAGGCGAACATGATGCCGAAATTGGCCCAGGTCAGCTGTTCATGCAATAGATCGAGCATCAGCAGTCCACCTCCCCGAGTACGATATCAATGCCTCCCAATATCGTGATCATGTTCGCCATCGGCTGCCCGACCAGCAGCTTGGGCAAAATTTGCAGATTGACGAACGACGGGCGGCGGAACTTCAGCCGGTACGGCTTGTCTTTGCCTTTGGACACGATGTGACAGCCGATCTCTCCGCGCGGCGATTCGATGCGGACATACGCTTCGCCCTCAGGCGGGCGGACGACTCTCGGCGCCTTGCCCATAATTTCGCCTTCGGCAGGGAACTGCTCTACCGCCTGCTCCAAAATGCGCAGCGATTGGCGAAGCTCCTCGAGACGTACCAAATAACGGTCATAGCAGTCGCCGTTTTGGCCGACCGGCACGTCGAAATCGAAACGGTCGTAAATCCCGTATGGCTTATCTTTCCGCAAGTCCCATTTGACCCCGGTACAGCGCAGATTGGCTCCGCTCAATCCGAAATCGATTGCTTCCTGAGCCGTATATTTGCCGATCCCTTTAATACGGGCAAGGAAAATTTCGTTGCCGCTCACGAGATCGTCATATACCTTCAATTGCTCGCGCATATGCGGGACAAAGTCGCGGACCTTTTGGATCCAGCCTTCAGGGGCATCCCATTTGACTCCGCCAACCCGCATATAATTGTACGTAAGCCTTGCTCCGCACAATTCGTTGAACAGGTCGATAATGATTTCCCTGTCTTTAAAAGCGAACAGGAACGGGCTAATCGCGCCGATATCTAGCAAATAAGTCCCCCACCAGACAAGATGGCTGGCAACCCGCTGCAATTCCATCACGATCAGACGCAAATATTGAGCCCGCTCGGGAATTTCCAGCTGCATCATCGTCTCGACGGCATGACACAGCACATAGTTATTCGTCATGGCGGACACGTAGTCCATCCGGTCCGTATAAGGAATGATTTGCGTGTAGCTTAAATCCTCCGCAAGCTTCTCCGTCCCCCGGTGCAAATAGCCGATTACGGGCTGAGCTTCCGTGATGACTTCTCCGTCGAGCTTGACGATGACGCGGAATACGCCATGCGTACTAGGATGCTGAGGTCCGACGTTAAGCAGTAATTCTTCGGTCCGAATCAAAGGTCACACCTCCGGATCAATCGGTTCGTAGTCTTTGCGCAACGGGTGACCGACCCAGTCGTCCGGCATCATGATTCGTCGCAAATCCGGGTGACCCGGATATTCGATGCCAAGCAGATCGAACGATTCCCGTTCATTCCAATTGGCCGTCGACCAAACGGGGGTCACGGAAGGGATCGATGGCGCTTCCCGGTTCGTTTTTACTTTAAAGCAATAATCATGCTTAGTCTGGAGCGAGCCGACGTAATACACCGTCTCCATGTATGACTCATAATCGACACCGCTCAAGTTGCTTAAATAGTTCAGCTGCAGCTCTTCGTTATTTTTTACGAATTGGGCTACCGCTTCCCAATGTTCGTTTTCTATCGTCAAGGTCGGCAGATGGCGGTCCCTTTCATTTATAACCGCTTCCGTTACGGCATTGTCCGCGACATGCTCTTTGATCAATTGCACGATACGGTCCAGCCTCGGCTGATTCGGCGACGGTTCCTTCGGCCCGGCATCCGCAGCCTCTCCTTCGATTTTCTTCGCACGCGCAGCCGCTCTCGCCGCACGGGCGTCGGCTGCCGCATCGCCTTCCGCTTTCGGTGCGCGGGCTGCCCGCGCTTCCGCCGCATTCCCGTCGGCGGTTTCTCCCTCCGCTTGCTGCGCCCGCGCAGCCGCTCTTGCCGCGCGCGCTTCCGCTGCGGCTTTTATTTTTGCTTCCCGTTCTTCATCGGCGGGATTCTTTGCTCCATCTGAAGAGTCTTCTGGCGTCGGGGCGGCATCCGCTTTCTTTGCATCGCCCTGTTCGGCGGAAAGGGCTTCCCCTTCCGGGTCGACTTGCTTTTTAATATTATCGGTCTCGCCAGAGGTGGGATTGGTTGCGCTTTCTTGTTTGCGATTATTTTCGTTTTCCTCGCTCATGAGTTGGTCACCCTCTTCCCGGTCTTGGCCTCATAGCGAATTTTCTCCTGCAGCTTGTTAATTCCGTATATGAGCGCGGCCGGATTAGGCGGACATCCGGGAATATATATATCGACCGGTACGATCTGGTCCACGCCTTTTACGACCGCATACGATTTGATATAAGGTCCGCCTGCGGTAGCGCAAGAACCCATGGCGACTACCCATTTCGGCTCGGGCATTTGCTCGTACAAGCGTCGCAGCAGCGGTGCCATCTTTTTCGTAACGGTTCCGGCCACGATCATGACATCGGACTGTCGCGGCGACGTACGGAATATGACGCCAAAACGGTCGAAGTCATAGTGTGCTCCGCCGGTACCCATCATCTCGATCGCGCAACAGGCCAGCCCGAACGTTAACGGCCACAACGAGCTGCTGCGTGCCCATGCTTTGACTTGATCCAGTGATGTCGTAAATACGTTCCGTTCCAGTTCTTGTCTCTCTTCCGGCGAGATCGTCTCTAGATTGAGCTCCATTGCAGCACCTTCTTCTTCCAGGCGTAAAGTAACCCCACCACCAGCAGGGCGACGAAAATCAGCATTTCAATCAAGGCGAACAGTCCCAAGAAATCATACGCGACGGCCCATGGATACAAGAAAACGGTCTCTACGTCAAAGATAACGAACATCAAGGCGAACAAATAGTACCTGATGTTAAAGCGGACATGGCTCTCGCCCACCGGCTCGTTACCGCTTTCATATGTCGTTTGCTTCTCCTCCGTCGGTTTGTTAGGACGAAGAAATCTTCCTAACGTCAAAGCGACTATCGGCAACATAATGCCCAGCGCAATAAAGATGGCTACAAGCACATAATTGTTGCTGTACAACGCCATTCCAACGCCTCCCGCCTTTTCATGGAATTATGACTTTTTCAAATAAAACCTTAAATTTTTTCTAATATTGCCCACACAATTATATCAAAAACAGGTATTGCAGTCTATCCAAGAAGCTCGCCCACGATTCTGCGCTATACTTCATGCATGACCAAAGTACATGGTAACAAATGCAAACATTCGCGTCTATGACATTAATCCGTCTCAAATACCTATTTATCGACAATGTCTTTCCCCGGCCAACTACTAGTATTGCGTTTTAATTCCTTTTTCATTCCTAGATCCGACAAAACAAAAAAAGCAAAGGAACCAACTCCTCTGCTTGATCGTTTTACTTCTTCAGTACGGTCTCCAAGCGGCTCATCGCGCGCTGCAGCGAAAGCTCGGCCCGACGGAAATCGATCTCGTCCTTTTTGGCCGCATTCATACGTTTCTCGGCACGCTCTTTAGAGGCGCGAGCACGATCTACGTTGATGTCTCCAGGAAGCTCGGCCGATTCGGCCAGTATAACGACCTTATCTTTGCGCACTTCCATAAATCCGCCGTTTACTGCGATGTATTCCGTCTCCTTGCCTTTTTTGATCAAGACAGGAGCGATTCTGAGAGGTGTCACGAGCGGAATGTGATTTGGTAAAATCCCTAGTTCCCCGGAGACGCCTTTCACGACGATCATATCTACATCCTGAGCGTATACTTTCCGCTCGGGCGTAACAACTTCCAATAGAAAAGTACTCACGCAAATACCTCCTGAGAGCTTTCAAGCCCGAAAGCTTCATCGTATGCCAATGCTGATGCCATAGAAAGAGAGGCATCAGCACGACACGGTCAAACGGCTTATTGCATCGTTTTCGCTTTTTCGACAGCTTCTTCGATGGTGCCTACGAACAGGAACGCGGCTTCAGGAAGATCGTCATGTTTTCCTTCCAATATTTCCTTGAAGCTGCGGACGGTATCCTTAACCGGCACGTATTGGCCCGGGAAGCCGTTGAATTGCTCGGCAACGTGGAACGCTTGGGACAAGAAGCGTTGGATTTTGCGCGCGCGCAATACGATAACTTTATCGTCATCGGACAACTCATCCATCCCAAGAATCGCGATAATATCTTGAAGCTCTTTGTAGCGCTGAAGAATTTTCTTTACGCCCTGAGCAACGTTGTAATGCTCTTCGCCGACAATATCCGGAGCCAAAATCCGCGAACTGGAAGCAAGCGGGTCAACCGCGGGGTAAATCCCCATCTCGGAAATTTTACGCTCCAAGTTGGTCGTGGCGTCCAAGTGGGCAAAAGTCGTTGCCGGAGCCGGGTCGGTGTAATCGTCCGCCGGTACATAGATCGCTTGGATCGACGTAACGGAACCTTTTTTCGTGGACGTAATCCGTTCCTGCAGTTGACCCATTTCGGTAGCCAGGGTCGGTTGGTATCCTACCGCAGAAGGCATACGGCCGAGAAGGGCCGAAACCTCGGAACCTGCCTGGGTAAAGCGGAAAATGTTGTCAACGAACAGAAGAACGTCTTTGCCTTCGTTATCGCGGAAATATTCGGCCATCGTCAATCCGGCCAAAGCAACGCGCAAACGCGCCCCAGGCGGTTCATTCATTTGTCCGAATACCATTGCGGTTTTGGAAATAACGCCAGAATCTTTCATCTCGTGATACAAGTCGTTGCCTTCGCGCGTTCTTTCGCCGACGCCCGCAAATACGGAAATACCGCCATGCTCTTGCGCGATATTGTTGATCAATTCTTGGATCAAAACCGTTTTACCAACGCCTGCGCCGCCGAACAGACCGATCTTACCGCCCTTGGCATAAGGTGCGAGCAAGTCGACGACTTTAATGCCGGTTTCCAAAACCTCCGCTTGTACGGACAACTCATCAAATGCCGGTGCCAGTCGGTGAATAGGATCTTTTTGCGCGGCGTTAACTTCGCCAGCGTTGTCGATCGGATCGCCGAGCACGTTAAATACGCGCCCCAGCGTAGCGCTACCGACTGGAACGCTGATCGGAGTACCGGTGTCGACCGCTTCCGTGCCGCGCACCAATCCGTCCGTGGAAGACATCGCGACACAACGAGCCACGCTATCGCCCAAGTGAACCGCGACTTCAACTGTCAGGTTGATTTCCGGATCGTTGGAGTTTTGCGGTTTTGTTTGAATTTTGACCGCATTCAAAATATCAGGAAGGTGACCTTTTTCGAACTCAATGTCGACGACAGGTCCCATTACCTGCAAAACGCGTCCTTTGTTCATTTTTTTCCCTCCTAAGAAGCTTTCGTAAGAAGAGCTTCACATCGTAAGCATCAGTCGCTAAGATTTTTCGCAAGAAAAATCTCTCATCGCAAGCAGTGGCTAGGCATTTCTTTGATAAAAACTTCACAATGGCACATCACCGAGTTCCCTTCGACTGGAAACTCGCGTTTCGCCCATGCATTGTATTGATTTCAGATCCGCTTGTTACCCTTGCGCATTCGCGCCGGCGACGATCTCAGTTATTTCCTGGGTAATCGATGCTTGACGGGCGCGATTGTACATAAGCGAGTAGCGCGCGATCATTTCCGTCGCGTTACGCGTTGCATTACCCATTGCCGTCATTTTCGCACCGAACTCGCTCGCCTTGGCTTCGAGCAGCGCGCTGAAAATA
This sequence comes from Paenibacillus hemerocallicola, assembly GCF_006265175.1. Classification (GTDB taxonomy): domain Bacteria; phylum Bacillota; class Bacilli; order Paenibacillales; family NBRC-103111; genus Paenibacillus_AB; species Paenibacillus_AB hemerocallicola. The sequence continues at coordinate 49,904 of NZ_VDCQ01000026.1, read as the reverse complement.
AGCGTCTCCGCATATTTAGGCAACAGTACGTCGAGCACTTCTTCAGACGACGGTTCATACTCGTAGTCAGCCGCTTGTCCGCCGTCCGCCATATCGAGCGGCAGCAAACGGTTCAGAACCGGCTCTTGCGATATAGCGTTGTGGAATTTGTTGTATACGAGGAATAACTCGTCGTACTTGCCTTCCACATAGTTGTTTACTGCAAGAGATGCGAGTTCCTTGATGTCGGCAAACTTAGGCGAATCGGCCAAGCCGGTTACTTCCCCGATGACCGGAATGTCGCGCTTCTTCAGGAAGTCGCGCCCTTTCCGTCCGACGACGAACACTACGTATTCATCTTTGGATTTATGCTTTTCGCGAATCGTTTGCATCAATTTGCGAAGCAGGTTGGAGTTGTAGCCGCCTGCGAGTCCGCGGTCGGAAGTGATAACCAAGTAGCCGGTCTTTTGGATCGGGCGCGATACGAGAATCGGGTTTTTCGACCCTTTCGTTCCGGCCGCGATGCTGGAGACAACTTCTTTGATTTTTTCCGCATACGGACGAGCCGCTTGGGCTGCTTCTTGCGATCTTCTCAATTTCGAGGCAGCTACCATTTCCATTGCTTTGGTAATCTGCTTCATATTTTGAGTACTTTTGACTTGTCTTTTAATCTCGCGCATTCCTTTTGCCATGCTTTCACCACCTCAAAGCTTTTGCAGAGCAAAAGCTAACTTCGTAAGCATAACCCTGAATCGTTCTATTAACGCGCTTGTGCGGCCTTATGAGGCCGCCCAAGCGGTAGTCGTCTTATTGCTCCGATACGGCAAAGCCCTTTTTGAACTTCTCGATCGCTTCAACGAGCACCTTCTCGTTGTCTGCAGTCAAGTCTTTCGACTCACGGATATTGGCATACACTTGACCATAGTTGGCATCTACGTAAGCCAAGAACTCGCGGTCAAAGCGAAGTACGTCTTGAACCGGAATTTCGTCAAGGAATCCTTTAACCGCTGTGTAGATCGACACGACTTGCTTCTCGACCGGCATCGGTTGATTGTTACCTTGCTTCAATATTTCCAATGTACGTTGTCCACGGTTCAAGCGAGCCAAGGTGCTCTTGTCCAAGTCGGAACCGAACTGCGCGAACGCGGCCAGCTCCCGGTATTGGGCAAGATCGAGCTTCAAGGAGGAAGCGACTTTTTTCATCGCTTTGATTTGCGCGGAGCCGCCGACACGGGATACGGAAATACCGACATTGATAGCCGGACGCTGACCCGAGTTGAACAGGTCGGACTCCAAGAAGATTTGACCGTCCGTGATCGAGATCACGTTCGTAGGAATATAGGCAGAAACGTCGCTCGCTTGGGTTTCGATGAACGGTAAAGCCGTCAGTGAACCGCCGCCGAGTGCGTCGCTAAGCTTAGCAGCGCGCTCGAGCAAACGGGAATGCAAGTAGAATACGTCGCCCGGATAAGCTTCGCGGCCCGGAGGACGACGGAGCAGCAAGGACAGCTCGCGGTATGCGGCAGCTTGTTTGGTCAAGTCATCATAAATGATAAGCGCATGCTTGCCTTTGAACATGAAGTACTCGCCCATCGCAACGCCTGCGTATGGTGCCAAGAACAACAGAGGGGAAGGCTCGGAAGCGCCGGCCGTTACGACGATCGTATACTCGAGAGCGCCGCTGCGGCGAAGCGTTTCGACAACGTTCGCTACGGTCGATTGCTTTTGGCCGATGGCGACATAAATGCAAAGCACGCCATTGCCTTTTTGGTTGATGATCGTATCGATCGCGATCGACGTTTTACCCGTTTGACGGTCACCGATGATCAACTCGCGTTGTCCGCGGCCGATCGGAACCATCGCGTCGATAGCCTTGATACCCGTTTGCATCGGCTCGTGAACCGATTTCCGGTCGATAACGCCCGGAGCTTGCGATTCAACCGGACGGAATTCCGTAGTTTCGATCGGACCTTTGCCGTCTACCGGTTGTCCGAGCGGATTGACGACCCGGCCAAGAAGAGCTTCTCCTACCGGCACTTGCATGATGCGGCCGGTACGTTTGACTTGATCGCCTTCGCGGATGTCCGTATAGGGACCCATAATAACGATACCTACATTGTCTTCCTCGAGGTTGAGCGCCATACCTATAACGCCGTTCGAAAATTCGAGAAGCTCGCCGGCCATACAGTTTTGCAGACCGTGCGCACGTGCAATACCGTCACCGATGTAAATGACCGTACCGACATCGTACACTTGGATATCTGATTTATATTGCTCGATTTGCTGCTTGAGCAGTGTGCTGATTTCTTCAGGTCTGATACTCAACGAAACTCACCCCTAACATTGGCTTTAAGCTTGAACCAAAGATTTTTCGATTCTTTGCAGCTTTCCGGACAAACTTCCGTCGTATAGGCGGTCTCCGATCCGAATTTGCAGTCCGCCCAGCAGACTCGGGTCTACGAAGCTTTCGATACGGATTTTTTTGCCGGTAATTTGGCCGAACGCTGCAGAGATTTTGTCCGATTCCTCCGCAGTAAGCGGAAGCGGCGTATATACTTTCGCTTTGGCCTGCCCCAAAGCGTCATTCGCAACTTGGGAATATTGGGTGACGAGATCGCGAAGAATCGATTCTCTTCCCCGTTCTACGAGCAATTGAAGCGTATTTAACACTTCCTCGGACGCACTGGCTCCGAAAGCCTGCTTGAGCATGGTTCCTTTAACCGAAGCGCCGATATTCGGATGTTCGAGCAGCTTGACGTAATCCGGGTTCGCCTGAAGGGCATCGGCAATCGCTTGAAGCTCTTGCTCCACTTCGGCGATTTTGCCGCGTTCGCGGGCTACCTCGAACAACGCTTTCGCGTACCGTTTCGCTACGATCGTCTCCTTGCTCATACTTTGCCCCCTACCTCTTTCAGGTATTGGTCAATCAGCTCTTGCTGGGATTTCTCGTCCACTTGCTTTTCTACGATTTTGGAAGCGATCATAACCGACAGTGCGCTAACTTGACTGCGCAATGCGATAATCGCTTTGTTTTTCTCGCTCTCGATATCTTTCAAAGCGTCGTTTTTGATACGAACGGATTCGTCCTTGGCCTGTTGAATGATCTCATCCGCCTGACGGACGCTGGTCGTTCTAGCCTGTTCGATCAACTCGTACGCATCTTTGCGTGCGTCTTGAATGGCTTTCTTCTGGTCTTCCAGCAGCTTTGCCGCCTCCGAGCGGTTTTGTTCCGCCGACTTCATTTGATCCAGTACCTGTTCCCTGCGCTTTTCCATAATGGAAAAAAGCGGTCCGAACGCATACTTGCTCAACAGAACATACAAAACGACGAAAGCGACGATCGCGTATACAAACGACTCCCAATGCCATGCCATAACAGGTCACTCCCTTCTGAAAGCTGTATTCCGAATTGGTATTGAGTGGGTTGTCAAAACGAAGGCGCGGACGGCATAGGGCCTTCCCCGCCTAACCCAATCTATTACTTACGCGCCGAAGTACAGCAGGAAGCCCAATACTACGCCGATGATCGGAACAACCTCGACGATACCTACACCGATAAACATGGTCGTTTGCAACGTGCCTCTAAGCTCAGGTTGACGGGCGATGCCTTCTACCGTTTTGCTGACGATCAAACCGTTACCGATACCTGCGCCCAAAGCGCCCAATCCGATTGCTAATGCTGCTGCCAAAAAAGTCATTGTAAAATCCTCCTTAAAATGGTCCTGATTATAGTTTATTTGTCTTTCATTTATATCCCAACCCTTATTGTAAGGGGTCGAATACAGACATGTTGCATTAATGGTGCTCTTCGTGCACGGTCGATTCGGAAATGTAGACCATCGTCAGTATCGTGAACAGGAACGCCTGAATCGCGCCGACGAACAAACTGAATCCTTGCCATGCAAGCAATAGCGGAGTTCCCAATACGCCGGCCATCAAAATCGTGGCAATCAGCACCTCGCCCGCAAAAATATTCGCGAATAGACGAAGGGCAAGCGTGAGCGGCTTGGAGAATACTTTGATCAAGTTCAGCGGGAAGAAGAACCAGAAAGGCTCAAAGTAGTGTTTGAAGTAATGCTTCGTATTGTTCTTGATGCCCAGATAGTGGATCAGGAAAAATACAACTACGGCTAATCCGCTCGTTACGGACAAGTCGGCCGTAGGCGATTTCCACCAAGCGAATTCATGACCTTCGATTTTGTACCCGAACAGGGTCAATCCATGCTCGTGATGAGTCACGATCCCGAACGGTAGCCCGAGAAGGTTCGACACGAAAATGAACAAAATGATGGTCATGCCTAGCGAAACGTACTTCTTGGCTTTGTCGAGCGGCATGGTGCTGGCCGCCAAATTGTGAACGAATTCGACTACCCATTCCATGAAGTTCTGCAGCTTGGAAGGATTGTCCACCGACAAGTTGCGAGTGGCCCTAATGGCCAGCACCAGAACGATAATAAACGAAACGGTTATCGCCAGGAAGCTCGAAATGTCGATATTTAAAGATCCAATCTCTAACACGGGAAAATCATGCATCGGATGTTTTCACCCCTTTCCAGTAGTTTATAGCAATCATGAAGATTTCCTAAAAAAAGCTACCGCAGCGGTTACAAACAATGCCGCTTGTCCATAAAACAGCCCGATAATCGTGGTAACCAGTTCGACATGCTCGGATTTAAAAGCGAACATGACCGCCAATACGGCAAGCGAGGCCCGGGTCAGAAAGCCGAGGTTGAACCGCTTTCTCTCTCCCTGTGCTACGAGTTCTCCCAGCTGCCGCGTCTTCATGCCCAGATAGAGCACATTTGCATAGCTGACGAGCATGCCGAGAAGCAATCCGGAAATATACGGGCGATAAGACGGCAAAGCACCCCATAGAACCACACCGACTGCAAACAGAACCATGGAGCTTCTAGATATCGTTTTCAGAAAGCCTGCGAGATCGCTCATTTGGAATCCTTTACATAAAATCGAATTAACATGACCACGGTGAAAATCCCGACGAACAAACCGACCAGTGCTCCGATCGCGATATAAATGGGTTGATTGTCCATTCGGACGCTGACCCACTTGCCCCCGAAATAGCCCAGCACAATACAGACGGCCAAATCGGCACCGACGGCGCCGGCCATTCCCGCTGCTCTCCAAGGATTATTCTCGGATTTGCGTTTTTGCATACATGATCTCCTGTTAATCCTCAATTATTGTATCGAAGCATGATCTCGTTTGTCAATCGATATAATATCAAACATTGTGTGAACGCTGATTCGAAGAGTCCTTGTGCTTCAACGGCTCCCGGTATTTGCAAACCAGACACCGTACAGTAGCGCTGTCTGGTTTGCAAGCCGGTTTCGCAAGTTAAGCCCGGAACGTTTCCGGAGCGTCTTCTCGACGTCCGAATCGATGCAGGATGGCGTCGACGATTCTTTCCGAAGCGCGGCCGTCCCCATACGGATTTGCCGCCCTGCTCATCTTCTCGTAAGCGGAGGCGTCGCTCAGAAGCGTCCTGGCCCGGTCATAGATCAGCTGCTCGTCCGTTCCTACCAGCTCCAGCACGCCGGACTCTACTCCCTCCGGACGCTCTGTCGTATCCCTCAGCACGAGAGCCGGTACGCCGAATGAAGGCGCTTCTTCCTGAATGCCTCCGGAATCGGTCAAAATCAAATGCGTATGCGGGAAAAAATTGTACAAGTCCGTCACATCGAGCGGTTCGATAAGTCGGATGCGTTCATGACCGCCCAATATTTCATGGGCAGGCTCTTGCACAGCAGGGTTCAAGTGAACCGGATAGACGATGGCGATATCTTCGAATTCGTCGGCGATACGTTTGATGGCGCGGAATACGCGGCGGTGCGGTTCTCCGATCGATTCGCGGCGATGCGCCGTGACCAGAACGAGCCTCCGCCCTTTCGCCCAGTCGAGGACCGGATGCGAATACTCGTCCTTTACGAGATACTGCATGACGTCTGTAATCGTATTGCCGGTAATATAGATGGAAGAATCCGGCTTGTTCTCCCGGCGCAAATTGTCGGCCGACCAGTCCGTCGGGGCAAAATGCATATCGGCCAGTACGCCTGTCAACTGGCGGTTCATTTCCTCCGGATACGGGGACAGCTTATTCCAGGTGCGCAGCCCCGCTTCCACGTGACCGATCTGGATTTGCTGCAAAAACGCCGCATAGCTCGCCAGAAACGTAGTCAACGTGTCCCCGTGGACCAAAATAATGTCGGGCTTCGTCTCGCGGAAGACCGGCTCCAGCCCTTGCAGCACCCGAATGGTCACTTCGTTCAACGTTTGGCGGTCCTTCATGACGTCCAGATCGAAATCCGGCTTAATCTTGAAAATGTCCATTACGGAATCCAACATTTGGCGGTGCTGCGCGGTTACGCAAACAAGCGATTCGATCTGCTCCGTTCGCTTGTTCAATTCCAAGATCAGCGGAGCCATCTTAATCGCTTCAGGACGCGTGCCGAAAATGGTCATCACTCGTATACGGCTCATGGTCTATCTCCTTCTTTTAGAACAGTGAAATCATTACTTGGTGCCGAACAACCGGTCCCCCGCATCTCCGAGTCCAGGTACGATATAGCCGTGTTCGTTCAAATATTCGTCTACGGCCGCCACGTAAATGTCTACGTCCGGATGGGCTTCCTGTACGGCGCGGATGCCTTCGGGTGAGGCGATCAGGCACATCAGCTTGATTTGGCTGCAATCCCGTTTTTTCAGCACATCGATAGCGGCATTGGCCGAACCTCCGGTCGCGAGCATCGGATCGATTACGATCAGTTCTCTCTCCTGCACGTCCGTGGGGAGCTTCACGTAATACTCCACAGGCTGCAGCGTATCGGGGTCCCTGTATAAGCCGACGTGCCCCACCTTGGCGGCCGGGAGCAGCTTCAAGATGCCGTCCACCATTCCGAGCCCGGCACGCAGAATCGGAATCAAGCCAAGCATGCGGCCGGAAATAATTTGACATTCCGCCCGTTGCACCGGCGTTTCCACTTCGACGCGTTCGAGTGGAATTTCCCGCGTAATTTCGTAAGCCATGAGAGTGGCCACTTCGTCGACCAACTCCCGAAAATCTTTCGTTGTCGTGTTTTTATCCCGAATGTACGTAAGCTTGTGTTGGATCAACGGATGATCGCACACGAAAACCTTGCTCATAATCGATCCTCCCGGTTCACTTCCGTCAAGCTTCCATGACGAAAGCTCCTTGCGTATGGCGTAACGCCTTCTGAAGGCGAACCCTGTTTATTATATCATTGTCACATTCCCGTTGCACGAAAGAATTTGCCGGCAATTGCCGTCCAGTCGGACCGGCATGCGGCCGCTCTTGCAATACAGTAGAAAAACCGGTCCCTGTCTCTGAAACGGACAGGAAACCGGTGCTATTGGTTTTGCTTATTTTGCCAATTCGATTGCAATTTAATACGTAAGTCCCGCGTACAACGGGAATTGAGCCGTGAGTTCTTTAACCAGGCCGCGCGCTTGGTTGTGCGCCGATTCGCTGGTCGGATTTTTGAGCGTAAGCGCGATGATTTTGGCGATCGTTTTCATAGCCGCTTCATCCATGCCGCGGGAAGTCGCCGCAGGCGTACCGAGGCGGACGCCGCTGGTCAGCATCGGCTTGTTCGGGTCGAACGGAATCGCGTTCTTGTTGCAAGTTATGCCTACTTCGTCGAGCAAGTGCTCTGCGTCTTTGCCCGTCAGATTGATGCTGCGCAGGTCAACCAGCATGAGGTGGTTGTCGGTACCGCCGGACACGAGATCGAGGCCCTCGGACAGCAGCGCTTCGGACAACGCCTTGGCGTTGTTGACGACTTTTTGCGCATACGTTTTGAACTCCGGCTGAAGCGCTTCTCCGAACGAGACCGCTTTGGCCGCAATGATGTGCATCAACGGACCGCCTTGCGTGCCGGGGAAAACCGCTTTGTCGATCGCCGGCCCCCATGCTTTGCGGGTCATGATCATGCCGCCGCGCGGACCGCGAAGCGTCTTGTGCGTAGTCGTCGTCACGAAGTGCGCGTGCGGTACCGGGTTCGGATGGAGCCCCGCTGCGACAAGACCCGCGATATGCGCCATATCTACCATGAACAGTGCGCCCACATCGTTGGCGATGGAAGCCAACGCTTCGAAATCGATGACGCGCGGATAGGCGCTGGCGCCGGCTACGATCATTCTCGGACGGTGCTTGAACGCCGCTTTCCGCACTTCGTTGTAATCGATGCGGGAATCGGTCTCGCTGACGCCGTATGCGACGAAGTTGTACAAAATGCCGGAAGCATTGACCGGGCTGCCGTGCGTCAAATGACCGCCGTGAGCCAAGTTCATGCCGAGCACCGTATCGCCATGATTCAATGCCGCGAGATAAACGGCCAAGTTTGCCTGGGCTCCGGAGTGCGGCTGTACGTTTACATGCTCGGCTCCGAAAAGCTCCTTCGCGCGGTCACGGGCGATATCTTCGACGATATCGACGTATTCGCAGCCGCCGTAATAGCGTTTGCCCGGATAGCCTTCGGCGTATTTGTTGGTCAAGACGGTACCCATTGCCTCGAGCACGGCTTCGCTGACGAAGTTCTCGGATGCGATCAGCTCGATTTTGTCACGTTGGCGGTTAAGCTCCAAACCTAGGGCTTCTACGATTTTCGGATCAGATTTGCGCAAATGTTCCATATACGATTCCTCCGCTCATTTATACAAGGTTAAGTAAATAATGAATTCCTTAATCGCAGCTGTCGCGCGCTGCCTCGGCCCGCTCCGAAGAGTAAACGGCCCGCTCGCCCCCGATCAGCTTCGGCCGCGTGTAGGCCATATTGACATGCGCGTGTCCGATCGATCGGATCGAAGGACGCGCCGGAACGGCGACCCGGCGAAGGTGCATGCCGATCAGCGTATCGCCGATATCCAGACCGGCATGGGCCGATATCGTTTCTACGACGCACGCGTCCGTCAGGTGACGATAAGCGTAAGCGGCCATGGAACCGCCTGCTTTCCTCACCGGAATGACGCTGACCTCCTCCAATTGAGGATATTTCCCCAATATCGCCCGTTCCACTACAAGCGCCCGGTTCAAATGCTCGCAGCATTGGAAGGCGGGATACAAGCCGATATCCCGCCGAACGGCCTCTACCGCTTGAAAAATCTTCTCCGCAACTTGCTCCGTTCCCGCCGTACCGATGCGGCGGCCCATTACTTCGCTGGTGCTTGTCCCTATTACGACGATTTGTCCGCGGGACACTTTACCGATCTCGACGAGCTCGCGGAGCACCGTCTCGACATCGGCGCCGATCCGATCGGGATCAGGCTGCTGGACGGTTATTCCATTGCCCGGTTCCGAAGCGGAATATGCTCCGCCCGAGCCGGCCGCTCCATCCGTCTGCATGCATAACAACTTATATAAGAACGTATTGCTCACGGAAAGCCACTTCCTTCCGCAATCGCCATCCGATACATAGGTTTACGGATGAAGCGCGTATTTATCTTCGAGACGCTTGATTTTGTCGATCCGATTTTGGTGGCGGGGTCCTTGGGAAAACTCGGTTTCCAGCCATACTTTCACGATTTCAAGCGCAATGCCCGGTCCAATGACCCGTTCGCCCATCGCCAGCACGTTCGAATCGTTGTGCTCGCGGGTCGCTTTCGCGGAAAACAAATCATGGACGAGCGCACAGCGTATGCCCGGTACCTTGTTCGCGGCGATCGTCATGCCGATCCCCGTCCCGCAGATGAGAATGCCTTTGTCCGCAGCGCCTGCCGCCACTTTCTCGCATACCGGAAGCGCATAGTCGGGATAATCGATGGAGTCGGTGCAATTGCAGCCGAAATCCTCCACTTCGTGTCCTTCGGATTGCAGCACCTTCACGATCTCGTCCTTCAGCCGGAAACCCGCATGGTCCGCGCCGATTGCAATCTTCATTTCTGTTCCCTCCGTTCCCTTCATTGAAACAACCCGTATTTAGTATAACCCCCGGAATGCGAAAAAAGAGCGCGCCGCGCGTTTTGCAAGAAAACGCAGCTGCTCTTTGCCCAGGCGACCGGCCGTATCTCTCGATGCTCCATTGTGGTTGTATCCACTCGTCGCCAGTTACATCGAGTCTGAATTTATACTTTCATCATAACGTATTCGGTTACCGCTGTAAAGACGATTCAGCCAACATCGGGCTCGCCGATCGGTTCAATTCGGGTCCGTTTGCCGCAGCTTGCGGATCAGCTTGATCAAGTAGGCTTCAATCTCGGCAGCGCTTTTCTCGTACGTCGCCCGATCTCCTCCGTACGGATCGACAATGTCGAAGCCGGGCATTCCAAAATCCAGCTGACGGACTTGGCGAAGCTCCTCTTCTGTGATTCTTTCACCCAGGGCGCGCTTGATTTGCAGCTCGGAATGAAGCCGCTGACGTTCGGCGATCGCTTCGGCCACGGACGGGTCGTCCTCGGCGAATTCCTTCAGCGTGTACACCTTCTCGACCGTTTCGGGGTAACGCCGGATCAGCGTTTCCTTATGCCCTGTCGTCATCGTCAAGATCAAGTCCGCCCACGATACGGTCTGGTCCGTAACCGCGCTCGAAGAAATTCGGTCCAAGACGCCTCTGCCCTGCAAAATGTCGGCCGAATGCTTCGAAATGGGGGAGCCGTCCCACGCGGATACGCCGGCCGACCGAACTTCGCAGCTTAAGCCTTCCCTTTCCGCCAGTTTGCGGAATAACCCTTCCGCCATCGGACTGCGGCACGTGTTGCCCGTACATACAAATAAGATCCGTTCGTACATCCGAACCTCCCCTTTCGAGTAAGACGTCCACCATCTATTGTACCTCATGGGAGTTTTTATATCAAAAACCGGATGCCAAAAGCGAGTAAAATAACCCCGCCGAGCGCCTCTCCGTATTCTCCGATCCAATGGCCGGCCTTTCTCCCGAGCAGCAGGCCGAACACGGACATCGCACCCCCGAACGCGCCGAACATAAGCACCGTAAAGAGCAGATCGGTGGCAAACATGCCGAGCGATACCCCGACTGACATCGAATCGATGCTGACGCTGAGCGCAAAAAACAGCAGCCCCCACAATGTGCGGTGATCGAACGATTGCACCTCCGGTCCTTTGAACGAGCTGAAGATCATATGCGCCCCGAGCAGCACCAGCAGAGCGCCTCCGGTTATGGTGGCCACGTTGCCCAGCAGCGATCCGACATAGTGCCCCATAAACATGCCCATTAGCGGCATGATAATGTGGAACACCCCGATGACGAAGCTGATCTTCAGAATATCCAACAGCCGGATCCCTCTAAGCCCGATGCCGATCCCTAGGGAAAAAGCGTCCATTCCGAGTGCGATGGCCATGACGATGATCGTAATCAACTGGCCTGTCCCAGCCGCAGCTGCTGCCATCCTATCTCCTCCATGTCCACATGTTCCTAACCAACATATGCGGACAATCCCGGAAACATTCAGGCTTTGGAAAGGTTAAACCTTGACGATTCGGTGGCCGGCGGCTTTGTTTAGCCGGTTCATGACCGCAAGTCCGATTCCATCCGCGGATTCGTAGCCTTCGGCGATAATGTACGTAATCCCCGCTTGATCGAACCGGCGCAGCGCAGCGTACAGCTCTTTGGCAACGGCATTCATATCGTTCGCCCTGCCGCAGCCCATAACAAGGTCGGCCTCGTAAAGCTCCGCGTGCTCGAGTACCGTCAGCACCCCAGTCTTCTCGCCCGATCGCTTCGCCTCGGCCAGCGACTCGCGTACCCACGGCACGGTCCGTTCCATCTTGCCCTGAACGACCGTAAGCCTCCCTTGAGGCGCGTAATGCGCATACTTCATCCCCGGGGAACGAGGGGCTTCCGTATCCTCCGCTCCCGTCTCGGACGTCACCTCCGCGTCCGGCACCACGCGCCGCATATCAGCTACGGTAACTCCGCCCGGACGCAGCACTCGAATACGTCCTCCGTCCCTTTCGACAACCGCTACTGTGGACTCCAGTCCGACTCCGGTAGGCCCCCCATCCACGACACCGTCGATGCGCCCGTCCAGGTCGCCGTGCACATGCGCGGCTGTCGTCGGGCTCGGACGCCCGGAACGGTTCGCGCTGGGCGCGGCGATCGGACAGCTTGCGGCACGCAGGAGGGAAAGCGCGACAGGGTGGTCCGGCATGCGCACCGCAACCGTATCCAGCCCTGCCGTGACGCGGGGAGAAACGGTGCCTGGCCGCGCCGGCAGCACCAATGTCAACGGCCCGGGCCAAAAGGCATCCATCAATCGCCGCGAAATCGGGTCGACTTCATCGACCAGCTCGTCCAATTGCTCCATATCCGCTATATGCACGATCAGCGGATTGTCCGAGGGCCTTCCTTTGGCAGCGAATATCGCTTCTACCGCCTTCGAATTGCCCGCGTCCGCACCGAGACCGTAAACCGTTTCCGTAGGGAATGCGACAATCCCGCCTTGCGCAAGTATCGCTCCCGCTTCCGCCAAGAAAGGATGCGCCGAGGACGCATCCGGTTCCACACTCCAGCTTCTCGTCATAAAGTCCCATCCCTGCTTCCGCTTGTAGGCGGGACTCGCCCGCCCATCCATTTGTTTTGCCATTATAGCATTATAGCGCGTACCGGCAAGATCTGTCACGTAATCTCACACCCCCGTACAGACCGGGCGATAAATGAAAAGGATGCGCCGCGCGCATCCTGGTCCAACCGGTATAATTGCATTAAGCCAATAATCCTTTTACGAATGAGATAACTTTCACCAATACTTCCAGAAGGAAAAACTTCACTTCGACTTGCGGTCCCGAATCAGTTGCCTCGGCTGCGGCATCGGCCTTGACCGGAGCCATTGCGGTCTTCGTCCCGTCGGCAGCCTTCTTGGCTACGGCGACGCCGGCATTGCCGTCCACGAAGCAAAGCGGGGGAAACAGCACGCACCACCAGTTTTGACCTTCCCCTTTGCCGAGCGTGATGCGCAGCGCCTCGTAATCGCCCGCCGGGTATACTTTATTGCCGTATATTTTGGCCGGGAACGGAACTTGTCCGATTTCGACCGTATAAGCGTAGTTGTAGCCGTTTTGCGTCAACACGGCACCTACCAGCGATTCGAGCTCCGCCAAGTGCAGATGTACGGCGTTTCGGGCCGCTGCGATTCCTTCCGGCTCGGTGACCCACTCGCCCATTTGGCGAATGACCTCGTCACGCACAATCCGTTTCACCAGTTGATCGTTAGGGGCGTCCGAATTGGCCAATATGCGAAGCCGGATCGACTCTTCCGGAATTCCCGAATCGAGCAAGGCTGCTTGCGTGCGGTTCGAATCCCAACAAGTTACCATGACGATAAGTGCAAAAGCGACGAACCAATAAGACCGGAATGATAACCGTTTCACCATATGTAAAAACCCCTCTTTCGTCTTCCTGTTACCCAGTATGGACAGACGAGAGGGGGCTTAAACCTATGAATCTATGAAATGTTGCGCAAACCTATTACATGACGCTCGATGCCCGCCAAGTCGGGAACGATGACCAGCTCATCCCAATATCCGCGGTCGCGGAGCAGGTCCGCCACTTCCCGGGCCTGCCCCTGGCCGAGCTCGAAGCCGATTACGGCCGGGGGATTAGGCAGCCGGTCCAACTGCTCCAGTATACGGCGGTAAAATAGGAGGCCGTCCGCCCCCCCGTCCAAAGCAAGGACCGGTTCGTGAAGCCCGACTTCGGGCTGAAGATGCGGGATGTCGCCGGATTCGATATAGGGCGGGTTGGATACGAGAATGTCGATCGCCAGTCGCTCCCCAATGTAAGCCTCCAGCAAATCGCCGCGGAAAAAGGTTACCCGCTCGCCCACTCCGTTGGACCGGGCATTGCCGCGCGCCACCTCGATAGCGTCGGCAGAGATATCCGTAGCCGTCATGTTCCACGAGGAACATTTTACGGCGATCGTGACCGAGATCGCTCCGCTGCCGCACCCGATATCCGCTACGAGGGGACTTCCATTCGGCCATAACCGCCTTCCGGCCTCAATCACCTTTTCCACGAGAAGCTCCGTTTCCGGCCGCGGGATGAGGACAGCCGGCGTTACCCGGAACGGCAAGCCGTAAAATTCCTGCTCCCCGGTAATATACTGAACCGGCTCTTTCCGCGCTCTCCGCTCCAGCATCCGGTTCCACCGTTCACGCCGCTCCTCGGGAAACGCTTCGCTCCATCTCATGAAAAATTCGCTCCGATTCAGGCCGAGCAAGTGCTGCAGCAGCCATTCCGCGGACGTTTCCCCGTCTTCCACTCCCCGATCGCGCAAAAAAGAAGAAGCCTGCAGCCAGGCTTCCCGAATGGTCATTGCCGCGATAGGGCCCGGACCGGAGACGCCGGAATGCGCGGCATCGGACATGTCGCCTTTCCGTTCGGACATTCCGTATCCGGTTCCTTTTTCCGCATCGTTCATGACCGTATTACTCTCCTTTTTCCATCAGCTCGGACTGCGCCTCCAGCGTGAGTGCGGAAATAATTTCTTCCAAATCGCCGTTCAGCACCTGGTCGAGCTTGTGCAGCGTCAAACCGATCCGGTGATCGGTAATGCGGCTTTGCGGGAAATTATAAGTGCGAATCCGCTCGCTGCGGTCTCCGGTGCCGACTTTGCTTTTCCGTTCTCCGGCATATTTCGCGTCCTCTTCCTGCTTCAGCTTGTCGTATATTCTCGCCCTCAGCACCTGCATCGCCTTGTCTTTGTTCGAGTTTTGCGACTTGCCGTCCTGACAGGAGACGACGATGCCCGTCGGCAGATGGGTTATGCGAACCGCCGACTTGGTCGTATTGACCGACTGTCCTCCGGGGCCGCTGGAGCAGAACGTATCGATGCGGATATCGTTCTCGTGAACATCCACTTCGATCTCCTCCGCCTCCGGCATGACCGCGACCGTCGAAGTGGACGTATGGATCCGCCCGCCGGACTCCGTCGTCGGTATGCGCTGCACCCGGTGCGCCCCGCTCTCATACTTGAGCTTGCTGTAGGCGCCGTTTCCGCTGATCATGAAGACGATCTCCTTGAAGCCGCCGAGATCGCTCACGCTCGTGTCGAGCACTTCCGTGCGCCAGCCTTGCGTATCCGCGTAGCGGCTGTACATCCGATACAAATCTCCGGCGAACAGAGCCGCTTCCTCTCCGCCTGCGGCGCCGCGGATTTCGACGATCACGTTTTTGTCGTCGTTCGGGTCCTTCGGCAGCAGCAGCACTTGAATAGACGCTTCCAACCGCTCCTTGAGCTCCGCCAGTTCGTCAAGCTCCTGCTTCACGAGCTCCCGCATCTCGTCGTCCAGCTTTTCGCCCTGCATGACCTTCGCCGCTTCGTACTGCCCCACTACGCTTTTATATTCCGTATACGCCTGATAGACGTCTTGCAAATCCGACTGCTCCTTCGAGTATTCCCGAAGCCGCTTCGAATCGTTGACGACATCCGGATCGCAGAGCAGCTCGCTCAATTTATCGTACCGATCCGCCAATGCCTGCAGCCGATCCAACATTTGCCCTCACCTCCACCCTGTGCCTTTCATCGTTGCCCATACTTAATCCTTATATCCCCATGACGCAAAGGCAAGCCTTGCAGCCTCCGTCTCTTTAGCAGCGTATTACACGTTAAAGCGGAAGTGCATGACATCCCCGTCCTGCACCACATATTCCTTGCCCTCGAGACGAAGCTGCCCTCTTTCCTTGGCGGCATTCATCGAGCCACTGTTCACGAGATCGTCGTATCCGACAACTTCCGCGCGGATAAAGCCGCGTTCGAAATCGGTATGGATCACGGCGGCGGCTTGCGGAGCCTTCGTTCCTATGCGGATCGTCCAGGCGCGAACTTCCTGCACCCCGGCGGTAAAATACGTATATAGGCCAAGCAGCTTGTATGCGGCGCGGATCAACCGGTTCAATCCGGACTCGTTCAATCCGAGCTCCTGCAGGAACAGCTCCTTGTCCTCGCCTTCCAGCTCGGCGATCTCCGACTCCACCTTGGCGCTGATCGGTACGACTTCCGCTCCGCCTATCGCGGCATATTCGCGCACCTTCTCCACGTAAGGATTGCCGTCTGCATTGGCCGCCTCCCCTTCGCTGACGTTAGCCGCATACAGCACCGGCTTCATCGTGAGCAGGTGAAGGTCGCGCACGAGCAGCTTCTCCTCATCGGACAGCTCGACGCTCCGGGCCGGCTTATCGGCGTACAATGCTTCTTTGATACGCTCGAGCGTTTCGACTTCCTGGGCGTACTTCTTGTCGCCGCCCTTCATATTTTTGCGCGAACGGTCGATTCGTTTCTCGATCGATTCGATGTCGGCGAGAATAAGCTCGAGATTAATCGTTTCGATATCGCTGATCGGATCGACCTTCCCCGATACGTGCGTAATGTTCTCGTCCTGAAAACAGCGGACGACATGTACGATCGCGTCCACCTCGCGGATATGCGCCAAAAACTTGTTGCCGAGCCCTTCGCCTTTGCTCGCGCCCTTTACCAGCCCGGCAATATCGACGAATTCAAATGCGGTCGGCACGATGCGATTCGGCACGACAATATCGGCCAGCTTCTGCAGACGTTCGTCCGGCACCTCCACGACGCCGACGTTCGGATCTATCGTACAAAACGGGTAATTGGCCGATTCGGCCCCCGCTTGCGTAATCGCGTTGAACAAAGTGGATTTCCCTACGTTGGGAAGCCCGACAATCCCAGCCTTCAATGCCATGAAACGATACAACTCCTCATTTACAAACTGAACACACCCATCATTATATAGCACGCCCGAACGATATACAATGACAGCTCCTGCCCGATCCGTGCCGGATTAAGGGTTATACCGAGCATTTCGCGGGACAACCCCACTCTTATCCACATTCTATTCACAACACCTGGGGAGTTATCCTCATTATATCCAAAGGTTATCCACATGTTAATAACATTGTCTGAATATTCTCATTCCGGTTGTGCACAGACTTAGGTCAAAGCCGGAGTCCTGATTTCGAGGAAAACGCTGGCGGAAAAAACGTCCTTTTATTTTGCCGCCGGTCCGGATCACGACTGTCCGCCATGACTTTCCAGCCCCCAGGAGCCCGTGTCGCGCACCTTCTACCGAAATTTACTCCCGAAAAAGATGGACCGACACGCCTTTGGCGAGCCAATCTCCTATTTCATCTCGCTCCCGGAGCAGGCATGCTTCTTGATTCAGAGGAGGCGTTGTCCTAAAATAATGGGGGCAATACAACTTCTCATGCGACTTTATCCCCATATTTGCAAATGTTATCTACAGCTCTTAGCCAGTTGTCCACAATGTTATCCACAGCATGTTAACAGAATGGACGTTCGCACTTGTGCACATGGGAATAATGCGAAGGAAAGGACACCGAATCGATGGACGATCACGAGCTGTGGATGGAAGAAGCGATACTGGAAGCGAGAAAAGCGGAGGCTCTGCGGGAGGTCCCGATCGGAGCGGTTATCGTGAAGGACGGGAAAATCATCGGGCGCGGCCACAATTTGCGGGAAACGTCGCTCGACCCTACCGCCCATGCGGAAATGATCGCCATCCGCGAGGCTAGCGAAGCGCTCGGCGCTTGGAGACTGCTCGATTGCACGCTGTACGTCACGCTCGAGCCTTGCCCGATGTGCGCGGGCGCCATCGTGCAGTCGCGCGTCAAAACGGTCGTATACGGAACGCCCGATCCGAAAGCGGGCTGCGCGGGTACGCTGATGAACTTGCTGCAGGAAGACCGGTTCAATCACCGGGCCGAGCTCGTCCCGGACGTGCTGCGAGAGCGGTGCGCCGCCCTGCTGACCGATTTTTTCCGGGGATTGCGGGGAAATAAGACGCTTTAAGGGAACCGCCGGAACATAAGAAAAACGTCTATCGACGTATTTCAAGGATGAGCGACCGCGATTTAGCGGTAGTTTTCCTTGGTTCAGAAACTCGCACTTCGCTTTAACGCTTTAGCGAAGTTAAACTTTCTGAATCGATAAAAATAACCCCACAAAGTGGGGCTTTTGCTCCAATGCTCATCCAGATACTTTGTGTGGCACCCGACACTTATAAATTCTATCCTGAGCCGTACCTCTTATGGGAAACGGCCTTCGTCGCGTATTGTCGTATCGTCCCGAATGGTGCCCCGGCCCTATTGCTTACCTGCCGTCCGCTCCCTCCATTCCGGATTAATGATCCCGTAATAGATGATGGACGTGATCTGCTCGCTGACCGAATGAATGTCCTCGAAGGACGCGAGCATTTCCGGACGGGCAAACAGCTCCTTCAATCCGAGCATAAAAACCATCAATACGTGCGGAGAAACGTCTTTGCGCAGCTGGCCGGACTGCTGGCCCCGGAAGATGAGCTTCTCCGCCTCGGGGATAAGGTGCTCCTTGGAATAGGAGAACATCCTTTGTGCCAATACCGGGTAATATTCCAGCAAATCCTTCATGAACAGCTCGGAATACGGTTCCGCATCCCAGAAGCGGGCCATATTTTTCAGAGCGCCTATGGCGTCATCCGCTTCGCCGACCATTCTCCGAAACCGGTCGTCCCAGTTCGACAGCAGCCTGTCGACGACTTGATCGAGCAATCCCTCTTTGCTTTGAAAATAATTGTAGATCGTCATTTTCGATACCGGGACGGCTTCCGCGATCTGCTCCATGCTCGTATTCTGGATGCCGTTCTGCCGAAACAGCGTGCTCCCCGTCTCGATGATGCGCTCCCTCTTGCTTTTCACCCGCAATGGTCCTCCCCTGCAACGCGAACAAAGTTCGTCCGCAGCAGTCTAGACGTCCTGGCGACGGAACAGCGTCCCTCCCAGCAATAAGCCGCAAACGTATATTCCTAAAGTAATCGTTATACCGGACGCTGTCAAGGCATGCGACGTAACGATATCGTCGGCGGCAAAAGCCCGGAACAGGCTGATGCCGGACAACCAGCCCAGGCCGTCGCTCATGCCCGCGACCATGTTGAACAAAAACGATACGATCACGATTCCGATCCCGATCGAGAGCGCGGACCGCTCCGAACGCAAAAACACGGTAACGACATACCCGATGCCGGTAAAAGCCAAAACCGTCAAATACCCCGCCACCCCCAGCCATATGATAACGCCGGGCTCCTCCATGCCGTTATTGCCGCCAAAAGCGAGGACAACGAGCGTCCCGAGCGCGGTCATAGCGGTGAGCTGCAGCCAATGCGCAGCGGCTTTGGATACGAATATCGTCCATCGGCTATAAGGCAGCGCGAACAACATCTCTCCCGTTCCCTGATCCCTTTCCTTGACGATCCCGGTACTCGCCCATATCGCGCCGAACGCCCCGGCCAGCAGGACAAAAAACATATAAGGCTCGCCGCTCATCCAGCCTTCGTACGTCCCCATCAAATCGATCCGGATCCCGAACCCCTCCAATAAAGAAGGAGGCAGCGAATGAAGCTTGTCGAGCAGCACGTCGTTCTCGGTATAGATTTTGGCCGCTCCGCCGAACATCGCCTGAAACAGCAGGACGACGGCCGTACTGATCATCCAGCCGCGCCGGCCCAGCAGCAGCTCCTGCGATACGAGATTCCATTTCATCTCGCGCTCACGCCCTTTCCGTAATACTCCATGAACAGTTCTTCGAGCGAAGGCTTCGCGATCGAGATGTCCGCAATCTCGAATTGCGATAAGAAACGGAGCGTCTCATGGATAGGGAGCTGTGTGGCGAAATGGTGGACGCCGTCCTGGAACGCAACATCCGGATCCAGCTCGGCAAGCCGGAATCGTTCGATACAATTGCCCTGCTCCGCGAAGCGGACGGCGTAATTTCGCCGGCTGTGGCTCGCCAAATCGGCGACTTGCTCGGTCCGTACCATAATCCCTTCCCGTATGATCGCTACCCGGCTGCACAACTTCTCCACCTCGGACAAGATGTGCGTTGAGAAAAAGATAGTAGTGCCTCCCTCGTTCAATTCCTTCAGCAAGTCGAAAAAAGCATGCTGTACGAGCGGATCGAGCCCGGACGTCGGTTCGTCCAGAATAAGCAGCTTCGGATTGTGGAGCACGCTCAGCACGATGCCCAGCTTTTTGCGGTTCCCGAGCGAATACGTTTTGACTTTCTGGTTCATATCGTACTGCAGCCGTTCCGCGTATTCGAACGCCCGCGTCCGCTTCAGCTCCAGACCGTAGGACCGTGCCGCGAATTCAAGCAGCCGTTTGCCCGTCATGTCTTTGTACAGATTGATTTCCGAAGGAAGAAAGCCGATTTTTCTTCTGAGCTCAGGCATTTCACCGCGGACTTGGCGTCCGAACAAATAAATTTCGCCCGCGGTCGGATTGGCCAACTGCATAATCATACGTATCGTTGTAGACTTTCCCGCTCCATTCGGTCCAATGAACCCGAATATTTCCCGTTCCTCGATATCCAGGTCGATATCCTTAACCCCACGCTTCACGCCGTAATTTTTAGTAAGCCGGACCGTCTTGAGAACACTCACGAGCTCCACCTCGTTTGTACTTATATTGATATACAAGTACATATTATTCCGAAATCAAAAAAGAGTCAACATAATTTATACTCGATGTGACTCGAAAGTATAAAATATGTTGACTCTCCACTCATTCTGCCGTTATTGCAAAATAGCCTCGATAGTATCCAACGCTTCAGCCGGAATGCTCACTCCGGACGCTTTGGCGTTCTCGGTTACTTGCTCCGGTCGGCTCGCCCCGATAATCGCGCTGGAGACGTTCGGCTGCCGCAGCACCCAGGCAAGCGCCAGCTGCGACAAGGTCAGATCGAGCTCCTGCGCCACGTTCCGCAGCCGCTCCACCTTGTCCAAATTCCCTTCGGTCAAATAGCGCTGAATCGCTTGTCCGCCGCGCTCTTGGGCAGCCCGGCTATCCTTCGGCACTTCGCCCGCCGGCTTGTATTTTCCCGAAAGCACGCCTTGCGCGAGCGGGGAATACACGACTTGCCCGATTCCGTATTTCAACCCGACCGGGATGATTTCTTTCTCGATATCCCGCCTTAGCATGCTATACGGCGGTTGACTGGCTACTATTCGATCCGAAAGCCTGCGGTCGGCGATATGGATCGCTTCCGTCATCATCGCGGCGGTCCAATTGCTCACACCCACGTACAATACTTTGCCTTGCCGGACCAAGTCGTCCAGCGCCCGCAGCGTCTCTTCGATCGGTGTCGAAGGATCGGGACTGTGGCAGTAGTACAAATCGATGTACTCCATGCCGAGCCGCTTCAGGCTCGCATCGCATTGCTCCATAATATGTTTGCGGGACAACCCGCGGTCATTCGGACCGTCGCCCATCTGTCCCCATACTTTGGTAGCGAGCACGTACGACTCGCGCCGACAGCCGCCGAGCGCCTCGCCTACCACCTTCTCCGCCTCGCCGCGCATATAGACGTTGGCCGTATCGAAAAAATTGATGCCCGATTCGAATGCGAGCTGCATCGTATGTATAGCCTGCTGCTTCTCCACATACCCGCCGTATGTCAACCAACTGCCCAAACTGATCTCGCTGACTTTCAATCCTGAACCGCCCAATCTCCGGTACTTCACCTTCATCCCTCCCTGACAGGTTGTTCTATCCGGCAGCGTGCCGACATGAGAATGCCGGGTACGGCTATCGCCTCCCGAAAACGTTAAACGAGCCGGAAACCCAACCCGGGCCCCGGCTCGTTCCTCGATACGATTGTACCACACGATCGCTTACTGTACCATTTGCTTGATCTTGGCGTCCGTTTCGCGGATATGCTGCTGCATAAGCATATTTTGCCTTAGCAGCGTCTCCAGCGTCGCGGACAGCTGCTGCATCGTCGCCGACGATTGCTCGCTGACAGAGGCGAAATGCTCAGTAGATTCCTGGATTGAATCGTTTGCGCTGCGCACGGCCCCCATCATGTCGTTGTAGCCGCTAGCCATCTCGTTCAGCTCGGTGACCGAGACGCTGATTTCCTGGAACGCCTGACGCGTGTCCAGCGTAACCGCCGCGTTATGCTTCATCTGCTCCGCAATGCGTGTCATGCTGCCGCTGGTGGCGGCGGCCTGCTGCGATACGACTCCCAGCTTCTGCGATATTTCGTCCGCGGATTTTCCGCTCATATCCGCCAGCTTGCGAATTTCTTGCGCCACGACGGCGAACCCTTTGCCGCTTTCGCCGGCTCTCGCCGCCTCGATCCCCGCATTCAGCGACAGCAGGTTCGTCTGCTGGGCGATTTGCTGGATCGATTCGTTAAATCGGGTCACTTCCTGCAGCGTCTGGGTCAAATCGGCTATTTCGCGGGACATCGTTTCGATGCTCTGCTGGAATTCGTTTGTCACGCGGAACATCGTGTCCATTTTATCGCTGCCTTCCATGCTTCGCTTGCTTGTCCCATCCGTCTTGCGCTTCAGCTCGTCGAGCGAATCGAGCATATCGCCTATCATCCGCCCCGTCTCCTGAACCGACCGGTTGATAGACAACGTAGAATCGACCTGACTGTTCGCCCCGCTGGCGATTTCCTGGAACGCCGTGCTCATTTCCGCGAACGAGCCGCTGTTTTCCTCGCTGGCCGTGGCGATCAACGACATATTCGAGGAAACTGCCGCAGCATTGGCAAGCAGCCGCTCCTTGTCGTCCTTTTGCTGCGCGAACAGCTGCCCCGCCTCGACGCCGAACGCTTCCAGCTTCTTGGACATTTGGGTGGCGACGACGAGCAGCATAATTAGCATCGCACAAATCAATATGTAATAAATAAAGACGGTCGACTCGTTTCCGGCTATGCCCGGAGCCCCGTTTTGGGTGATGACGAAATAGGCGAGCAGGGAGCTGCTAGTTACCAAACTGACGATGGTAGGCCATAAGCTCATATATACGGCCGCAAGAATAAGGCCGTAATAGACGGCAAACACGTTGCTGATCGACTCGTTCTGCATGCCTGTCACGAAAGAAATGGCGGCATTGCCTATTATCGCTATGTACGGGAGCGCGTAGGGGTACCGATTTGTAAAATGGAGCAGGCCGAATACGACGAGCAGGCCGATGAGCAGGCCCATGACGACCCAGGAATTCGACCCTTCGGTCTTCGCCGCCCCGCCAAGCGCAACAATGCTCAGCATGGCCAAAAGGCACGTCACCGTCAATGCCGCGAAGACGATTCCGTTTTTCCGCTTCATAATTTGAAGTTTGATCGACTGTTGAATATCCACGCCGCACGTCCTACGCCAAAATAGTAACATCCATAGTATACTCGTAATTTGTCGAATATGCGAGCGCTTCCACGAAAAAATAACAACAAACGAAGCTGCCTCCGGGCCGGCACCTCATCTGCGTCAATATACGATTTTTCGCTTCAGGCCGTCCATATTCTCGATGCGGATTTGCTTGTTCTGGATCGAGATGATCCGATCGTCCTGCAGCTCCTGCAGTACTTTCGTCACCGATTCCCGCACCGTTCCGACCATATTGGCGATTTCCTGATGAGTCAGCTTGACCGTGATTTGAATCGAGCCGAGCTTCGTCTCTCCGTATTCCATCGACAGCTGGTGGACCGCCTTTAGGATGCGGGTTCTGACATCAAGAAACGTCAAATCGTGAATTTGCTCGTTAGCCCGGCGCAACCGGTTCATCGTCACCTCCAGCAGTCGCAGGCAAAGCGACGGTGATCGTCCGACATACTCGTAGAACGTCGAACGCTTCAACGTAAACACGATGCTCGGCTCCAGCGTTTCGGCATTGGCCGAACGGGTCCCCTCTTTTTGCATGATGGACATTTCACCGAAAAAGTCGCCGCTGCGAAACAACGCGAGCGTGATCTGTTTCGTGTTGTCGATCTTGTAAATTTTGACGGTTCCCGATTTGATGACGAAAAGCTCCTCGCCCGGGTCCTCTTCGAAAAAAATAATAGCATTTTTCTTGTATTTCCGTTCGAAGAACAGGGCCGATATGCTGAGAAGTTCTTCGTCGGTCAAATCCTGAAACAAAGGGATTTTGCGAATGAGATCGGCGACCTGCTCCATACGGTTCTACTCCTTCTTGCTCGGGGGACGAGCTTACTTCGCCGTTGCCTCTCCGACACGGTCGATCATAATGCTCAAGTTGCGTGATAAATCGATTTCATAAGGCTGCTTGAGGACGGCGCCATTGGAGTCCTTCAATACCCGGACAACCGGGCGGTGCTTGTAATCGGCCATTACTTTGGAGACGATTCCGCTTTCTCCGGAGCTTAGCTGGACGCTAAGTCCAAGGGGGAATATCGACACTTTGTTGCGGAAAAATTTAACTTTATCCAAATCATACAACGTTCCGGCTCCCCCGTAAAGGATCTCGATCGCTTGATGGGGCAGCAGCGCTTCGCGATGGGCGCGCGGGTGGGTCAGCGAATCATACGTTTCGAGCAAGCCGACCCATTGGGCGAACGAATGGATCTCGTGCTTCTTCAAGCCGTACGGATACCCGCTTCCGTCCACTCTTTCATGATGCTGCAGCACGCAATGGGCGGCCAGGAGCGGTATGCCGGGCTCATCCTTCAGAAGCTTGAAGCCGTACTCCGGGTGTTTCTTCACTTCCTCGTACTCGAATGGGCTGAGCGTTCCGCGTTTATTCAAAATTTCCCTCGATATTTTCAGGCTGCCCACGTCATGCAGCAGCGCTCCGAGACTGAAGGCGATCAGATCGTCGCCCACGTAGCCCTCGGACATCCCGATCTTGGTCGCGTACACGCAGACGTTCATCGATTTCTGGATAAAATGCTGGGCATAGTCGTTGGACGGAAACATATGCATGTTCATAAGCATGAAAGCGTCGTTCTTGTCGTAGCGCAAATCTTCCATCACCATGCTGACGCTTTTGGAGCATGACCGGAACAATTGCGTGTTGCCGAATCGCGTATCGTAGGAGGAACTGCCGAACGTCTCCATCATGCTCTGCAAGGTCGCGCGGAGATGCATTCTCGTTTCTTCCTTGATGCCTTCCTCGATGAGAATGTCTTCGGTATTCGGATCTTCAATGTATACGTAGTCGATCCCCATTTTTTGCAGCCTGGTAATGATCGTTTGCGTCAGCTGGAACTGGTAGCCGACCAGTATTTGTCCCTCGCTGTTGAATATCGGTTTGCCCAATCTCATCCCGGGTTGACACATGTAGATCGGTATTAGGCGCATAGACGCAGTCCTTTCTACCCTTCATAGTTCATAAGGCCCTGACGGAAGCTTATGTAACGTTAATTATGCCATATCTATCATTTCTGCCTCTGTGAATTTCGAAACAGAATCATTGTGATTTTTGACACTTTTTGATCAATTATTAATCTGTTTTTGATTGACAACTCATATAATTCCACAACTATCCTTTCCTACTATAGCATGATTCCATTGTTCCTGAAATACCCGGCTCCCGCCATACTACGCAACTTTATTCGCCTTGGTGAAACGCGCTGTATGATTATGAAACGTTATGGAGCTTTATGTCTTATTTTGTCGAATAAACTCGCTGCGGTAAATGAAGTTCCGTTCGCATATATGCAGCAGCCGACGCTTCGCCCCTTTGGCCGGCAATACCGGCTTGGCCTTTATACGACGGGCTCGCGCCGCCTGCAGGATCGGCTCTGCCCTATCCGCATCGTTGGTTATGATTTCAACCTTGCCTTCTTCCGGCAGTAAAGAAGTGAGTCTTTGGACCCATTTTTCCTTCGAACCGTCATCACCCTTGTCATAATCGAGCCATATAAACCGCGAACGCAGCATTCCGTACTCGATACGGGCGGCCAGCAGATGCGTCGTTCCGAAAAAGACGGCGATCTGGTGGTAATCCCGCGGCACGTTGACCGCCTGAACGTCCAGCATGCTTCGCAGCGCGCTTAGACGTACATGCATGTCCTTCGCCTTCTCGAATTGCAGACGCGTGGCCAAAACCTCCATCGCCTTCTCCATTTCCCGCGGCACCTCGCCCGGGTCGGCCAACATCCGCAGCGCGTCGCATAACCGCTCGTCATATTGCTCCTCCGACTCCTTAAGCTCGCATACTCCACCGCATTTCCCCAAATAATACCGCATGCACAGACGATCCGGTATCGGCTCGCACGTGCGCAATCGGTAGCTGTCGATGGCGAATTCGAGTGCGTAATTGCGGAAAACGGGGTTTGGAAAAGGGCCGATCAGCCGTTCCCCGCCGTTTCTTCCCGAAGCGGGCGGAGCTTGCCGATCCCGATCGGCCGCCGATAGCCGGGGCAGGGGCTCCTGCGTTACCGCTATGTACGGGTAAACCGAGCTTTCCCGTTTTTTGGCTCGGTTGTAAGGGGGCAGGTAATATTGGATCAGATTCGTTTCCAGCGTCAGGCTCTCGTTCTCGTTGCCCACGATCATGATCTCGATATCGGCGATTTCCTGGACGAGCCTCGCCACCTTGGGCCGATCCGGTCTCGATTGGAAGTATGAACAGAGCCTGCGGCGCAAATTGACCGCTTTGCCGACGTACAGCAGCCGACCGCTCCGGTCGAACATTAGATAGCAGCCCGGCTCCTCCGGATACCGGTCGGGCTCGAAACGATAAAAATCCACGACATAATTCCTCCGGTCGCATAGTACTTTCATCGTAGCAGATGAAGCCGCGGCCAGTCAGCAACTTTTTCAGCGTCTAACGGCAGGGCGAAGCCCCTTGCGCGACGGTGCGCAAAGGGCTTCTAATTTTTTTGGACTTACGGATTGTCAGTACATTCCCGGCAATTCCCGGATCAAGCTTTGAATGCCGGAGCCGATTCGCTCCGCCGCCGACGGCGACACCTTGTCCGAATGCTTCGACAAAGCGTCTAGGAAATCTCCCAAATGCTTGAGCGCCTGCATCGAATGTCCTTTGCTCCATTGGTCCTCGGCCTGCTTCAGCCTGTTATCCAGTTGGCTATGCAGTGGGGAGGCCAGTTCCCCGAGCGCCGCATATTTGCTCAGCAGCTCCTCCAGTGCACGGAACAATCTCGATACCGGAGAGCCCGCCCCGACGATCGCCCAAGAGATATGCCCCCCATAGGAAGCGGTGATGACTGCCCCGCCGCTGCCGGCAGCGGCAATGACACCATTCGCGATCGAGGCGACTCCCGGATTGGACGAAGCGTACGCAGCCAGCAAAGTTACGTCCGATCGGCGCCCGTCCCCGTATACGGCGGTAACGACCGTTCCTCGCTGCGTACCGCTCGCCATGAAATAGACGGGAGAATCGAATTCGATTTTTGCCACTCCGGAAGGATCGAGAACATGAACCGCCCGGGTGATCGGCAGCGCGGTATTGCCCGCCGCATCCGCGACGCGGTACGTTATTTGATACGCTCCCGGCGTGCCCGTGTTTACGAAGCCCGTTGCCTCGATCCGCCCGTTCACGCCCGCGTCGAGGTTGTCTTCCGCCCTTGCGCCCGGATCGGCATAGACGCTGCCGGCCAACAGGGACATTTCCGGACTGCCGTTCAGCTGCAGGACGGGAGGCGTCTTATCGATACCGATAACGGCTTGCTTGATCGCTTCGACATTGCCCGCACGGTCAACGGAACGATACTCGAACGCATGGACGCCTTCCGCCGTCAAGTACACGGAATCGGTAACGGCAGACCAGCTGCCGCCGTTCAGTCTGTATTCCGTGCGATCCACGCCCGATAACGTCTCATAAGTGCTAAAGGTGACCGTCACATCCCGGTCGTTGTACGTTCCTTGGCCGCTCTTGCCGTCGATATGCGCGGTCGTTGACGGAGCAACCAAGTCTTGCGCCCCCAAGTAAGTCAGCGTGTAGTCGCCGGGCGCACCGGTAAAATAGAGCACACCCCCGTCCGCCGTAACTTCTCCCCGAGCCTGCTGCGTACCTCCGGCAATGCTCCAAGAGCCGGCAGCCAGATCCGTAACGATAAATTGCAGCTTCTCCTCGTTGCCGTATACCGAGAACGAAACGGTCCCGCTCTCCCGATCCCCCGACTTGGCGAACAGGACGACGGCATCGGAGACAGCGGCTCCGACCATCCGTTCGGACTCGACCGTGCTGACCGGAAGCGGCGAGGCATTGCCGTTGTCCATCACTTGCATGACGTTCAGGAATCGATCGGTCTCCGCCGGGGCCTGCGGCGACAGCTGAATCCGCCATGCTCCCGCCTCCACCGTATGCTGCCCCGCCGGCCGCGACGGCTCCTGCACATAGTTCGTACCGAACACCTCGAATTCCCGTCCTGGCCCGCCGACCTTCTCGATAACCGCGTTGCCGGCCTGCGGCAGCAGCGTTTCATTGACCAGCTTGCCGGAATATCCGGATTCGGTGCGGGCGATCGTCGTCGTGCCGCCGTTTACTTGCGGTTCTTCCATACTGTGCAGCAGCCAGTACTTTTTGAAATTCGGGTCGGAGGAAACGACCTTGTCGTACACGATCATCGCTGCCGGATGACTGGCGTCCTTCAAGTTCAGGAACAGGAACGAACGTTTGAACTGCTCCACCTTATCCGTATAGGCGGCGGTCAAATCGCCTTTCATATAGCTGAAGGCCGGCGCGTCCGGATCCGGTCCGTATTGGTGACCGACGACGAGGCCGTTATTATAATTTTTCCCGAGCAGATCGTCCAGCTTGACCGCCTCCGCAAGCTTACGCTGCCCTCCGTCGTTGGCCCAATCGCCGTAAAACTTCTCCGCCGGGTCGTAAACGAGCATCGAATTATGCGCAATCGTCCGTTTGTAGTAATGCTTGTCGTGCTCGCTGCCATAAGCGCCGTGCACGCCCTGGTACATGCCCGAATCAATGGCGAGCCCGCCTTTGTAATACAGCTGGAAGCTGCCCATATCGAGATGCTGATGATTGCCGTACTGGTAGTTGCCGATCTTCATCTCGGCCACGACATCGGAAGCCCTTTCCTCCGGGGAATCCATCTCCCAGCCGGTGCGGGCGATCATCGTACCGTACGGGTACCCGAAATACCGGGTTAACGGAAGCTCGTCAACCGGGCTCGCGGGAACGTCCGGATCGGCAAACAAAATTTCGACGAACGGATTGGAGCCCATCGTATGCTGCCGCAAAAACTCGCCCTGCAAATACGGATCTTTGTAATATGAAGCGGCAAGCAGCGGAATAGGCGACGAATATTTCCAATACATGCCCGGCGGGTTGGAGTTTTGCCAGGACGTATCCCCGTCGCGAAGCAGCTGACCGTCGGGCCGGCGCAAATAAAGGCCGCGGTACAGCACGTCCCGCTGCTCGTCCGCGAACACGCCGGGATGCCCCATCCGGGCGAACATCCATTGCGCCCACAGCTCGGGCATCAGTCTGACGCCGAAGCCGTACGAGTCCCCTTGGTGGTGCATGCCGGACAAATACCAGAAGTTTCTCGCCGGTACGAATTCGTTAAAGAAGCGGGCGGCCGACAAGTCGTACATTTCCGGGTCCTCGTCGTATATCGCGATGCCGGCGGCCAGTAAATCCTTCATCAGCATATTTTCGCCCGAATGCCCGGTAATCGAGCCGCCGATCGTCGGAGGATAGCCCATCGACATTTGCCCGGCAAGCTCCTTCAGCTTGACGACAAAGGCCGACTTCTCCTCGGCGGTCAGCAACGGGTAGCACCAGTCGTACGTCACGGAGGCGGCGTGTATCGTCTCCCCGATCGGCCGGAACGTGTCGAGTCCCGCGTATACGGCCGTATCCATGAAATTGAGCACGGTCCGGATCGCCAGCCGGCCGCTGGCCGCATCGCCCGTCAACATATATTTCATCGCATTGTACTCGATCGCGTTTTTCAGCGAGGCCGAGTAGTTGGATTGTCCGACCGGAGGCGGATCCAGCAGCCCCGGCTGCTTGCCCAGGCCGAGGTCGACCAGCCTCCAGTTCTGCCCGTCGCCGGATACATAGATGTCGAAGTAGGAAGTTCGGGTATTGCCGCTGTACCAAGCTATGCCGAGATCGGTTATCGCAGAAGCCGCTCCGAGATCGTAGCGGATCCACTCCTCGACGCCTTCCGCCGACCATCTGGACTCGGCGTCGAGATTGCCGTCGATCGTATTGTTGCCGTCGTATTGCCGGTCCTGGCTGCTCCAATCGGCGCTCAGTACGGGCAGCTTGACCCGCTGGCCGGACGTATCGCGAGCGTATAGTTCCGTTTCCGTAATCGAATTCCATTGATTGGTCGAATTGCCTCTGCCGAACAGCTTGACATAACGGGCATTTTCCGCCGCCGGAAAAGCATAATGCTCCATCTGAAGCGTCGTCCCGCTGCTCCTGCCCGTATACTGCGGAATGTAGGCGAGACCGAGCAGCTTGCTCCATATCGGCTGGAACGCCGGCGTCTGAATTTTCGCCTGCAGCTGCGGGACAAGCTCCGGTGTCACATACAATCGCGGATGGGCGGCCGGGGGCTTCGGCATATTTTGTGCCGTGACATTGCTCTTGACGGGCATCTGCAGAAATGCTTCGGTGTAATGTCCGTCCCTTACCGTTACCGGAAAGGCAGCCGTATAATATCCGGCCTTCATCGCGCGTGCCGAATATCTGCCGTTCGGCACGGTCCGGTCCAGAGTGAACGTGCCGTCCGTCGCGGACACCGCGGCTCCGAGCGCCGTCGTGTAAGCGAGATCGTCGTCGTCGTACAAGGCGATATTGACCCCGGCCAGCGGCTGGAGGGCGCCCGGCACGTATACTTGTCCGCTTACCGTATACAGGACAGCGGCAGTATCCTTCGCCAAAGAAACGGCCCCGATGCCGGTACCCGTTCCGCCGACCTGAACCGTGGCGGTGCCGCGCAAATATCCGTCCTTCGCTGCCCTGACCACATAGCTTCCGTCCGCCATGCTCTTGGAGAATGTATACTTCCCGTTGATATCCGTAACCGCCTTGTCGAGCGGAGTCTCAAAGCCGGTATCGGCGGCATCGTATAGATAGGCCGCCGCCCAAGCGACCGGGGAACCGGAGGGGGTATCCGTTACGGTGCCGCGGACGAGGCTGATCTCCGACACGCTCACCTCGTCGAAATAAATCGTGCCCATGTTGGCCAAGGCGCTGTACAGAAGAACACTGGCCGTTACGGCGCCTTCCGGTGCTACCAGCGTTGCCGTTACGCTGCGCCATTGTCCCGGCGCAGCGCCCGCCGAGGTTGCCTTTTGATCCACCTGTTGGTTCGCGGCGTTGTAGAAGCGCAGATAGACGGCGCCTCCGCCGCTCTCCACCCTCGCTCTCGCTTCGGCCGTATACTGCTTCCCGGGGGTGACCGGGAATTTGTCGCTCTCCATGCCGAAGGAGCTGGCGGACGAATTGTCGTCGATTTTCAGGCTTCGGACGCCGGCAAAGGCCGCCTCCGTAGTCGCCGTCATGCGCTGCTGGCTGCCATAGGCCGCATTCCAGCCCGTCAGTCCCGATTCGAAGCCGCCGTTCGCGAGAGGCACGGATGCGGTCAGGTTGACGTTGTCGAAATAAGCCGTACCTACGTTGACAATGCTCGTCGCAAGCACGACGCTGACTTGAACGGCTCCATCGGGCACGCCGGAAGTGATGCTCACGTCCGTCCACTCCGTCTGAGGTGAGCTTTTATTCGAGAATACGCTGTGCATCATCGTCCCTGCCGCATTATAGAAATACAGGTACACCGAACCCGTGCCGCCGGATAAATACAGCTTGGCCGAGGCCGTTACTTGCTTTCCGGCCGATACGGGATGCCTGTCGCTGATCATGGCGTAGGAGGCGTTGTTCTCCAAATCTTTGATTTTCAGACTGAATCCTCCGGAATATTTGATCTCGCTCGTCACCGTCATGTTGTCGGCATTTCCGTGCAGCCTGCCCCACCCCGTAAGCCCGGAGTCGAAACCGCCGTTCAGCAGCGGCAGCGTCTCGGCACGGGTTTCCGTCGGATATAAGGGGAACATCGTGAATACGAGCGCGAGCAAAAGCAGCCAGCGGCCCAGTTTTTTCATCAATACGATCACTCCTCTTATGGATTTACGACCATCGTTATCGCAAGGGTAATTAGTGGCGTACCGTATGAATGCAACACTCCATCGATTAATAATTGGCGTAGTCGACATAAAGATCGACCGTCGCATAAGTGCCGGCCGCAAGCCCCGAGCCGACCGAGGCGATCCGGATCGCGATCCTGTCGCCGCCGTTGAATGCCGCTCCCCCTGTAAACGCTGCCAACTTCGGATTGGACGAAGAGGTCGATCCGGCAGTTCCGCTTATCCAGACGGAGCCGTTCTTCCATATGTCGAACGTAAACGCCGCAGCGGCGAGCGGCGCGCTTACGTAGACGGCATACTTGGCCAGTTGGCCGGCCTGCGGCAGAACGTATTCCTGGGACGGGTGGCTCTCCGCTCGCTTCATGGCCGTTCCGGGAGCGACCGTCGGCAGTTCACCGGCATAATAATGCAGCGTATCCCCCGCCTTCGCCGGGCTGACCCAGCGCGTCCCGTCCCACACAACCGGTTCGCCGAGATCGGTATCGAAATAGGCGAAGCCTTTCTCCGAATTGAACTTGGCCGGCGCCGGCCGTTCCGCCGTCGTTCCTTTGCGCTTGGCCATCGAGATGCTTTCCGAATCGTGGTGACTTTTCAGCATCGCGTAAAACTCCGGCTCGACCGGCGTGCCCGCATTCGCGAAGTAATCGACGAGCGTCTTGGACAGCTTCGTGCCCAGATGGTTATATCGGAGCGTATTGTTTACATTTATAAAATCGTAACGCGCCAGCAAATCGGGACGCTCCGTTCCGTCAAGTAAAGGCGCATGAATGATGCAATTGACAAAAGATACGCCATGGACGGCGCTTAACGAGTACAGGAGCTTGCCGTCGTCCGCGGCGTCCGCCTTGATCTGGCAGTTGTCGAACACGATTCGTCCCCGCATCGGCCCGCCCTCGTAAGCGTCGAGACAGTTGACGGTGCAGCCGTTGAAATACGCCTCGGCGATTGCGCCCTTGAAATGGCCGAAAAATTCCCCGCAATTGACGATTTCGATCTTCGGATGAAGCGCATACTCGTCGTCGTACACGGCCGTACCGAGCGCATTCAGCAAAAAATTGACGTTCGCGGTAGACTGCGACGTTTGCCTCGGCACTTTCTCGCCTTGAATGTTAACAAAGCGCATGTGGCAGTTCGGAATGACCCGATTCGCATCGTAGCCGCCCGGCTTGCCGAGTTGGAAGCTCAACGGATTGGCGATGTCCATTATGCGTACGCCTTTCTCCCGTCCGACTACGCCTACGTTGCCGAACTCGATCGTGTGCGGGAAGAACAGCCTGTCCGAAGTGCTCGTAATTTTGGAGAACGTCGCGATCTTCATGATACGGCATACGCCGGTCGGGTTCGGAACGCCGGTATAATCGAAAATAAAGTCCTCGATCCGGATCGAACGTCCGTAGCCGATCGGGTATTTGTAGTTGAAGTTGGCGGGAACGGCATGTAGCGCGACGGCTTCGGCGGTGCCGCTCGTCGCGACCAGTCGGCAGTTTTTGAGCCGGATATTGCCGTCCCACTTGGCCCCGTAATCGACGCGGAAATCGATGAACCGGCTGCCGAACCGTTTCGTATTCTCGATGAATAGATCACCGCCGCCCGTAAGCGTGAAGCCGCGATACCCGATCTCGGAATCTTTCACGTACAGGTTCCAGCAGTGAAAATGGACGTCGACCCGATTGAGACGGCAGCCCTCGATGCGGAAGTTTTTGAATAAATTCGTGCCGAATACGCCCCAATGCACATTGCTGCCTTCCGCCGTCACATTGCGAAACATAGCGTTCAGCACGCGGGCTCCGCCGATGCCGTACGTGCCGGCCGGCACGTCGCGGTCGGTGCCTTCGCGGTCCTGCTCCCACGGAATGAGCCGGACATTTTCCAGCGTTACGTCGAACGCGTTATTGAAATAGTAAAATCCCGATCTCGGATCGAGCGAGACGTCGACCGCTCCCTCCTTCAGCCCGACCCATTGATTGCGGATGATCGTGCGGCTGCGCCTGACCAAAATGCCATTATGCAGATAAGCCCCGTTCGCGCCCGGGCTCGTCCCCGACATGTAGAACGTCCCCCCGTCGATGACCAGATAGCTGTCGTCGCACGGGTAAGCGACAAGACTCGTATAATTCGTAAACGTCCAGGCGATGTCTCCGACCAGACGGCCGTGCTCTTCGACGTAAAAAAACTCCTCCCTGTTCCATCCGTTATGGGTGTAGCCGTAGCGGACCCCTATTTTATCGTTGCTGTCGACCACGAAGATGAGACTGTTCTTATACGGCGCCAGTTCGGGGATCAGCGTCGTACCCGGCTTCATCTGGGCGAGGAACGATGCCTTCGCGGCCGCATCGAGAGCGATGGCGACTTCGCTCTTGCGACTCGTTATCCGAAAGCGGGGATTCGTTCTCGTATTGAAGCTCTCGTCAATATGCAGCTTGGTGCTGCCCCAGCTCACGTTCGTCTGGATGACGATTTCGTTCGTCGCTTTTATCCAATACTCGCCGCTTGCGTTTACGATGGGCAAATCGCGCTCGTTCGCGTACGCGTGGGCATTCTTGATCTGTACGCCGTCATCGTTCGTGCCGTCTCCGACGGCGCCGAACTGCTTGTATCCGATACTTTCCCCGGGGAGAAGGATGGCCTGCAATCCGTTCGTCGCCAGCTGGATGACGCTGCCCCCGTCCTCGGCAAGCGTGCTAGATCGGATTGCATAATCCGCTCCGCCGCCGTCTCCTGGCTCGAAATAGCCGGAGGTGCTCACGAGCATCCCGTCGCCCAGATGGGCGTCAGCTCTCATGTCCGCGACCGACTCGTATAGAAGATGGTACAATCCGTTTGCCATCGCCAGACCCGGCGGATAGCCGGAGCCCGGTCCGTTCCCGTTGTAGGTGGCTCCTGTCACCGTGCCGCTCCCTCCCCCATAGACGCCGCCCGATACGTTCGCTCCTTGCGCGGCCGCACCCTGCCCGGCGATCAACGATTGCGCGGCCAACGCCGCGCTGGCCATGCCGAATGCCGCCAGCACCTGGCGCCTGCTCAGCGGCGCCATTGCATTCCCGTCTTGCTGCTTTTCTTCATCCATTCGATTTCCTCCCATTCGTCTGCCGCGTGAAACAAACGGCTTAGTTGGCGTCCTGCGCCGCTTTCGCGACGCAAGCCCTTCTCACCAAAACCTGTATGTGGGATATCATGATGAACGATAGATGGGTACTAGCGTAACGGCAAGAACGATAAAAATGAATGGTTATCCTATGTAAATCAAGCGATTAGTCTCACTGGTATCGGACCAATAAATCTATCGTAACCCCGGCTTGCTCGTCCGCGATTCCATCCGGAAGTGAGAGCTTGATCCCGATACGGTCCCCGGCGGCAAATAAAGCTTCGGCCGGAAGCTCGACCCAGCCGGGCCGGCCGTCGACGGCAGCCGTGATGCCCGCTTGCCAAACGACTCCGTTTTTCGTGATATCGAATGTGAACGGACCGGAAAACTGCGGGGTCGTATACACCGAGTACGAGAGGCCAATTCCGGTCGAACGCATGATATATTCCTGGGTCGGGTGACCTTCCATCCGTTTCATCCGGATCCCGCCCGCTTCGACCGCAGCCGCACCCGAGGCATAATAATGCAGCGATTCTTCCGGCTGGACCGGAAGCGTCCAGCCGCTGCCGTTCCATACGATCAGTTGGTTCGCATCCGTATCGTAATAACCGAAGCCCGCTTTGGCACCGAGCAGGCTCGGATCGGGACGCTGGCCTCCGGTCCCTCTGCGACGAAGCATCCGGTCGCTTTCCGACTCGTGATGACTTCTCAGCATTTCGATGAATTCCGGCTCCGCCGGCGTCCCCGATTTGGCGTAATGGTCCGTGATTTCGTTGGACAGCCGGGTATTGAGATGATTGAATCGCAATGTACGATTCATATCGATAAAGCCGTAACTGGCCAACAGGTCCGGCCTGGCCTTTCCTTCTACAAGAGGAGCCTCTACGGCGCAGTTCACGAAACTCGTGCCGAGAGCGGCATCCAGCGAATAGAAGCTTTTCCCGTCATCTTGGACGGCGGCCTGGAACCGGCACCGGTCGAACGTCAGCCTGCCCCGCATCGGTCCGCCCTCGTAAGCGTCAAGACCGCGAATCGTGCAGTCCTGGAAGGAAACGTCCGCCGCACCGGCTTGCATATGACCGAAAAATTCTCCGCAATTGACGAACTCGATTCTCGGATAAAGCGCCGTTTCATCTTCATAGCCATCCGTTCCCGCCGACTGGAGCAGGAAATGGACTTGCGTCGTCGATTGCGCGGACTGCGGCGGCAGCTTCTCCGTCTGAATGTTGGCAAATCGCATATGGCAATTCGTCTCGATCCGCTGTCCGTCATAGCCGCCTTTCTTGCCGAGATCGAAGCTGTACGGATTGCGGATTTCCAGCAGCCGGACTCCTTGTTCCCTCCCGGCTACCGCGACATTGACAAACTCGATGCGATATGGGAAAAACAGTCGTTCCCCATGTTTCATCTTGGAGAAGGCGGAGATTTTCATCAACCGGCATACGCTTTTCGCTTCCGGACTTCCCGTAAAATCGAAGATGAAGTCCTCCACCTTGATCGTCCTGCCGTAGCCGATCGGATATTTATAATCGAAATCTCCCGGATTGAACAGCAGCCCGGTTGCATCGCCATTTACGTTCGTTACGACGAGCCGGCAGTTTCTTAATCGGATATGTCCATCCCACTTCGATCCGAAATCGTTGCGGAAATTGATGAAGTTGTTGCCCATTACGGTCGTATTGTCGATGAACAGGTTCCCTCCTCCGGTAACCGTAAGCCCGAAGCGGCCGATTTCCGAGTCGCGCACGTACAGGTTCCAGCAATGAAAATGCACGTCGATCCGGTTCAGACGACAGCTCTCGACACGGAAGTTTTTGTTCAGATTCGTGCCGAACACGCCCCAATGCACCTGGCTCCCTTCCGCGGTAACATTGCGGAACGTTGCGCAGAGGATGCGGTTGCCGCCGATGCCGTATGTTCCGGCGGGCACATCCTTGCCTTGCCCCCCTCTATTCTGTTCCCATGGAATGAGCCTCACATTCTCCAGCAGCACATCGTAGACGTAGGTGAA
The DNA here is from genome assembly GCF_006265175.1 of Paenibacillus hemerocallicola. Lineage (GTDB taxonomy): Bacteria > Bacillota > Bacilli > Paenibacillales > NBRC-103111 > Paenibacillus_AB > Paenibacillus_AB hemerocallicola. Next base: position 12,935 of record NZ_VDCQ01000026.1, on the reverse strand, counting down.
CGTGTAGAACCCTTGACGAGGGTCGAGCGCTACGTCGGCTTTGCCCGGTTCAAGTCCGACCCATTGATTGCGGATGATCGTACGGCTGCGCTTAACGACAAATCCATTGTGCTTGTACCCCTCGTAATTTTTGCCGGGACTGTCTCCGGACATATAGAACGTTCCCCCGTCGATAACGAGGTAGTTGTCGTCGCAAGGATAAGCGGTAAGGCTCGTATAATCTTTGAACTTCCAGGCGAGGTCGCCAATTATGCGCCCGTGTTCCTCCACGTAGAACAGCTCTTCCCTCGCCCAAGACTGTCCGTCATACTTTTCACCGTAGCGGAATCCGATTTTGTCGTTGCTATCGGCAACTACGACAAGACAATTTTTATAATTCGCCAATTCGGGAATAATCGAGGTACCCGGCTTCAATTTCGCCACCAGGGACGCTTTCGCAGCGGCGTCCAACGCGATCGGGCCAGAGCTTTTCCGACTGGACACTTGGAACCGCGGGTTCGACTTCGAATTGAAGCTTTCGTCAATATGGAATTTGGTATGCCCCCACTGGACGTTTGTGAGTATGCTGATCAGATTCGTTTCCTTGATCCAATATTCGCCCGATAAGTTGATGACCGGGACTCCTGACCTGTTCGCATAAGCGTGTGCCTGCTTGATCTGCACTCCGTCATCCTGTTTGCCGTCGCCCACCGCGCCGAACATCTTGTAATTCACGCCGGCAACCGGCAGCAGATGCGCTTGCAGCCCGTTCGGCAAATTGATGACGCTGCCGCCGTCCGCCGGCATCGAATCCGCTTTCAACATATATTCGGCGCCTCCGCCGTCGCCTTCCGCATAGTAGCCGGTCGTGCGTATGATCATCCCTTCGCTCAGACCGGGCACGTTTTTCAATTCCACTAATGTGTTTGGCACCTGGCTCCCTCCATCGCGGTCCGCCATCCGTTTGCGGGCCAATATCGCGGAGGAGCCGCCTATGGTCAGGACAGCGCCGGCCGTCCCCATAATGGCCAGCATTTTCCTCCGGCTCATCGATTTATTCCCGTCCTTCGATTCGAATTCCTTTCCATTCCCGGACAATAACCGTTCCCCCTTATTTTCCTATTCAAAGCAATGCGCCACGTCCTCATGCCCCCTGCATAACGTAACAATCGTCTATACCGAGGCCGCGCACGTATTCCTTGCCCCCGTCATCGTCCCCAAATCTTTGAACGCCCCTGTCTGCGTGTCGTATTCGAACATCTTGCCTTTCGGGTAGACCGCACCGTACAGATATCGTCCGTCAGGCGATGCGTCTATATCCCAGACGAAGCTCCCCGAAGGGTTGACTCCAAGCTCGGTAATCGTCCGCTCGTCCGGGGAATAGCGAAACAGCCGCCTGTTCTCCGGGCTGGCGAAGTTGACGCTGCCGTTCGGCGAGGCCGCCATGGCCCAGACGATGCTGGCCCCTGCAACCTGCATCGAGAACCGTTACGCTCCCGTCGCGGCGTCCAAAACGTAGAACGTTCCGGGTGCCCCCTTGGCAAAAAAGTACGCTTCCGGCGTGCCTTCCCGATCTTGTCCAATCGCTGCCGATTGGCCCAGCTTGTTAAGTACGGCATCGGAATCGTCTGAACCGGGCCGAAATTTTGCTTCATCGGACTCTCTCCTTTTCGTGAGCGCCACTGCGGCGCTCTATTCCCCCGCACATCCGGTCTTCCGTATTCCAAATGGAAATGCCGCCAACCTATTCGAGGACGACGGCATATGATGTCAGTCTTTCCGCTTCGAGTGCTACGATCTGGGATCGTCTCCCAGCTCGTGGTTCTATTATTGCATATTAATGTCAGCGCTTCCATAATGAAATCGTATTTCCTCTGTCTTAAATAGGAGAAAAAATACGGGCCTCGTATCGTCCCCGATTACTTGGCATTTTAACGGCGGTACCCCTCCTCATTTCTTGAACGATCTGCCGCGGTCCCGTGTCTCCCGCTTAAAACCCGCAAGCTTCCGAGCTATACCCCGTTACGTATCCGATCAAGCGATTCGCCTTACGAATATCTTGTGTGCTGGGACGTTTTGTGATATACTGTTTCTTGCAACTATTTAGCATGCGCCCGTAGCTCAGTAGGATAGAGCGACAGTTTCCTAAACTGTGCGTCGCGGGTTCGAATCCCGCCGTGGCGCGCTTGCCGAATAACATAGATGATGACGGAACGTGGCTCAGCTTGGTAGAGCGCTTGGTTCGGGACTAAGAGGTCGCAGGTTCGAATCCTGTCGTTCCGATATTTCAGAGAAAATTACGGGTTTTTGCCCGTAATTTTTTTTGTTTTACAGGCTCCCTTCGTCCGCTTAGCCGCAACGCCTCCGGTCTCCTCCTTTTGCTTTTTTGTTTCGTTTTGGGTAGCATGGTTAAAATAGAAACGGGAGGAATGATCCATGAACAAAGTGAAATTGTCCAACCGCTCCATCGAGATCTCTTATAAGGATGCGGGAGAAGGAATTCCCGTATTGCTGCTCCACGGGTTTTGCGGCAGCTCGTCGTATTGGGATGCTGTCGTCCCGCTGCTTCAATCGCAATGCAGGCTTATTGTTCCCGATTTGCCCGGTCACGGGAAATCCGGCGTTCCGCAATCGCCTTATCCGATCGAAGCTTTTGCAGACGATATGGCGGACCTGCTGCAGCAGTTGAATATCGGAAAAGCGGTGTGGCTGGGTCATTCGCTTGGCGGGTATGTCACCTTGGCGGCCGCCGAGCGCCATGCGGACCGTGTGGGAGCTTTCGGGTTAATCCATTCCACGGCTTATCCGGACGACGAGAAAGGCAAAGAGGGCCGTCTTAAGGCCATACAGACGGTGCTCGATTCCGGAATCGTACCGTTCGTCGACGGCTTGATTCCCAAGCTGTTTGCGCCCGAGCATGTAGAATCGATGTCCGATAAAGTCGAAGAGGCTAAAAAAATCGGGTACGCCACCCCGCCGGAGGGTGCCGTTGTGACATTGGAGGCGATGCGCGATCGGCCCGACCGGAACGAAGTGTTACGGCAGGCCGCGTGTCCCGTCTTACTCGTTGCCGGCGAGAACGATCAAATTATTAAACCGGACAAAACATTTTCCGTTCAAAGCGACTCCATCCGACATGCACTCTTGAACAAAGTCGGACATATGAGCATGATGGAGCACCCTGAGCAATTGGCGGATAAGCTATCCGCTTTCCTAAAAACGATCCGACTATAGTCGCTCATGCGTTCGGAATCCGCAGAAATTTGACTGCGGGTTCTTTTTCTAGAACGTTAAAAAGGACCCTTTCGGGTCCTTTTCGACGGTGATCGTTTGTATGAATCGCTTTCCCTTACCTTCTGCTTCGGTTACGGTCGTCAGGATCGCTGTCAGCCAACAATCCTTGTTCCATGTGTTAGTAACACGCTAACGTGTCTTTAGCACATCGCCTCCGCTTCAATGTTCGGTATACGGATCCTTACTTGGTGTTGCTGTTGAATAGTTCAACGGAACCACACCTCTCTGTTCACCGTCGATAATAGTATGTCCGGGATACGGTTCGTTATACGCCGGATAGGATTTTATTTTTTAGCCTTCGCCGTTGTTATGACGGGTATGATTGGCCTGCTTCGTCCGCTTGGACCCTGATAAAGGCTCCTGCTTCCCGCCGTTGTTGGCGTTTTGTTGTCCCGCTCCGGTAGGAGGGTTTACAGGTTGGGGAATATCTTTCGGCATATTCGGCTCTCCTCGCTTGTCCTTTTATTTTACTGTCGTAGTGTCGTGGTTATGGCGATCCCGTTTCCGACGGTCGTTCGTATCCTGCTGAAGCTGCATCGCATGATGGGCGTTTACGGGATTTTGATCCAAATCTTTGACCACGTTTTGCAAATTTTTATCTGCCGCCTTTTGTCTTGTCACGGTTCGGACCCTCCCTTTTCAGCTTGTCGTAACGTTCTTCAAAGCTTGCGCGCATTCATGGATATGGCGTACGTAGTCTTCGACCAGGTTCTGGATGACGTCGTTGCGTTCGTCCACCGTCTGATCGGCCTTCTCTACATCGACCAACTTGACGCTCACTTCGCGCGAGTCGACATAGGTGACCAGAAAGTCGAACGTATACATGGAGTGCCCGGCCGTCCGGATATGGATGCGCAGCGATTTCGGGTCATGCTCGTCCGGCGCGACCTCGGCTTGATCCGACTCGTTCAACACGGTAGGCAGCGTTTGCTTCCACGCCTCCGTCAGCTCGTTTTGATCGATCGTGAGCACGTCTGTTTTGCTCATAAACAACACCTCCGCAACGTTAACTTGCGAAGCTGGGCACCCTTTTATGCGAAGCGCGGGACGTACAAAAAAAGCCATGAACCGTTAGGTCCACAGCTTGTCCGTGCAAGAAAGCTTATACGGAGAGGGTGGGATACTCCCCCTTCGGGTGAGACTGCGAAGTTGTCCTAACGAAGCCTATGCTTCGACGAACCTAAAGGTTCTGCATCCCGTTGCATAAAGTTGCTTATACGGAGAGGGTGGGATTCGAACCCACGGAAGAGTTTCCCCTTCGCTGGTTTTCAAGACCAGAGCCTTAAACCACTCGACCACCTCTCCAAGATTAGGCGCCCGCCAATGACAACATGGATTTTATCACAGGATACGGGCGCACTGCAAGGTCTATTTTCTGGAGATTGCTTTTACTCCGTTCATGTAAGGCTGGAGCGCCTCAGGCACGAGCACGCTGCCGTCCGACTGCTGGTAATTTTCCAGAATAGCGGCCAATGTCCGCCCGACCGCCAGCCCCGAGCCATTCAAGGTATGAACGAACTCCGGCTTCGATTTCGCATCTCGGCGGAACCGCATGTTCGATCGGCGAGCCTGGAAATCTTCAAAGTTGCTGCAGGACGAAATTTCGCGGTACATGCCGCTGTTGGGCAGCCATACTTCCAAGTCATACGTCTTGGCCGACGAGAAGCCCAGATCGGCCGTACAGAGCGTCAGAACGCGATACGGAAGCTTCAACAGGCGCAGCACCTTCTCCGCATGCTGGGTCAACGTCTCGAGCTCGTCGTAGGAATCCTCGGGCTTCACGATCTTGACCAGCTCCACTTTGTTGAACTGGTGCTGGCGAATGAGACCGCGTGTGTCTCTTCCGGCGGAACCCGCTTCCGAACGGAAGCATGCACTGTATGCGACGTAATATTTAGGAAGAACTTCCGTCGGCAATATTTCGTCCCGATGTACATTCGTTACCGGCACTTCCGCCGTTGGAATCAAGAAGTAGTCGGTATTTTGAATTTTGAACACGTCTTCTTCAAATTTGGGCAGCTGCCCCGTCCCCGTCAAGCTTTCGCGGTTCACGATGTAAGGCGGGAGAATCTCCTCGTATCCGTGCGAATCGCTATGCAGATCCATCATGAAATTGATAAGCGCGCGCTCCAAACGGGCTCCGAGTCCTTTATAAAATACGAACCGGGAGCCGGTTACTTTCGCCCCTGCTTCGAAATCGAGTATGCCTAGCTTGTCCGCCAGCTCCCAATGCGCCTTCGGTTCGAACGGAAACGATGGAACGTCGCCTTCCCGGCGCATTTCGACGTTATCGTCTTCGGACTTGCCCACCGGAACCGTTGCATGCGGCATATTGGGGATGGACAGCAGCAGCTTGTTCAAATCCTCTTCAAGCACGCGCACTTCTTCGTCCAAGCCTTTAATCCGATCGTTTACGTCGCGCATTTCCAATATTAGCGGTTCGGCGTCTTCCCCGTTTCGTTTTTTGGCCGCTACTTCTTGCGAAACGGTATTTCTGCGGTTTTTCAGCTGCTCGCTTTCCTGCAGCAATTCCCTTCGTTTTCCATCCAAACCGGTGAAGCGGTTAATTTCCTCGGCCGATTTCCCGCGCGTGGTCATCGCTTCCTTCACCCGTTCGATTTCATTACGCAACAGCTTGACGTCGAACAACAAAAACCCCTCCCAAAAGGGAACTAGTATACAAAGTTATGCAATATAATGTACTATACATCGGTAAAATATTCAACTTCGCCACGGGAGTGCGCAAATGCTAGCGGCTTATTTTATGCAAAAAAGAAGCACCCCGGGCTTCAGCCAAACAAGGTGCTTCCTGCAGAACGGCGACAATAACGATCCATCTGTTAGTCGTAGCCGTTATTTCATTGAACCGAAGAAGACTTGGCCTCTTTGACCATATCCAAAAAGTATTGATGCATCCGATAATCGTTCGTCAGCTCGGGATGGAACGACGCGGCCAACAAACGGCCTTGTCTCGCTGCAACGATTTCGCCGTTATGCGTCGACAGCACATCGACCTCGGCACCCACTTCCTTGATCAATGGGGCTCGGATAAATACGGCACGCACCCGTTCTTCGATGCCTTTGATCGCAAGCTCCGTTTCGAAGCTTTCCCGCTGGCGGCCGAACGCATTGCGCTGTACTTTCATATTCATCAACTGCAGATGAGCTTGCTCTTGTCCTACGATTTCATCAGCCAAGATAATCAGCCCCGCGCAAGTGCCGAAAACCGGTTTGCCTTGTTCATAGAAAGTTCGGATCGCCTCGATGAATCCGTAGTCCCGCATCAGCTTTCCGATCGTCGTGCTTTCCCCACCCGGAATGATAATGCCGTCCAAGTCCGGAAGCTGGTCCGTTTTTTTGACGACGACGCCTTCGGCTCCGGCGGATTCGATCATCTTGATATGCTCAGCCACCGCTCCTTGCAGAGCGAGAACGCCTATTTTCATAGCTGACCCTTCTTTCTAAGCTTACCAGCCGCGGTCCTGCATCCGCTGCGATGCATCCAGCTTGGAGATTTCGATCCCTTTCATCGGCGCGCCCAAGTTTTTGGACACTTCGGCGATCAGGGCATAATCCGTATAGTGCGTCGTTGCTTGAACGATTGCTTTGCCGAATTTCTCCGGATTGTCCGATTTGAAAATGCCGGATCCGACGAATACGCCGTCTGCGCCCAAATGCATCATAAGAGCCGCATCGGAAGGAGTCGCTACTCCGCCCGCCGCGAAGTTGACGACCGGCAAGCGTCCGTTTTCATGAACATACAAGACGAGATCGTACGGAGCGCCCAAGTTTTTGGCTTCGGTCATCAGCTCGTCTTTGGACATGCTTTGAATTTTACGGATTTGCGAATTGATGATCCGGATATGGCGAACGGCTTCCACGATGTTGCCCGTTCCCGGCTCGCCCTTCGTACGCATCATTGCCGCTCCTTCGCCGATACGGCGAAGCGCTTCTCCGATATCTTTGGCGCCGCAAACGAACGGCACGGTGAAATCTTTTTTGCCGATGTGGAACACTTCATCCGCCGGCGTGAGCACTTCGCTCTCGTCGATGTAGTCGGCGCCGAGCGATTCGAGCACGCGGGCTTCGACGTAATGGCCGATCCGGCATTTGGCCATGACCGGGATGCTGACCACCTTCATAACTTCTTCCAATACGGTAGGATCCGCCATACGGGCTACGCCGCCGGCTGCACGAATATCCGAAGGAACGCGTTCCAGAGCCATTACGGCACAAGCTCCGGCCGCTTCCGCGATTTTTGCCTGCTCGGCGTTCATAACGTCCATGATGACGCCGCCTTTTTGCATTTCGGCCATTCCTTTTTTAACTGTCCAAGTTCCTGTTTCCATCTTGTATTCCTCCTGTATATGAATAGCTGTGGATCCATACCGATATCACGCTTGTCCGTGATCCTCTTCTAAAGAGTCATTGTACATCAAGCATCCTTAATTAACAACCCATGTCAGCCCTTTTTAGAACAGGTTTTTCAGGCCGTCCGCAATGCCGGAAAATATTCCTCCGAAGAAGTTTTTGATTCCTCTCATCATGAGGCGGAACCAGCTTCCTTTTTCCAAATCCTGAGAGGCAACCAGATTGATCGTCTTCTCGATCTCGTTGTATTTGACCTTGACGCTTCCCAGCACGTCGCCCGTCTGAATCGGAGCGCTTTTCAACTCCGGCAACGGTGCCGCTTCCATCGTCACTTGCGGCGTTTCGCCCTTTTTCACGACGAAATCGACGGGGTCGGCGGTTACGACCGGCACTTCCGTTTTCACGCCTTTTTTGACGGGAATGGCCTTCAACGAGTCGATCGGGCTCTTGGCAGGAACAACCGATTTCATCTCAAACGTGGTGTACCCGTAATCCAGCAGTTTTTGTGTTTCTCTGAACCGCTTCGCTTCCGACGGAGTATTCATGACGACGCTGATCAGCCGCATGCCGTTCCGAGTGGCCGTACCCGTAAAGCAATACCCGGCTTCATTCGTATGCCCCGTCTTCAATCCGTCCAATCCCTGGTATACATAAGACTTGAAGTTGGGGTTGTCCTTGTTTCCTTCAAGCATCCAGTTCCAGTTGATCATCGGAGATTTATCCGTCTCGCGGAATTTTTTCGAGGGAACGCTGGAGTACTCCAAAACTTCCGGATGCTCGATAACAATATGGCGCGCCAGTACTGCCGCATCCCGGGCCGTAATCATCGTATCCGGCTCCGTTCCAGGCGGCGCATATTTCCCCAGATCGGCCCGAGACAGTCCGGTCGAGTTGATGAAAAACGATGCTTCGTTGAATCCGAACTTTTTGGCCGTATCGTTCATCATTTTAACGAACTCCGCTTCGCTACCTCCGCCCACGAGTTCAGCCAATGCAACGGTTGCATCGTTTGCGGAATAAATGGACATCGCTCCAAACAAATCTTTTACCGTATATTTTTCCCCGGGTCCGATCAATTGACCCGAACCGATAACATCTACGGCATATTGAGAAGGAGACACGATCGTGTCCCAACTAATTTTCCCCGATTTCACCGCTTCCATGACCAAATATTCGGTCATCATCTTGGACATGCTGGCGGGAGGCATAGGTTGGTCCGCATTCGTCTCATAGAGAACTTGTCCGGTCGACGCTTCAATCAGAATCGCGGACTTGGCTTCCAGCTGCAAATTCACGGCTTCGGCCGCTTGCGCCTTGGACGGTTGTATGAAAATAAGCGTATTGGCCAACACGGTAATCCAACATACCCATACGATCCATCTGCTCCATCTGGCTTTTCCTGCTCCCAACACTCTTCTCCCAACTCCCTTTCAAACTATGATTGCGAAGCGGGAAAAGCAAGTCCCGATCTCCCCATATAAAACCAAGAAAACCCGTTTGTTTTCATTGTAACATACCGATCCTTGCGGCAAAAGGCAAAACGGCCGTTCGTCCAAATTAGCGATATCGATAGAGTAGACGATCGACTTCCGAGATGAAAAAAAGCAGGGCACGCGTGTACCCTGCCTTCTGCTTATCGTTACATCGAATAGTTCGGAGCTTCTTTCGTAATCTGCACATCGTGCGGATGGCTCTCGCGAAGACCGGCCCCGGTAATGCGGATGAACTCCGTATCTTCCTGCAACTCGCGAACCGTCCGGGTTCCGCAATAGCCCATCCCTTGAATGAGGCCGCCGACCAATTGATGGATCGTATCCTGCAGAGGTCCTTTATAAGGGACCCGGCCCTCTATCCCTTCCGGAACGAGCTTCGATTCGCCCTCTTGGAAATAACGGTCCCTGCTTCCTTCCTTCATCGCGCCGATCGACCCCATGCCGCGGTAAACTTTGAACCGCCGACCTTGGAAAATTTCCGATTCCCCGGGACTTTCCTCGCAGCCCGCAAACAAGCTGCCGATCATAATGGCGTCGGCTCCGGCCGCGACCGCTTTCGTAATATCGCCCGAATACTTCACGCCGCCGTCCGCGATAATCGGTACTCCGTATTCCTTCGCTACGGTAGCGCAATCGTAAATGGCCGTTATTTGGGGAACCCCTATCCCTGCAATAACCCGTGTCGTACATATCGAACCAGGACCCATACCTACCTTGATGATGGACGCCCCTGCTTCGATCAAATCACGAGTGCCTTGGCCCGTTGCCACATTGCCCGCGATGATGACCAGGTCGGGGAATTGGCTCCGAAGCTTGCGAACGGTATCCAAAATGTTGATATGATGACCGTGAGCCGAATCGACGGCAATGACGTCCACGCCGACTTTTACAAGCTCGCTGGCTCGCTCCATGGCATCGCGGGACGCTCCGATAGCCGCGCCGACCAACAGCCTTCCCTGGGCATCCTTGGCCGCGTTAGGGAACTGTATCGCCTTCTCGATGTCTTTGATCGTAATTAGTCCTTTTAGCGTGTTGGAATCGTCCACGAGCGGCAGCTTCTCGATTTTATGTTTTTGCAGCAATATTTCCGCTTCCTGCAGCGTTGTGCCCACCGGAGCGGTTACCAAATTTTCCTTGGTCATCACATCTTTAATTTTAATCGAATAATCGTGGACGAAACGCAGATCCCGGTTCGTTAATATCCCGACCAGCTTGTTGTTGTCATCGACAATCGGAACGCCGGAAATCCGGTATTTGCCCATAAGCTCTTCCGCATCGTATACATGGTGTTCCGGCGTCAACGAAAACGGGTTCGTAATAACGCCGCTCTCCGAACGTTTTACGCGATCGACTTCCTCGGCTTGTTGGGCGATCGACATGTTTTTATGAATAATCCCGAATCCGCCTTCGCGGGCGATCGCGATAGCCAAAGCGGCTTCCGTTACCGTATCCATCGCGGCGCTGATCAGCGGCATATTCAGCTTAAGCTTGCTTGTCAGCCGGGTGGAGACGTCTACTTCCCGCGGCCCAAACACTTCCGATTTCCTGGGGATGAGCAGAACGTCGTCAAACGTTAAGCCCTCCTTGGCAAACTTATTTTCCCACACGAGAAGAACCCCCTTCATAGTTGCCTTGCAGGTGTTTACATATAATATTGAAATAGTAACAAAAGCTCATTTTTCATGTCAAGGCAATCCGGTTATGTATCGCAGGTTCTACGAGCGACTGTCTCCGTTCCGACATACTTTTACCTGAAAGTGTAAGTACAGCTGGAATTCCATAGCAAATACTCTTCTATCCCGAGCTCTTTGGCCGCTTGAATCTGGGATAGTACTTCTTCCTTCCCATACGGTTGATGCGGCTTGACCCACGCCGCCGTGAAATCTTGCAGCCATGGGCGGACCGCAGCCGGCTGTTTGCCCTCTTTCAGAAGTTGATCATTTTTATCGAGGCTGTCCGATAACGCTTGCCGTACGATTCGATAAGGCTGCAGATCAGGGTGCTCCACTCCGAACACGCCGCTGCCATAATGAGACGGATAGATCATCGGACTGATCACATCGATTTCGGAAGCTAACTCGCTCCATTTCTGACCGATTCCCATATCGTCGGATACCGAAGGAGTCAGACCGAAAACATCGGCGGATACGAATACACCTTTTTCGTTAAGCTCTTTTTTAGCCTGGCTCAAAAATTGCGCGATAGCCGTCGTTTTCGACCAATTGTTCGGATTCTGGTATTCAACCTCCCGGTCGATCATTCGGCTATTATCGGGGAAGCGGACATAATCGAACTGGATTTCGTCAAATCCGCAGTCTGCCGCTTCCTTGGCCACGTCCAGCGCATATTTCCATACTTGTTGGTTGTAAGGGTCTATCCAAGATTCGCCGCGTTTATTCCGCCATATCGTACCATCCTTCGCATGCAGTGCCCACTCCGTCTTGATCGAGGCGGCGTAAGGATCTTTAAATACGACTACTCTTGCAATGGTGTATATATCTTTCTTTTTCAAATCTGCGACGAGCTTATGGATATCCGGTATCATCTTCTCGGAATCCGCTCCGAACTCTTTCACCAGTGGCAGTTGAGAATCGAACGTCACTTGGCCGGAATCGTTCTTAACGTCGATTACTAGCGCATTCAGTTCGCTTTGTTCGATCAACTCGATAATTTTATCGAGTTTGGATGTTCCTGCAGCCCACCCGCTAACGTATACGCCTTTCGCCTTCGGTCTGGATCTGGGGAGAGCGTCGTACGCAGGAGGCGAGGGGGGGCTCGTCAAATCATTCGAGCTTGTGTTTCTGTCCATTACTTCTGCACGGGGGGCCGCTTCCGACCCAAGTGAAACTTGGCTTAGCTTATCCGATACATACGGTTGACATCCGATCGTACTCGCCAAGATCGTCATACATAGTCCAAAGCGTATGGCTTTCACTGCATACCGCCTCCTTCGCAATGCTTGGTCGGATTAGGTCGACTTGGAAATAGTATGGCTCAATCCCGAAGCGCATATCGTTCTCCAATAAGAAAAGACCTCTGAGAAATTAATCCAAGAGGTCTTTGTTATGCTGAGAAAAACAAAAAGCCCTGCTTAAGGGCAGGACTTCTTGTTTGCTTATAGCC
>NZ_VDCQ01000026.1:0-665 GCF_006265175.1 Paenibacillus hemerocallicola | reverse complement strand
CTGCTTGTAAGGCAGATGCTCTCCCGGCTGAGCTAAGCGTCCATAATGTAAAGTGACAAGCTATAATATAACAAATCTTCTATCAAAAATCAACTGCGTTTTTCAAATCATTTCTTCTTATTAAGAAAATTGGTGACCCGTAGGGGATTCGAACCCCTGTTACCTCCGTGAAAGGGAGGTGTCTTAACCCCTTGACCAACGGGCCATGCTATAATAAAGATCGGGTTCTATTCCCTCGAACAGAGAAGTAATACTACGGAGAGAGAGGGATTCGAACCCTCGAGACGCTTTTGACGCCTACACGATTTCCAATCGTGCTCCTTCGACCACTCGGACATCTCTCCATATGGCTCCCCGAACAGGACTCGAACCTGTGACAACTCGGTTAACAGCCGAGTGCTCTACCAACTGAGCTATCAGGGAATGGTCAATCGCTTGGCAACGTCCTACTCTCCCAGGACCCTGCGGTCCAAGTACCATTGGCGCTGGAGGGCTTAACGGTCGTGTTCGGGATGGGAACGCGTGGATCCCCTCCGCCATCATCACCAAACGATGTGTTTTGTTCAGGTCGCAACGCAGCCATGCGTCGCAGCGATCTTCCGAACAGACTTGCTGTCCGGTCCACCGGTTATTCCCTGAAAACTGAATGCGAAACGAATCGAGTT
>NZ_VDCQ01000025.1 GCF_006265175.1 Paenibacillus hemerocallicola | reverse complement strand
GTCGATTCTTAACACTGTCTACTTAAAGGGGATAATATCAGGCTGCCGGTCCGTTTTTTTCGACCGTATACTCCGCATACCGAAGCCGGAGGCGGTTTGGTAGTCGTGACAACACGTTGCCTGTATATAGCGGCGCTGGGTTCCGTTATCGTCCCGATTTTCGTTGCACTCCTGAATATAACGGCACAGGCTTCCGCTATTTCGATCCTTGGGGTGAAAATGGATATTGAACAGCGGAATAGAGGAATGGTTTTCCGTTATTTTGCAATAAACACGAATGCTCGGGTCAATAGCATACCCAAGTTCCGCTATTCGTTGCATTCGTGGTCCCGCAAGGTGCCGGCAATGGCAGTCGGCCTTCGCCGATCATGCGCTGCACTCCTGTAAGCGAATTGTGTTGTCGTAGTTTTATTCGAGAGACAACCGGATTATTTGTGAAGGGCAGAACATGAGATTATCGACGGTATAACAAGACTGGACACGGTCGAAAGAGAGGCCTGATAAATGTATTCCTAATTATTCAAATTATCGTACAATGCATCCAAAGAGGTCATGCGCACTGCACCCGGAAGCGGTCCATGGCTGGAGCAAGCGGACAAAATATGCGTCGAGTCAAGAAAGAAGCACGTAAAATGGAACGATTCGGCTTCCGGAGAAAACCATCCGAATCGGTCCGAATAAATCATGGAAAAGGCATCGAGAGGCATGGACAAGCCTTTGCCCGACGCCTTGACGAAGCATTCCTTCAACGTCCATAGACGATAAAAATATTCGAGACGCCCGCGCCCGGTTCTCGAATGGAGCTCCGCGTTTTCCCGAGGCGTGAAGCAATGTTCGGCAATGCCGAGATCGATCGGAACGATTTGCTCCACGTCGATACCCAAGGCAGGTCCCCCTTTGTCCCAAAGCAGTACGACCCAATTGCCTGAGTGAGAGAGGTTGAAGGAGAATCCCGGATCATGCTCGAGAGAAGGTTTTCCATATGAATTATAGACGAAGCGAATTTGATCGTTGCTTGCGCCCGTCTGCTCGATGACGGTGGATCGAATCAGGACTTCGCCCAACAACGAACGGTAACGGTCCCCATCGTGCATGAATTTCGCAATCCGTCTTGTTTTCTCCGGCGATACTTTGGATAGGAAAAGGTCCATTTGATCCGAATGGATAAATTCCGGAACGCATACTGCGCTAATCGTAGACATCACTAATCACCTGAGTATCGTATTCTACATAAGGTTTACGACTCCTTCCGAGTAGAGTGCAGCAAGCGTTACAGATTAATATTTGGTTCTTGTAATGAATCAATATAGGCACTCAAGGAAATTCTGCTATCGAGATCCTTTTCATTTTGGGAAAGTGGACGTATGATTGAAGAAAATGGTGGAGAAGAAAAAAAAGAATTGCGAGAAATGATTGAGGAGATTAATGAACTCTTTGAGGATAGCAAAATAGATAAAGCAGGAATTATTGTAAATTATCAGCATATTATTGGAGGTGATAGGCTTGAAGCCATATAGAAAGCGCTTCAAGAAAGTAATGGTGAATGGTTTTCAATTTCATTGTGTAATTAATGAATATTTTAGAAATGAGTCTGTTTCTTTCCGAGTATATCCTTATAACACTAAAACGTCATATTTTGAAGTGTACTTCTCGTGGAAAGGATCTTGGTTCTTTAATCTTAACCTGCCAAGTACATGCTCAACTTTAATTAAGCATGCAATCGATAACGGCTGGGTTTACAACAGGGAAAAGAAACAAGTGAGTATCGAACAAGGGGATTTCTTGATAGAGTTGATAGAAATTGAAAACAATCAAGCAAAGTGAAAACAACACAATACAAACTAATAAATGAAAATACTAATTCCTAAGGAGAGATCGACTTGATCGAATATGTACGAATACATCATGTGAGTTTAGCAGTTCGGGATCTAGAACAAGCCAAAAAATTTTATTCAGAAGTACTCCATTTCCAAGAAATTCAACGACCGCCATTCAGATCCAAAGGAATCTGGTATGCTGTCGGAAATCATCAACTTCACTTACTTGAAAATCCAAATGGCGAAACCTTACGCAAAAGTGAGATAGATTCCGTAGATGGACATTTTGCAATCTGGGTTAAAAGCTATAAGAACACTGTTGAATGGCTGGGAAAAGTCGGTGTACCTTTTGAAGCGAGACCTCAAAGCGTGGCTGGATTTGCTCAAATATACATTCTTGATTTGGACAATAATATAATCGAATTTGATGCGGCATACGATTCCTAACATGCCAATAAAAAAAGGATCAAGCGGAAAGTTCAAAGTGGGGCAGCAAATGGAATATTTCTTTCCGTACCGTTTTTTGTTTATGGAAAAAATGGATATAGCTATACAATATGTGTCCATTCTCCGCATCGGATGATAGAATAGGGATTAGATTATTTTCAGGAGGCGTTTGATATGAAAACGAAAAGCGATATCGGGCAAACTCTTAGGGGCGTAGCGCATAATTGCCCATAAACTGCGCGATTCCCCATTAAAAGGGGAAAAACAGTTGAAGTCATATGTTATGCGGCAGTACGATTATCACGTGTGGGCCAATAAGAAAGTATGCGATTATTTGCAAGAGCTTCCGGAGGAAGTGTACCGCAAGGAGATCGTTAGCGTATTCCCTACGATTCATGACGTTTTGACGCACATTTACGTGATCGATTGCAATTGGCTGACCTTCTTGTCAAGAGGAGGGGTCGTCGAGATGTCGGCGCAATATATTGCGGATTTAAAGGCAGAGACGGATCGGCTGGTAGCCGAAACGAATGGAAAGAATGCGGGAGAGCTCGGTCGTATGATGGATGACTTGGCCGATCGGTTCCATATCTTTCTCGAGCAGCACGACAATTTGGAGCAGTTGTGCCCGTCCGGCGATTTTAAGGCAAGCTATATCGACTTTATCCAGCATCTCGTGAATCACGGCACGTATCACCGAGGCAATATTACGGCGATGCTTAGACAGCTAGGCTACCCCGGAACGCCTACGGATTTCGGCTACTACTTATATGTATTGAGCAAGCAATAAGAAAAAATAGGAGGGGGCTGCCGGCTCTCTCCTATTTTGTGTAGATAGCGTTAGGATGAAACGGTGTCCGGCGATCGTTTAACCGGCTTCTGATACGGGTAAAGAATAAATGAGGATGAGTATAAAGGTAAGAGACATAGACGAGAGGACGTGCCGACATGATCGAAACCGAGAGAAAGGTAGCTTTTCTGCTTGCCGACGGGTATGAGGATTCCGAAATGAAAAACCCGTTCGAGGCCATTACCAAGAACGGATTTACCGCCGAAATTATCGGCCTGGAAAGAGAAGTCGAGCTTCGCGGTAAAAAAGGCACAATCACGTATACGACGCATATGTCGATCGATGAGGCGAATGCGGACGATTATGAGGCGATCGTGATTCCGGGCGGACACTCCCCGGAAAAGCTGCTGGAATGCGAGGCGGTTCTGGAATTTCTACGTATAGCCAATGAGAAGGACATTACGATCTCCGCCATTTGCCATGGCCCGCTGCTGCTATCCAAAGCGGGATTGGCCCAGGGCCGAAACTTTACGTCTTACTCCGGCGTTGCGGAGGAAATCGCCAAGGAAGGCGGCGTCTATTCCGACGAAGCTGTAGTCGTGGACAAAAACTTCGTTACTTCGCGTGGACCGCAGGATGAACCTTACTTTATAGAAGAGACGATTCGAAGGTTGGGCGCTACGCCGAACTGAGTCCTTAACAATTCTGCATATGCCGATGCTTGTGCCGATTCAATTCGGTTCGAGCATCGGCCTTTTTTCGGTTTAATATCCTTTGCGACGCCTCCGAAAAAATCGAACGACGGCAAAAATAACGACGAGCCATAATGCGAGACTGACCAGTGAAAGCACGGGAAATCCGAGCGAAAATCCGGAAAACGGATTGAACAACGAGCCCAGAATCGTTCCGAGCGCCAGCCCGCCGAAAAGACCGCCAAAAAAACCTCCGAAGCCCGTTCGGGGCGCCGGCGTTGTTCGGGGCGTCGCCGGATTGCGGGCCGCATTATCCGGTCTGGTCGGCGTCGTGCGTGCCGGCGTTCCGATTCCCGGGTTGTATCCTTGTCTGGGCGAGCGGAAGCTGCCGCCGCGTTTGAAAGGCTCGAACGTTCCGGATTGTTCGGATTCCTCGTGTATATCGTATGGCTCACTGTGTACGGTTGCAGATGCATTTCCGAATAAGAGGGGGAGCAACAATAGCATCGCGAAAAATGTTCTCATTCCGATTCATTAACACCTCCACATGTAGAGTTCCCCGATCTGCAAAGAACATTCCGGCAAGTGCTTGGACTATTGCGCCAAAATGGAGTTTCATGGACTACTGTAGAAGTGAGTAGAGGAATTAGGGTGCAGACAGTAAAACGTGGCAATAGAACAAGAAAAGAACCTCCGTCACCGAAGGTTCTTTACAGGATTCATTAGTTGCTTGGTACACTGCTTTGGTTTCTCTCTGAGACATCGCGATGGCAATAATGAACCAATAACCGAATTAGAACCAAGTCCGAATCAGCGAATAGCCGATGATGACCGCAAACAGAACGGTAATATGGTTTAACGAATAAATAAACATGACAGTCGCCCATTTGTGTGGCGTCATTTTTTTATAACCCGCGATACTGAGGATTAGCCAGCCGGCGCTTAGCAATAACGCTACAACCGCAATGATAGGCGAAAACGACCAAAATAAGAAACTGGCGCATACAAGAGCCGCAATATAAACGTTCGTTTGCAAATAGGTTCTGCGGGTGCCTTTTACGACAGGCAGCATCGGGACGTTGGCCGCCTTGTACTCGTCGTGGCGGCGAATCGCGATCGCATAAAAATGCGGCATTTGCCACAACAGCATGAGGATAAACAGAGCCGCCGCACCGGGATGGAGCAAATCCGGCGATACGGCCGTCCAGCCGATCAGCGGAGGAACCGCACCGGAAAAGCTGCCAACCTCGGTATTGTAGATGGTTCTGCGTTTGGTCCACATCGTGTAAGGAACGACATACAGAAACAGACCGAGAAATCCGAACAGCGCCGCGAGAGGAGATGCGGTCAACAGACAGCCGAGACCAAGCAAGGCCATTATGACACCGATAGCGAGCGTCGTCTTCGGTTGTATTTGACCGGTAACGGTAGGACGATTTTTCGTCCGATCCATGATAGCGTCGATGTCCCGGTCGTACAGATTGTTGAAGGCGCCGGCTGCTCCTATGACAAGGGCGGACCCCAGCGCCGCCAACACGATCTCCCCTATCTTGTCGAAAAAGCGGATATCGTAAATATAGAGAGCCATACTGAGTCCCGCGAACATCGCGATCAGATTGGATTTGATGATGCCTGTTTTTATCGTCTCGAACAGGACTTTCGGCAGCTCCCGGGGAGGCGTTTTTAGAGCGCTCTTTTTTATGGCTGCAGTTCTCATCGGTTATCAATTCCCCTTAAACGTCATGATTTACATATAGGATATCATATTTGGCCGCACAAATTTGCTTCCATGTGATATCCTGCACAATTTTGTCATGAAAATATGAATTTTCGGTTACATGAACGTTGCGGACGGTTGCGATCCCGGACCAAGGTCAGGTACGGAGCGGAAATCGGCCATGGTATAATGGACATAAACGCTACTGTCGGAAGGATCTGCTTCAATCATGAAAATACCGGTTTTATACATCGAAGACGACGCCGAGATCGGCTCCTGGGTAACCCGGGATTTGACTGCCAGAGGGTATGAGGTAATGTGGCTGACGAATGGGGAGAAGGCGCTGCAGGAGGCGGGGGCATGCAGATTGGCGATTGTAGATGTGATGCTCCCCGGATTGGACGGCTTTACGGTCGGACAACGGATCAAGAAGCAATACCCGCAATTGCCTGTCCTTATGTTGTCTGCCCGGTCGTCGATCGACGACAAGCTGCAAGGCTTGCAATTTGCCGACGACTACTTGACCAAGCCGTTTCATCCGGATGAGTTGGCGGCGCGTATCGAAGTGCTGCTGAGGCGGACCGGCGAAGCTTTCGAAGAAACATTGTCGCTCAAACACCTGATCGTCCATATAAACGACAAAAAAATCGTGCATCGCGACACGGGGGACGAAATCGTTTTGACGGGGAAGCAATATCACATTTTTCAATATTTTCTGCGGCATCTCGGTCAAATTATGACGAAAGAACAAATTTTCGAGGGCGTATGGGGGGAGCCGTATATCGAAGGCGACAAAACATTGATGGTTCACATCCGTTATTTGCGCGAAAAGCTGGAGCGCGATCCGGCGGCTCCGGAAATCATCGAAACGATCCGCGGCATCGGATACCGGGTAAAGAACTGATGCGGCGCGGCTATAAGTTCAAACAATCTTTGTTGTCCCGCTACTTGCTGCTCCTGTTGACCGCGTTGCTGTTCATTCCTATCGCGATACCGGCCAGTATGACGGCATCGTGGTTAGTCAATCGTTTGCTGTCCGCACAGAAAGACCACGGGGAACCTCTTCGGTACGGCACCGGTCTGGATATCGAATGGGCGTGGCACGGGGAAGCAGAGCTGCTGGGCGGAGCGACGGACGAACAGCTCGACGCCAAACTTCATGAATTGAAAAATCGTTATCCGGATGCCTCGTTATTCCGGGTTGACGGAAGCGGGCGCACTCGTCTGCAACTGCCTGTTCAGGAGAATATGCCGACCATCTGGACTGCGGACTACGCGATCGCTTTCATGAAGGCCCGTACCATAGAGAAGTCCGAACCGTTTACCGTAGTGGCTTTCATCGGCGGGGACTCCTCTCTTCAATCAGGGTTTATGGTGCTGGAGCTTCCGCGAGCGTTTCTGGTGAGGAGCCGGCCGGAAGGAAGAAGCGATACGGCTTTCTTCGGATATATTCTGACGATTATGCTGATCGTGTTTATCTTCATGTCGTACGGATTTTTCCATCGTATCCGCCGCAGATTGCTAAGTCTCGAAGCGGCTATGACGTTGCCGGGACAATCCGGCATTCCCTTGCCGGTAAGCATCGGCAGGCCGGACGAGATCGGCCAGCTGAAAATGGCGTTCAACGCCATGATTGACGAGTTGACCCGCAGTAAACGGCGGGAGAAGGAGGAGGAGGAGCTGCGTCAACGATTGATCGGCAGCTTGTCCCACGATCTGCGCACTCCGTTGACCGTCATCGGAAGCCACCTGTACTCGCTGGAGCGGGAGCCGCTTTCCGGAGAAGGGCGCCGTTCCATACAACTGATGCAGATGAAAATCAGCGATTTGGATCGACTGCTGGACCATTTGTTATCCTACAATTTGCTCCTGAACGGAAAATATGCCTTGTACCCGCAACGTATGGACGTGCTGCGGCTAGTCCGGCAAAGCGCGGCGGCATGGTATCCGCTATGGGAAAGTGCCGGGTTGGAGGCGGAGTTGTCGCTTCCGGAAACTCCGATCGTGTGGGAGGTGGACGAGCAAGGATTTTACCGAGTGCTCGACAACCTCTTCCAAAATGTGGTACGGCATGCCGGCGGCGGCGGTTTTATCGGGATAAGCGTGGAGGAGCGATACGGCTTAGCCGCCCTGGTGATCGCCGATCGCGGAAACGGGATGGAGTCGACCGGCTCGACAAAGGGGGCCGGTCTCGGACT
Source organism: Paenibacillus hemerocallicola (assembly GCF_006265175.1). Taxonomy (GTDB): domain Bacteria; phylum Bacillota; class Bacilli; order Paenibacillales; family NBRC-103111; genus Paenibacillus_AB; species Paenibacillus_AB hemerocallicola. The sequence continues at coordinate 108,459 of NZ_VDCQ01000025.1, read as the reverse complement.
GTCCGTCGTCGATTTGCTCCTGAAGGAAATGAAGCTGCTCCGGGAAGCGGAAAGCTCCTCAGCGGGCACACGAGTATATATTGTCCCGATCCCGATTTAAACCAAATTTAAACTTCGCCGCGACGTTCCTTTAACCTGAGACGGTTATGATGGATGTCGAGGTGATAGATGATGACAGAACCGGTCATACAAACGAAAGGATTATCGAAAGTATACCGCGGACGCGCCGCCGTCGAGGCGTTGGATCTTCATATTGCAGAAGGGGACATTTACGGATTTCTCGGTCCGAACGGTGCGGGCAAGACGACGACCATCCGGATGCTGCTGGGCTTGATCAAGCCGACCAGAGGCTCGATCCGCATTTTGGGCAAAGAGCTGCGGAAAAACAAATTGCAGGTGCTTCGACAGGTCGGCTCGCTGGTCGAGTATCCGTCGTATTACGGACATTTGAGCGCGGTACAAAATCTGGAAGCGATCCGACGCATCCTGGACGTGCCCGCCATCCGGATTGCCGAAGTGCTGGATATCGTATCGTTGACCAAGGAGGCACGGAGACCGGTACGCGGGTTCTCGCTCGGCATGAAGCAGAGGCTCGGCATAGCCGCTGCCCTGCTCGGCTCTCCGAAGCTGCTCATTCTCGATGAACCGACGAACGGGCTCGATCCGGCCGGCATTCAGGAAATCCGCGAATTGATCAAGGATATGCCGAGGCAGCACGGAATGACCGTTCTCGTATCCAGTCACTTGCTCGGCGAAGTGGAGCAGATGGCCGGAACGGTCGGCATCATACGAGAAGGGAGAATGGTATATCAGGACACGATCCACAATTTGCGTTTGCAATCCGCGCAAGGGATAAGACTTTCGGTGTCCGAACCGGACAAGGCTCTCGGGATTGTTCAGTCTGTTGGCTGGGAATGCACGCTGCAGGAAGGAATGCTGCACTGCGCGGGGGTGTCCGACCGCGATGTCGCCCGTCTTGTCCGTCTGCTCGTGGAACTGGATCACGACATATACCGCGTCGAGGAACAACGGAAGTCGCTGGAGGACATATTCATGCGAATCGTCGGAAAGGGCGTGTCCTGATGTTCGCGCGGGCGCTGTCGGCCGATTTTCTCAAAATTCGCGGCAAAGGCATCTGGTTCCTCATTTTTCTGGGACCGGTCGGATTGATCGCGATGCAGTCTCTCAACTATGGGTTTCGATACGACTATATGATGAAACGGTACGCCGGCAACCCGTGGGGCGGCTTGATGGACAATGTCAGCGAATTCGTTCCGATCTCGCTTTACTTGGGCATGACGCTCGTCTGCTCCCTGATCGCCGGGGTAGAGCATCAGACGAGTGCGTGGAAGCAACTATTGGCGCTGCCGGTCACCAGAACGGCCGTATATTCCGCCAAATTGGCATTATCCACGCTGCTGCTGGCCGCTTCATGCCTGCTCTTATCGATAGGATCCGTCGTTTTGGGACTGATACTCGGCTTCGACTCCGTTCCTCCCATACTGGAGCTTCTGAGGATGAGCTTCGCTCCCTTCGTCGCGGCATTGCCCATGCTCGCATTGGCGCTGTGGCTGACCGTAACGTTAAAAAATCAAGGCGCGCCGGTGTCGATCGGCGTAGCCGCCGCGCTTATTTCGCCGTTCGTCTCGACATTGTCGGCCTGGCTTCCTCTGAATTGGCCCGCTCTTGCCTATAGGGGAACGGAATCGGCGCTTATGATGGCTGCCGGGGCATTGCTCGGCCTCGCGATAGCGGTCACCGGCTTGGTGCATTTCAATCGAAAGGATGTGGAGTAAGATGAGCCGCTTCCTTCATGTTGTCGCCGCCGAGCGGGTGAAAATAGGACGTCTGCCGATATGGCTACTTGTCGCCGTCAGTCCGCTGATGGCCGCTCTGATCGGAGTGTTCGTCAATCTCGATACGCCAGCAACGGCGGAAGGCTCGAAGTGGCCGATGCTGCTCGGCGCGATGACCATGCTGCACGCCGTCCTGCTGCTGCCGGTTCTGGCCGGTCTTTTGTCCGCATGGGTGTGCCGGTACGAGCATGCCGGCGGCGGATGGAAGCAATTGCTGGCTTTGCCCGTAACGCGAACGACCGTATACGCGGCTAAGCTTACGATGGTCGTCGGCTTGCTCGGCGTATGCCAATTGCTGCTGCTGCTGGCCGTATGGCTTGTCGGATCGTATTTGGGCATATCCGAGCCGTTTCCTTGGAAAATGATGCTGACAAGCATAACGGGCGGATGGCTCGCTTGTTTCCCGATCGCGGCTCTGCAGCTCGGCGCTTCGCTCGGCTGGTCCAGCTTCGGTCTCCCGCTTGCCTTGAACGTTTCGTTGACCGTACCGAACTTGCTCATATTGAACTCGGCCAAAATCGCTCCGTTCTACCCTTGGGCTCAGCCGTTTCTTGCGATGATGCCGGGAACGCAGCAAAGTACGGCCGCTTTACTGCTTCCCATAGAGAGCTTGATCCTTACGGTTTCCGGTAGTTTTATCGTTTTTTTGTGCGCGGGGCTGTTGTATTTTGTTAGGAAAGAGATATAAGCCGCCTGATGCAAAACCGCCTGTTAAGTGGCGGTTTTTTTTACGTTTTATAATGACATTCAGAGATAAAGAGAGTAAAATATACGAAGGGGAACAAGGGTTCCCTTTTCGCGGCAGCATGGAGGAGTGGTATTTTGCCGTACGTTCAGGTGAAGGATTTGGAAATGTTTTACGAGAAAATGGGCTTCGGAGACCCGGTCATATTTCTCCATAGCGGCTATTCGCGGGGGATTTTGGCCTTTGCAAGTCAAATGCTTGATTTTCAGAAGAAGTACACCTGCTATTTACCCGATTTCAGAGGACACGGGAGAACCAGATGCGACAGCCTGGAATGGAACAGTCCGCAAATTGCGGATGACATACTGGCCTATATGGATCAGATGAGCATAGCGAGAGCGCACTTGATCGGCTTTAGCTTGGGTGCCAATGTCGGCTTGTATATGGCCGTCGATCATCCCGACAGAGTCGCCACCCTCACTACGATAGGGACAAGCGGGTTTTGCGATCCTGCCGGCGTGGAGGAATTCGAACCGGAATGGATCATTCGGAACGGGCGACAAGACTTTATCGATCATATGACGGAAAGACACGAAGAAGCGCATCGGGGTAACTGGCAGGAGCATGTGCGGCAAAGCGCGATCGATTGGCGATTATACCCGCAGCTTTCGGAGGAACAGCTCGGCGGCATAGGTTGTCCGGCCTTGTTCATTTCCGGGGAGCACGACCCGTTCGCCGGCGAGGAGAGGTTGATCGCTTTGAGCTCGCTCGTAAAAGGATCGAAGTATCTCATCGTTCCCGGCGGCAGCCACAGGCCGCATATGGTAAGAGAAAATCCCGTCTATGTAAACGATGCGATTCTCGAATTTTTGGCGTCCAATCCAATCCGGTAATCCGAAGCGGGGGAAACGGAACATGCTTTCAATTGTCAAAGAGCCATATTTGCAATGGCCGACGCTTCATTCCATGACGATCATGTGGGAGACGTCGGAGCCGTCCGATTCGAGAGTGGAGATTTTGGCGGCGGAGAGAATACATAGCGGTTACCAGGGAAACTACAAGAAGCCGGAGCAATTGTTGTGTGAGGTGTACAGCGAGGATTACTGTACGATTCATCAATTGACCGTAACCGGTTTGGAGCCGGGAACGATTTATTTTTATAAAGTCGGCTCGAAGCATGGGCAAGGGGAAATCGAATCGGGCCCACATCCGATGAAAACGGCCGTCCGCAAAGGGGAACCGTTTTCCTTTGCCGTGACGAGCGAGACCGGGGGCTACAGCGGGTTCGATTCGTCGAATGGTCAAATCAATCGACGTATATTCAAGCAAATGCAAGCATTCCGCCCCGATCTAGCCTTGTTTGTAGGCGACCTCGTGAATGACGGGACAAATTACGACGATTGGGACACTTATTTTTTTAGCCCCGGCAAGCACTTATTGACAAATACGCCATTCTATAGCTGCTTGGGTAACCATGAGCGCAATGCTTCGTTGTACTATGACTTATTTGCATATGCTCCACCCAAAAATTATTATTCGTTCGATTACGGGGATGCCCATTTCATCTGTCTGGACAGCACGGACTTCATCAAACCCGAACATTATCCCCGCAGCTCGGGAGGGATGATGCCGGGAAACGAACAGTACGATTTCTTGATACGCGATTTGCAATCGTCCTTCGCCAAATGGAAAATCGTATTTTTCCATTACCCTCCATATGTTTCGGGGGGCTATCAGGTCGAGGATTTGCGCCAGCTTTGCCCGCTATTGGAGCAGTACGGAGTCGATTTGGTGTTTAACTCCCATACGATCGTCTACGAGCGAAGTCATCCGATTCGCGACGGCGTGGTCGATATGGATAACGGAATCGTGTATATCGTAGCAGGTGGAGCGGGTGCCATGCCGGAATGGCTCTTGCCCAGGAGAGAATGGCATACGTCGCAATCGTTGGCTGTTCCCCATTTTGTGCAGGTAGTCGTCACCTCGACCAGCTTGGAAGTGCGGGCTATCGATGATGAAGGCAGGTTGTTCGACATGATGCGGATAAAGAAAGATTTCTATGGCAAACGGACATTTCTTTGACCGCCGAGCCGCCATTTAATCAATCAGCTTCAGAAGGTGGAGCAGTCGGTATAAGGTATGAATTCCTTTCATCTGGAACTGACTTTTCTGATTCAGATTGCGCAGCGATTGTTGGGCGATTTGTCGCGCCCGTTCGACATGGTTATGATTCAAATCGTCGAGCACCTGCTTGATCACCTCCAACGACCAAATGGAGCGGCGCAGCACATGGATAACAAGCGCCTGCCTGACATGGGAAGCGCTGAATCTGCGATAGCCGTTCTCTTGGTCGCGCGGGATGGCGATCAACCCCATCTTCTCCCAGTGCCGAATCGCCGTACTGGGTATTTTCGTCTGCTCGGACACCTCCCCGATGCTCATGTAGCGGCTTCTGCCCTTCTTGTCCACCAGCTCGAGCTCCTTCGTCTCCAGCATTTGAATCGCCCGCTCCGTACTGATCTTATCCTGCAGCAGCATCGCCTGCTGTTCCGTAATCTGCCACATGACCTGCTCGACTTGCTTTTTCTGTACGCGGATCAGCACCTCTTTCGTAATATCCATTCCGAACCCGAGGTTCAACGTACGTATGCATTCGAAGTAAGCCACATGTTCTTCGGTATACAGGCGATAGCCGTTGGCCCCCCTTTCGACCGGCGGAACGATTCCCCATTCCTCGTAATGCCGTAAAGCGCTCGTACTGATATTCAGCTTTCTTGCGATATCAATCGGTCTGATCGGCATGAATGTCCTCCTGACACGTTGTACCAAGATTAAAACAATTGAACGGGGATTGGTCAATACAAGCTGTTTGAATCAAAAGCTTCGACTTAGTTGTACAACCATCGGATTAGGGAATCGCATATGGAATTGGCGAGGGAGTACTCCTCCCGACCCTCCTTGAACCGGTCGGAGGATATTTGGCGTTGGTGCGAAGGTCGGATGCATGTTTATGCGCTCTCCCATAAGTTTCCTATAGCTTGAGCAAGGATAGCAATCGATAAGAAATTGCTTCCCGCAAGGCATGTTAGAATGGGGAGGATCGGGCATTCGGCGTGGATGCCGCGAAACTTATCGATAATATGAGGAAGGAACATGGAAGAAATGAAACCCGTAGAGCATGCTGCCAGACCCGTGCCTGACAACTCCGACATCAAGAAAAGCGTACCGTGGATTTATTATGTCATTTTCTTCGCCGTCTTGAACGAATCCGTATTCAACGTATCTACCCCCAACATTGCCAGTCAGTTCGGATTGGACGCCTCCGGCGTGAGTTGGGTCGTTACGATCTTTTTTATCGTATTCGGCATGGGTATGGTCATTTTCGGAAAGCTTTCCGATATGTACAGCATCAAAAAACTGATTACGATCGGAATCGTGCTGTACAGCGTCGGGTCTATTATCGGCTTTGCCTTGCAATCGTGGTACCCGGCAGTCATTTTATCAAGGGCCATTCAAGGTGCCGGAGGCTCGGCGATCCCCGCTTTGATCTTCGTCATGGTAGCGCGGTTCTTCACGGCGGAAGAACGGGGAAAGCTGTTCGGCATCATCACCTCGACGGCTTCGTTCGCAGTCGGGATCGGTCCGGTGTTGGGCGGTTATATCGCGGGATCGTTCCATTGGGCTTATTTGTTTCTGATCCCGCTTCCCGTACTTGTCGCCATTCCGTTTTTCCGAAAAAGGCTGCCGAACGAGCAGCGCGGAGCGGGCAAACTGGATATGCTCGGTGCGGCGCTGCTCGGCATAGTCGTAACGACGCTCATTTTATTTACGACCGAGGGAGGATGGCTGTATTTGCTCGCGGCCTTCGTAGCGCTCGCCCTGTTCATCGTTCAAATACGTCGTGCGAAAGATCCATTCGTCGACCCTGCGCTATTCGCCAACCCGCTATACCGCACAGGGCTCATAATCGGCTTCCTTATTTTCGGCACGGTGATGTCCATCATGTTCGTAATCCCGTTAATGCTGCATCACCTATACGGATTGAACACGGAGAACATCGGCCTCATCATGTTCCCGGGAGCGATCAGCGCAGTCGTATTCGGAAGAGTGGCCGGCAATATGACGGTCAAGCGCGGAAGCCATTTCGTCGTGTATGTGGGGCTCGCTCTGATTGCGCTTAGTTTCGTGCTGCAGTCTTCTTCCGTCGGGCTGTGGGTATGGTATATCGGGGTGGCTCTCATTATGATGTACATCGGGTTTTCCTTCCTGCAGACGGCATTGGCGGAGAGCGTTACGCAAATATTGCCCGTCCATCAAATCGGAGTCGGCATGGGACTGTTCAATATGACATCGACGATATCCGGAGCGGTCGTGACGGCATTGGTCGCGAAGGCGATGGAGAGAGAGCTGTTCGCTTTCCCGTTGCATCCGCTCTTGACCGACTCGCATGCATACTTGTACGGCAATCTTATCCTGATCTTGAGCTTTATTGTCATAGCGAGCGCCATTTTGTATTTGTTCACTTTCGGCAAAAAAGCGCCGCAGCCGGTCAACGAACCGGTCTAACGCCAGGAATGATGCCGCTTACGAACGGCTGTCGCAAAATGGGCAAGTATACATGCCGCTGGGAGAATATCCGTTCAGTCGGAAGTTTGGTTGGGTCGGAGACAAATTCGGCGTCACATGGCAGCTGACTCAAGCAAGCAATGACCAATAGTAAAGATAAACACACACACGTGCTGGCGTATCGTCTGCGCGTGTTTTTGTATTTGTTCGCGACCGACAGATGACCGAAAATAGCAATCTGTAAGAAACCGACAGGAAAGCGAGGTGCTAGAATGGAGAAGTAGCCGGTTATCCGATAAAAAACGTTATTCTCTAAATATTCATTGACAGGAATATTCCTTATAAGGTATATTATAAACAAGAGGTCGGCAAGCTGAAAGGAGGATAGCGTTTAGACGGTAAGACGGATGCAAACTATTTCCGAATGCGCAATCGAGTGATCCTAGCAAGTCAAATATAACGATGAGGTGAATGATAATGGCATTGACATCTGAAAATATTTTCATTAATTTACCGGTTAAAGATTTGAAGAAATCGATGGAGTTTTTCACGAAAATCGGATTCGAATTCAATATGCAATTTACCGACGATAATGCCGCATGTTTGGTAATCAGCGACAAAATTTTCGTGATGCTGCTGGTCGAGAGCTTCTTCCAGACGTTCACGAAAAAAGAAATCGCCGACGCGACGAAGACCACCGAAACGCTAATATGCTTGTCCGCAAGCAGCCGGGAAAGCGTCGACGAAATCGTAAACAAAGCTTTGGCCGCAGGCGGAAGTCCTTCCAACGATCCGATGGACCAAGGATTCATGTACGGCTGGAGCTTCCAGGACTTGGACGGCCATATGTGGGAAGTCGCATACATGGACATGAGCGCGGTTCCACAGGAGTAATCTTGCATGGAATCAAAAAAAACCTCCGTTCACGGAGGTTTTTTTAAATTCGGAATCGATCATATCGGCCACGATCGTCTATCGTATATGCTCATCTGTCGTCCTTGTCTTCTTCGGGATAAATCGCGTGCTCGATATTATCCATCATGCCTTCCACGGCTTCGCTGATTTTATCGGTAGACCCTATATTCTCCTGATCGGAAGGCGTGGGGATGCCGCCGGTCTCGAATGCGGTTTGTTCGGAAATCTTCTTGTCAAGCAACCGAAACACTCCTTTCCAATTGATGGTACAAACGTATCGTTTCCTGTCCGATAAGGAATTATTCCGTGCAATCGGATGAAGTCTGGTGGTGAAGATACTTTGTATTGCCCGAACATGTTCGGTCAATGATGCGGAGCGTCCTTGGCAATCCATGACGCTGACGATTCCCGGACAACCAATCGAGTCGGCACGACGATCTTACGGCGTTTTTGCCGGGGATTTTCCATTACGGAAACAAGAAGCTTGACAGCCTCGCGGCCTACCGTATATTCCTCCTGGTTAACATATGTCGGAGGGATTGCGGAAAAGGCGGAGAGCTCAAAATCGTCCAAAAAGACAACCGAAATATTTTCGGGAACCCGTATCGACAACTGCTTCGCCGCCTCCATGAACGTTAAGCCCACGGAAGAATTGACTGCGATTACCGCCGAAAGCCCCGGATTCCGCTCCAAATACGTTACGATTTGTTCCTTGCTTGCGGGATGTCCCGTTCCTTCCTGTAAAATGCTGTTTACTTGCTTGCCGTCCAAATCGATCAACCGCAGATGGCGATCGATCAAAATACCGTGCTCGGACAGCGCTTTTTCGTATCCGGCCAGTCGATCCTCCAAGCTGGAAGTCCCGTCGGTAAACGTGGAAATAAAACCGATGCTGCGATGACCGAGCTGTATGCAGTGGGTTGTCGCGTCAAAGGCGCCCCCGATGTTGTCGGAGCATACGTAATTGGTTTCGACGCCTCTTAAATACCGGTCGACTACTACGACCGGAAATTCGTTCAAGGTCAGCTTCAATATTTCCTCGTTGTAGCTTTGCCCTTGTGCGGGATATATAATGACGCCTTTAACCCCGGCATGAACCAATTTGTTCAATAGCTGCTTCTCGGTCTCCTGGGAGTCGCCGGTTGTACGAAACAGCAGATCGCAGCCTTCCTCCGCAAGCTGATTTTCGATGCCGTGAAGCAGATTGGCCGTGAACCGGTTGTCCAGACGGGGCATCAGGTAAGCCACCCTGTTGTCTGTCAGCCGCTGCTCCGGACGATAAACGGGGGGCTCGCCCAGTCCGTTCTTCGATACGAAAGAGCCTTTGCCCTGTATTCGATAGATCAGCCCCTCCTCGATCAATTCCTGGAGCGCGTTTTTAATCGTAATCCGGCTGACTTTGAATTTGGCGGCCAGCTCGTTTTCCGACGGGATTTTATCGTTGGATTGCCAAACGGATTGCCGTATATTGTTCAGCACATATTGTTTGATTTGCTTATAAAGAGGCATGCGTGTACTTGGCTTCGCCTCGGAACTCGGTTTTGTTGAGTTGGTTTCGTTCGACAACGGTGCAGCCTTCTTTCCCGGAACGTCCGTTCAATTGTTTTTTTATTATTAACGCGTTGACAGAGGATCGATTTGATAAATATACTTGTTATGTTGTTATAAATAACTATAAGTTAAATATAACAAATAATCAACTCGAAAAAGCGAGGTACTTGCTTATATGAAATCGTCTTTGCGCTTCGTCGTAATGGGAGATCTGCATTATGTTCAGGAGCAGTCGCACCAACGAACGTTAAACGGCAGCCCTAGGGGCATTACGGAGGTTGCGGACGTTACGCGGAATTTATGGATGACACGCAACGTTACGCCCAAGGTCATCGGCGAGATAGCCGCCTCCCGCCCGGATTTCGTCATTCAGACCGGAGATATTATCCAAGGTCATTGCGATGATGAAGCGAGCGGGTTGCGCGAGATGCGCGAAGCGATGGAAGGGCTGGAGCGACTCGGGGCGCCGGTGTTTTTCGCGCTTGGAACGCACGACGGCGTCGTCGGCAAACGCGAGGAGGAGCAGGTCCTGCAATATGTATATCCGGCTATCGGAAAAGCGTTGGGGACTGATCCCGTAACGAAAGGATATTATACATTCGAAAGAGCCGGCTGCTTATTTATCGTTCTCGATTATACGACATTTGCGAAAGGCGACGCACAAGAACGTTTCATCCGCGAAGCATTCGCCGCATCCGGAAAGTACGAGCACGTTTTTTTGTTTGCCCATCCTCCGCTCGTTTGCGTAGGCAGACCTTTTTTTACCCATTACGACTTCGCCCATACCGTACTTCGGGAAATTGCCGATCATCCCGTCGATGCTTACTTCTGCGGACATACGCATAACCAGGTTTCGTCGCTGCACAAATTGGGGGAGTATTGGCTGCCCCAGTTGAAATCGTCCGTGCTGGGCTATCCCGATCGCGCGCCCGTCTGCCTGAGCGATGTCCGTACCCTTTTGCCCGAGCCGTCCGCATACGAATATGGTTGGGGGTATTTGGAGGATTCGGCGCCCGGCTGGTGGGAAATAACGGTCAACGGCGAAGCCGTGCAGGCGAATTGGCACGTATTGGAACGAGGGGTTGTCGGTCAATTGACGTGGCGGCGTGGTGAAAAAGCGGTATTTGCCCGCAAGCCCGATTTTGCCGTATCGTCAGGACTGCCGCTTCCCGGGCTCGATGACATCCGTTCGGTTCGTCTCAGGGTCGCCGGCTCCAATTGCAAAGCTCCGGACGGGTACAAGGTCAGCCTGAACGGCACGGAAGTCGGCATCCTCCAGCGGCTTGAGTATTTTGACAGCCGCCAAACGATGAAGATCGAACCCCGTTTCTGGCCGCTGCTGAACAAGCTCAACCGGATCGAAGTTACGACGGACGAAGAACCGATGTGCATCGGAGGATTCGTGCTGGAAATCGAAACGGACGACGGTTGGGTGCGCAGCACGGTTTCGGATTACTATGCGAATACGGACCGGTGGGATCATTGGGGGGAATACGCGGTAGCAAAAATATCGCCGCATCAGACGGTCGCCGCGCAGCTGTGCTTCGGATCGTAGAGGAGGATGAGCGTGACGTACAAATTAATCGCGTTGGATATGGACGGGACATTGCTCGGCAAAAATAAAACGATTTCCGATCAAAACGAAAAGTGGATCCGGGCCGCCGTGAAAGCCGGAGTCAAAGTCACGCTTGCAACGGGAAGGCCCATCCGCGATGTGATCGGCTACGTCCGGCAATTGGAGATCGATTGCCCGCTTGTGATCAATAACGGCAGCGAGGTATGGAAATCCCCGGATGTCCTGCATTCCAGACGCGAATTATCGCCGCAGCTGATCGCCGGCATATTCGAGGTTCTCCGGGAGTGCGGCGATGAATTCGATTACTGGGCGCACAGCATCGGAGGGAAAATCGACAAATCGAATGCGCCGGCCGATCCGACGACCGTTCGATGGCTTCAATTCGCCATCCGAAGCGGGAATGCCGAGCTTCTGCAGCTGATCCGGGACCGGCTGGCAGCCTGGAACGCGTTCGAGATCAGCAACTCGCATCTGACCAACATCGAATGCAACGCGATCGGCGTCACGAAAGCGACCGGTCTGCTCGAAGTTTGTTCTCTGATCGGCATCGAGATGTCGCAGGTTATGGCGGTCGGGGACAGTCTGAACGATATTCCGATGATCCGCGCAGCCGGCCTTGGAGTCGCTATGGGCAACGCCCAGGAGCCGGTCAAGCAAGCGGCCGACGTCATTGCTCCGACCGTTCATGAGGACGGCGTAGCCAAAATGATCGAGCGCTACATATTTTCCTAGTCGGAACAAGGACTTAAAACGGGTAAAGAACCCTTGGGCCTGATGGCTCAAGGGTTCTTTACCTTATTTCTTGCCGGCGATACCTTTGTTGATTTCTTCATCCGCCTGTCTCAATGCGGTGTTCAGATCGACCTTGCCCGCCGCGTAATCTCTGAACGCTTGCTGCCCGATTTTTTTGCCGTCCGTTTCATAGATCGAATACGTCGGGGAAGGGGAGACGGCGCTTTTAAACAGAGCCTGTACATGTTTTCCTTTCAAATAAGGGACATCCGCACCGAACTGCTTCTTCGGCTCCTCGCCTGCGAGCGGGGACATCCTTGCCGTTTTCCTTGCGCTCAGCAGCTGTACTTCGTCCGAGGTGACCACTTCGATCACATTCATCGCCGCATCGGGAAATTTGGTCGTTTTGGAGACGATGATATTGTGGGAATCGAGCTTGCCGGAAATATTCGGCTTGTCCTTGTAGCTCGGGTATTGGGCGATGTCCCAGTTCACGGTGTCCGCCGCGCTGCCGATTTGCGCCATCAGATTCGTCGAGGCAAGCATCGCGACATTTTTCTCCTTGATAAAGAGATTGCCGGAGGCTGCCGCCGACGGCTCCGGATTCGGCTGCATATTGCCCGGAATCGTCAGAATGGATTTGGCTAGCTCGAACACTTGCTTCCACTTCTCGTTGTCCATGCTCGCTTTATCCGATTTCCCGTCCACATAAGCCAAAGAGTAGGGGAAGCTCATGACGTAGCTGCTGGCCGGGTCGAGACCGCGATATTGGACTCCGCCGTCTTGCTGTGTCAACTGGCGGGCCAGATCGATGGCGTCCTCCCAGGTCATGCCGTCTTTCGGATAGCTTTTGCCGAATTTATCGAAAATATCTTTGTTGTAGTATAAGGCGTTGAACTGCATGGCGTACGGAATGCCGTACAGCTGCCCTTGCTCCGACTTCACCGCATCGATCGCGACCGGATTGAAGCGCGTTAGATTGAAGCTCTGGGATTTAACATGAGGGGTTATATCCATCAAGAGGTCCTGCTGCTTCAGACCCATGATTCCGGAGTTCGGAGTAAGCAGGAGATCCGGCACGTCGCGGGCGGCCAGAAGGCTATTGAGCGTGACGTCTTTGCTGGGGCGAATGATTTCCAGACTGATGTGCGGGTATTTTTTCTTGACCGGATCGGTGAACATCATTTGAAAATCTTCATCCGAGATTTCGGCTCCGTTCTGGAATACTTTCAACGTTACCGGGACGTTGGACGCGGTTTTGCCGGATTGGGGTTGGGGATCGCCGTTGCCGGACTGGGTAGTCGCGCCGCTTGTACCGCTGCATCCGGCCGCAACCAATGCGAACGATAAAAAAATACTGCCGCAAAGCATTCGTTGTCCATTCATTATTCATAACCTCCAATTTAGGTGTAGTGCTTGTCTGCATCTATACCTATAGTAGAGAAAGAGTATTAAAACTAACTTGTTCTTTTGTCAAATTCGTATTAAATATGATCATTAAGTTGTCTATTTGTTATATAAATATGTCGAAAATGTACGATACGGGAGAGGAAAGGCATGTTAACGATAGCGATTATGGGGGATTTGCATGGTCGAGATCGACCATGAACGGATACGGCTGCGGACCGTTGCGATTGAAGACGATGCGGTGCTTCGTTGCGCCCGTTTTCTGTATGACCGGTTGAAAGGCTTTCACCGTCCGGGAGAGACGACTTTAAATGAAACGGAAATGGAAGTGCGTTTTAAGGAATAGAAGTCAGGGTGGAGATCCCTCTTATGTCCGCTTTCAGCACGAATAGAAAGGAACCATCCTCGTCGTCGATGAATCCCCGATTTGAAATTTTGTATATCTTTTTCGGAATTATCTGCATTTTGCAAGGATAACTACTGGATTATAATACGATTATCGATATGCAAAACGATGGTCAAAGGTATTGGCCATTCGGCAGACGCAAGAGCTTGTGCGGAAATAGGATAACGAGATGAAAGGACAATATCGAATGAACCCGATGAGAACAAGTCGGAGCGGAAGCGCTCCTGTATCGGATTACGGCCCGGATATGCCTGCATCCGCACCGTCGCGATTTTTTCGCAGCCGTCCCGCTCACGAGTCGATTTCATGGGCGAACGAGACGGCGATCATCTGGCATCCGTCCGAAGCGGAGACGCATTACGAGCAGCCGAAAAACTCGTTTTGCCGGTTTCGCCATACGTTCGAGCTGAAAGATCGGCCGGAGCACGGAAGCATCCGCCTATTTGCCGACTCGCGCTACATGCTCTATGTGAACGGTCGTTACGTCGGGAGAGGTCCGGGCCGCAGCGATCCCCGCTGGCAGTACTACGATAGCTGGGATATATCGGATTTATTGGAGGCCGGGGCGAATACGATAGCCGTACTTGCGCTGCATTTCGGCTACGGAACCGGGCAATCGATGCACCGGATTCCGGCGTTGTTGGCCGAATGCGCCGTAGGGCTGACCGGAGGGGATCGAATCGCGACCGGTACGAGCGCGAAATGGAAAGTATCGCTGCACCCCGCCTATGAGCGCAACGCCCCGCGGATTAACGGGTGTCAAGGACCGATCGAAATATTCGACTCCAGACTTGAAGACGACGGCTGGATGAATCCCGGTTATGACGACTCGGATTGGGTGACGGCGAAGGCACGCAGCCGCAAGCTTTCTCCGTTCTGGAATCTGGTTCCGAGAGAAATCGCTTTGCCCGAAGAGGCGTCAATATCCGCGGTGTCGGTTATCAACCGAGGCGAGCTTCGCGAGCGGGATGAGGCGGTCGGTAAGCTTCATAAGCAGTTGCTTGCGGAGCAGGGAGAAATTAGTTTGTCCGAATACGGCGATTGGCAGGCAAGCGGTTACCGCGTACCGAGGACGGAGGCGGGCAAGGCCGCGATCGTTACCTTCGACTTCGGTCGGCTGGAGGTCGGCTATTTGCAGCTCGAGGCGAGCGGCGCATCGGGGGATATTCTCGATATCGTTTATGCCGAGGAGCTGTGGCAGGGCAGAGCGCTATTGAATGCGGACAATAACCGTTCGATCGACCGTATCATTATGAGAGAAGGGGTTAACCGGGTTGAAATCGCTTTCGGTTATAAAGCATGCCGCTACGTTCAGATTCGCGTGCGCAATCCGCGCGGGGAAGTCGTGTTCCATGAGGTGGGCCTTCGAACGCGCTATTATCCGGTAAAACGCAAATCGGAGTTCGTCTGTTCGGACGATCGGTTGAACCGGCTGTGGGAAATATCCGCCCATACGCTCCGATGCTGCATGCAGGACGGCTTTCTCGACTCGCCGAGCCGCGAGCAGCAGCAATGGATGGGGGACGGGCGCGTTCAAGCGCTGTTTAACTACTATTATACCGGTGACAGCAAGCTTCACGCGAAGCTGCTCAGGCAGTTCGGGCAATCGCAGGATTGGCTCGGGATGACCACCTCCCGTTATCCTGACGATCATCACAATTATCCGCCGATTCCGTCGTTTTGTCTGCAATGGGTATCTTCCTTCGAGGAGTACAGAGTGTATACGGGCGATACCGGGCTTGAAACGGAATGGTGGCCGAATATCGTGAACGCGATACGCTGGTTTACGGCTTATTTGAACGGACAAGGTTTGCTGGAGCATGTTCCGTACTGGTCGTTCATCGACTGGGGCGAGCTCCCGAACGGCCCCGCTCCCGACGTCGGCAGGGGAGGAGTCCTGACCGCGCTGAACCTTCAATATTTGGAGGCGCTTCATGTGGCGAGCGGGATGGCGGAGCGACTGGGCGATATGGAGGCGTGCAACGTATTTCGCTCGATAGCGAACCGACTGGCCGAGGCGATCCGGCTCATATTGTGGGACGAGGAGAAGGGGGCCTACGCGGAATGCATCGTCGACGGGAAAATGTCCGATAAAATCAGCGAAGTGGCAAACAGCCTGGCTTTGCTGCATCTCCATGAGCCGAACGATGACAGGGCGCCGCGCATCGTGGAAAACATTTTCACGGGGGGACGGCCGGTTATTAAAGCAAGCCCGTACTTCATGATATATGTTTACCGCGCTTTGGATAAGCACGGTGCAAGCGGACTCGCCTTCGACATGATGCGCCGCCGCTATGACGCGATGCTCGACGCCGGTGCTACAACTACGTGGGAAAACTGGGACTTGTTCTATAAGACAGCCTCAGGCGACGTCCATTTCAAGAGTGCCAGTCACGCCTGGGCGGCCATGCCGCTCGTATGCTTGCCGGAGCAATTGCTCGGTCTGAGGCCCGGAGATGCCGGTTTTGCCCGTGTAACGATAAAACCGTGTTTGTACGACTTGGAGCACGCCGAAGGATCCATTTCGACACCGAATGGTACGTACGCGATTGCGGTCAGACAGGCGGAGGGGCTATACCGGATCAAGTTGTCGGTTCCGTATGGCTGCGAAGCCCGTGTAGGCGGCAGATTTTATGCGGAAGGACAATACGAGCTGGAGATTGCGGTCGCAGATTGCGATCGGACAACATACTCTCATGACGAGGGAAGCTGTTCGTGAAATGAGCGATTCGAAGACGCAGAACGGTCCTTATCCGATCGGGGCGATTTAATAAAAATCATAGAATGGGGCTGCCTGTGATTCGTAATTCGCCGGCGGCCTTTTTTTCGTTCCAATTGCTTGATTCAATGGACGCTTTGCGCGTTTGTTTTTGACAAGAACGGCACTTTCCGTGTATGTTTACATGTAGTTAAGTCATTAACTAGTTACTGGCGGTGATGGAATGAACCCATTGCAAGACGAGTTGTTGGAGCCGTCTCTCCAGACGCGCACGTTTTTTGCGCTGGTCGAGGCAACGGCCCATTTGGTCGACGTGTCGGAGAAATATTGGCAGTCGCAAAGCATGAGCGGTGCGAGAATACGGATTTTGGTCGAAATCATGAAGGAAGGAGGCACGATACTGCCGTCGGTGCTAGCCCGGAAAATCGGCGTCACAAAAGCGAATATCAGCCTTCTGCTCGTACCGCTGGAGAATGACGGTTTACTTCGGAGAGCAAGCCATCCGAGCGACGGCAGAAAAACGGTGATCTCGATAACGGGCGAAGGCCAGAGCATCCTTCTGAAGCATTTGCCTGAAAATCGCCGACATATTGCCGACAAAATGAAAGTTCTCGATGAGCGGGAACAGAACCAGCTTCTCGATCTGTTAACGAAGCTGCGCAGAGGATAATTGGAACCCGTGTACGACGTGTCAAAATAGAAAGGTGGAATGACCGATGCCGATTGTTATTACCGGCGCTAACGGCAAACTGGGAAGCTTGGTTATACGCAAACTTCTTCAACACGTTTCGGCGAAAGGGATCATCGCCTGCGTTCGTCAGCGGGAGAAAGCGGCTCAATTCGCCGAACTCGGCATTGAGGTGCGGGAATGCGATTACGACGATCCCGATACGATCGGGCAAGCGCTCCAAGGCGCCTCCAAGCTGTTATTGATTTCCGGCTCCAACCCGGAAGATACGATCCGAATGAGGCAGCATGCCCATGTCATAGAGGAAGCGAAGAAAGCGAAGGTCGAGCATTTGCTTTACACAAGCTTCGCCTTTGCCGACTCCGGCAAGAATTCGATGACTCATATGCATTTGGCCGCGGAGCATGCGATCAAGGCTTCCGGCATCCCGTACACGTTTCTCCGCAACGCCCTGTACTCCGATTTTGTCGGGGCACTCGGTCTGGATGCAGCCATCGCTCAAGGAGAATTGGTCGTTCCGCCTGGGGAGTGGATATTCAATACGGTTACGCGAGACGATCTTGCGGCCGGTATTGCCGAGGTTTTATCCGGTCCGGATCATCAACGGAAAACGTACGAGCTTACAGCGTCGAGTACTTGGAATTTCACGCAGTTGACCGAGGTTTTGTCCGAAAAGGCCGGCAAGAAGGTAAGTTTGCGATACGATCCCGAAATCCGTAATTGGTTATACGGATTTCTGCGTACGATCGATACTTCCTCTACTTCCGCCGACCTGGCAAAATTGATCGGCAGACCTACCGCCGCACTAAAGGAATCGATCTTGCCTTTCCTGAATTGACGCTTTATAAATTTAGGACATTCGTGGCTAATAATGAAGAGCGGGCTTCGAAACGGTGTCCGTTCTTTTTTTGCAATAAATCCTACTATTCCAATTGACAATTAAGTATTTTGAGTTAATATAAAGATACAAGCCACTCGAGACGGAGGGACGGATATGAAGACGGTAGCGATTATCGGAGGAAGCCAGACGGATACGTTCAAGAAAATGGGCGAGAAGCGGGGAATTATCGTAGAGCATCACGACGGGAAAACGGGCGGAGGTTCCGTGGAAAGCTACTTCCAGCGCATTATCAATCGAGCGGATGTCGTCATTATTTTGAAAGGCGCAATCAAACATACTTCGATGTGGGCCGTGCGAGAGCTCGCCGAGAAGAAGGGGAAAATCATCGACTATCATGATGGATTCGGCGCGTCAGGAGCGATCAATAAAGCGATGCGATTGGTGGATGAGGGAGCTTAAGCGTTTTAGAAAAGACGACCGTTTATACGTTAACATGAGGAAAGAGGGGAATAATGGTACTATCGGTCAGAGTCTGTATAAAGAAAATCGCGAATCAAAGAAGGCGGCATTCCGGTACGTGTTCAAACGTCCAGGAAGGCCGCCTTTTGCATATGCGGCGGAAAGCGCACGTACGATTGTCCGGTCTCAGGGCTCGGACATTTTATTTTGCTTGAGCGACTTCGTATGACCGGCCATACTTTTGTACTCGTTCGGAGACATCTGGGTCGCGAGCTTGAATTTGCGGTTGAAATGCGTGATGTTGGCATACCCGACACGCTCCGCTATTTCGGTAATTTTCAGCTTCGTCTCGCGAAGGAGACGCTGAGCTTCCCGAATTCTGAGCGTGTTCAAGTACTCGGGGAGGTTAAAGCCGGTATATTGCTTGAACAAGCGGCTGAAATGGGACGGGCTGATATAGAAATTCGACGAGATAAAGCTCAATGTGATCGATTCGTTGTAATTGGATCTGCAGTAGTCCAGCACCTCGGCAATTTTGCGATGCATCAGCTGAGCCGGAACATCGCCGGCGGTATTCATTTTGCGCGCCGCGAACAGAAGCAGCTGCACGACGAGCGATTGCAGGAACAGCTGCGTGCCGATCTGTCCGGTATCGACATGCTCGCGGCTCATTTGAAATAGTAAATTTTCCGCATAGCTTTGCTCCTGAACATTCAGCTCCAGCACACGGGATTCCGCGCGGAAAGGCAGCAGAATCGTTTCCGCATCCGCAGCCCGATAAGTCTGAAGCAGGGCGTCGTCGAAATAAAACACGATGCGCTCGTGCTCCGGTCTGCTGGCGTCGATCGTCTTGTGAATGCGGTTTTTGTCGATGAACAGCAAGCAGCCTTGCTTCAAATAATAAGTCGTATCCTCGATATAGTAGTACCGTTCACCAGACAGCAAATAATAAATTTCATAATAATCGTGGTAATGGCATCTGGGCATGGTGGAAGGCGCCGTTTTTTTGGCGAAAGCGATTTCAAAATCATTTCTCAATGTGTATCCCCCAATTGTCGCAGTCTGATGGCGGAAGCTGACCCGATTAGAATTGTATAGCAATTATAGCAAAGTATTCGTTCGAAAGGTAATACGGATATAGAGAATCGGGCAAAATGACTGTATCATAAAATCATATCCGAATAGCTGCGCAGCGCAATAGGATTGCGTTTCCCGTGTGCGGGAAAGGGCTTTCCCGCACTTATGCTAGTTTGCCATTTCTATCGTCGGCCGTTCCGACGTCGACATCGCCGGGTTCCTGCGTGCAGACGCAACCCGACAACATACGGAGGAAGGAACCTTTGTATTCTTGAAAGCGGATTCATTCGAATAGCTGCATGCTTGACCGCAGGCAGCGAATGAACGCGATATTTGATGCCAGGAGGAGACGGACTATGAGAAAAGGGATCGTCATATTGGCCGGTTTTGTTTCAGTCGCCATACTCGGAGGCTGTGCGGGCAAAGGAGGGGACACGTCCCCCGGCAGCGGACAGCAATCCGCTGTGCCGGCTCCGTCCAAAGAGCCGATCGAGCTTTCGATCTACTCGGCGGGCGGCACGAAGCTGGAGGAATTCAACGCAAACTATGCGGAACATATAAAGAAGAAATTTCCGCACATTTCGATCAAGTACATCAATCCGCGGGACGGGGAAGCGAACAAGTACGAAAACCTGATCATGACGGGGGTCAACGTCGATCTGTATTACGAATCGGTCGGCACGTTTTTCGCGACGCTGCCCCGGACCAAAACCGAATTCGATTTGACGCCCATGATCAAGCAGTACAACGCAGACCTGAACCGGTTCGAGCCGACGCTGATCGATGCGATCAAACAGAACGGCAAAGGGCAAGTATGGGGGCTGCCGGTGACGACGAACGGCATGTCGCTGTACTACAATAAAGATTTGTTCGACAAATTCGGAGTGCCTTACTTGAAGGACGGCATGACGTGGGACCAGGTGTACGAGGTCGCGGACAAGCTGAACCGGAACGACGGAGGCAAAACCGTTGCCGGCATGGCTATCTCTCCGAGCCACAGCACGCGGATGAATCCGTTCTCGCTGCCTTTCGTGGACCCTCAGACGATGAAACCGACGTTCGGCGACGAGAGATGGAAAAAAGTACTCGAGCCGATTCTGAGACCGGCGGAGCATTCCGGCTACCGGACGAAAATGGACCAGCTTGAAGGTAAGCTCCCGTATTCCGGCGAGTGGTTGAACAAGCAAGAGCTGGCGATATTCGGCGTTTTCTCCGACTGGCAGGTCGTCAGCCCGATTCCCGTACCGTTCAACTGGGATCTCGCGTCGTATCCGACGACGAAGGAATTGCCCGGCGTGGGCAGTCAGCAGTATCCGGTTTATTGGGCGATCCCCGCCATCTCCAAGCATAAGGCGCAGGCGTTCGAGGTGCTGCAATATCTCGTATCCGACGAATATCAGATGGAGCTGTCCAAGCGGGGCGGCATGACCGTGCTGAATAATCCCGATATTCGCAAGGCGTTCGGCCAAAACAGCCCGAACAGGGACAAAAATCTCGGCGCGGCTTATTATAACAAGTTTGCCCCGATCTCGCCGAAGCCCGAGGTGGATAAGCTCGCCGAGAACGCTCTGATGGGGAAGCTGCCCGATCTGGCCTACGGCAAAATCGACATCAATACGGCTCTCCGGCAGGCGGCGGAAGAAGCGAACAAAGCGATCGAACAAGCCCCCAGATGACACGCTCCGACATCCATCTTGAAATCCGGCTCCCCGCAGAGCCGGATTTTTTTCGGTTCTTGTCGAAATATCGCGCTTTATCAATATATCTGATGTTTCCTATAAGATCATTCTAATTGACCGTGTCTCCCTACTGTGATAGGGTCAAGAGAGAAAAAAATGAAAAGATATGCGAATACTGAGAATTACTATCATTGTATGCTGCGCGAGGTGGATATTGTTGGAACTACAAGTCACGAACAGTCCTTTTCATCAAGAGCAGGTCGAGCTGCTCAATCGCCTGCTGCCGACGTTGACCGATACGCAACGGATATGGCTCAGCGGTTATTTGACGGCGGTCGGCGGAGCGGCTGCTGCGGCGCCGTCCGGCACTGCTCCATCGGCACCGATCGCTGCTAATGCAGTACCGGCCGCCGCCCCGGTGTCCAAGGACGTAACCGTTCTATACGGATCGCAAACCGGCAACAGCCACGGCTTGGCGAAGAAGCTGTCCAAAAAGCTGGAAGAGCAAGGCTCCCTGGTCACGCTCTCCTCGATGAGCGACTTCAAGCCGAACGGGCTGAAGAAAATTCAAAATTTGCTCATTCTCGTAAGTACTCACGGAGAAGGTGACCCGCCGGATAACGCGATCGCTTTCCACGAGTTTCTGCATAGCAAGAGAGCTCCCCAACTGGAAGGACTGCGCTATTCCGTTCTTGCTCTGGGCGATACCTCCTACGAGTTTTTCTGCAAAACGGGCAAAGATTTCGACCTTCGTCTGGAAGAACTAGGTGCGAAGCGGCTTGCCCCGCGCGTCGACTGCGACGTCGATTTCGACGAGCCCGCCTCGGAGTGGGCTAAACATGTGTTGAGTGCTTTGAGCGAAGGCTCCGCGGCTCCGGCCGTCGCTGGTGCTGCCGGTGTTTCGGCCGCAAGCGATACCGAATCCGAGTATTCCAGAACGAATCCGTTCCGGGCCGAGGTGCTTGAAAATTTGAATTTGAACGGCCGCGGGTCGGATCGCGAAACCCGCCACCTCGAAATTTCGTTGGAAGGCTCCAACCTCCAGTATGAGCCGGGCGATAGCTTGGGCATCTATCCGGAGAACGATCTTCGCCTTGTGGATGAATTGATCGCGGCCATGGGCTGGAATGCGGACGAGCTCGTAGCCGTCGGCAAGAACGGAGAACAACGATCTTTGCGGGACGCCCTGCATAGCCATTACGAAATCACCGTCCTGACGAAGCCGTTGCTGGAGCACGCGGCACAGCTAGCCGAAGGCTGGGCGCTGAAGGAACTCGTCGCGGCCGGACGCGAGCAGGATCTCAGGGCTTATATTCAAGAGCGGGATTTGCTGGACCTGGTGCAGGACTACGGGCTCAAAGGCATTCCGGCCGGCCAATTCGTAACGATACTGAGGAAAATGCCCGCCCGCCTGTATTCGATTGCAAGCAGCTCGAAAGCGTCTCCCGACGAGGTGCACGTTACCGTTCGCGCGGTGCGTTACGAATCGAACGGGCGGAACCGGTACGGCGTCTGCTCCGTTCACCTTGCGGAGCGGATACAGCCAGGCGATACGCTGCCTATCTATATTCAGCAAAATTCGAACTTCAAGCTCCCGGCGAATCCGGAAACGCCGATCATCATGATCGGACCGGGCACGGGCGTAGCTCCGTTCAGAGCGTTCCTCGCCGAACGGGAAGAGCTCGGAGTCGAGGGGAAATCGTGGTTGTTCTATGGCGACCAGCATTTTGCCACGGACTTTCTGTATCAGATCGAATGGCAGCGCTGGCTTAAGGACGGCGTGCTGTCGCGCATGGATGTCGCGTTCTCCCGCGATACCGACAAGAAAGTGTACGTGCAGCACCGGATGCTCGAGAAGAGCAAGGAGCTGTACAAATGGCTTCAAGAAGGGGCATGCGTGTACGTATGCGGCGACGAGAAGAAAATGGCGCACGACGTCCATTCGGCCTTGGCAACGATCCTCGAACAAGAGGGCGGCTTGAGCCCGGAAGAAGCTGCGGAATATTTGATCCGCATGCAGCAGCAGAAACGATACCAGCGGGATGTTTACTAAGCCGAGCCCGATGATAGATCGCGAGAGGAGATGACCGGCATGTCGGACAACAATTTACTTTCCCCCAACAGTGCGCCGCACAGCGATGTAGAGCAAATCAAGCGCAAGAGCAACTACTTGCGGGGAAGTCTTACCGAGACGCTCGAGGATGTAATTACGGGGTCGATCCCCGAGGACGATAATCGCTTGATGAAGTTTCACGGAAGCTATATGCAGGATGACCGGGATTTGCGCAACGAACGGAACAAGCAGAAGCTTGAACCGGCCTACCAGTTCATGCTGCGGGTGCGAGCGGCCGGTGGAGTCGTAACGCCTGAGCAGTGGTTGATGATGGACCGCGTTGCGCAAAAATACGGCAACAGCACGATTCGTCTGACAACCCGCCAGTCTTTCCAGCTTCACGGCGTCATTAAATGGAATTTGAAGCAGACGATCAAGGAAGTAAATGATGAGCTGTTAAGCACGCTGGCCGCATGCGGCGACGTAAACCGGAACGTCATGTGCAATCCGAATCCGTACCAGTCGGATATTCACGGCGAAGTTTACGAGTGGGCGGGACGGATCAGCGCTCATCTCGATCCGCGTACACGGGCTTATCACGAGATTTGGCTGGACGGCGAGAAGGTTCTGGATAGCCTGGAACACGATGAAGGGCAAGAACCGATATACGGACCCGTTTATTTGCCGCGCAAGTTCAAAATCGGCGTAGCCATTCCGCCGTCGAACGACGTGGACGTATTTTCCCAAGATCTCGGCTATATCGCGATCATCGAGAATGGCCGTCTGAAAGGCTTCAATGTTACGGTAGGCGGCGGGATGGGAATGTCGCACGGCGATCCGAAGACCTATCCGCAAGTCGCCCAAGTGATCGGTTTTTGCACGCCGGAGCAGGTCGTCGACGTAGCGGAGAAAACGGTGACGATCCAGCGGGACTATGGAGATCGCGCGGTGCGCAAGCATGCACGGTTCAAATATACGATCGACGATCGGGGCATCGATTGGTTTATCAATGAGCTGCACTCGCGTCTCGGATGGTCGCTCGAGCCGGCGCGTCCTTACCATTTCGACCACAACGGCGACCGTTACGGCTGGGTGAAGGGGAGCAACGGCAAGTGGCATTACACGCTCTTTATCCAGAACGGACGCATCAAGGACGATGGGGACAACCGGCTGATGACGGGGCTGCGGGAAATTGCCAAGGCTCATAACGGCGATTTCCGCCTGACCGCCAATCAGAACTTGATCATCGGCAATATTAGCAGCCAGAAGAAGAAAAAATTGGAAGAATTGTTTAAAGAGTATGGCCTCACCGAAGGAAGCCACTATACCGCTCTGAAAAGAAATTCGATGGCGTGCGTCGCTTTGCCCACTTGCGGACTCGCGATGGCCGAATCGGAGCGCTACCTGCCCGATTTGTTGAACCTGATCGAGCCGATGCTCGACGAGTCCGGCTTGCGCGAGGAAGATATCGTCATCCGCATGACCGGCTGCCCGAACGGGTGCGCCAGACCGATGCTGGCGGAAATCGCCTTTATCGGCAAAGCTCCGGGCAAATACAACATGTATTTGGGCGGCGGCTTCACCGGCAACCGGCTGAACAAGCTGTACAAGGAAAATATCGGCGAAACGGAGATTCTCGACTCGCTCCGTCCGATTTTGTCCCACTACGCGAAGGATCGTCGGGACGGCGAGCATTTCGGCGATTTCACGATTCGGGCCGGATATGTCAAGGAAGTCCGGTCGGGTCAAGATTTCCATTCCTAATAACTGCCCGGCTGATCCGGGTACATGGATAGAAGCGCATCTCTCGGGGTGCGCTTCTTTCTTTTTGTGCGTTAGCTATATAAGTTGAACTAAAGAACCAACTAAGACACCTTTAGTTCAACTTATATAGATTCACGTTCGAAGTGCACGTCACGAGTGATCGTTGAAGGTTGGCCGTCTTCGCGCCTCTTTACGCACCGCGAACAGCTCCAGCGCGCGGTGTTTCGCTGCAAACCGGCGATCGGTCGACCAGACGGTCGCTTGTGGATTGCTAATCCATCAATTAGCGGAACTAGAGTACGCTATTGACCTGATTCCTCCGGTTTTTTGCAAATAAGGGAAAACCGTTCCGCTATTCCGCCGTTCCCTATCCATTTCTACCTCGACAGCTCGAGATAACGGAAGTCTGTTCCGTTATCTTCATGCGCGTAGCGGAATTCGGGATAATAACGGAATCCAGTTCCTTTATTTGCGGCAATACATTGCAGCCGCTTCATCCTTTTCGCACAGAGCACTGTTGCGAGCCCTCGCAGCCGCAGCTGCAGCCTATTACACGCAGACAACCTTGCTTCTACTCGCAGCCTGCCAGTAAAGGCCGATCAACGATCGTAACCCGGGTGCTCGTAATCCGGATTGCGCAGCTTGGCGAGCAGCTCATTCTCGTCGATATAGGCACGCGTCTCGACGGTGCCCAGCTCATAGATCGTCAAATAGAGTTGAAAAGTTTTGTCGTTGAAAGAGCGCGTCGCTTCGTCGTGATCCGCCGATTTGTACGGAATGGGCGCGCGGCGAAGGGAATGCGCATCACGGGCGGTGTAGGAGTCAAGCAGTCGGCGCAGTTCCAAAGCCTCCTCGTCGGTAGCCTCCACCGTCAACACATCGGTTCGATCCGACTGTTCGAGCAGTTCGCCTTGTTCCAGCAACGTGCCGGCAGTGACCGATACGGCGTATATCGCTTTCGTCCTCATCCAGACCGCCCCCCTCGAATGTATTACTCTCCATTAACCGGAGGACGGCGGTGTGAAACAAACCAGCTCTATTCTATATAAGTTGAACTAAAGGTTTAATGTTCATTCCATTCCAGAAGGGATTACCTTGCAGCTTCAGACAGGTTGTTTTGAGTTTCTTTGATTTAAGGGGGCTCCCCCAAAAGTATTTGGAATATGCTTCGAAGGCTAGCTTCACTTTTGGGGGGCATATATAGGCCTGCGGCATGGTTGAAACTCAAAGCCAAAACTCGCTCACAAGGCAATTCCCTTCTTCCATTGCACTCAGAGCTTCTATTAGTTGGTTCTTTAGTTCATCTTATATAGAAAAATGTGGAAGGAATGAAATCGAAGCTTCATCAATTCCCACTATATGGATATTGGTAGTTAAGAAAGTGAAAGGTTTGTTCAGATCCTACATGTTATCGGCCACGGACAGCGTATATGATGAACGTATATCGCGACGAGGGAAGTCGTCCGAACGACGACATCAGGTGGCGAGCCGATGCATGAACCAACACGAGGTGCAGGAAACGGAACGATTGGCAGTAAAATATCCGGCACGTTGAGCGGGCTGCTCCCCCGAAAAATCAAGTACAGGTTCTTTTTCAGCTTCGTCATCGTCATTCACATTCCGTTTTTCCTTTTCCAGCTCTACTATTTCAACCGTACCGAGCGACTGATCGTGGAACGAGCAGTTAACCATTATGAGAAGCGATTTCAGCTCCAAGACGAACATCGCTTTCCTGCAATGGATCGAATTGGAACGCAACCGCGCATTTATAGATGCCCTGATGGGGGAATCGGCGGAGAAGCAGCTGAAGGAACAGGGTTTATTGAAATAAACCGATAGATGGCAAGGGCAGCCGGGAGTCGACATACGTGAATTCTAATCATCCATAATGGGAGGAATCGCGATGGAGGACAACAGGAATTTGGAAGAGGAAATGGCTAGTACAGGGGAGGAGCATCGGCAGGGGAGGGCGATGGACCGAAGACTTCTGCTGAAAACGTTGGGGATGGCCGGAGCGGCAATCGCGGCCGGCGGGTTGATCCGGCAAGGGGCGGAAGTATCCGCCCAGGGCTCGACCGTGACGGGAGCCGTATACGGCGGCGGGACATTATGCGCATCGGGCAATTGCGTCATTAACACGACGATCGCCGAGCTGCGAGGCGCGACCGCAGCGGACCCCGATCATGTGCATTTCGTCAGGGATGCCGGTCAGGAAGGTCATTTCCGCTACGATCCGGCGGATACGACATCGGCGGATAACACGGGAACCGTTCTTGTAGCCGGATCGGGCTACCGTTTCAAGCGGCTATACTCGGGAGCGCTTAACGTGAAATGGTTCGGCGCCAAAGGCGACGGAAGCTCTGACGATGCCGCCGCCATTCAAGCAGCGGTAGATGCGGCCCAAAACCGCGGCGATACGTTATATTTCCCGACGGCGGACTACATGATCACGGTGCCGATCGTGATCGGCGCATCCAAACGTTCGATCCGGATCGTGGGCGACGGTTTTCAGAAAGGCTCTTGGATTCGCGCCCATTCGTCCGTAACGCCGACGAGTCCGATCAAGGCTGCCTTCGTGTTCGACGATACCCGGGTGGCGGAACGGTTCGAATTTTCGGACATCGTCATCCAGGGAGAAACCGGCAAGCTCGAATATGGCATCTATACGAAGAAAATCTCCCATTCGCTGTTCCGGCGAATCCGCATCGTCCAGACGAAGATCGCCGCGCTCGCGATCGGCTACGGCTGGTGCAACGATATCGAGACCTGCGAGTTTTCGTTCAACTTCGGCGACGCCATCCTATTCACCGCCGACAACGTCAATATGCTGAACATTATCAACACGAAGCTGTTCGCCAACGAAGGCATCGCCATCAACATGGCCTACTACACGCTCGGGACGAGAATCAGCGGCTGTTCGATCGAGGACAACAAGGTGTGCGGCGTGTTCGCCAAAATGCTCAATTCCCCGCTCAACATAACGGAGAACTATTTCGAGAACAACGGCGAGGTCGGCTACCAGCTGCAAAATCCGAACAGGCTGGTTCGCTCCTGCATTATCGTAAACGGGAACACGACGGCCAACATTATTGCAAATACGTATCCGTCAGGCGCGATCCGGATAGCGAACAACCTCATATCCGTATCCGCTGACGAATCGTTCGTCACCTGTTACTCGGCCGGCAGCAGCATGGAGATCGCCAATAATACGTTTGTTCGATACAAGACGCCGGCGGTTTCGTATGCGGCGTTGAGAACGGGAACGAGCAAGACCGGACTCGGGGCTAAAGTCAATCATGTCCGGATTTACGGCAACGGCGTCTGGGAAAATCACAAAAGCGCATTGCAGTTACGGCCGATCTGGGTGGAAGATATGGCGCAGTCGACAACGTTGCTTCATTACGCTTGGATTCAGGGAGTACCCGGTGCCCAATATGCCCCCGACCCGTCCTTGTTCACGGTTGTTTCGGCAGCGGGCGGCGGAATCTTGTCGCCGTCGGCTGTCAAGTTCAACGGCCACGATGTGTATGAGCTTGCAGGTTCGGCGAATACGGATGTATTCGGCTTTACGATCGATTTGGCCGATTACCCTCGACTGGCGGGCAAATACGTATATATCGCCTTTTATGCGAAGGCGCAAGCGGCGAGCACCGGAGCGGCTGCATACTCGAGTCAACTGGGCATGAGCACGACGGCTTATGCGCCGGATACGAGCTGGCGATTGATCAGCTATACCGATTTGATGCCAGCAAGCGGCACGGTTTCGTTCGGCCTTCGCAAAATATCCGTCTCGGCCGCCTCGTCGCTTCTCATTTCATTGCCGGTCTTGAAGGAAATCGGAGCGCCGACGGACAGCCTCGTCGAGAATTGACGAAGGCGAAACCTTTTTCGAAGAGATAGTCACCGGGGGACATCATGACTAAGACGAGTACAAATACGGATACGTGTAGCATACCTCTAAGAGCGGTCGTTGTCGGTGCTGGAAACCGCAGTAAAACTTACGCTTCTTACGCGCTCACGCATCCGGACGAGCTGCAAATCGTCGGCGTCATCGATCCGGAAGAAATCCGGAGGCATCGGCTGGCGAGCGGCGGGGGATGGTTGTTTTTCCGCGACGACAAGGCGCCGGAAGGGGCGGGGACGCGCTGCCTGACCCATTGTCTCATCGAAGCGGAATGCCTGTATTCGGCGCGCAGGCAATATGTCGAGCTTAACCGTTGGGGAGTGTACGTATGGAGATCGATCGAACATCTTAGGCCTGAGCCTTCCGTCGAACAGAAGCTGGATTGACATAAGTGTTAATCGAGTACGGTATGCGGAATCAAGTCCATATCAGTGAGCGAGGAGCAGTGAGGCTCCTCTTTTTTTGCCATAGCAGCCTGTTTGCATTGGTCTACTCTCAGTTGGTTCTTTGTTCATCTTATATATTAAGAGTTTTTCGTTAATAACTTCTTCGAAAAACCGCCAAGATCGGACCGCTGCGGCAAGAAAAACGCGACGTTTCTCAGACATATATATGCTTAACAGCTCACCTTCCTTTCCGGAACATGCCGAATTGGGACGGCGGCACGAAAAAGACGAATCTTATCAATCAAAATAACTGTTTCCCTGCATCGCCAGTTTGTGCTATGTTAGGATAATTAACAGACAAGACATGGCGGAGAAGGTGCATCGATGGGTTACGTACTGCTCCTGCTGGCAACGCTGGCATGGAGCTTTGTAGGCGTTTTGGTCAAAAGCGTTTCAACGATGGTAGATAATTCTTGGATTACGTTTTCCCGCTTTTTTTTCGGAGTTGTCTTTCTCGGGATCTATATTCTGATCAAGGACAAGCGTCTCCGGATGCGCTTCAGCTTGAGATGGGTATGGTTGGGCGCGGCGGGGAAGTCCGTCAACTATATCTTCGAAAATATGGCCATTACGATCGGCTATGCATACGGCAATATTCTTGTTCAGCCTGTCCAAACGGTCGCGCTTCTTGCCGCGTCGGGGATTTTGTTCAAGGAGCGTGTTACGGCCAAGGGCTGGTCTGCGGCGGCTTTGTGCGTAATCGGCGTGATCGTGATCGGGTGGAACGGGCATCCGCTAAATGAGTTGCTGGCAGGCAGCGGCCTGACGACGTTGTTGTTCACCTTCGCGGGAATCGGCGCCGCCATCCATGTGCTCAGCCAACGACAACTCGTAAAAAGCATGGACTCGGGCAATATGAATATGTCCGTCTTCCTCATCAGTACGTTTCTCGTAGCCGGCCCTATTCCATTCGGAACGCATAGCGCTACCGAGCCGATTAATGCCTGGGGGTGGACCGTCCTGATCTTGCTTGGAATTATAACGGGACTTAGCTTCCTATGGTTTGCCGAAGCGATCAAACGCGTGTCGTTTACGGCAGTAGCCGTTGTGGGCAACAGCTCGGTACTGTTCTCGATTCTATGGTCGTACCTGTTCTTTCATGAGCCTATTACCGGCTATGTCATTGGCGGGACCGTCGTTTTTCTGGCCGGTTTCCTAGTACTCAATATGCGGTTTCCGAGTAAGGCGGTCCATACGGCGGGAAAGGCGGAGGCATAACGGCGAGAACGCCACTTCGATCCGGCCAAGAAGAAGACGAAACCTGACAAGATGCTTCATTTCAAGGCGACCGGGACTTGCCGGTCGTCTTTTTACGATTCAGAATGTTTATGTTCGCTAAGCGACACAGCTTCAAAGCAATGCTTAAGCAAACTGCAACAGGTCTGAACCGAGAAAAACTACCGCTGAACCGCGGTCGCTCATCCTCGAAATACGTCGATAGAAGGTTGTCTTAGGTTCGTATCAGCATGCATCTAAAATATCGGTTTTTTTATTTTACATACATACAGTATGTATGTTAAAGTGATGGTATCATATACCAAAGGAGATCTGAAACTTATGATTACATCCAGCTTTTATCCGGTTATTATGACGGAACATGTTTCGGAAAGCGCGAAATTTTATGTAGACCATTTTGGTTTCGTGCCCGTTTTCGAGGCGGATTGGTACGTAAGCTTGCGTACGGGGGATTATGAACTGGCGCTCCTCGATGCGACGCACCCGACGGTTCCGGGCGATTTCCGGAAATCGGTGCAAGGCCTTATTCTCAATTTTGAAGTGGACGACGTGGATGCCGAATACGAGAGATTGATCAAGGCGGGGAAGCTCCCTTTGCACCTGGATATTCGCGATGAAGAATTCGGTCAACGTCATTTCATTACGAGCGATCCTAACGGTGTTCTGATCGATGTCATTAAAATCATTCCACCATCCGAAGCGCACAGCAGTCAATACATCGAGAAAGTATGGTCGGAAAATGAGGAAAAATAAAGCGGAAACCGACGAGACGATTCGCAAGCTGATTGCCGTCGCCCGGCAACATTTTACGGATAAAGGCTATGCGGCCTCGGCGTTGGAGGAAATCGGTCTGGAAGCGGAGTTGACGCGAGGAGCGCTGTACCATCATTTCGGCAATAAAAAAGGACTGTTTCAAGCCGTGTTCGAATCGGTGCAGAAGGAAGTCGCGGAGCGGGTCGAGACGGAAGCGGCCCGGAGCGACGATGTATGGGAGCAGCTGCTTCTGGGATGCCGAGCGTTCGTTGCGGCCGCCGTCGAAGAACGCAATAAGCGCGTCCTGCTTGTAGACGGACCTTCCGTGCTGGGATGGGACGTCTGGCGTATGATGGACGAACGGAACTCGATGCGGCTGTTGAGGGAGCAGCTTCACTCCATGAATGAGCTGGGTTGTTTTCGCCCGGTACCCATCGATGCGATGACTCATTCTCTCTCGGGCGCCTTGAATGAATCGGCGCTCTGGATCGCGCAGATGCCGGACGGCGTTCAGGCTTTGGAGGACGGCATGACCGTCATTTCTATGTTGCTGGACGGATTCAAGAAGCCAGGCCGATAGAGCGGATACAATGCGATATAGGCAATACTGTCGGGGCAAACATATCTTAAATGACCGCTGGAGCATTTTCGCCAGCGGTTTCTTTTCTTTGCAACAGTTCGATTCGTCCGAAAAGCGCCGGGCGGTAGTCCACAGAATTATACGCAACGCGTGTTGGTGGAATTTGTCGCCGTCGTCAAACGATAAGTTCAAATGGCGTTGCCCGTCCTATTGATTGCGGCGATGTGGGTCCGCCGGAAAAGTCGGAAAAGCATCCGGAATCACGCGATTGGCAAGTTGACCAAGCTATTATGCGACTTTCGAGGCAGAGAGCGGCGGTCGGATGGAATTGAAAGTCGGAGCGAAACGGTATGGCATGCTTGCGACAAAGTTTGGTATCAGATAAAAATAATTGCGATGGTTATTATTCAATTTGTCCTTCGAATAGGATGTTTCGACAGGGCAATGATGAGGAGGACCATATGGCCATCAATCTGCGGGGGATTGAACAGAGAGCGACAAGCGCCATAAACAACGTGACGAACGTTGCGACGGGTGTGGTGGAGAATACTATCCGGCAGGCCTGTTACCATAAATAAAACGGAACTTCCTGAAGAAGTGAGGAGTCAAAAAATTATATGGCCTCAACAACATGGTTTGAAAAATTAAAGATAAAGGCTCGAAACCTGAAACTCAATCTCTACGCTCTGTATCTGTCATACAAAGATCCTCGTATTCCATAGTATGCCGAAATCGTAGCAATTTTGGTGGTAGCTTACGCGTTCAGTCCAATCCCGACTTCATTCCCATTTTAGGATATTTGGATGATCTAATTATTGTACCGCTGGGGATTATGCTTGCTTTGAAGCTGATCGAGCCTTCAATAATCGAAGAATACAGACTTAAAGCAGAAGAGATTCGAAAAAATGGTAGACCTAAAAATTGGCTAATGGGCATGTTATTCATTGCTCTTTGGATTGCCTTAGCTGTTTGGGCAGGATTTGTCATACTGAAAGCATGGAGGTAGGAATTGAATTTTACAATAGTATCCATGCGTTTGCCCTTGGTGACAGCTACGCTGGTACTACCCCGAGTTAAACGACGAATTTGATTTGGTTCATTTCCCTGCAAAACGGGGGAAAGCCGGTAGCCGGCGCGCTGGTAGGATGCCACCGTCCAGGATGGTGCCTTCGATTGGACGAAAACGCCAAGTGCTCCGGCCTCCGCTTATCGCGGATCCCGGAGCACTTGACCAAAAAAGCATTCAAAGATCAAACCCTGAGCGAAAGAAAACAAAGCAAGTTCCTAGTATTCAAGGTGATGATAAAAACCGGCATGGCCGGTTTCCTGATCATTTTTGGGGGTTGCTCATGGATGCAAACCGGAGCGATTTACTACTAACAGCTGATACCTGTCCATCGGGCAACGACGCTTCTGCTGTCACCCCAGGCCGTCCGGATCCGAAAGAGAGCAGCCAGGAACGCGAGTGAAGGAAGGCCCGTGCAGTAAGAACACAAAAAAAATTCCCGATAAAAGGCGCATCGGGAATTTTTTTTGTGCTTTTTCCTTGCAGCCTTGCGGTCCGTTTATTTGGTCAAACGGTACTTTTCTAACACGCTTATCTTCAGGTTACGATAGTTTTCTTGAGTAGTTTCAATTTCTTTTTCACGTTGATCTTTTCCATCAATATTGTACCTTCCTTGGGAACCTGCGTATACCCAATAAGCTTGTTGTTTTTCATCCCAACTTAAATAAAAAATATACTTGTTGCCTGGAGAGGCTTTGTAATAGTTGAACATTGGATACTCGGTTTTCCCAGGCATCAAACCATTATCTTCAATATAGGTGGGTTCCAGTATTAGAAGAGGTTTACTTTGGTCGACAACCTTTCCATCTGATTTAATGATCTTATCAATCTTTATTTCAGTAAGCATTGCCGTATACTTTACTGGTGAATTTTGGGATTCGATTTTTCGAGGGTTTGTGTTATTTGTAACTGTCCCCTCAATAATCAAACCAACATCTCTTGCACTCTCTAACTCTTCCAGATTTTTATGCTGAATCTGCCAAGTACTTGCATGTACTGGTTTTACTGTAACTTTTTTATCCGCTATCGAATAGGCAATTGTAATAATTAAACACAGGCTTAAGGTCGCCAGTAATGTTACAGATATACGTCTATTCATTTTATTTTCCTCCAATCAATTGGTTATGGAAGGACGGGATCAAATTTTGCCTGTAAGTGGGCACTGTCGGTTGACGATGGTGATGTAATGCAACCAGTAGTACCGCAATTATTCATCCAATGGCTGCCGGTATGTGCAGTAGGGTTATAAAAGTGATTCAAGCCCAATCCGTGTCCAGTCTCATGACCGAGTAAGTGAGATCGGAAATCAGGCCCGAAGCCTGCCGCACCAGAAGCACGGGCATGATCAATCGTTATTGTGGCAATATCATATCGTTGATCAGTTCCAGGTACTTGAGTTGAAACATTCTCTACGGTACTACCATACACATGCCAAAAATCGACTATCCCAGCAGTACCAGCTGGTAGAACGTATTCGTCAATATAGTATTTCAGGTTGGCGGTTGATTCGCTTGAGGCAGAATTAATTATAGGACTTGGGTATGGAACGCTATTCCAACCACTTATAGCGTCTGCGACACTATCTGCATACCCATAACTGGCTACTGAAGGGCTAGACCACCAATACAGATTAGAGGGTGTAAAATCCCATTCCCCTCCATATAGGTGACCATTAGCATCTTGAGTATAGTCAGCGCTGACGCTGACGGCAATCCCGCAAACCAGTGTTAGTAGCAACAGGGTTGCGATCACCAATTTTCTTTTCTTTTGGAACATTTTCAACACCTCTCTAACAAAAATTAGGAACATACACTACATGTTAATTTAAACAATCAGCATTAGGCAACCATAAATTTACAAATAAATCAAAAAGATACTTTTGAACCATTTGTCTACAAGTGGTAATACCAGCGAAGCTGACATCACTCGCAAACATATGGATAAAAATGTAATATATTTCATGTCAGGAGAGTTCATTTTATGAGTAATAAATGTTAAAATTGCAGCCTGTTAGATTGAACTAACATGCCCGTTAGGTATGAGCTACAAGGGTATTACAGTTTCTTTTCCTTATGTCAGTACAAGAACTTGCTCCCATAAAATGAAAAAACCGCGTAGTACGCGGTTCTAATCAGGTATGCTCTTGTCCCCCGACACGAGCAATAGCCGCAGATCTCCTATGTTACTCCTATTCTAGCTATTTTGATTAAGCGGGATCTCTGTCTAAAACTCGATGGTCATAGGGATATAACCTACTCTGCCAGTTAGCTTAGTCCAATTAGTAAACTAAAGTTCCAAATCTGTTTTTGTAAATGGAACTTATTTAATAAATTCCCAATTCGATTCATGTGTTTGCGGTTGGTGTCAGCTACGCTGGTACTACCCCAAAATGGTAGCAAAAGAGTCGTCAACTCGGTAAAATGTTTGTACCCCTACAAACAACCGAAAGGTGACGACTCCATGAAAAAGTCTATCACGATTCCATCGAACCTTTCAATCCATCCTAACATCGGAAGAAGTAGCTCTCATTGTCCAAGCGGTTGGTTAGAATTTTCGAGCCGTATCTTGCTACTCATTGACTCCACCACAATGACCGTAGGGAAAACACGTTTGCCTTGGGCTCCCTATCATGGAGAACGTGCTGCGATTAAGTTGCATGTAACCTTACAGGATCAAAACATGCAGCCGCTTAACGTCACCGAAACGATTGGCTCCAAGCACGATGGGCCGGTATGCGAATCGTTAGAAAACACCGATTTTATTATGGTCATGGATCGCGCTTTTGGAAAATTGGAGCGTTTGGATCGGTATAAACAAGATGGACAATCCTTTGTGATTCGACTTCACGACAATGTTCATCTTAAAAACCCACATGCACTACGACGTCTTGTCGCCGAAGGTTCTTCTGTGATTCGCGATATCACTTGTCAACTGGGTACGCCTCAGTGTCGATCCGAGAAGCGTCACCGTATAGTCATCTTCCGTGATTTTGAGGGTAGAGAAATTCGCGTCGTTACGGATTTATTGGGAATAACGGCCGAACAAATCGCCCTGATTTACAAAGCGCGCTGGCAAATAGAGGTTTTCTTTCGCTGGATCAAGCAGCATTTAAACATCCCGACGCTATTTGGTACGACAGAAAATGCTGTTTATGGCCAACTTTTCTGCGCACTAATCGTCTTTGTGCTGCTCAAATGGCTGTTGATGGCGCAAACCATGCGTTGCCACGTCATGCGAAGATTTCTTTTGTTCGATTTACTCGCTTGCTGCTGCTTGATGAATTACCGATAGAATGGATGATACACATACATCGCATGCTTCGTTTTAATTTCAGACTTACTTCAGTTACATATTCTGGTTAATCAACAGGCCTGACTATCCGGGATATTGATTTTATACTCAGGAGAACCGGGCTGCTATACACGACCCGGGCGACGCCTTGCGGCAGCTCGTTTTGGGAATTCGAGCCGTATGAATGAAGGGCTTGCCGCCGTTACGGTCAACTGAGCGCTTATGATGGTCAGGAAGGAAAGCCCTCGGAAAACACGTCCGAACATGCGATATTGCATTTCGCCGTCATATTCAGTATGATCAAGCTGACAACCAAAATGTTTATGCGTGACTGGCGGAGCATGGGGAACCATGAGGGAGCGCATAAATGGTAACGGCCGTACGCCTGGGCAAAGGTAGGGAGATTGTATTTCTCCTTACCTTTTTTTGCGCGATCGGCGAAAATCAGGATGATGCGAGGGACGAACCGATGTTGAAAACGAAAAAAGTAATGCTGCTTGGCTCCGGAGAATTGGGCAAGGAAGTTATCCTCGAAGCGGCACGCCTGGGCGTGGAAACCGTTGCGGTAGACCGCTACGCGCATGCGCCAGCCATGCAGGTCGCCCAGCGCAGCTACGTCATCGATATGCTCGATGCGGAACGTCTGCGGGGCATTATCGAGCAGGAGCAGCCGGACCTCATCGTACCGGAGATCGAAGCGTTGGCGACGTCCGAGCTCGTGAAATTGGAGGAAGAAGGGTATCGCGTCATTCCTACCGCTCGCGCGGCCAAGCTAACGATGGATCGCGAAGGCATCCGTCGTCTGGCCTCGGAGAAGCTGGGGCTGCCGACGGCCGGCTACAAGTTCGCCGATACGTACGAGCAGTTCGTCCAGGCCGTCAAGGAGACCGGCTTTCCTTGCGTAATCAAACCGCTCATGAGCTCCTCGGGCAAAGGGCAGAGCGTTTGTCGCGAAGAGAAGGACATCGAGCGCAGCTGGAATATAGCGATGGAAGGCGGCCGAGTACAGAACGGACGGGTTATCATCGAAGAGTTTATCCGGTTCCAATCGGAGATTACGCTGCTTACGGTCCGTTCGGTAAGCGGGACGAGCTTCTGCGCCCCTATCGGACATATTCAGGAGAGCGGGGATTACATCGAGTCGTGGCAGCCCCACGACATGACGGAGCAACAGATCGGGGAAGCGAAGCATATCGCGAAGACGATTACGGACGAGCTCGGCGGTTATGGACTATTCGGAGTCGAGCTGTTTCTGGCGGAAGACAAAGTGTATTTCAGCGAAGTTTCTCCGCGTCCGCACGATACGGGATTGGTGACGCTGGTGACGCAAAATCTTTCCGAATTCGCAATCCACGTCCGCGCCGTTCTCGGTTATCCGATCCCAGAGATCGTGCTGATGACGCCGGGAGCAAGCCGGCCGTTGAAAGCGGATCGGGAGCTTGAGCACTATCGCATAGGCGGAGCGGACGAAGCTTTGTCCGTCCCGAACACGCAGCTTCGTATTTTCGGCAAGCCGGTTACGAAGTTTGGGCGGCGCATGGCGGTAGCGCTATCGACTGCCGACACTGTCGAAGAGGCACGCGTTCGCGCGAAGCTGGCTCTGGATAAGCTCGCCGTCGAAGAAGCGTAACTGGAGTTCGAAGATGCTCGCATTGGATTCGCTAGCTGATGTAGGGATACACAAAATTAGCTCTGATTTTGTACCAGACATTCTCGCCGTTTTGCCCGGAAGCCGTGGAAATCACGGCTTTTTTTGCTGTCTATGCGGCTTCACTGCACTAAAGCCAGCGAGAAATTCGCAGCATGATCGTTGCTACGGTATAGGAGGACACTTCGGCTCCGGAACAGGCTGTGCGTACCGTTTCGAAACGGAAAACATCAGGTTGTTGAGAAAGTCAAAAAGAGAAAAGAACCATCTAAAAGGAGTTGGGGAAATGGACTGCGGTTCATAAAAATAACTCGATTTTAACGGAAGTGGAGTGCATTCCCCGACTCCTTGCCTTCATCGCTTCCTCTTTTTGCACGCTTTCTCAACAACCTCAAAACCTACAGTTATTTTCCGGATGGCCGCCTGATTCTCGGGCGATAGCCGGATAAAGTACAGTTATTTCTGCCATATAGGCCGATTCGTC
The DNA here is from genome assembly GCF_006265175.1 of Paenibacillus hemerocallicola. Taxonomy (GTDB): domain Bacteria; phylum Bacillota; class Bacilli; order Paenibacillales; family NBRC-103111; genus Paenibacillus_AB; species Paenibacillus_AB hemerocallicola. The sequence goes on along the minus strand of NZ_VDCQ01000025.1, from coordinate 70,077 downwards.
CACATGGCGATGAAATAGATGCATGATTTCCAGTTGAATACTAATGTCAGGCTATCGATGCCGCCGTTTACTGTAGGTTATCCATCTAAAACGGCAGCTGCCGCGCCAATCCATACATCGGACCCGACATCCGTTCCATACCGTTTTGCCGGTACGGGTTACACCGCTCTGGGATCTCCTCTTCCCATCTGCGGTAACTCATACGGCTACTCGTCTTAGCGCCTAAGCCCCCGATAGCGCCGTACGGAGAGGGGAAGGAAGACGGCAGTTAGCGCGATAGGCCATATGATGGCCAGTAGTATTCCGTTTCGGGCAATCCAGTTGTCTCCTTGCCAGCCGGGATTCATGAACAGCTCTCTCGCCGCGGCCGCCGTCGCGGACAAGGGATTCCATTCGGCAATGGCTCCCAGCCATGCGGGCATCGATGAAGGATCCACGAACACACTGGACAGAAATCCGATCGGCCAAACGAGTATTTGGACCGATACGACAGCTTCCGGACCTTTGGTCGAAAGGCCGATATAGATGCCTACCCAGAGCAGCGCGAAGCGAAGCAGAAGGAGCAGGCCGATTGCGGCGATCGCGGCATTCAGGCCGTCATGCCATTGCCAGCCCAGGAGTAGACCGGTGCCGATCAATACGGCAAGCCCGACTATCGAGTTCAGCATATCGGCGATGCAGCGCCCGAGTACGACGGCGGAAGCGTTCATGGGCATCGAGCGAAAGCGGTCGGTCACTCCTTTCGAAGCGTCCGAGGCAACTGAAATTACAGTCGTTTCCAACCCGAAAACCATCGTCATCGCAAACATGCCGGGCATCAGAAATTCGAAGTAGCCTCCGTCTCCCGGAACGCGAATGGCGCCGCCGAAAAGAAAGCCGAACATCAATACGATCATAACCGGGAACAACCAGCCCAGCAGGATGGTGCCCGGTCGTCCGCGCCAGTGCATGAAATCTCTGCGGGTCATGGTCCACACATCGCTGATCGCATATAGGAATCGTTGGCCTGGCGAATTAGGACGGTTGACGGATTCGGATGGATGAATAAATGTAGTCATGAATTTGCCTCCTCATTTTGATAAGGTGCCGTCGCTCCGGTCAGATGGATAAACACTTCATCCAATGTCGGACGGCGCAAGGAAATGTCCTTCGGCTCGACCCGTGCTTCCATAAGAGCCGCGGCGACCTTCATCAATGCGCCGGTGCGATCGGAGACGGGCGCGCTTATACGGTTTTCCGGTTCATCGACGGAGAGGTTGGCCGAAGCTATTTGCCGGAGGATCGTAATCGCCAGTTTGGTGTCGGCCTCGCTATCCAGTACGATCTCCAAACGGTCTCCGCCGATAGCCGATTTGAGTTGTTCCGGAGTTCCCTCGGCTACAATGACTCCAGCCTTAAGCATCGATATTTCGTCAGCGAGCCGATCGGCTTCTTCGAGATATTGAGTAGTCAACAGCACGGTCGTTCCCGCATCAGCCAGCGAGCGGATCGCCTCCCAAACTTCTTTTCTGGCCAAAGGGTCGAGTCCCGTTGTCGGTTCATCGACGAAGAGAACCGAGGGGGAGACGATCAAGCTGGCGGCCAGATCGAGCCGTCGGCGCATTCCGCCCGAATATTTGTCTGCCGGCGTGTTTCCCGCCTGAGTCAGGCCAAATCGTTCCAGCAATTCGTCCGCACGTTTCCTCGCTTCCTTCGCCGACAGATGGTTCAGCCTTCCAAACAGCTCTAGATTTTGGCGTCCCGTGAGGACCTCGTCCACGGCGGCATATTGTCCGACGAGTCCTATTTTTTCGCGCACGAGGTGGGCTTGTGTCGTCACATTGAAACCGGCGACAGTCGCTTCCCCGGCATCCATCCCGAGCAAGGTCGATAATATTTTTACCGCCGTAGTTTTGCCGGCCCCGTTCGGCCCCAGAAGTCCCCGTACCGCACCTTTTCGAACCTCCAGATTAAATCCGTTCAGTCCGGCTCCGTCCGCATTGCCTTTGTACTGTTTGCGTACTCCATAAGCTGCGATAGCGAGTTCCGTATTGTTCATGTTCGAAATCCTCCTTCAATCGGCTGCGAACGTCCAAGTGAGCTGCCTAACCGGACTAGAAGCTTTCGAAGACAGCCGCATATCGATATTCGTAGTATGTACCGTACAGTGTACTATTCATTTGAATCATTTGTCAACCGTCAATTCATATGCGTTTTCGAATATTCGGAGAGGGAGGCTATTTATGTTAAAATGGGTACAACAATAAACGAATTGGAGATAGAGCTTACATGAGCCAGAAGAGAACGGGGATCGACCCTGCGCGCAGCTTGAATTTATTATGGGGCTCCCAGACCGTACCTGGGCGATCGGGGCTGACGATCAAGAGTATCGTTACGGCGGGCATGGAAATCGCCGATACCGATGGCATCGAGGAGTTATCCATGCGCAAAGTGGCGGAACGGCTCGGAGTAGGGACGATGTCGCTATATACGTATGTGCCCGGGAAGACGGAGCTGCTTGATCTTATGCATGATTCGGCTTATGACCGTTTATATGAAAGTGCAAGCGAACCGGCAGAGCAAGGAGAAGACTGGCGCCAAGCGCTGCGATTCATAGCGGAGAAAAATTGGGAGCTGTATTGGGAACATCCGTGGATTCTGGATTTGTCGGGCAGACGTCCGGTACTCGGTCCCCATACGACGCTGAAATACGAGATCGAGCTTCGGGCATTGGAAGGGATCGGTCTGAGCGATATCGAGATGGATGCGACTTTGTCCCTAGTACTCATGCATGTAGAAAGCTGCGCGCGGTTGAAAACGGCAATGAAGGCGAATCAGCGAATGACGGAAATGGACGAGAATGAATGGTGGCTGGCTCACGCGCCGGTTCTGGAAAGACTGATCGATCCGTCGCAATTCCCGCTCGCATCGCGTGTCGGGGAGGCGGCAGGCCAAGCGAATCAGGGTCCCCACAATCCGGAGCATGCTTACTCGTTCGGACTTGAGCGTATTATGGATGGCATCGGCATACTGATTCGGAAGGCATAACATTTGATTGACCCGCCGAATCACGCCGCTTATGATGAGGGTACGTCAATTCGAATGAAGGAGACCGTCAAATGATTCCATTCGCAAGACCCCCCTGCTAAGATGTAGCCGCCAGTCCCCGAGCACCTCCGGCTCCGGTTGAGCGCAGCAAGAAGCCCAATCGGAACTTGGAGAGGAGCTCATTTATGAACGATACGACCAACCTTCGGATCCTGTTCGCGATCCGATTTTTCTCCAGCCTCATCCCGGCTTATGTAATCGAAAGACTATTCTGGGAAGAGCGGGGCATGACCGTACAGATGGTCGTGTATACGGAAATTATTTTTGCCTTGACGATCGTTCTTCTCGAAGTGCCGACCGGGATGATGGCCGACAAATGGGGCCGGAAAAAGATGCTGGTCATAAGCGCCCTGTTGGGATGCGGAGAGTTTTTGATCCTGTTGTTTGCGACCGAGTTTTGGCACTTCGCGTTGGTCGTCTTCTTGGCGGGAGTCAGCCGATCGGCCAGCAGCGGATCGGAGACCGCCCTGCTCTACGATTCTTTGGCGATGCAAGGAAAATCGTCCGATTTTGAAAAACAGCTGGGCCGGCTGAACGCCTGCGATCTCGTATCCGCCATTCTGGCCGCATTGTGCGGAAGCTTGCTTGCCAGTCGGTTCGGCCTGGAATTCAACTATTGGATATCGCTCGGAAGCGCGCTGATCGCATTGCTACTGTCCTGCCTGCTGGTAGAGCCGCCCGCAGCTACAGAAGATGCCGAAGTCGAGGAAGAGATTCCGTTCAAGCAATATGTATCGGCGTCTCTGCAATTTTTCCGGAAAAATCAGGGTGTCAGCCTTATGGTGCTGTCCGGAATGGTAACGGGCGCATCCATGGGCTACATTGAAGAATTTTGGCAGCTGTACGCGAACAGGCTGGAGATGCCGATTGCTTACTTCGGCGTACTGTCATCGGTAATCATGCTGCTTCAGCTGCCGGGCAACTTGCTTGCCCATGTACTGATCGGCAGGTTCAGCCTCAAATCGCTTATATTCATCATTACGGCTGTATTTGCCATCGGATTTACTTATGTGGCGGCCAACAAGGATTATATCGGCTTGGCGGCGATGCTGGTCATCTGCTTGTTCTCCGGCATAATGGGACCGCTTGCCAGCGGCTATTTGCATCACCGGATCGATTCCGGCATGCGGGCTACGATCGATTCCTTCCAGTCACTGGGGGAGAATCTGGTGCACATCGTTGCCGGGCTTGGCTTCGGTTATTTCTCTACCCGGTATGACGTATTCGGCGGTTATGGCTTCATCGCATTTCTTTGCTATGCTTTCCTCGTATGGTTCGTCGGTGCTTCTCGCAAAATCGAACAGTAAGACAAGCATAGCTGAAATAGGGGAGTAGTCGGAGGGGGGAGCTTGATTCAGAGGAGCTCCTCTTTTTTGTACATCAACAATCGGTTTCCCTCATCGAACTTTCTATTGTAACGTTCGTTCGCAGGCGATACCCGAGCATGTTTTGCAACCTATCCCCCTACTAACAGCTGTTACTGCAACACACGAATAACGATAGGGCGACCGTGCGGGTCATGGATCAACCATTCATGATAACCGGAGTCGCCGTTTTCCGTTGCTCTGGCGATAGCTTATTTTGTTGAAAGTTCACATTCTGTTACCCGTCCGCTGACTAACGGCGTTCATCGGAAGGCGTTAATTCGTACAGGCTGCGCACATCGCACTGCAGCGTATCGGCGATCGAAATTGCGAGCTTAAGAGACATTACTCTTTTATTGCCGATAAAGTCAACCAGCCGCTCCCGTCTCACCCGCAGTTCAAGCGCCAGCCGTTCCAGCGGCATTCCTGCTTCCTGAAGCCTTTCTTCCAGCAGGCAACGGCCAAGTTCGTACTTCATATGCATATGCCCCTCTCAGAAAAAAATCGTCCACGAATTCTATGATTTCCTTTCCGCTTTGGCTTCATCCACGGCTTTGATCTCGGGAACCGTAAGCGTAAACAGCGTGCCCGCCCCAGGCACTCTTAACATCACGCTTCTCGTTTAAGTCATTATATAAACGTCGGAGGAGCTGTGGGCAAACCACGATTATACGATCGTATAATACCGGGATGAAGCGGGCCGTGATACATTGAAAGGCGTGCGGGCCGCCGTTTCCGTCATAGAAGGTGGTCGTCGGAAAGGGGCGTGCAGGTTCGAACGGGAGCGACTCCTTGTCGATTGAGCAAGCGCTGACCGGGGTTTCGCCAATTGTCTCAAACCTTCGCGGAGACGAGAGGTGTGAGCAAGTTTGTACAGGTTGAATATAAACGTATCGAGGAGGAGACGCATTTTGGCCAGGAAAATGATCGTCGGTTCTACTTTTTATTTTGTTATAGGCGTTATTATGGGCATGGCGATGTCCATGACGGAAAACTACACGCTGTCCCCTGTTCACGCTCACGTTAATTTGCTTGGATGGGTATCATTGGCGCTCGGGGGCTTGCTGTATCAGCTGTATCCCGCTGCCGCGAATTCAAGACTCGGAAAATGGCACTTCTGGCTTCACATGCTCGGCATACCGCTAATGATGGCAGGGCTCGCGTGCATGCTGCTGACGGGCAGCGCCGCTTTCGTAGCCGCGGTTTCGGTCGGAGGCGTGTTCGTAGTCGTCGGCACCATTTTGTTTTCCGCCAATGCCGTCCGTCACATGTTGTAAACGATCCGGGCCGCCTGCATAGGCATAGGCGGGCAACTGCCGAAGAACTTACGATCTCGATACCGGAAAGAAGACACTGGTGAGCAAGGCCGCTGACGGTTACTCCCGGCAACATGATCTCCGACTCGCCGGTGGATTATCTGACTTATTAAACAAACCGGGATACCGCTTGTACTGTCATTTTAGAAAAAACTCTCCGTCGGAGAGTTTTTACATTTATATCCACTCGATTGCACTTGGTGACAGTTACGCCGGTATCGCCCCATATAGAACAAGATTAAACCATGGTCACACCTATCCCGATACTTTCCAAATGGCGGACATCCTCCCGCGGAGCTGCGCGGTCCGTAATGATCCGGTCGATTTTGGGCCAAGGGGCGACGAACGCCGGCCTCATGCAGAGGCGCGAATAAGCTGCTTGCAGACATGCTGGCGCTCCTCACTCCGGGATCGCGGCGTGTCCAAGGAGAGGTTGAAGAAAAGCGAGGGGTATGTGGAGCTGCTGTTCCCCGATACGCAGGCGGCAGGAAGAGGAGAGTCGGCCGTGCTGGAATGGCTGTGTCAGCATCGATTGCCCTACACGACGTTTCTCGCGAACGGAACCTACGGCAACGGTGTTGCCGAAGCGGTTAGCTACTTTTTGGAAGCCGTTCGGACCAATCGATAGGTTTGTGTGCAATATTTCGCTAGGACCAAACCAGCCTTCAGCTTTTAATATAGTGGGGGCTGATTGACGTTTTCATAGACTTATAACCGAAAGGTTGAAAAACCTGCAAACTGGATTGAATCAAGTGATCATATTATATCCCTTCGCTGAGACCAAGGTATCGGGGAGGGGATTTTTTGATTTTTCTATTCGTTGACAGTTCGAAAAAGCCAACCTACAATAGTATACGTACCTAACAAGTATGAACGTATACTGAACATTTTATTGAATAAATATTTCTAAATTATCCAACATCCAGGAAAAGGAGTCGTTCATGAAGACAGCTATTATTTTAGCGGCAGGTTCCGGCACGAAGATTTGGCCCTTCGCCGAAGTTCGACCAAAAGCGATGATACCAGTCGCCAATCGTCCGATCTTATGGCATCACGTGGAGCTGCTCGGCGGATTGGGATTTGATCACATCGTCATTGTCGGCGGCAGCATGGCCGAGCAGATCCGTCATTACTTTCGGAACGATCGACGGGTGACGGTCCTGCAGACGCAACCGAACTTGGGTACGGCCAAATCCTTGCATACGGCTAGACCGTATGTGAAGGATTCCGCTTTTCTCGTCCTTTACGGGGATACCCTGCTGGACCGGTCGGATGTGGAGGAAATGATAGCCCGTTTCGAGACCGGGGGACAGGAAGCGGTGGCGTTAGTCGATCCGCTTAAAGAAGAACAGCCCCAAGACTGGATCTGCTGCACCTTATCGGAAGGCAAGCTGGATCAGATCATGGGGCATCCCCGCAGGCCGTTCACTCACCGTTTTTGCGCATTCGCATTTGCGGATACGTTCTGGCCTTACGCGGAAACCAATTCAGGGCTGTTCACTAATGTCCAAGTCGGTATGATGCCGCCCATGGAAGCCTTTCTGGAAATGTCGGTTGCAGATTATATCCAAGACGGGAAAGAGGTACCGGCTGTGGAAGTGAAAGGCTTATTCGCGGATCTGGATAAGCCCTGGCATATCCTGTCGGCGAACCAGCGAGTAGCGAAGCTCCAATGCGGCTGCTTGACCGGGCACGTACTCGGGGAAGGCTCGTCGATCCATCCCAGCGCAGCTATAGATGGTTTCGTGAAAATGGGAAAGTGCAGTGCAATCGGACGCAACGTGGTGATCAAAGGAAATGTGATCGTTGGCGACCATACGATCATAGAAAACGGAGCGATCCTGGGCGGAAACAATATCATCGGCGACCATACTTACATAGGAAATTATTGTCAAGTGTCGGCGGGATCTGTAATCGGTCATAAGTGCATTATTTCCCATTGTGCCGAGATCAACGGTCTGACGATGGATGTGGTTCACTTGACGCATTATATGGAGTTTTACGGCATTATCGGAAGCCATACCGATCTTGGAGCGGCTACGGTATGCGGAACCCTTCGGTTTGACGACCGCTATGCGATGCACAGGGTGAAGGGACGACGGGAATATCCGAAGGAGCATGCGAACGCCACTTTCATGGGCGATTATGCGAGGACCGGCGTGAATGCGGTCTTGATGCCCGGCTGCAAGGTGGGGGTAAACAGCATCGTGGGGTCCGGAGTCATCCTGGAAGAGGATTTGCCGAATCGGACTTCGATCTATCAAAAGCAGGAGCTGGTCCGCAGGGAATGGGGACCGGAGCAATACGGGTGGTAGTATCGGGTGCCGATAATCATTTCGGGAATAACCTTTATAATGAACAATTGGAATAGGAGGCCATTCCATGAAATTTCGTACCATTGTCGAGTTGGGCGGGAAGACGGCCACCGGCATCCAAGTTCCGGAGGAAGTCGTCGCGAGTTTGGGGACAAGCAAGAAGCCTCCGGTCAAGGTGTCGATCGGCAGCTATACTTATCGCAGCACTGTAGCGGTCATGGGCGGTCGATTCATGATACCGCTCAGCGCGGCGAACCGTTCGGGTGCCGGCGTAGCCGCAGGAGACGAAATCGAGGTCGAGCTCGAGCTGGATAACGAGCCCCGCGAAATCGTCATTCCGGCCGACTTCGCGGAAGCGCTGGACGGAGACCCGGAAGCGAAATCGTTTTTCGAGAAATTATCTTATAGCAACAAAGGGCGTTTCGTCCTGTCGATCGAAGATGCGAAGACAGCGGAGACGCGTCAGCGGCGTATCGATAAAGCGGTAAGCTCGCTGAGAGCGGGCAAATCCCAGTAGTGCCTCAAGCATTGAAGCTGAAGAAGGTCAAGAAGAGTTAAAAAGGTATGTTTTAGTCCTTAACGGACTGAAACGCACCTTTTTTTCGTAACGGAACCAAACGAGTAGAGAGATATGGAAAATCAATGATTGTAAATGAGAATGATTATCATTTATAATGAAGGGTATGTAGTCAATCAATCTTTTGAGGTAGAAGGGGCTGGACAGATCGCATGAACCTGCATGACCACCTATTGTTATGGAACCATGCTTCCGTCAGGTTGATGGATATTCGCTATACGAGAATGGAGAATGGGGAGGAGCTGCGCGCATACCGATTGCCCGCCAGCGTATTTCTGTATGCAACCCGCGGCGGCGCCCAGGTGTGGCTGGACGGCGTGCCCCATACGGCGCAACGATTCCATGTGTTTCATGGCGGGAAAGGACTTTGCCTGGACATTAGAGCCAAAGAATGCTTCGAGTACTATATGATCCTGTATAAAGCTACGGCATCTTTGCCCGGCAAACAAGAGATCGTGAGAATTATGGACACGAACAATCCTTTTCAGATGCAATTCGGTTTCGCTCCGCATTATCCCATTGCATTACTGGATATCGTCGAACGGATGAATAAGCAATGGGGTTTGGCAGGGCTGCTGGAGAAATTGCAGGTGAAAACGTTGTTTCATCAATTCATATACGAGCTTATGTGGCAGCTCGACAATCAAAGGATCGAATCGTCCAAGCCCGATCCGGTCGGACAAGCGGTACGCTACATGCACCAGCAGTATGGCCAGCCGATTACGCTCGAATCATTGGCGGATATGCTCGATTGCAATACGAGACAGTTTCTGAGAATGTTCAAAAGCAGGCACAATACGAGTCCCATCGATTATTTGACGCACGTTCGACTTACCCGGGCAAAGGAATTGCTGCTCCAAACGGATTGTACGCTGAAGGAGATCGCGGAGAGCGTCGGTTATTCGGACAGTTATTATTTCAGCCGAGTCTTCAAAAAATATGAAGGCGTTTCTCCGACAAGTTTCAAGGAAAAGGCCAGGAAACCGGGATGGAGTCGAAAAAATCCATCCTATGTGTCGACATCTCCCATTGCTGCCGGAAAGCTTCGGCGATATATTGGTAATGACTTTGATAATCGTTATCAATATAACAAAAAGGGAGACTTACCAATGCGCAGAAGAACCGGAACATCAATGGCGGCAACCTTATTGTTTTGCTTCGCTTTATTGCTCAGTGCGTGTACGACCGGCACGACAACATCCAATGGAGTAAACGGGGGCTCGGCCAATGCGGAAGCGACGTCTCCGGCGGCCAAAGCTTCAACGGCCACGGAATCGGCGCGGGTAATCAAGCACGCCATGGGCGAGACCACTCTTATAGGCACACCCAAACGAGTGGTAATCCTTACGAATGAAGGGACGGAGGCGCTTCTTGCAGTCGGGGTCAAGCCGGTAGGCGCGGTCCAATCCTGGATCGGCAGCCCGTGGTATGACCACATCAAGGACGAGATGAAGGACGTATCCGTCGTGGGCGACGAGCTGCAGCCGAATATCGAGCTGATCGCCGGCCTCAAGCCGGATCTCATTATCGGGAATAAAGCGAGGCAGGAGAAAGTATACGAGCAATTGAAGCAGATCGCGCCTACCGTATTCGCCGAGGATTTGGGCGGCGATTGGCAAATCAATTTCAAGCTGTATATGGAAGCGATCAATAAAAAAGAAGAGGGCGACAAGACGATGGCCGCCTTCGACAAACGCGTCTCCGAGGTGAAAGCGAAGCTGGGCGCCAAAACCGCTACCAAAGTATCGGTCGCCCGTTTCTCCGCAACGCAGGTCCGGATCTACCAGAAGCAGTCGTTTTCCGGGGTGCTCCTGAATCAACTCGGTATTGCCCGTCCGGCTTCCCAGGACAAGGAGTCTTTCATCGAGGTCATGAGCAAGGAGAAAATTCCGAGCATGGACGGCGACGTACTTTTCTACTTCGTGACGGAAGCGGCAGGCAAGACCGATGCGGCGAAGGTCGTGCAGGAATGGATGAATGATCCGTTGTTCAAAAACTTGAGCGTATACAAGAACAAGAAGGTCATTCAAGTGGACGAAGCTATTTGGAATTCGGCGGGCGGATATAAAGCGGCCAATCTGTTGCTGGACGAGCTCGCCGCTTATTTCGAGGTGAAGTAATCCAGTGGCGAGCGTAAATGGGGTAATGATCCGAAGCGGCAGAGGAAAGCTAGCAGGCTTTGCAATCGGACTAGCAGTCGTGCTGATCGCGCTGCTCGCCAGTATTTTATTCGGTCTGCAGCAATTCGGCATCCGCGAGCTATGGCTTGCCTATAGTCAGTTTGACGGATCCAACGAGCACCTCATTCTCACGACGACACGGGTTCCCCGGGCGTTAATCGCCGCTGCGGTCGGGGCCAGCCTTGCCATTGCGGGAGCGATCATGCAGGTGCTGACGAAAAATCCGCTGGCTTCTCCGTCCCTATTCGGGATTAACTCCGGAGCCGTCTTGTTCATCGTGGTTGGAATCGCTTTTTTTGGCTCGTCATTGACAATGGGCGGAATGATCTGGATCGCATTCGCTGGAGCGGCGCTTACATCTTTGCTCGTCTACGGGTTAAGCATACAGGGAAGCGGCGGATTCGAGCCGATCAAGCTGACGTTGGCCGGCGCGGCCGTGGCTGCGTTCGCCTCATCCGTCACTTCGGGAATTATGCTCGTTCACAAGCAGTCGTTGGACACGGCCTTGTTTTGGATGGTCGGCTCCGTCTCGGGCAGGCAGCTGAGCCACTTGCTGACCGTACTGCCGTATATTTCCTCAGGCTGGCTTCTAGCGATGCTCATTTCCGGTTCGCTCAACGTAATGGCGCTTGGAGACGACAGCGCAAAATCGCTGGGACAGCGTCTCCCGCTTATCCGCCTGGCGTCCATGATCGCTGTCGTTCTGCTGGCAGGCAGCTCCGTTTCCGCTGCGGGCCCGATCGCTTTCATCGGGCTGATCGTGCCGCACTTATGCAGGTTCCTGGTCGGGAATGACCATCGATGGCTGCTCCCGTATTGCGCCGTGACCGGCGCGATCCTTCTGGTGTCGGCCGATCTCGCGTCGCGGTTTGTCCTGATGCCGAAGGAAGTTCCCGTCGGAGTCGCAACGGCGCTTATCGGCGTGCCATTTCTCATCTATGTGGCGAGAAGGAGGAACCATGGCTAGACGTCAAGGTCAAGCAGGGAAATATGCGGCGATACTGCTTTCGCTCGGTTTGCTGACGGTTGCCTTATCCGTCTTTTGCTTATCCGTAGGAAGCGTCTCCATTCCAATCAGAGAGGTGCTTCTATCTCTCATAGGCAGAAATGGGGAAGGCAGCGATTTGATTATCATGCAGTTCCGTTTGCCGAGAATTGTGGCGGCGCTGTTGATCGGAGCGGCGTTGGCGGTTTCCGGCAGCCTATTCCAGGGGATGATCCGCAATCCGCTTGCCTCGCCCGATTTGCTGGGTGTGACGGGCGGTGCTTCGGTGGCTGTAGTAGCATTTATGACCCTATTCACCGGCTACAGTATACATTGGGTTCCCGTTATTGCAATCGCGGGTGCATTCATGGCTGCCGCTATCAATTATGCAATGGCATGGAAAAGGGGAGTGACCCCATTCCGGCTAGTGCTTATCGGTATCGGCATATCGACGGCGATGAGCGCGATGACGATGTTCTTGCTGTTGAGCGGACCGGCCTATTTGGCCGCACAGGTGCTGAATTGGATGACCGGGAGCATTTACGGGACCAATTGGCGGTACATTGAAGCCGTTTGGCCTTGGGTTACCGTCCTGATCCCGTTGGCCTTGCTGTTCGCAAAAGAGCTGAATATCCAATCGTTGGGCGAGGAAGCGGCGATCGGTCTTGGAAGCAGGCTTCAGCTGAGCCGATTGCTCGTGTTGCTGATTGGCGTCGCTCTCGCCGGTGCGGCGGTGGGGGTAGCCGGTACTATATCGTTTATCGGATTGCTGGCACCGTACATGGCGAGGAAGCTAGCGGGCAACTCTTACCGAATCCTCATTCCGGTCGCCGCTTTCCTGGGCGCGATAACTTTGCTGTTGGCCGACCTCGCGGGTAGAATGCTGTTCCAGCCGCTGGACATTCCCGCCGGTGTTTTCACCGCGGGAGTAGGAGCCCCATTTTTCATGTACCTTTTGTTCAAGCGCAAACGGTTAGGGTAACGTCATTGTCTGTTTCCGAGTAGCGGTGTACCGGTCTCCGGTAAAGTTTTAAGGCTGGACAATACGCCGGGCCAACCGCTGCCGACGAAACGGAACGTAATCGGAGCATGCATCGTGGGCATTTCAAACCAGACCAAGTTTGTTCATGACCATTCGTCCGCGCGGCGAGATCCGATACCCGGTGCCGAGGCTGATCGTAAGCCCGAGATTTTTCAGCTTGCGGACGTTCAATTTCAGCTTCTCCGTCTCCCAGCCGATCGAGGCGGCGAGATCCGTCGCTCTTAAGCCGGGATGCTCGTTAACGAGACATAGAAACTTAACGGTCCAAGGACCGTGCGCACTTGCTTTGTCCAACCGTTCCAATCTTGTTCGCAAATCCGCAAATTCCGCATCGGTCATTTCGTCGCGTTCCCGCAATTGTTCCCGCGGATCGGCCCCGATACGGATCACCTCTATCCGGAAGATGTCCCCCTCGTCGCTAAACGAATCGATTTCCTTGAACAGTTCTCCGCGTGTGGAAAACCCGGCCCGAACCGCGTCCGTCTCCGTGATCTCCCGTTCGGGGACGACCGCAATCGAAGTAATCTCAAGCAGCCCGATCGGGGTGTGAAGCCGGCTTCCCGTCTTGACACTGGCCCGTTTCCATCGGCGGAACGCCACCGAAATGACACCGTCTGCGATCCCGTCCAATATCCGTTGCTTAAAAAGCATGCGTCCCATTCCTTCCTGCAAGCCATTCCGGGCTTGCACGTGTCTGGTCAGTCACCTGCCATAAGAGTGAATATTTGGTAACATTATAATTAAAAAGTTGTATATTGTCACGCGGCGGCATCCGGCCCTATTCATTCTCGATCCGAAGGCCGTTTTTCTTTTTGGGAGGAAACCAATCTTGGAAGCGATATAGCAATCAGTAAGAAATTGCACGGGCACTTATGTGTTATAATTTGACAAACAATTGCCGTCATGCGGCAGTACAGCTCTAATAACAGGAGGACTAGTCTATGGACAGTCACGCACGAAGCTGTATCGAAAATCTGAAATCCCAAGATAAGGACGTGCGATACCAAGCCCTTCTCGAGATTCAAGCTTTAACCAATGACAAGGTGGATTGGTCGTACGAGATTTGGGATTCGCTCGTACAGGATTTGACGCATCCGGATAACCATCAACGGGCGATCGCGGCACAGCTGCTGTGCAATTTGGCCATAAGCGATCCGGAGGGCAGAATATTCGATGATTTTGCCGCATTGATCGAACTGACAAAGGACAAGCGGTTCGTCACGGCGAGACACGGGCTGCAAGCTTTGTGGAAAATCGGCTTGGCGGGGGAACGGCAGAAAGAGATGCTGATAAACGGTCTCGCCGAGCGGTACAGAACTTGTATGCAGGAAAAGAATGGGACCTTGATTCGGTTCGACATTATTCAAGGCTTCAGGAAGCTGTATGATTCGGACCATGACGAGACAGTCAAGGAAAAAGCGTTGGACCTGATCGACAGGGAAGAAGATCTGAAATATCGGAAAAAGTACGCTTCCCTTTGGAAAAAATAAGAACGGGATCGTCCGGGCACCATAAGTTGGCACGAAGTGACGTTGCCATACATGCCCCGGAGGTGAACAAGTTTGAAAGTAGAAGATCGGGTTTGGTCGTCGTTGGAAAACGTTATCGATCCCGAGGTCGGGGTTAATATCGTCGACTTGGGACTCGTGTATGACGTATCGGCGGATGAAGCCGGCGACGTGAAGATCGAGATGACATTAACGATTCCGGAATGTCCGCTCGCCGATGAAATTGTCGATCAAGCAAAGACGGTGGCGGCTGAAACTCCTGGTGTGAATGAGGTCGAAGTCCGGCTCGTGTGGGAGCCGAAATGGACACCGGCCATGATGAATGACCAAGCGATTGAGGAAATAAGATCGCGCCGGGCGTCGACTCCGTAAACCATCAGGCAAGCTTGCCGAAGCCGATGTTTTGAAGCCGCACAGTGGGGACAAAAGGCTCTGGATCTGCTGCGACGCGAACTCGCCGTCCCACTCGCCGTCCAATGTAAATCGTTTGCCGATAGTAGCTGAAGAAAGTAATCTCGCACTGCTAGAGGAAAGGACCCTGGAGCATGTTCTGGTGGTCCTTTTTTGCGTATACGGCATAGTTTGAATATAGCATTCATTTCCTTGATGTCCGGATAACCAAAGGATTGTTTCGTAATGCCGAGGAACGTTTATTGGTGACTATCGGCGGCTGTGTCGTTTCGACTTGTTGTATCGATGTGCGGATTGTATAATTCTCTTTGTTGTGCTAACGAAACGAAGGAGGGAGATTACATGACATTCGGAGCCCGGATGCTGAAGACGGGAATCGCTGTCACCTTGGCCTTATACATAAGCACTTGGCTCCATTTTACTCCCCCTGTCATTGCCGCCGTGGCGGCGATCTTTGCGATGCAGCCCTCGATCTACCGTTCCTGGCGCTATTTTCTCGAACAGGTGCAGACGAATACGCTCGGAGCCGTGATCGCGATGCTGGCCGGGACGTTTTTCTCCAATGAGCCGATCGCTATCGGGGTTGTATGCATCCTTGTCATTATGCTGTGCATGAAGTTCAAGATGGAAGAAACGATCGGCTTGACGCTGGTGACGGTTATAGCCGTTATGGAGGCTTCGGGGCAGTGGGGCTTTGCCTTGAACCGGTTTCTGCTCAGCTTGATCGGCATCGTATCCGCTTTTGTGATCAATATCGCGGTTCTGCCTCCGAAGCCGAAGGAGCAATTTCACGAACAGGTCCAATCGGTCTTTACCCAACTATCTTTGCTGCTGCGCACCGCCATTTCCGACGAGATACGGGAGAAGGTGTTCCGCGAACAGAAGCAGGCGCTGCAGGATGGCGTTGCGTCACTGGCCGCCAAGTACAAGCTGCTCGAGGAGGAGCATAAGAAGCTGAAGCGCGCCAAATACCGGCAAAGGCGCGAGCTTGTCGTGGACAAGCAGATGCTCTACACGCTGCAGAAAGGCTTCGAGGTATTGGAGGCGGTCCAAGAGCATTTTTTCCAAGCGGAGAGAACGGCGAATATGAACAAAAGCTATGATCGGCATCTGGAGAAAGTAATCAAGTTTCACGAGCATGTGCTTCTGAAGTTCGAAGACAAGCTGAAGCCCGGCAGCTGGGATTCGACTCCGCTCGAGGAAGCAAACGATCTGTTTATGAGGCAAGCGACCGACGGTTACAACGAAGGCAGGAACGGTGCTCTGCGACTCATGATCGTCGCGGCTGCCATATACGATTACGGTCATCAGACGGCACGTCTGAACCGTATGGTCGAGCACGTCGATCCGGACGAAGAAGAGATTGTGGAGGAAGCGCGAGCTTGAGCGGGCAGCATTCCGCGATTCCGTGCATAGGAAGCTCCGATAAAGCTTGAGAAATCAAGCTTTTTTCTTTTGTGCGGAGTGTGCCGCGAAATGCGCGATTTTCATGCTATAATAGCGGCATTCGAGATGGAAGTGTGGGGGAACCCGACTATGAATCCATCTTCGCAAACGTCATTGCTGCTGTTGTCCTCCGTGTTCCGTCGAGACTGGTCTTCGCAACGATCCATTTCCTTTCGTGTGGGTCGAAAGCCCGTAGCCTGTTTCATCTCGCAGGGAGAAGTCTGGTTGGAGGCGAACGGGGAAAGCGGACGAATGATGAAAGGGCAGCTATATATATGGCCGAGCGGCACCGAAATCCGGGCGACGCCTCGGTCCGGAGAGGTCCGGGGGGATGTCCTGTTTCTGCAGCATGTCTCTCATGCCAATCGGAGAAACGAATGGGGTTTGAGCCCGGACTCGGAGTCTATGTCATTCCTGCATGCATCCGGCAGATTGCCGTCGGAGGACGCCTTGCGTCTCCGGGAAGTTCAACTTACTGATCTTCACTCGACTGATGTTTGCTTCCACATTCGGGGAGCAGCACTGGTCGGCTTTTTAATTGGAATTCGGTTTAATTTCGAAAGGAGGGCGCTTTTTTTCCAAATCCTGCGCTCATTCGGCCGTAACCTTGCTATAATGCAAGATAGAGCATGCTAGGACATGTGCCAATCGGCGATATACCGACGAGCGGAGCTAAGGGAAGGTGACCGGCTATGGCTTTACAGGCGTGGAAAGTGGCGCCAAGCAGTATTAAAGCGTTGTACGTCTGTTCGTTTCTGATGAATTTGGGATTTTACGCTTTGATCCCGTATCTTACGCTTCATTTGACCGGCAATTTCTTATGGTCGTTGGCGCTCACCGGCGTTTTGCTCGGCGTCCGTCAGTTTTCGCAGCAAGGCTTCACGTTCATAGGAGGAATTGTGGCGGACCGGTTCGGCTGCAAAGAAACTCTCGTTTTTGGAGTCGGGGTGCGCGCCGTCGGCTTTTTGGCATTTGCCTTTTGCACCGACATGTGGCAATTTTTTGCCGCTGCTATCGTTTCCGGATTGGGCGGGGCGCTGTTCGAGCCCTCGTATCAGGCCGCTTTCGCCAGATTAACGCCTGAGGAGCATCGGAAGCTGCTGTTTTCGTTCAAAAATATCGTATCCAACCTCGGCATGGTTTCTTCCACCATCGTAGGGAGTATCCTCAGTTCACTGGATTTCTTTTATTTGTCACTCGTATCGGGCGGAATTTATATATTCATCGCATGCCTCATCGCTTGGAAATTGCCGCGGCTGAACGTTGATTTCTCGAGAGAGAGCGTATTGAAGGACATGCAGACGATTTTCAAAGACAAGCCTTTTGTCGCCTACACCTTGATTCTGATCGGCTATTACTATTTGTTCATGCAGCTTTTCTTGACCTTGCCGCAATTGGCCGAAACGGTGGCCGGAAATAAAAACGGGGTCGCCTACGTATATGCCGCGATTTCAATCTCGGTCATCCTGTTTCAGCTGAGGATTACAAGGGCGCTACAAAACTACGAAAACCGCTTTATGCTAATCGGGCTCGGGACGCTCGTCATGGGGCTCGGGCTGTTTGCCTTTACGTTTGCGTATAACTTGATTCTGTTATTGGCAGGCTCGGTCGTATTTGCATTCGGCACCATGATCGCCGGTCCGCTTCTGATGGATGTCGTACCGATGTTCGCACCCCCGAGGCAGATCGCCTCGTATTACGGATTTAACGGCTATTCCTTGGCCATCGGTGGAGCCTTGAGTACGATTGTGGGGGGCTGGTTCTACGACCTGGGGATCCATTTGGGCTGGCCGGGGCTGCCGTGGATCGTCTGTCTGGTTGTCGCTTTGACGGCGTCATGGCGATTGTACAGGCTGAAAGATAACCGGAATCGGTTTCAGAGCGCGTCGCTTGAGAAAAGTTAAATAGTGAGTAGACCGACAGCTACGAACGGGCAGAGATAGTTGGATGTTTTTTTGTACAGAGGTTTAATGATTTATTGGATCACGTCAAAGAAATTACACATTTACTAAAACAAAGGAACACAGATCAAATATGAGCTGTGTTCCTTTCATTTAATCTGCCGCTTTAGGTTCTGTACGTGGGGGCGTTGTGAGTAACGACAGCGCTGAGTCGATGCAATTATCAATCCATTCCCGATTGGGATTTGATTTCTTCAATACGGTTATTCCGATGAAGGCTACCACAAGGGACTGAGCTATTGCCCGGCTGTTGACCGATCCATCGATTTCTCCGGAGGTTACACCCCGTTCAAGCGTATCTTCAAATATCGCCGCCAAATATTGTTGATGCTCTCGTGTCAAAATTTCAAACTTCGCGTCTTGCGGAGCCAACTCCACCATTGTATTAATGCAGAAGCAGCCATTCCGCTCATGCGCTCCGTTAGGGAACGCCCCTTCCAGAAACAGGAGCCTGAAAGCAGTCTTGACACTCGTAATTTTGTTTAGCTTCAAGCGAACGGATTTAGCATGTAATTGGTTATAATTTCGAAGAGCCGATTCAAACAACGACAATTTGTCGCCGTATGCAGCATATAAACTAGGTTTTTGAATCCCCATGCGAGATGTTAAGTCACTTAGTGAAGTAGCCTCGTACCCTTTTTCCCAAAAAACATGCATAGCCTCTGTTAATGCCTTATGTTCATCGAATTCGCGAATTCTAGCCATAACGCCTCCAGATAATATACCTTTTAGTACATAAATATGATATCGCAATTTTTTATACAGGTCAATGTTGTGTTGACATTCCTGAATTTTTATGAGTTAATTGGTTTTAAAATAACATACCGTTCGGTACAAATAAGGGAGGTTTTTCAATGTCAAGTTCCCCGGAGCTCCGTCCAAATGACATGGAGTCACAAGCTAAACTTTCGAGCGCAGCGGTTTTGCTGTATGCGGTCATCTGCGGCTCGGCAGTAGCCACGGTTTATTTTTCTCAACCTTTGCTTGATGCGATCGCTATAGAATTTGGCATCAAACACTCTATTATCGGCACGGTAGTAACAGCGACACAGATGTGTTATGCGTTGGGATTATTTTTTCTGGTCCCGCTAGGGGATTTGCTCGACCCGCGTCGGCTTGTAACCGGGATGATGGTGTTTATAGCGATCGCATTAAGTATCGTTGCGTTAGCTTCGAATCCTTTGTTTCTATTCTTCGGTATGGGGATGGTTGGTTTCCAGGCTGTAGTTGCACAAGTCCTTGTTGCACTTGCCGCTGATCGAGCGTCGCAGCACAGTCGTGGCCGGACCATTGGAGTCGTTACGAGTGGTATCGTAATAGGGATTCTACTGGCCCGCACCTTCTCGGGCACCTTAGCGGATATGACTGGATGGCGATCCGTTTATATAGTCACGGCAGTAATCACGATCTGTATGGCTTATTTATTCCTAACCGTTACACCCGCTGCACGGCGTCCGCCAAATCAGAACACGTATCGGGGGATGCTCCGCTCCATGAAGGATTTATTCGTTCAAATTCCTCTATTGAGAATTCGTGGACTACTTGCTTTCTTCATTTTTTCGGACTTTAGTATATTATGGTCCTCAATGGTATTGCCGATGAGCTCTCCTCCACTTTCGTTCAGCCACAGCGTTATTGGATTGATTGGACTTGCTGGTGTAGCGGGGGCGCTGGCCGCCGGCAGTGCGGGACGACTGGCAGACCGGGGATTAGGACAACGGACGACAGGCATCGCTTTGTTACTGTTATTGTTTTCATGGCTGCCAATAGGGTTACTACAGAATTCCATGTGGCTGTTTATCATAGGGGTCGTTATGTTGGATTTCGCGGTGCAGGCGGTTCACGTAACTAATCAAAGTATGATATTGAGTGTTCGTCCAGAAGCGAGGAGTAGGCTAATCGCAGGGTACATGATCTTCTATTCCTTAGGAAGCGCAACAGGTGCAGTAGCGTCGACTTGGATTTATTCTTGGGCGGGGTGGATCGGCGTGTGCATACTGGGGACCTTGGTAAGCATGATCGCGTTGTTTTTTTGGGCATGTACTTTGAAAATGTCCGATCGTTCTCTTACTGCCACAGCAATGAGTACCCGCACAGGCAGCCTATAAGCAGCGGCGGGCGTCGTGTGTGCCAGCAGGCAAGTTTACTCCCGAACCGGCCAAGGATTTGCAGGTGAAGCTAAAGCAGACCTGGTCGCCCGAACAGATCGCAGAGAAACGGCGATGCGAAGGCCTGCCACTCGTTTTTGCGAAAACCGAAGGATTGCCGCAAATGACTATTCCCTTTTCACCGATTGGATCATACGATTAAGTAGCTTGTTCTCAAACGGGTCAAAGGATCGCTACTTTCATGGATATAAGAAGGTGAGGTATGAATAATATCGTATTGGTGACAGGAGGAGCGGGCTATATCGGCTCCCATACATGCAAACGGCTGGAAAAGGAGGGTTATTTGCCTGTCGTTTACGATCATTTGAGCACCGGACATGCCGATTTCGTCAAGTGGGGTCCTCTTGAGCAAGGAGATATTCTAGATAGCGATAGATTGACCCGCGTCTTGGCGAAGTACAACCCCGCAGCGGTCATTCATTTCGCCGCTTCGGCTTATGTCGGGGAATCCGTGAGCGATCCTTCGTCCTATTATCGCAATAATGTGACGGGTACCCTCAGCTTGCTTCAGGCAATGAGAAGCGCGGAAATCGGGAACATCGTGTTCTCGTCATCCTGCGCCGTATACGGCATTTCGTCGGAAAATACGATTAAAGAGGAGCATCCTCTAGTCCCTGTCAATCCGTATGGCCGTACGAAATCGATTGTTGAGCATATGCTGCGCGATTTTGCTTATGCTTATGGCATCCGGACGGTCTCCTTGCGTTATTTCAATGCCGCGGGCGCCGACCCCGACGGCGAGATCGGGGAACATCACGATCCCGAAACCCACTTGATTCCGCTCTTATTGGATGTCGCTGCGGGCAGAGTCGATCATGTGGATATTTATGGAAACGATTATTCGTCGGAAGACGGAACTTGCGTGCGCGACTACGTTCATGTATCCGATCTGGCAGATGCCCATGTCATGGCTATGGATAAATTAATGAGCGGAATTTCTTCACCGTGCTATAATCTGGGCAGCGGACAGGGACATACGGTGTTGCAGCTCGTCCGTGCGGTCGAACGAGTGACCGGCGCGAAGGTAACGGTCCGCCCGACGCCGCGGAGAGTCGGTGATCCGCCCCGTCTCGTATGCGATCCATCGCGCGCGTTGGCGGAGTTGGGGTGGAAGCCTAAGCATTCCTCCTTGGAGGAGATGCTGAAGCATGCATGGCTATGGCATCGGAAACGTTTTTTGTCGCCTTGATCCATTCGATCGGAAAGGAAAGAACCCTCGAAATTTGCTTAAGCAAATTGGAGGGTTCTTTTAGGGCCGGCCTTTACGCAATACTCGCAATGTGCAATAGTCGCAAACATGTTCGTAGTCCGGATTGTGCCTCATAAGTTCGTCCACAGCTTTCGTTACCCCGGGACAATCGGGTTTGCCGTAATCATGAAAGGCGATGAGCCCCCCGTGGACGACTCTGTCGGCATAATGGGCAATATCGTGCTTTACCATCTCGTAATCGTGGTTGCCGTCTATAAATAACAAAGCGATATTTGATGGACAGTCGGAGTACGCTTGCGTGCTCAGCTTCAGAATGGGGAAGACATAACCGGCTAATTCCGCCTGCGTCACGTTATTCCAAAATTGTTGAAAATAGTTGCCCTTGTACAAATAAAAATCGGATGCGAACGGGTCGATCGCGTGAATGGGACGTTTCCGCGAAGATAGATGCTTGCTGCCCAGTCCCAAAGCTACCGTGCTTTTTCCTTTGAAGGAACCGATTTCTACAATCGCTCCGGGAACGTGGTCGACCAGTACGGGCAGATGGATTAGAGCGAAAGGCTCCGAGTTCCATAACCATCCTTCGATGCATTCGATTCTGGTAATCCATTCGTCCATTTGTTTATTCATAGCCGTTGTCCACCTCCATGATGTCGCTAATACATTATGAAAATTTCAGGAGCCGGCGTGGACATCTTTCCAAAGCAACGGTCCATTTTCCGCCGTACGGACACCTGACTAGGGCAAGTCTCTTCGCCGATCATAAAATAGTCGTACGCATGATCGGAAGGAGCGAACATATGCTGATTACCGTAGCAATGGCCGTTTATAACGGAGAGACATACTTGCGGGAAGCCATAGCGGGCCTCAAAGCTCAAACGTATAAACAAATGGAAGTTGTCATCGTTAACGACGGATCCACGGATCGTACGCATGACCTCTTGGATACCATTCAAGATCCCCGATTCCGGGTCATGCATCTGCCTAAAAACAAGGGAGCGGCCAATGCGCTCAACACGGCGATACGGATGGCCAGAGGCCAATGGATCGCGATTCATGATGCGGATGACGTAAGCCATCCCGATCGGCTCGAGGAACAAGCCGCGTATATCCGAAGCCATCCCGGCCTTGTGGCCGTCGGTTCGCTTATCCGGTGCATCCTCGGCACAGCTTCGCTGCCCGACTCCTTCCTGCAGTCGACCGAGCAAGCCTTCAATACCCACGTAACTCCGGAACAAATCATCGACGGCCGGTTCAGCGCCTGCCCGTTATGTCACGGATCAGTCGTTTTCTCCAAACAAGCGTTTCTGGAAGTGGGCGGCTACGATACGAGCTACAGGATCGCATACGACTATGACTTATGGACACGGCTTATCGATCACGGTCCGATCGGGAAGGTGAACAAGGTACTGTACGATTACCGGGTGTATCCGTCTTCGCTTTCCAACAAGAAGTGGAAGGACACGTATGACGAGAAGCTGAGAAGCGCACTACTGTCGTTAAGCAAGGTATGCTACGCCGATCTGGATAGTCCCCGCCTCGCCGTATTCGCTCCGAATTGGCTGTGCAGGAATCTTTACCATAATGTCTTTCCGGCTACCCGTTGCAAGGCGACCTTGTATATTCATGATCAATACGTTCTCCATGTTGCAAAAGTAAATGATTTATACCGGACTGGGATCATCGACGGGGTCATGATGAGTACTCTGATCGATAAGGGGCCTGTCCGACAGCTTCTCGAGTCGTTTCAAGCGAATGGAATGGTCATTAATCGCAACCTGTTTACGATATAACATTAAAAAAGCCGATCCTCCAGGAATCGGCTTTTCCTCATGTCCATTATAATCCCATCAAATAAAGCCATGGATTGATCGGACTGTTCCATGGATTGTAGGGAATAAGCTTGCGTTGTACCTGATCCGGGCGCAAGAAAAAGCATGCCCGTTTATTCAGCATACTGGCGGTATAAGAGAACGTACTGCTGGAAATGCCCAGCATGTCGCAATGGCTCAATATATAATGATCCGGATAATAGTCTGCCGTCGGAAAAGGCTCGAACAAGTCTCGACAGGTTAAAGGGCCGAATTCGGAGAAGTCCGGGAGAACCGACTCCAATTCGTCGCTGGCAATGTAGAGGACCGGGTTCTCCGCATGAGGCCAGACGGACTTGAGCCATTGAATATACCATTCGTTCGGGGGGATAAAGTATATTTTTTTATCGGCTTCGACTTCCTGTCGGGTGAGAAAGTCGCCTCTCCGCAAATGCAACCCGATCACGGTTCTCCCATTTGCTCGCAGCCGGCGCAACCCTTGTTCCATCAAGGACGCCACTTCGGGTACAGGTTGGAACAAAGAACGGAAATCGGCTCGATAAGGGGCGTAAAAACGCGTATGGAACTGGAAATAACCTTGGATGTCGACATTGATGAGACGCGGATGCGGGTCCGACAGCAGCTTTCGTTTGTTCATGATATTCGTCTCATGAATTCTGGGATATTTCCGGCTGACAGGGTCGTCATGATGACCGAATAAATCTCTCCCGATCCAAGACGATGTCTGCACCTTCAAATCGTATCGCTTCGCGTATAATTTCAGGAACGCGTATTGGATGATCTGATTCCCGAAGCGCCCGTAGCGGCCCAGAGTCGACATCGAGACTACGGGTCTGCCGCTGTTTGGATGCAATGCAATTTCCTCCCCGTTGCCTTATGCGAATTATTTGTTCCAGCTATGGAATGATACGGTATTGTATTTGGCGGCAAGCTTCTGCATATCGGTTTGTATCGTCTTGTTCAACACGGATCGAGTGAGACTGCGGTTGTGCCAATACTTCATGACCGTCTGGCCCGGGTAATGGGACAGCACGAAATTACCATAGGTCTCATAGTCGGCGAAGCCGGACGTATGGGTTCGGTCCACGTGCTGCAGAATCGCATCGTACCACGGCATCCGGAAACGTTCCTCGATCGTTTTCTTTAATCGGTCCACCTTCGTTTTCTCGAATAGCATATAGTGCGTACAGAACGATTTGGGAGAGAGCGGTTTTTCGCCCAACAGTTTTTCATAAGCGATAAAATAGGGCAAATGGTATTCGTCCGCATAATGGAATACCGTTTTGCCGTTTTCTTTGAACGTATTCGGCCGGATAAACACGGTATCGGCATCTATCACGAGATAATGTTCCTCGGAGCAAACGATATTGCCGCTAAATTTGATCAGCTGCTGGAATATCCAGCCCGATCTGTCGACTCCGTTTACGGAATAGTCGATTTTGTTTTTGGCGATCGGCACGACGGCCGCTTCGTCGAAGAAGGCGCATTTATATTTTTTGCACAAAGCCCGGATGTCGGGATCGTCCGGCGCTACGACCGCGACGGTACCTATCGGATGCCGTACGTTCCGTCTGGCGCCTTCAATCGTATGGGGCAAAACGCTCAAGTCTTTCGGAGCGGCGGGTATCATAATATCTATTCGCGTATTGCTCCGGACGGGATGAGCTTGAGTCACAAGAGACTCCTCCTCCTAGGTGGAATGGGATGCTATTGCATCATATGACGGTTATCGGGGTACGTTCGGACAGGTGCCCCCGAGGTAAGCGCACAATACGTTGTTAGAGTGGGTGAATAGATTAAATGGAGAAAACGTTGCTATGTCGATGGGAGGCTTGGGATGAGAATATCCGTAGTGATGGCCGTATACAACGGGGAAATGTATTTGGAGCAAGCCGTGAAAAGCGTCCTGTCGCAAACCTACGACCATTTCGAGTTGATTGTCGTTGATGACGGCTCAACAGACCGTACGCCCGAAATACTTAGTCGTATGAACGATTCCCGAATAAGAAAATTTCGTATGCCTGCAAACAGGGGAGCTGCCCGTGCTCTGAATTATGCGATCCGCAAGGCGCGTGGAGACTGGATTGCCGTACACGATGCGGATGACGAGAGCTTGCCGGAGAGGCTGACGGTTCAGGTCGGCTATATTCTGGAACGTCCCGAACTCGTCGCGGTAGGTTCCAGGATAGCTTGCATAGGCGAAGCCGATGCGGATCCGACTCAGCTGCGCAGGGCCGAGACGAACCTTAATTATGGTCGCGACAATGAGCATATTTATCGAAACCGCTACCTCGTCTGTCCGATTTGCCATGGAACCGCCTTATTCTCAAAAGCGAAATTTCTCGAAGCCGGAGGCTACGACCCCGGTTACCGGATCACCTATGATTACGATCTGTGGCTGAGACTTTTTCAGCTCGGTCCGATCGTGAAGGCCGACGAGGTGCTGTACCGGTACAGAATCCATTCCTCTTCGCTTTCCCGTCGGAACGGGATGGACACATATATGGAGAAGCTGCGCTGCTGTATCCGGCGGCTGCGCCAATTCGAATATGCTCATCTTTCCGGCGATCCCCGGCTAATCGTATTTGCAGACTGGAAGATCAGCCGCAATGTGGTGAGACAAGTTATTCCGCATTGTCCGGTTCGAATCTATTCCTATTTCGACACTTTGCGCAGCGACACGTATGCGGAGAAGGCGATGGAGCTATTCGCGAGGGGACGGATAGACGGCATTTTGCTCCTTCAGACAAAGCAAAGAAAGGAATTAGTCCGGTATTTCCAAAATAAGGGGATGACTTTGAACCGGAATTTGTTCGTCTTGTAGCGGGGAAAACGTTCATTATCGCGGTTGCGTTATCCGCCTCTGTCGGCGAATTAGTCGATTAAACCATTCTTTTTCAACAGCGCCTGCTCGTCACCGGCAATATAGGCAAATATTTTGGGAGTATTGCCGATCCAATGCAGCAAGTAAGTTTCATTAAAATTGATCTCGATCACCTTGCCGTCTTTCTGCCGCTTGTAGACAGCCCTCCAATGGATGGTAGCGGACACATGCAAATCGTCAATCCCGACAGTGTTGATGGATACGATGTTCATCGATTGCGTTCCGATACGCCGCTGCTCCTCGAACGCCGGCAGCAGCGCTTTCGCGTATTGCTCATCGTTATGGAATACTTGAACGCCTTCGGGGCTCGCTTCTATGAAACTTTCCGTATAATCACCGGTCATCGCATGCTTATCCATGCTTCCGGGGTTAGCGAGAGCTTCGTTGATTCTCTTCTCATAGGTATGGAAGAACGCGTGTACCGCTTTGGTTTTCATCATTTCCAAACCTCCTTCTGAAATAACTTATGATAATGGTCCATACTCTCCATTACCCATTTTCATGAAACCGAAAAGCCCCCGCAATGGTTATATACGCCATGCAGGGGCTTTCTAGATTGTGGACATTAGAGTTAAGGAAACCAGGGCCTTACGGGAAATTGCATATTCAGGGAAAAGATGGGGACATTACTTCTACATGCGAAGATAGCGTAAACGACCGGGGTGATGAACGATGTGGCTGGATTGGCTAAAACGGAAAAAATATCGAACTTCTCAGCCGCAGCGATCCCATAAACAACAGATCCATGATTCCATTAGTATGGATTTGCAGCAAAATCTGGCCTGCTTGCTCGCCCAATTCACTCAAACTCCCGATTTGATTGTGCGTCAATTAACGATCAAGCAAAGCGAGGAGCAGGCCGCCCTTGTTTATCTGGACGGGCTGGCGGATAAAAATTCGATCAATAACAACGTGCTTCGACCGTTGCAATTCGAGTCGGAGAGCAGCGATGCCGTCGGCGGATTAACGGTAACGGTCGGTCAAGTGCTGCCGCTGACCGCATGGTCGCAAATCGAGTCGGCCGTCTTGGAAGGCAGCAGCGTATTGCTGATCGCGGGAAGAGCGGAAGCGTATTCCCTGGATACGAAAGGATGGCCGCAGCGGGCTATTGAAGACCCGCAGCTCGAGGCATCGTTAAAAGGAGCGCATCAAGGGTTCGTCGAAACGGGAAGTCAAAATATCGCCATGCTGCGCCGTTATATACCGAATCGCGAGCTGAAGGTAAAGGAGTTATGGGTCGGCCGGAGAGGGCATACGAAAATCTCTATTCTATATTTGGGGGATGTCGCGCATCCGGAAGTGCTGCAGGAGCTGTCAGACCGGATTGCGCGGCTGGATGTCGACGTTATCATCAATACGGGAGAGTTGGCCGAGCTGATCGAGGACAATCCGTATTCGCCTTTCCCGCAATTTATTTTGACGGAGCGTCCGGATGCGGCAGCATCGCAAATATTGCAAGGAAGATTTGTCGTCGTCGTTGACCGGAGCCCGAGCGTGCTGGTTGCGCCGGTAACCTTTACGTCGTTTTTTCAAAATGTCGACGATTACAGCACGCGCTGGTCGATCGCTACCTTCATAAGGCTGCTGCGGCTTTTCGCTTTTTTTATCGCGATTTTGCTGCCGGCCTTCTATATAGCCATCACATCCTACAATTTCGAAACGATTCCGATCAAGCTGCTGATGACTATCGGGGAGTCGAGAGGACGAGTGCCGTTTCCGCCGTTTGTCGAAGCGATTCTCATGGAGATCACCTTGGAAATGATGAGGGAAGCCGGGGTGCGCCTTCCTGCACCGGTAGGGCAAACCGTCGGTATCGTCGGAGGCATCGTAATCGGCCAGGCGATTGTGCAAGCCGGGTTGGTCAGCAATATAATGGTCATCGTCGTCGCGTTTACGGCGATCGCTTCTTTCATTCTGCCTAATTACGATATGGTCGCGGCCGTCAGGCTCCTTCGGTTCGCCATGATGGCAGCCGCCTCGATGTTCGGAATTGTCGGCATTGTTATCGGGGTGATGACGATGATAGGCCACCTCATTGCGCTCGAATCGCTCGGGACGCCATATAGCGCCCCATTTGCGCCAATGCGCTTTGCCGATTGGAAGGACGCGCTTCTCCGGCTCCCGCTATGGAAAATGAAGAGACGGCCGTTAAGCGCAAGACCGATTCAAATGAACAGGCAAGGCTCGAACCATCCGGAAGGTGACGGGTAATGAAAAAATATGCGTTCAATCAAATCAATTTCCTGCAATCGATATTGCTCGTTACCGGCATACAAGTCAGTGTCGGCTTTCTTGCGCTCCCTCGGGCCTTGGCCGAAAAGGTAGGAACGGACGGATGGATTTCCCTTCTAATGGGGTGGCTCGTCGCGGTTGCGGCAAACTTGGTCATCGTTCAAGTGATGAAGAGGTGTCCTGACGGGACGTTATTGGAATTGTTGACAACCTACATAGGCAAATGGGCGGGCATCGCGGGAGCTATTGTACTGGCGCTCTACTTCTTCTATATCAGCTACAGCTGTCTCGTGTATTCGGTGCTTGTCGCGAAAGTGTGGCTCATGCCTCAAACGCCGGTCGCTGTCATTATGCTGCTGCTGCTCATCCCGACCGGAGTCATCGCGCGCAACGGATTGCGCATCTTGGCCCGATATGCGGAAGTCGTTTTTATTTTATCGTTATGGATCCCGTTTGTCTATTTGATCCCGCTCAAGGACGCCCACTGGCTCCATCTGTTCCCTTTGTTCAAGGAAGGCTGGCAGCCGGTACTCTCGGCGGTTCCGGCAACGTTTTATTTTTTTGCAGGATTTTCGACAACATTTATTTGGTATCCATTTTTGCAGGACAAACGGAAAGCTTCCGCGGCCATTCTCATTTCGAATTCGCTGACGACGCTTATTTTTTTATTCATCACGATTGTCTGCTTCGTCTACTTCAGTCCGGACCGGATTACGGAATTTAACGAGCCTGCGATCACCGTATTGAAAATTATCGAGTTCAAATTTATCGAACGGATCGAAGTGCTGTTTATCGCGTTTTATTTGTTCATTTTCTCATTGGCTTGGATCCCGTTCATGTATTTCGGCGTATTTTGCACAAGCTGGCTGTTCGGCAAGGCGGATCATCGGGGGCATCTGCGCTTGTTCTGGCTTTTGTTTGCCGTAGGAAGCTTTTTCTTCGTGCCGACCTCCCGCCAGAGCGAGATGATGACCGATTTTCTGGGCAAGATCAGCTGGGGCATCGAATACGTATTTCCCGCATGTTTGTTTGGTTTCATATGGCTGCACGACCGGTTAAAGCGGGTGAAAAGTCTATGAACAAACGGCATTCGCTGCTTTTGCTTCTTGCCATTGTCGCCGCCGTTGTCGTGACCGGTTGCTACGACCGGGTGGATTTGGAGGAGCAGTCGTCCAGCTTTTTGGCGGGCATCGACCTGGATCAACAAAATAATTTGCTAGTCTATTCGACAAATCCCGTATTTAGCCGACATGTCAATGAGAAAAGCCAGGAAATCGGCGTGAAAGCGGGGACGCTGCGTCAGTCGAGAGGTTTGCTGGAAGCCCGAACTATCGGCTTTTTCAGCAACCGCAAGGTTCAGATCATTCTCCTCGGCAAACGTCTCCTGGAGCATGAGAATTGGTACCGGCTGTTGGATGTGTTCCTGCGCGATACGAAAAATCCGTTAACCCAACGAGTGGTGGCGTTCGACGGAGCCATCTCCGACCTCATCGATCTGAATCCGAAAGATCAGCCCTTGCTGCCCATCATGCTGAGGGGAATGGTCGATAGCAAGAGCGCGCGATCGGAAAGTGTAAATACGACTTTTCAGGAGCTGGACCGGCAAATGTTCGAAAGCGGGGTAACTCCTTATATATCCGGCGTCGGTCTGGACAAAAATAAGGAAATCGTCATGTTCGGTACGACATTATTGGACAAGAAAGGAAAGTATGCGTCATCGCTTTCCATATCGGAAACGATATTACTGCAAATTTTGCAAAAAAATGTGAAAAGGCCGGTAAGCTACACGCTCCGTATTCCCGGAGAATCGAAATCCGGGCCTTTCCATACGGACAGGTTAAGCATTAACGCCGAGAACATCAAAACGAAGATCAAAACCTCGTATCGCGAAGACCGGTTCCGGTTCGTCATCGATATCAATATGCCCGTTACGTTGACGGAACGATTATACCCTTACGATGTCAGGGGACATGGAAAACGACTCGAAAGCCTGATTGCCGAACAAATGAAAAAAAGATTCGAGAGTCTCGTCCGGACCCTGCAAGCGCAAAAAATCGATCCGATCGGGCTCGGACTTTACGCGAGAGCCCACGAATACAAGCATTACAAAGACGTGCAGGAGAATTGGGGCGAAGCTTTGGCTGAGGCGGATATTCAAGTTGCCGTAAAGGTCACGATCCGGAGCATGGGACCGGTAAAGTGATGGCAGTCGTTCTGCATAGCAAGGGGAATGATCAACTTTTCGAAGGGTGAGCGGTGTGAAAAAATATGCGTTTAACGAAATCACCTTCATGCAGTTTGTGTTTCTCCAATTCGGCTTGCAGGCGAGCGTCGGCTTGTTGGCGCTGCCGCAAGTGTTGGCCGGCAAGGCCGGTACCGACGGCTGGATGGCGATCATTGGGGGATATATCGTTTCCATTGCGGCGGGATTGATAATCGTTCAAGTCATGAAGAAGCATCCTGACGGGACACTGCCGGATTTGCTGAAGCGATATTTGGGCGGATGGGCAGGCAAAACGGGTGCGGCTCTGTTCGCCTGCTACATATTTTATTACGGATACACGGGGCTTGTCCGGACGATTCTGTACACGAAAGTATGGCTTTTGCCGCAAACGCCGGTATACATCATCATGCTTCTGCTGCTTATCCCTACTTACGGCATTGCCCGCAATGGGCTTCGCATATTGGGCAGATACGCGGAGCTTGTATTTTTCATTTCCCTATGGCTGCCGTTCGTGTATTTGATCCCGCTCAAGGACGCCCATTGGCTCCATTTGGCCCCTGTGCTCAAGGAGGGGTGGACACCCGTTTTGTCGGCGATGCAAGAGATCATTATGTCTTACGGCGGAATGGGAGCCGTATTTATTTTTTATCCGTTTTTGCGGAACAAACGAATGGCTTCCGCCGGGGTCGTACTCTCCAGTACGCTTTCGATGCTCGTGTTTTTATTCGTAACGTTGATCTGCTTCGTTTATTTCAGTCCGGATGAAATAAGGGAATACAACGAGCCGGTAGTCAACGTTTTGAAAACGATCGAGTTCAAGTTTGTTGAGCGGGTCGAAGTGCTGTTTATCGCTTTTTTCTTATTTATTTTTTCGTTGGCGTGGATTCCCGCCCTGTATATGTGCGCTTTCTGCACGAGTTGGCTGATGGGCAAGCAGGATCATCGCGGCCATATGCGGCTGCTCTTGCTGGCGATTGCCGTCGGCTCGTATTTTGCAATGCCTACATTTAACCAAAACGATCTGATGGAGAAATATCTTGCAAGGATAATCACCGGGTTCGAAGGCGTACTTCCCGTTTGCTTGCTTGTCTATATATGGGGATACGAGCGCTTCCAGAGGAGGAAGAACGTATGACCAAGCGATGGAGAAGGCGGATCGGGTTACTCTTGATAGCGTTCGTCGCCGTCCTCGTATCCGGCTGCTATGACCGACTGGACCTGGAAGAAGCTTCCTCTCCCTTTTTGGTCGGTTACGACCTCGATGCGAATAACGACATGATCGTGTATGTGACCAACCCCGTGTTCAGTGAACACGTAGGAAAAAAGACGCATGATATCCGAGTGAAGGCGGACACTTCCCGCGAAGCGAGAGAAAAGGAGGATATCCGCTCCGCCGGTACGTTTCACGGCAGGAAGATTCAGGTCGTCGTGATCGGGAAACGGTTTATGCAGCACCCGGACTGGTTCCGGATTCTGGATGTTTATTTTCGCGATTCGAGAAATTCGTTGACCCCGAGAGTCGTCGCTTTCAACGGACCTCTTTCCGAGATTATAGATTTGCATCAAAAGAACCAGCCGATGCTGCCCATCCTGCTGCGGGACATGATCGATACGAAAAGCGCCCGGTCGGAGTCGGTCGACACGACTTTGCAGGAGCTGCACCGCCAAGTGTACGAGAAAGGGATGACCCCCTATATATCGGAAGTAGACGTGGTCAATAATGAAGTCGTACTGCAGGGGACGACTCTGCTCGATCATTCGGGAAAATTCGCAACCAATTTAAATACCGAAGAGTCGATTCTGCTGCGAGTCCTTCAGAACAGTGTGAAAAAAACCGTGAGTCTGACGATTCCCATCCCCGGTGTGCCCAAGCAGGGACCGTTCGAAACGGATCGGTTAAGCTTTTCTACCGAGCAAGTAAAAACCATAATTGACACGGCATTCGACAAAGACCGTTTTCGGTTTGACATACGGGTCCGCATGCGTGTCGCGCTGACTGAACGATTGTTTACATACGCTAAGGGCGAGGAAGAGCGGCTGGAACGTTTGATTACCGAACAAGTGCAGCAGAAAATGGACGACCTCGTCCTGAAACTAAAAAGAAATCGGGTCGATCCGATCGGGCTCGGGTTGTATGCGCGAGCTCATGAATACAATCGCTACAAAACGGTGGAGGAACAGTGGGGGGAAACGGTTTCCGAGTCGGATATCCGAACGTCGGTTATGGTGGAGCTCGGATCGACGGGACCTGTTAAGTGACAAGGCATTCCAAAAATGAAGCCCGTTATTCCATTCGTTCTGCAGATGGAGCCTAATTCCCGTCCGAGGTACGTACTAAGAAGTCTATCCATTAAAATATAATAAGTTGAGCGGGTACGACACGCAGTCAAGAGGGGAGAAATGAAGACATGGATGAACTGTCCATCAGAAATTTATCCGAGCTTGATGATCGTTACTTGGAGCAAACGGTAAGGCTGTTCATAGACGGCTTTTTGCAAGAAATGCTCGATCGGACCCAAATTGAAGTTCCGGTGCTGGTCGAAGCGCTTAAGCAATCGTTTTTGAGAGACCATTATTATGTCGGACTGTTGGACGATAAGGTGGTAGGCATACTGGCCGTCTCCACGGACGATGGTCGATCCCATGCGTTAGACAAAACAAAACTGCGGAGAGAGCTCGGATTAATAAAAGGAGGGCTGATTTACGCCATCCTCTACAAGGAGCTTCAACGGCCGATGGATATGCCGCGCAATCAATGTTATATTGAATCGGTAACGACGGATGCTTCAGCAAGAGGAAAAGGCGTGGCCTCCAAGCTTCTCCATTATTTATTCGATACGTTGCCGTACGACGAATTTGTTCTGGAGGTCGTGGACTCCAACGTGAAAGCGATCAAGCTGTATGATAGATTGGGGTTCGTGCTGTTCAAGAGAAAGAAAGCGGATCTGTTCACGAGAATGGGCGGTATCCGGGAACGGCTGTACATGAAAAAGATCGTGGTCAAATCTTAGCGGAAACGATAACGGAGGTTTTTGAACTGCCATGTTGTACACGGGCGTAGGAGCAACGGACGAGCATGCGAAATTGATAATGGACAGCTACCGCAGATGGACGGGTAAATCTCTTTTGGACGAAGCCGTACAATCAGGCCGACCTTTCGACCGGTTGTTTCAAGCTCCCATTGTGGTGCTGTCGCACGGGACGGAGGCTGACCCGGTCTTGAATTTCGGCAATCGGGCTGCGCTCCGGCTATGGGAGATGGACTGGGAGACGTTCACGCGCACACCGTCCAGGCTGACGGCCGAACCGATGGAACGCGAGGAGCGGGATTTATTTTTGAGGGCTGTCAGTGATAATGGCTACGTCGACCATTATACGAGCGTTCGGATTTCCAGCACCGGCCGGAGATTCTACATCATGCAGGCGACAGTGTGGAATCTCTTGGACGATTCCGGCGAGCTTCGGGGCCAGGCAGCCGCTTTCCGGGAGCATCGGTTTATTTGAACGCCGGATGACGAGCAGACGAGTGCCGACGCCTCTGAAACGGGAAAAATGTACGTTAGGAAGCCGAAACTCCCTGTCTCCTCCGCAAGCGCATGCGGGAGGCGGGGAGTTTCTGTTCGCTTATGAATATTAGCTTTTCACGAGTTGAATTTCTTCTTCTGTATTATTCCATTTGATATAAAGGGTGAAGCCGTTCTCTTTCACATAAGGCGAATCGAGTGTGGATTTTCCGCTTATCCGCAAATTTTTCGACGGACTGCCGCCATTTCCTTTGTACTTGAAGTTGCTGCTGTTCTCGAAGGAGTATTGGACATTGCTTACAGGCTGATTCCCTTTGCCGATATACTTGATCGCGTATGTTTTCTGCTTGGAAGAAGGATTAATCGAGCATTCGACGCTCCACGCAGTGCTTTTGCCGGTATATTGCATCGATTTGGCGCATCCTGTGAGACCGGCCAGACTGAATAAAAGGATCAAGCCTATTACCCATGCTTTCATCGTTTCGCCCCTTCATGTTAACGGTTAATACCAATGCAACCAAGTATATCCGGGTAATCTTAAGATCATGTTGGTACTTTTCTTAACGATTTCTTAACGATAATCATGGTTCAATATGACAGCGGTTGACATATATAGACGACTACAATGGAAATGCCGAATAGCCGAGTCATTGGCCCACGAGCTTCAGCCGTTTCATTGTACGGCGGTTGCGCTGACTCCGGTGTGGATGCGTTCCGATATTATGCTCGATCTTTACGGAGTCAAGGAAGAGAATTGGCGGGGCGCCGCTGCGAAGGTGCCTCCTTTCATTATTTCCGAAACGCCGCGATTCGTAGGCAGAAGTCCGTCATTGCCTGTCGATGCTGCGGACGAACGACATGACGATATCCTGCGGATGATCGCCGAAGCCCGAGCCGAGCAAATTGAGCCCGCCTTGAAACTCGGCCTCCTTGCCGACCTCGAGGCGGACTCGGATCGGTTCGCTATAATCCAGACTCAAGTCGCCCAGCGTCGTTCCGGTTGCGCGAATGCCATTCACGTAACCTCCGTCCTTCGTAACTTTCCACTCCGTCAAAGCGCCGTATTCCGTTCCGCTAAACCAGCGGTCCGGAGTCAGCTTCCCTTTCCGGTCGCCGAAGTCGCCCGGACTTCTCCACGTTCCGACCGGCATATCGTTCATATACAGCGAAATATCGGATTGCCGATTCATATCGAAGCTCGGCGCTTCCGAGCACAGCTCGGCGGTAAGCCGAAGCTCGTCCAAGGGTACCCCGGGCGGGATCGGGTTGGCGAACAAATATTCCAGGCATCCCGCGCCGGAAAACCAGAGCAGGGAGGCGTCCGTGCGTTCCGGCATATAGAAGGCGCGCGGATCGTCGATCGAACCGATAAGGACGCCGTCATGGCCGGCCATTCCGCATGTCGGACGCACGATGCTGCGCGAGTACATGCCGATAGGCATATGGATTTGCTCTATCCTGTGCAGGCCGTCCCCCGTCTTGACCGGCAGCTCGAGCAAAATCGATTTGCAGGTCACGTAGCATATCTTCTCCCGATTCGCTCCCGGAGAGGAGACGACCAGACCGGCTTGCTCCAAAATTTGAATATTGATCGTCATTGTCGGTTGGGCGACACCGAGCGCTTCGGCGAGCTGGGAGACGCCCATCGGCATATCCCCGAGCGTCTCCAGAATGCGGACACGCAAATCGCCGGACAATGCTTTGGCCACTTCGGTTATACGGGCGGCGGGATAGCGGATCAGTTCCTGTTTGAAATCGTTCATCGTTATCTTTCACTCCCGCAGTTAGGTTAAATGGATTGCGATTGTGCGCTACGACGGTGTCCGTTATGCCGACCATCCGTCTCACAATACTTAAGCGGTAACACATAGCTTCAGTTTACACGATCAGGTCATCATTGTAAAAATAATATAACCATTGTTGAAAATAAATATTTATATTTGACAATATACATTGTAATAAATAAATACATGAAGTAGAATGGGGTTGAAAACGAGGAAAGGTCGTGATCCACCCATGACAACATCCATTCATACGCTGCCCGAGACGGCTTCGCCCCGCCCGGAGTTCCCGCGTCCAGACTGGGAAAGAGCGGATTGGCACTCTTTGAACGGCGACTGGTCGTTCAAATTCGATCCGGACAATGCCGGACTCGGTCAAAATTGGCAGGAACGGGATGATGCCGTATTCGATTCGCGTATTATCGTTCCATTTTCTTGGGCAAGCCCGTTGTCCGGCATCGGTGTAAATCAGAAGGGCACAGGCTGGTATCGACGCACCGTAGGATGGACTCCCGCTCAAGCCGGTTCCAGGTTGTTCTTATGCTTCGGCGCTGTCGATTATGTATGCGACGTCTGGGTAAACGGTACTCATGCCGGCACCCATACGGGCTGTTACGGCTCATTCGAATTCGAAGTGACGGACTCGTGGCACGGTGACGGGGAGAATGTCATCGTCGTTCGCGCGGAAGATAACGATCTTTCGAGCCAGACTCGCGGAAAGCAAGGCTATGGCGAAATACGCGGCATTTGGCAGCCGGCTTGGCTGGAGGCTCGTCCGCAACATTTCGTGAAGGCGGCCAGATTCGTCACCCGACTCGACGGCCGTATCGAGGTATCGGCCGCGATCGAGGCTAAACTGGCCGGCAAAGCGGAGCTCATTTTCGACTTTAACGGCGGATCGGTACGGCATCGGGAAGAAATCGTATTGCAGCAGGGCGGCAACGAGCTGCAAACCGCGTTCACGATCGATCGGCCGCGTCTGTGGAGTCCGGAAGCTCCATATTTATACGAGGGAACGGTGCGGCTCGTCAGCGATGCTGGGATGGATGCCGTCTCGACTTACTTCGGCATTCGCGAAATCGGGACCGAGCTGTTCGGCGAACGAAACTATCGCTGGATTACGCTTAACGGCAAGCCTGTTTATTTGAACGGCACGCTGGACCAATCGTTTCATCCGACCGGTTATTTCACGTATCCGTCGGATTCGGAGATGCGGGACGAAATCCATCTGATGAAGCGTCTCGGCCTCAATTTCGTCCGGATTCACATCAAGCCGGAAGAGCCGCGCAAGCTGTACTGGGCCGACAAGCTGGGCATTCTGATCATGGAGGACATGCCGTGCTTCTGGGGCAATCCCGATGAAGCGGCCCGGACGGTATACGAACGGGAAGCTCGCGAGGTAATCGAAAGGGACTTCAACCATCCGTCCATATTCTCTTGGGTAATGTTCAACGAGACGTGGGGATTGAAAACCGACGACGAAGCGCCGGACGGAACGAGAGATTGGATTCCCGCCAAGCAATATTTGCCCGAGACGCAAGAATGGGTGCGAGACATATACCGGTGGGCGAAACGGTTCGATCCGACCCGCCTCGTGGAGGACAATTCGGCGTGCAACTGGGATCATGTCGAATCGGATTTGAATACATGGCACTTCTATAAAAACGGATATGAGCAGGTGCGGCAGCATCTGAACAATATCGTCGACCGGACGTTCCCGGGCTCGACCTTCAATTACTGCGTCGGCAACGCGCAAACGGACGCTCCCTTGATGAACAGCGAATGCGGCAACGTATGGGGCATCGAGGGCGGAGCGGGGGACAGCGACGTGGCCTGGCATTACCGGTACATGCTGAATGAATTCCGCCGGCATGACAAGCTATGCGGATTCGTCTTTACGGAGTTCAAGGACGTCATTAACGAGTTTAACGGCTACTACCGGCTGAACGGCACGGACAAACGGTTCGGATACGAATGGTTCGTGCCGGGAATGACGATCGCCGACCTGCATTCGCCGGACTTCATCGTCATCGACTTGCCTCCGTGTCAGACGGCCGAAGCCGGGAGCGTCGCGGAAGTACCGCTATTGCGCTCGAGCTTCTCGGACCGGCATTTCGGGCAAACGCTCCGCCTCGAATGGGAGCTGTGGTACGACAGCTTGGGCGACCGCGAAGTCGCGGACAGAGGAAGCGTCGCCCTCGACTGGAACGAATACGGCGTTGCGCCGCTCGCGCCGCTTTCGGTCCGGCTGCCTGAACGGGACGCCGTTGCGGTTCTCTCGATCCGACTTTTGACGCCGGAAGGCGGGGTGGCAACCCGCAACTTCACCACATTTGACGTGAGAAGCGGCAAGCCCGGAGGCGCATATGGCGGAAACGGTCAAACGATCTCCGTACCGGTCGCCCAATTTGCCAAGCATACGTTTCCATACCAGTGGAATGCGCTCGGCGGCCACAAAACGAACGGAGGAGCGGAAGGGGAGTTCGAATATGAAATCGAACTGCCGAACCGCGAAGAGCTGCCCCTTATCCGCGGCATTGAACTGATGTTCGAGGCCGGCGCCAAGCGGCTGCTTGTCCGCGACACGGAAGGCGCAGGGTATACGAAGCCGGAAATTTCGTTCATGCACGGTGCGGACGCGAAAACGGAGCTCAATCCGAACACGTATTACATGACCGACGAAGAGCGTCACGAATCCAGGCTGGACGTATACGTCGACGGCGAGCGTATCGAAAGCATGGTGCTGCCGGATGACCCCGCTGACAGCCGGGGCGTACTTTCATGGCATTACCAGTCCGTCCATAACAAGCTCGAGGAAGCCGGTTCTTACGGATATTTTTACAAAATCGCCGTCCCCGGACGACTCGCCGCCAAGCTGGATGCGAGCCGGAAGCTGAAGCTCGTGCTGCGATCGGACGAAGGCGGGCTGGCTCTGTACGGCCGCAACAGCGGACGTTATCCGATCGATCTGCTTGTCCGCTGCGAATAATTCCGCACAACAAAACAAAACCTCCTTTACCGTCCGTTCCGGTATTGGAGGTTTTGCCTTTATCGTCGAAGCTGCGCATCCAAGCTCCATCGAGATACCGGTGCGCTTCCGAGCGGACCTGGCGTAAGCTTTCGACACGTGCATCCCGGAAGTTAATCGCCGGGCCCGGCGGTACTTCCTCGCACGACGAGCTTCGGAACGATTTCGTCCTTGACCAGATCATGGTGTGCGTCCGGATAGTCGAAGAGAACGATTTCAGCGGCACGATATCCGAGCATGCTTGCATTTTGATCGATTGTGGTCAGCGCCGGGGATAGAAACGAGGAGACGATCAGGTTATCGTAGCCGATAAGGCTCATTTGTCCCGGAATGTCCCAGCCCAAGTCTCTGGCCGCCCGCATGGCGCCGATCGCTTTCATGTCGCTCGTGGCGAATATGGCCGTAGGCGGGTTGTCCATCGCAGCCAATTGCCGAAAGCCTTCATATCCCATCTCTTCGTTCTCCTGATTTCCGTCCATCGTCACGACCAGTTGCGGATCCAGCTCGATCCGATGCTGGCTTAACGCCAGCTTATAGCCTTGGAGCCGGAGGGAAAATTCCTGGTTAAGCTCCAGCTGCGATTTTCCCGTCAAGATGATGCCGATGCGCTGATGACCCAGAGCCAATAGATGCTGTGTCGACAAGTATCCTCCGGTCAAGTTGTCGGAAATGACGTAAGGCAAGCGGAGATGCGGGTAATAAAAATGGACGGTGACCATTTTCCGCTTTTCCGCCTTCCACTGGCTCAGCTTATGCATCGGAATTTCCTGCGCCTGCGGCAGGTGGGTCAGAATGATATATCCGGCATTCTCATCCGCCGGCAGGGCCATATCCGGCCCCAAGTCCCATGTGCAAAAATCGATGTCGTTTTCATCGCAAAACCGATGAATTCCGCTTAGCATATCGCTGAAAAACCGGTGATTGAACACTTGCATATTCGTGCGCGGATGTACGAAGTACACGTTATGCATTTGTCCGGCGCGGCCCGAGTCGGAGGAGGGACCGGTACGCTCCGCGACGAACGTGCCTTTTCCTTTCACCCGGTAAATCAGTTCCTCCTTGACCAATTCCATGAGCGCCCTCCTCGAGGTGATCTCGCTCGTGTTGTACATTTTGGCAAGCTCGCTCTGTTGGGGGAGCGGCGTATTGGGCTGAAGCTCGCCGCTTACGATTTTATCCTTCAGTTCGTTGCAAATGATTTGGTACAATGGGACGAACCTTTCGTCTTTGGACACGCCGATCACTCCTTACAATAAAGTATACTTAATGCAAAACTATTTTCAAGCGTATATGCGTAAATATACTTTTCGTGCATGAATAAGTTGATCGATTCGATTAACGGGATCGGTTCCATTCTTAATCACTATGAGGTATGCTAATGTTGTCTATAGAATGCCGCAAGATGAACTAAGCATCGTTCAAGCGAAGCGAGGATTATATATGGATGCGAACTCCGAAGAAAACCTTCCCCACGGGAAGATGAAAGCTCTAATGGAACTGTTCCTGGTATCGACCAAACTCGGGCTGACTTCCTTCGGTGGGCCAATCGCCCACCTTGGCTATTTTCACAACGAATACATACGCAAGCGCAGGTGGATGGACGAGCGGAGCTATGCGGATCTCGTCGCGCTATGCCAGTTCCTCCCCGGACCGGCCAGCAGTCAGGTCGGCATCGGGATCGGCATGATTCGTGCGGGCTTGCTCGGCGGTCTGATCGCTTGGCTCGGTTTTACGCTGCCTTCCGTGATCGCACTCATATGGTTTGCGTTCCTGCTGCAAGGATTCGATATCGGCAATGCGGGATGGATACACGGTCTGAAAATAGTTGCCGTAGCTATTGTGGCTCAGGCGATTTTGGGCATGGGCCAGAAGCTTGCGCCGGATAAAAAAAGAGCTACATTGGCTATCGCGGTTGCTTCCGTATCGCTTATGTGGCAAACCGCCTTCAGCCAAGTGCTGCTTATTGCGGCAGCCGGGTTGATCGGATTATGGGTTTACCGTAGAACGACCGTGCAGGAAGCCCCGGGTATTCCCGTACCTGTCAATCGAACCTTTGCGGTACTGTGCCTCATCGTCTTTTTCGGACTGTTGGCGGCGCTGCCGCTGCTGAGCCAGGCTTTTGCCAATGGGTGGCTTTCGTTGTTCGATAGCTTTTATCGGTCGGGTGCCCTTGTGTTTGGCGGAGGGCATGTCGTCCTGCCGCTGCTGGAGAGAGAAGTAGTGCCTGCGGGGTGGGTCGGCAAAGAAGATTTTCTTGCCGGCTACGGTGCGGCGCAGGCCGTCCCCGGACCGCTGTTCACGTTCGCCGCATACTTGGGCGCAATGGCAAAGGGCGTACCCGGGGCAATTGTCGCCACGATAGCCGTATTTTTGCCTGCCTTTCTGCTCATCGCGGGGGCATTGCCATTTTGGAATTCCCTCCGCAAAAGCCCCCGCGTACAAGGAGCGCTGATCGGCATCAACGCGGCTGTAGTCGGCATCCTGTTGGCTGCTCTATACGACCCGCTATGGACGACAGCGATAGTGGCACCGGCCGATTTTGCTCTGGCGTCGATTCTGTTTGTAATGCTCGTATTCTGGAAATCGCCGCCGTGGATAGTAGTCATAGCCGGAATAGCAGGCGGCATGCTGCTGGTATGAAGCAATAGAAATAAAGAACGCGGCACCAAACAATCAGCTTGGCTTGTTGTTCGGTGTCTTTTTAACGTAGGACGAACTTATCGACGCAGGTGATGATCGAATTCGTGATCACGCCGCAGTGTGACATTCAGCCGAGTAAGACAAGCTCTTTCCATTGGGGAATGGCTTGTCTTGTCGTCCGCATTTTCGCATATTACAATGTTTTGGTTCCATAGAACACTTTGGCCCCCAGAACATCGAGAGCGCGGTCGATTTCTTTCAGATCTTCATCGGAAACATCCTGAATCCGTTTCAGGAAACGGGCTTCTATGCGCGCAAAAGCTTCATTCATCATGGTCTGCCCATCGCGTGAAAGTCGAATAAATTGCTTGCGTCGATCTTCGGCGACGTCAAATTTTTCGCATAGCTGTTTGTCGCTCAATTTTTTCAGCTCCCGGCTCGTGTTCGGCATGGACATATGCATGCAATCGCTAATTTGACTGAGCGTAACGGGCTGGCTGACGGCTATATATTCAAGAATGCTGTATTGAACGGGAGTAATGGCAGCGGATTTTACATCTTTTGTAACTTCATGCGTCACTTGATGAACGGCGGTAGTAAAAGCTACAAATTTGTGAAAAAAAGCTTGTTTGTCCACGAAGATCACCTCTATATACAAGATAGCAAAATGATTATCATAAAACAATTATCATTTGACAACTAAAAACGGAGTGTGCTACGATTTGCTTATCATTTGATAAGTAAAGAGGTGGATCGATGAAAATGCTCGTTATTTATACCCATCCGAATCATGAGAGCCTTAGCTATGCTTTTTTGCAAACGGTCATCGATGGAAGCAAGGAGAACCCCGATATTACCGAATTCAAAGTTCTGGATTTATACGAGGAGAAGTTCGATCCGGTCCTGGTGTTCAATGACACAAAACGCAGAAGGGATATGCATGCCGATCCCCGACTCGAGACATACCGGGAACAGATCGTTTGGGCCGATAAAATCGTTTTCGTGTATCCGATCTGGTGGGGACGGCCTCCGGCCATGCTGTTGGGGTATATAGATCAAATGTTTTCCTCGGGATTTGCGTATAAAGACAAGGGAGGACTTCTGCCGGAAGGGCTTCTGAAGGGCAAGTCGGTCGTTTGCATTTCGACGATGAAGGGGCCGACGTTTTATCCTTTGTTCTGGTTGAATAATGCGCATAAAGTTTTGATGAAGAAAGCACTGTTCCAGTACGTGGGGATCAAAAAAGTGAAGTTTTTCGAATTCGGGAATATGGAGAGCCCAAAGGGGAGACACGCGAAGAAGTTAAATAAAATATTTCAATATTTCAAAACGATTGCTCACTGAAAAGATTAAAAAACAGAACTATGGTGCTCTTCCTTGCGTCTAATATTTGTAAATTTAACCAGGAGGAGCGATCATGATCCCGAATCATAAATATCCGTATATTTCAAGCACCGTAACCTACTGTATGATTTATACGATGCTATATTTCTTCACTTACATGATTGCGGGAGCAAGCTACTCGATGATCATGAATTTTCCCGCCGATCAATCCCGGGCGATTTCCTGGCTGTATTACGGAATTATGTTCGCAGTTATTCCCTATCTCGGGGTGGGGTTATTGACGCGGGCTTACTCCGTCGGATCGGAAAAAAAACATGCGGCCTTCCTACATTCCCTTCTGGTGACTCAATCCGTCGACAAGCTCGGAGTTCCATTCTTGGCTACGATTATCGCAAGCGGTTTTCCTTCGAGCTGGTATGGGCGCGACTTTCCGTCGACCGGATATCGCCTGCTGTGCGAGGAATTGCCTTTTTACTGTACCGGGTACGTGCAGCCTTACCTTCTTTACAATACGCTTGCAGGAATGGCAATCCTGTTTATGTCGATCTATATGTTTCGGGGCGCTCAAAAAACGCGTTGTGTAAATTAAAGTTCCGCAGAGAAGCTTATAAAAACATTTTACCTACTTGGAAATCGGCCATCCATGTATAATAGGATGCAACTACTTTCGGAGGTGTTCGAAAATGTTAAAAAACAAATTCGCCGTCAAGCTGTCTACAATCGGAAAGCGTAAAAACATTCGGTAGGACACGCGCGCAATTGGACTGCGCATGACGATGTCGGGACAAGCGTGACGAGTGAATCTGCCGAAATCGGAGAGGCGGACCCGACAACTTATGAAGCTTCATGCATCGCAGGTTTAT
Source organism: Paenibacillus hemerocallicola (assembly GCF_006265175.1). Classification (GTDB taxonomy): domain Bacteria; phylum Bacillota; class Bacilli; order Paenibacillales; family NBRC-103111; genus Paenibacillus_AB; species Paenibacillus_AB hemerocallicola. Next base: position 26,155 of record NZ_VDCQ01000025.1, on the reverse strand, counting down.
AGAATAATGGGATTTTGGACTTCATTGGCCAATGCGACAATGTTTACGACCTATGCGATTTACCAAGTAATCGCACTGGGACTGAATCCTTTTCAACTGCTGTTGGTAGGGATGGTTTTGGAAGTCACGGTACTCGTGTTCGAAGGCATCACCGGGGTGATTGCCGATATCTACGGTCGTCGGCTGTCAGTCATAGTGGGCATGTTCGTGCTTGGATTCGGCTTTGTGCTGGAGGGTAGTGCGATATGGTTGGGGGAGGCGAGTCCTCTTGTCTCGGCGTTCGTATGGCTGCTTCTGTCACAGGTGGTCTTCGGCATTGGCGCTACGTTCGTTAGCGGCGCGGATACGGCCTGGATTGTCGATGAGGTTGGAGAGGAGAGAGCGGGCCGCCTTTTTCTAAAGGCCAGACGCGCAGGTCTACTCGGCACATTAATAGGCATCGCGCTAAGTGTGGGGTTGTCCGCCGTAGGAGCAAATCTGCCTTATATAATCGGAGGCATCCTGTATGCGATGCTGGGTCTATTTCTGCTAGCCAGCATGAAAGAGACGAAGTTTGTCAGGGCAGTACGCGACGACGGGGCGTCTTCGCATTGGCGGAGCATGAAAGCGACATGGCTATCCGGCGCTCAAGTGATACGGCGCAATCCGGTATTGCTAATGGTCCTGATTGTTACGCTATTCAGCGGTGCCTCATCGGAAGGATACGATCGCCTGTGGCAGGCGCATCTCATCGTCGATATCGGCTTTCCGCAAAGCGTGCCTATCACGACAGCGTCATGGATCGGACTCCTTGCGCTTCTATCCACTTTGCTGAGCTGGCCGGTCCTATGGATGGCCGAGAAGCGCATTGACATGAGCAGCGAGCGGATCGTATTCCGAAGCATGATCGTGCTGACAGCGGCCAGAATCGTCGCTGTTCTGGGGGTCGCGCTCTCGTCCGGCTTCGTCTGGATGCTCGTTGCCGTCCTGTTCTTCGAAATCGTACGGACGCTGAGCGGACCGATCTACGACACCTGGCTCAACCTGAATATCGAGAGCAAGTCGCGCGCGACCGTACTTTCGATGATGAGCCAGACGGACGCGATCGGCCAAACGGCAGGCGGTCCGTTCATCGGTTGGATCGGCCATCGCTACTCCATGCGCGCGGCTCTCGTGACCGCCGCCGTGCTGCTCGCGCCCGTTCTGGCTGTATATGCCCGTGCCCGGCAACGAAATCGTTAAGTGTGCTGCACTGTAGTAAGGAAGAGGGGAGAAGCCCGGTTAATGAGCCGAGCTTCTTTTTTTTCTAAGCAATCCGAAGCTTTTCTTATTTATGCTGCGCCAGCCACAAGGCCAAGTTGGCCACCTCTTCTTCCTTCAGCGAGCTTTTGAAGGCTGGCATTGCGCCTTTTCCGTTCAGCACGAGCTTGTATAGCTGCTCATTCGTTAACTTTGTTCCTACTTTTTGCAAATTTGGTCCGAGTTTGCCCTCCAGTTGATTGCCGTGACAGGCGACGCACGACTGTTTGTAGATGGCTTCGGCAGCGGCCTGATCCAGCGTGACGCCAGGCATGGACGGTCCTTGAGCCTCTTGCTCCTTCTCGGGCTTGTCCTGTACGGCTCCCACCATCAGCATTACGAGACCGAAAGCGCAGGCTCCGAAAAAAAGAATAGCCATTATCCATTTTTGCATAGTATCCCTCCTTGCTTTTTCAAGTTTTCATCTTATCATTCCGGGAAAGTGTTGTATATAGCTCCAAAGAGTCATGCATCGCTCACATTTTCGAAGCTGTTCTGGCCCTAATGAGTCATAGCCGGCGGAAGCGAGATTGAGTAACATAATAGGTGACATAAGGAGATCCGCAACATTATCCATATCGAACAAGGGGAGAATGGCCCATGTCTTACAAGCAAATCAAATGGCTCATCCTCATTATCCCGACTCTGACTATCGGATTATGGGAATATGTCCGGCATCAATTTTTGCTGCCCTACATTTCCATGGAGCTGGGCAACTGGCTGGCTCCTGTCATCGTGTTTACCGTGACGGTGATTTTTCTTACTCAATTGTTCTCGTTATTGGAGGATATGCAGGAAGAGCTGAAGGAAGCCCGTGCGGAAAAAGCGGCATTGGAGGAACGGGAAAAAATGGCGCGCGAGCTGCATGACGGCATCGCCCAATCTTTATTTCTGCTCGCCGTTCAGGTCGACGTGTTGGACAAGCGCAATACCGGAGCCGAGGCCGAAATCCGGACGTTTCGTCAAACGGTGCACGAAGTAAACGGTTATGTCAGACAGGCCATCGCCAACCTGCGTGATCCCGTATCGCCCGATACTTTGCCTTGGATGGAGCTTATGAAATCATTGTCAATGGATCTTGCCGCAGAGACGGGAATCCGTGCGGATTGGAGCTGGAAGCTGCCTGAAGAGAAGCTGTCGGCGAAAGAAAAGGTGGAACTGTACGCATCTTTACGGGAAGCGCTGCTGAACGTTCGCAAACATGCATACGCCGAACATGTCCGGATTTCGTCGGAGGAATGCGGTTCGGGATGGATCTGCGCGGTCTCGGATGACGGCAAAGGCTTCGACGGGGACAATCTGCGGTTGACCGACAAGTTCGGCCTGAAAATAATGAGAGAACGCGCAGTCGAAATGGGATGGACATTCGAGCTGGTTCGGGAGCATGGAATTTCCGTGTTCCGGATCCGAAAGAGGAGAGAGCGATGAGTCCGATGTTCCGCGTTATGCTCGTAGATGACCATAAACATGCACGTGAAGGCATGCGAACGATTTTGCGCATGGATCCGGCCTTCGAAATTGTCGCCGAAGCGACGAGCGGGCAGGAGGCAATCGCATTCACGGATGTCTGCATGCCGGATATGATTTTGATGGACATCCAAATGCCTACCATGGACGGTTTGGATGCGACGAAAGCGATCAAAGAAAAGTACCCCTATATCAAAATCGTCATGGTAACGGTATCCGACGATATTGCCCATTTGTTCGAGGCGCTGAAAAAAGGCGCGCAAGGCTATTTGCTTAAAAATTTGCATCCGGAGGAATGGCATCACTATTTAAAGGCGATCGCTTTGGACGAAGCGCCACTCAGCCGCGGGCTGGCGATGCGGATTTTGCAGGAGTTCTCGCATAAGCAACAGCCGAAATCCGAGCCGTCTCCGTTGACCGGTCGGGAGAAGGAAATTTTGCGATTGGTTGCGCAAGGGCTGCCGAATCGGGAAATCGCCCAACAGCTGGACATTTCCGAGCATACGGTCAAAAACCATCTGAAAAACATTTTGCACAAGCTTCATCTGGAAAACCGGGTACAGCTCGCCCGATATGCCTTTGATAGAGGTATAACCGGCATCACCTGATCTATCTTTCACATTTTATTAACAGCTTTGACTCGTCGTTGGCGGCCGAAATGAGCCAATACCATGATAATGCGACGCAACTCCGTTCCCGATAGGGCGGGGTTGTTCGTTTTCTTCGTTGATCTGCCGCCTTTTTTTTCGTACAATGGGAATGCGATTGCAATGATAATCATTATCAGTGAGGGTGGCGGAATAAATGATTGCAGAAAGCTCCCGGCAAGACGAAAGTGCTTCATTCGAGGAGCTGAGATTCACTCTTGCGCACATCGCGAGGATAAAGGAATTGGGCGAAGATCAGCAATGGCTGTCGCCGAAACGTCTGGAGGCTCACATACTTTTGGCCGTCAAGCAGGACGATGTGCAATTCGCGATAGACGACCGTCTATTATCCTTGAAAAAAGGGACGATCTTTATCGGCTTGCCGGGACAACGGATCGAATACATGGGAAGCACCTCGTCGGGGACGGAAGACGGCTACGCCATCATATTCGAGCTGCAAGGCAGTGAAAGCGTAAAGGATGCCGCTCTCCGCATGATCGGAAACGAAAGCAATTGCGGCATCGTTTCGGATGCTTTCGCGGCCTTATTCCCGGATTTGTGCGATACGGCTTATCGTCACTGGCATCAGCCGTCCAAGCTGTCGCGGCTGCGCAGTCAGGCGACCTTCTACGAGATTATGTACAATGTGCTGTATCATGCCTCCATAGCGAAGGACCGAGGCATGCATGCATCGCTGGAAATGATCCGAAATTATTTGGACACGCACTTCGGGGAGAATGTATCGATAGAACAGCTGGCACAGCGCATCGGAGTAAGCTCGCGGCATTTCAGACGGGCCTTCAAGCAGCTGTACGGCATCAGCGCCACCGATTACGTGACGGACTTGCGCATGTCTCAGGCGAAAAGGCTGATGGCGACGACGCGGCAACCGATAGCGGAAATTGCCCGTCATGTCGGATATCAGGATGAGAGCCACTTCCGTCGCACGTTTAAACAACAGATGGGAATTTCGCCATCGATTTATGTGAAGAACCGGCAGCTCAAAGTGGCCGCGTGCAGCTTCCCGAATATCGGACAGCTGCTTCCGATCAGCATCATTCCTTTCGCTGCGCCGATCGATCACGACTGGACCGATTATTATCGCCGGAAGTATCGTACGGAGGTGCAATTTCCGCTACACCACAACAACGAAATCAACCGCAAAATGCTTTTGGCCGCCAAGCCCGATCGAATCATTGCCATAGATGCGTACGGATCCGCCGAGTTTCAGGAAAGGTTGGGCGAAATAGCCCCGACGCTCATTATTCCTTGGCGGACGAAAGGCTGGAGAGAGCACCTGCTGCTGACGGCTTCGTTTTTGAATAAAACGGACGAAGCGATGCGTTGGCTGGCGGTCTATGATGAAAAGGCCGATATGATGCGCGAGGTGTTGGACCGCATAGTCCGGAGCGAGAAGCTGCTGGTCGTCATGATTGATCGTCACGATTGCTACCGCTGGACGGGAGAAGGTGATCACGGTAAACGGAACCGGTATGATCTGCCGTTTGCCCCGGAACGCCACAAGACTTATTCGGACCGTTCGTTCGAGAAGGTCGTACCGGAGTCGCTTGATTCATTTGGAGCGGAGCGCATCATTCTGCTGCTGTCGGAGGATCGCCATTCGCAGCTGACTTGGAATTCGCTGCTGCTGTCGGAGAGCTGGAAGAAGCTGAAGGCGGTACGGCAAAACCGTGTCCATACGATGTCGGTGGGACCATGGTTCGAATATACGGCGTATAATCACGGCGCCATTCTCGATCAGGCGTTGAAAGCTTTGAATAAAGTATCGGCATGTCCGAAATAACACTGACAAATGTCCGTTCGGTTCATATACGGGAAGGAAGCGCGGAGTTATAATTCACATTGAGGATAATAATCATTATCAACAACGAGACGAGAAGGAGAATACGATGTGAAAAAGCTGCTCCAACGATATTTCCTGTACGGGATAACGCTGCTGGCAATCGGTTGCATGCTAAGCGCATGCTCGGGTGGGGCCGAGCCGGGCAATAAAAATGCCGATGAGCCGGCCGCCGCCAAAACCAAAACATTTATCGCCGCAAACGGCGCCGTGGAGGTACCGGCAAATCCATTGCGGATCGTCGCGCTTGCTCCGAATTATGCCGGGTATTTGCTTGCTCTGGGGATTACGCCGATTGGCGTCCCGGAATTTACGCTAGGCAATCCATATTTGAAGACGAAACTGGGTGGAGTAGCCAACCTGGGGGCCAATGGGGCTACCGAGCCGACGATCGAGCAGGTTTTGGAGTTGAAGCCCGATTTGATCATTGGGCTTACGGCCGTCAAAAATACGGAACAGCTGCAAAAAATCGCGCCTGTCGTTACCTTCGAGAGTACGAAAAACAACAAGGAGCTGATGCTCGATCTCGGAAAGCTGACGAATCGGGAGCAGCAGGCGCAAGCATGGCTTGCACAATGGGAGAAAAACATCAGCCGTTACAAGCCGCAAATCGAGGCTATCGCCAAAGGACGAACATTTTCTATCTTGTATCCGTCCGCCAAAGGCATCTATATGTTCAGAGAAGGCTATGGGCGGGGGACGGAAATATTGTACGGGGACTTCGGAGTCGCTATGCCGGAGGCGGCCAAGCGCACATTCGAGCCTGGAAAAGGCTTCTCGTTAGTCAGCCTCGAGAGCTTGCCCGATTTGGCCGGCGACTATATTTTTGCTTCACCTTGGCTGGGCGACGCTGCCGGCGCCGGCACGGTGTACGACAGTCCGATCTGGAAGGGGCTGCCTGCTGTCAGAGAAGGGCGGGTATTCCATGTGGATTACGACATTTTCACGTTCAGCGATCCGTATTCCTGGGAAGGACAGCTTGGGATCATTCTCGATAAGCTGCTGTCTGGCCGGTAAAGATTGCAACAATTCCGAAGTCGCATAATTGCGGCTTTTTTTGTTGACTTATATAGCAACAATACATATCGGAACTTTGTAGTTTACTTTTGCGGTAACGTATGCTATCTTTATTTCGATACATATAGAAATAAGTCAAGAAGCAAGGGGGATGTTCCAATGGTCGAAGCTAATACGGAAGTACGGCAAGCGGTCAAAGTTTACAAAGCGCTCGGAGAGCCGACCCGGCTCAAAATCGCTCTGCTTCTTACCGAAGAGAGAAATTTGTGCTGCTCCGATATCGCGGGTAAGCTGGAATCGATCGCCGGCTCGACATTGTCCCATCACCTGAAGCAATTGACGGACTGCGGCTTGCTCGATCTGCGCAAGGACGGAACGTACATTTATTACAGTGTGAACCGCGAAGTGGCGCAAAGATATGCGCCGTACTTGCTGGAGTAATTTTTTGCTCTATATTTCTATATTTCTAGAAATATAAGAGAATTAAACGGAATGAAGAAGGGAGCAAGAACAAGGATGTCAAATGCGTGGAAAATCTATATGCTGGCCGTCGTCAGTTTTCTTGTCGGAACGTCGGAGTTTATTATCGCGGGTATTTTGGATAAGGTTGCGGACGATATCGGGGTTTCGGTATCCGCCGCCGGGCAGCTCATTACCGTGTTCTCGCTTGCCTATGCTTTCGGAACCCCTGTTCTGATGGCCCTCACCGCACGCCTGGAACGGAGGAAGCTGCTGCTTTACGCTCTCGGCGTATTCGTCGTAGGGAACGGCATTGCCGTTGCATTGCCGGGCTTCGAGTTTTTGGTCGGCTCGCGGATCATTTTGGCACTCAGCACCGGGGTATTCGTCGTTACCGCCTTGACCGTAGCATCCAAGCTGGCTCCGCCCGATCGGCAGGGGAGCGCCATCGCGACGCTCGTTATGGGCTTCAGCACCGCCCTCATAGTGGGCGTTCCGCTCGGCAGAGTGGTTGCCGCCGTATACGACTGGAAGACGATTTTCGGAGGAATCGGCGTACTCGGCATACTCGCGATGCTCGTCATTTCGTTTGCAATACCGCGAACGGACGGCGAGGAGCCGGTGCCGATGCGCGACCAGCTGGCGCTGTTGAAGCAGCCGCGCATCGCCATAGCCTTATCGATCACCTTCTTCTGGATCGCCGGGTATGCGATCGCCTATACGTACATTTCGCCTTTTCTGCTTACCGTTACGGGCATGAGCGAACGAGGCGTGAGCGCCGGATTGTTCGCATTCGGCATCGCCAGCCTGATCGGTTCCAAGCTCGGAGGCTTCAGCACGGATAAATGGGGGGTTCCCCGTACGCTGATCGGCGGAATGATGCTTCATGCAGCGGCTCTGATCGCGCTGTCGCTGGCGGCCCATTCTCCGGTGATCGTATTCGCTCTGCTGATGGTTTGGTCGTTCTCCGCATGGTCGTCGGGTCCAACGCAGCAATATTATTTGATCTCTCTCGCGCCGCAAGCTTCGGGAATTATGCTGAGTCTGAACACTTCGGTTCTGCAGCTGGCCATGGCAGCCGGGGCGGGTATCGGAGGCGTCGTGGTGGAGCAAGCGTCGCTGACGGCTATCAGCTGGATCGGAGCGGCGGGAGTCGCTGTAGCCGCGGGGTTTGCCGCCGTATCGCTCGGCTTGAACCGTTCCCGTTCCAGCCTGAAAGCGGAAGATCGAGTTTTGCAGAAAGCTGGCGCATGATACACGATTTCAAATAGTAATTGCGTAGGCGGCCAACATTTGCTTCGGCCGTCTTGCTGTTTTGATAGGAGGTTAAAGGCCATCCGTATTTTCAATCGGAAAAGGATTGAAAACGGGTGGTTTCTCTTTTATTATATAGTTAATCAAATGTATTTATAAAGATAAGCGTTAATACGAAGGAGCCGAGACGTTGAAGGAAAACCGCGAGTTACTGGGGATGGCCATAGCGCAAAAGGCGGTAGATTGGGTCGTCAAGCGAGAGGATACATTTCGCGTTGCTCCGGGTGTCGTGCATACGAGCAGACAGCTCGGCGGTCAAGATATGCTGCAATCCATTCAAATTACCGAAATCGATGCGACAAACCCATACCTGCGCCTGGAAGCCTTCTCCTCGGAAGGCGGGGTTACGAGACTCGAAACGGTCGGTAACCTGCTGCATCAACTGGAGAAGCAGGGGAAGCGCATTATTTGCGGCTTCAACGGAGATTTCTTCAGCTACGCGGGCGTTCCGTCCGGATTGCAAATCACGAATGGAGAAGTCGTAACTTCGCCGGCCGTAACGAAGGTTCTATTGGCCGTTTTGTCCGACGGAACCGTCGTTTTGCGGGAAGCGGTGGCACTCAACATGGTGCTGACGACAATAAACGGTTCATGTTTGCCGCTGCATATGATCAATCGGGCGCAAAGCGCCGTCTATACGGACCATGCCTGGATTTATAACGATCGATTCGGCAATTCTACCCGGACTTCGGGAGATGTAGTCGAAGTTGTCGTCTCCGCTGACGCGGGATGCGATACATTCAAAACGGAGGTACGGCTCACCGGAACCGTCGATCGGGTAATCAAAGGCTCCGATACGCCGATCGAAAGAGGCAAGCTTGTTATATCGGCAACAGGCCGGAAGGCGGAATGGATCGCCGAATATTTGGTTCCGGGCATGAAGGTGAGCATCGATCTTTCGTACGATAATGCTGTGGATCAAGCGCGGCAAGTCGTTTCGGGCAGCTCGACATTAGGATTCGTCCTGCTGAGAGACGGTGAAGTGTCGCCAACGCTGCTGGATCCTGCCGTCAGACAAAACAGCGATCGTCATCCGCGGACAATGATAGGCGTCAAAGGCGGGAAGATGTATATGATCGCTGTAGACGGGCGGCAGCCAGGGCACTCCGACGGCATCACGCTGGCTGAAGGCGCATTCTACCTGCAATCGCTCGGTATGGAGCAGGCCATCAACGTTGATGGAGGAGGCTCGACCACGTGTTATGTACGCCTGCCCGGCGACGAACGTCCCGTGCTTTGCAATCGGCCATCGGACGGTTTCGAGAGAATGGTCGGCAATGTATTGGCATTAGCGAGCACAGCTCCGACAAGTCGTTTGGAGCAACTCGTTTTATTGCCCAAGCCGATGATCAAGGTTATGTGCGGCAGCAAAGTTTCGTTTTCCGCAAAGGGCCGAGACGCTTATGGCAACAGTGTCCCGATACGGAAAGAGCAGCTCGAATGGAAGGTGGAAGGGAATATAGGTTCGGTGGATCGCGATGGCGTGTTTATTGCAGGCCCCGACAGCGGAGTCGGGCAAATTGTCGTTGGCGGCGTAGGGGTGACTCAAACCGGAGAGGTCATCGTGCAGCGGCATGCCGCCTATTTGCAAATCGAACCGTCGACTATGGTCATTAGGCCGGGGGGGAGCGCGCATCCTCGGGTATTGGCCTATGACGTACAGGGTGAGCGGGTTCATCTTTGTGCAGAACAAGTAACTTGGTCGGTGCAAGGCAAAATAGGAGAGATTTCTGCTGACGGAATGTTTCTCGCCGGGGAAGAAATAGTTCGGGGCAAAGTTACGGTAAGGCATGGAGAAGCGGTAGCGGAGGCTGACGTGCGGATCGGCATTTTGCCGTACCTGGTAACGGGTTTCGAGACGCTGGATGGCATGAGTATCCACGAATCCAATGCGGTACCGGGTTCGGTAAAGCTGTCCAGGGCGACTCGACCGCAGCCCGTACGATACGGCACTTTTTCCGCTAAGCTGACTTACGATTTCACCGGCATGAACGGGTTGTCGGAGGCGGCAATTCGCTTTACTGACGATTCCGATAACATCGGGCATCAGATCGGCGGCACCCCTAGCCGGTTAAGCGTATGGGTGTACGGCGATTCGAAGCGGCATACGCTGCGATTCGAGATTAGCGATGCGGCAGGTCTCAGGCAAAGCATAAATGCAACCGACGAGAGAGGCGTGTACTGGAAAGGCTGGAACTATGTATATGTCGATATGCAGGATCAAACTGTTTTTCCGATTAAAGTAAACACGCTATCCGTCATCGAAACGGATGAAACCATAAAAAGCTCTGGCGCCATTTATTTGGATAACTTTCGTGCGGAATACATGGATCTCGACGAGGATGTCGAAGGGCCGTCGATCCAAGGATTGTCTCCAGCTCCGAATACGGTGCATGCAGCGGGAACCAGACCCGAGATTAGCGCATCGGTTACGGACTCGGGTAGCGGCGTGCATCCTTCCTCCATTCGGATGTGGCTTGACGATTCGGTCATGGATCACCGGTATGATACCGTTACAGGGAAATTGACGTATGTTCCATCCTCGGATCTGGCGGCGGGCGAACACAAGGTTGTCATTGAGGCAGCCGACAACAACGGAACCGCGGTCGTACCTCCTGTCGAGTGGACGTTTCGGATCGGAAGGAACGAGTAGTCTTGCTTTTTATCCGCAGGCTATAAATTGCATTTCGGACGATGGGCAATCGGAGCCGCCGCCGAACCGGCACGCAAACGATGGGAGCGTTTATACGAGTGGCGAATTGGCAGCACTCCCGAGAAGGCGAGCGAACGGCAATCCAATTAGGCGAAGTCTATTTGCTATGCTTTGAGAAAAATTCAAGATCATGAAGAAGGCTGCCGACTCGAATCGCTCGGCAGCCTTTCTTCGTGCATGAGCTGAAAGTCAGTTTCTTGCTTTTATCATGCTTCCCATCTTGGATAAAAATATCGAATCGACATGAAACTTTTAGTGCCCCCTGTTTCGTGTTAGGATCGAAGACGAAATGACAGGAGGATATGCAGTCATGATTCGGTTGGAACGATTGACCAAACGATACCGCGGACACTGTGCTTTGGACCGTGTCGATCTGTCGCTGGCACCCGGTCTGCACGGGCTGCTCGGACCGAATGGCGCGGGAAAGTCGACGCTGATGAGCATATTGGCCACCTTGACCGTGCCGGATTCGGGCAAGATGTCCATATTCGGATTGGATCCGATTACGCAAGGGGGCGGCATTCGCCAACTTCTCGGCTACGTGCCGCAGCAAATACGCCTGCCAAGCCAGTTGACCGGCGCCGAGCTGCTGCATTATGCCGCCTCTATGAAAGGGATCGGTGACAGAGGGGTACGCTCGCAGGAGGTGGAAAAGGCGCTTGCGGAAGTGAATTTGAACGACAAGGCGAACAGCAAAATCAAGACGTATTCCGGCGGGATGAAGCAGCGGCTCGCTATCGCGCAGGCGCTGCTCGGCGACCCCAAATTGGTCGTTCTGGACGAGCCTACGGCCGGCCTCGATCCGGCGGAACGCATTCGCTTCCGCAATTTGCTTCGCCGTTGGGGGGAAACTCGCGTCGTTCTATTATCGACCCATATCGTCGGCGACATCGAGACGAGCTGCGACAGTGTCACGGTGCTTCACGAAGGGCGGCTGCGCTTCCAGGGCGAACTGCGGGAGCTGGCGAGGCTCGCGGATGGCCATGTGTGGGAAGCTCGCCTGCCGGCGTCCGAGGCGGATCGATGGTTCGCCGAGCGGCTAGTCGTCGGAAGCCGGAGGGAAGGGAACGCGATAACGCTCCGGTTCATCGCCGCCGAGCGGCCGTTTCCGGATGCTGCGCCGGCAGAGCCGACAGTAGAGGACGGCTATGTGGCCGCTTTGAAGGGAGCCGCAGACGGATGGCGAAGCTGATGGCCGTATTTCGGCACGAATGGACGCTGTTATGGAGAGGCAAGGCTGCCCCGGTGCTTTTGTGCGCGTTCGCGGCATTTTGGCTGTTCACGATCATCCGTTACGAGGCGGACCCGAACGGCCGAGGGCTTCGCGGCGACGTATTCTACAACCAACTGTACCCGGTGTCGATGGCGGTCATGCTGATGTGTTCGCTGACAGCCGCGCATCGGATCGAAAAAGAACGGGCAGGAGGCATGCAGCCGATGTCGCTGTCCTGGAACGTGTCGAATGGAGCATGGCTCGGCGGCAAATGGCTTGCCCTGCAAGCGTACGGCCAACTGTTCACGCTCGTCGGCGCCGTCGCTCAGCTCGGCTGGTTTGCGGCGGCGGGGAGCGCTTCTTTGCGGCAATGGCCGGTTCACCTTGCGTTTACTTCGCTGCAGCTTGGCTGCGGAATGGTTTTCATGATCAGTCTCGGTTTTACCGTTGCGATTATGTTGCGAGGACGGTTTGTTTATTTGCTGCTGCCTCTGCTGTGGATGTGCCCTCTATTCATCGAGAACGAAGGGCATACCGGTACGCCTGCACTGGAAACGATATGGCGTTGGTTCTCGCCTTACGGCCTGACCGGATACAAATTGTTTCCGTTTCGCAATGTGTGGGAAATCCCGCATTTGCAGCCTGTCATACAACATCAGCTCCCGCTTGCGATCGCATCGCTCGGCTTGTTCGTTCTGGGGGTAGCTGCGTTCGAACGCAGTCGCAACGGACCGCGTGAAACGCTAACGTACCGGCTTGCGACATTCATTGCGGGAACCGTTTCCGTTATCGTTTTGTCGGCCGGTTTTGCGGGGTTTGCCGGCCGGATCGATGGTCAAAGAGAGCAAATAGACCATTACTCGACTCAAGGCCTATCGCACGAAAAGTTATACGAGAATGAGGTTCCCGACACCGATTTCGTTCCGGATCGGTACGACCTGACGATCCGCTTTCCTGGGCAGGACACCTTAGCTGCGACCGCAGTCGTTACGGTGCGCCAGCAACGGTCCGAGTCTTCATCGGACGTCTACTTTACGCTGAACCGTTCGATTCGGGTCGTCTCGGTGGAGACGGACCGGCCGGCAACGTGGTCGAGAGACGGCGATATCGTCGCGATTCGGACAGAACAGCCGATACTCCGTGGCGAAACGATGAAACTGACGTTCGTCTACGAGGGCGAAATTGACGAATACCGCGAAGAAGGGCTATTGAAGTACAGCTTCGCGAGCAAAACGATGCTCAACCTCCCGAAATCGGTCGCTTGGTATCCGTTGATAGGCAAACGGCAGCTGATTCGGGCGGCCGACCACAACAACACGGCGATCGGGCATATCGCGGTAAACGGCATCTACGTTGAGCCCGCTCCGGCTACATACAGGGTATCTCTCGAAGACGGCGCCTATTCGGACGCGGTCATGCCGATTGTCCGTACGTCGCCCGGCCGATATGAGGGGACGAGCGGTTACGGACTGTTCCTCGCCGCGGGCGTCATCGCGGAGAAGGACGTAGAAGGTGTCAGAGTCGTCGACCATCCGGATATGCTGGCGGCTACTACGGAGGAAGTGCGGAGGACGCTGGAGCGGCAAAAGTTTATTGAATCATGGCTGGGCGAGAAAGCTGACATTCCTTCGTTATGGACTACAATTTTCACGTCTCAGGAGGGAGATTGGCTGTTCGACGGTTCCGATGTTCGCTGGGCATATATGGACGTGAATGCTCCCCGCGTCGAGGGAGGAGACGATCTCGCCGATATGGTCAATTGGCTCGTGAGCTGGTGCTACGGCAAACGGTTCGATATCGACTACGTGATGCGGTTCGATCGGTTCGAATCGTTTTATCTTCGTCTGCAAGGCAGGCAGCCGGCAGGCAAGCAGAGCCGACTCCTCGAGTTGATCGCGGAGGAGGAACGACAAGGCGGCGACCATTTGGAGCGGATGGCTGGGACTCTATACAAAGCGTTCAAGTCTGCTGAGCCGCCGAATTCGTTCGACCCGGTCGAGACATGGCAGCGGATCGGGAAAGGCGGCGCGTCATGAGCCCGCGTACCCCATACGGCAAAGCCGCGTTTGCGTACCGTTGCTCGTTATGGACGAAGCTATGGTTGAAATCGCCGTTCAGCTGGCTTGTTGTCCTATGCACGTTCGCGGCCGCGCGGTTGATTGTGCAGAGCGGCCAACATAGTCAGGATATAGCGAGCTCGGTCTATGAGAAGGAGGGCATGCTGCTCGCAGCGGTTACCGTATCATGGGCGATGTCGCTGGATGCCGATTCCGGCTGGCTGCGTCAAATATGGACATATCCGCAGCGCCGAATTGTCGTAATCGCCGAACGGTACGGTTTCGGGATGCTGCTGTTCTGTGCGGTCATGGCGATCGTTTCCGTCTATATGCATGCGCGGTTCGGCTCGAACGTCTGGAAAGTATTCATGTTCGCTCTGCCTGTTCACGCGACTGTCGGGGCATGCGCGATGGTCGGCACCATACTGGCGAACCATTCGTTGGGGGGACTTCTCGGTGCCGTCGGTTTGTGGGCGGCGGCTGTCGGAGCGGGCGACAACTTGGGCGAATACGCCCCGGCGGTCGTTCATTTCACCGGCGTGTTCCGGTCCGTCGTTCATGCTGGTACCAGCGCCGCGGTTCCTTGGGACGGATGGGTGGTCGCGAACCGATTCTGGTATATGGCGGCGTTCTGCACACTATGGGCGGCGGCGGTTATGCTTGTCTTAAGGAGAAAATAGGGATGGAGCGTGAATAAACCGATGGAAGACGAGGCGTGTATGCGGGAGTTGGCCGAAGGGCGCCATTCCGCGCTGGACGCGATCATGTACAGGCATAACCGCGCTTTGTCCGGATTCGTGTCTCGCGCCGTCGCCGACGAGCAGCTTGCCGAGGATATCGTGCAGGATACGTTTGTAACGGTGCTGCGGCAAGCAAGGCGCGGCTTCGTCCCGGATCGGTTCAAGCCTTGGCTGTATAAGATCGCGATCAATTTGTGCAAAGATCATTGGAAGAAGGCGTCCGTCCGCCGGGAAACGCCGGTGTCCGACGATAGCACAGCGCTGCATTCGGGTATGCCGGAAGGGACGATCAACCTGTTCGATCGGCAAATCGAGCGGCAATGGATGGTCGAATCGTTAAATCGGCTATCTCCTTCTTTCCGGATCGTCCTCTATTTGCGCTTTTATCAGGATATGCCTTATGCGGAAATCGCGGAGACGCTCGAATTGCCGGTAGGCACAGTAAAAACTCAGTTGTTCCGCGGGCTGCGGAAGCTGGAAGCACTCTTGGAAGCAGACCGTCACGGGGACCTGGCGCCGGAGCCGCAATCGGAGCCGATGCCGAATCGAAGAAAGGAGGGCGCGCCGGATGGGAATCGATGACGAACGAAAGCGCCCGGACTATTTGAAAATCGAATCGGAAACGACGGAACCGCCCGATGGCGAAGAACGGCTTTCACCCGAGGAGGAGCGCGAGCTGGTCCGGTTGGAGAAAGCATGGAGAGGCAAATTCGACCGTTATACGGCGTCTTTGCCGACACCGGAACGAACTGCGGATCTGATCGCCCGCGTACGTTCAATGGCGGACCGCGATGCGCCGTCCCGGGGCGAGGCGATAGTCGAGGCAAGTCATGCCGATACGGCATCGGGGAGCGAGATTCCCGACGTTTGGTCCGAGTTGGAAAAAGCGCGGCAGCGGGAGCCGTTATGGAGCCGGGCGTATGTGCTGTTCCGTTCGCAATGGAGCGTATACGGTACGCGGGGCTGGCTGGCGACTGCAGCAGCCATATTCGCTGCCGGGTATGGCGCCGGTCAGTATGAATACGACTCTGCGCGAGGACTGTCGGTATGGCTGCACGGCATAACGCTGATCGCAATATTCGCTATGGCGTACGCATTCCGCCCGATCGACGAAGGAATGCGGCAACTGCAGCGCATCGGTTATTATTCGCCTCTGCAGCAAACGATCGCGCGATTCTCCGTCGTATTGGGCGTCCAATTTGCCGCCGCTTTGGCCGCATCCTTCATGCTGACGGATACGGGAATCCGGCTGACGCTGATCCCGTTTCTGCTCGGTTGGACCGCCCCGCTATTGCTGTTCGCGGTAGCCGGGTTCGTCCTGTCCCAATGGTGGGGGACACGGACGTCGTCGTCGGCGCTTCTCGCGGTATGGGCCGCGCAGCTCGCCGGAGGCGACCGTCTGCAATGGGCGTACTTGCTGGCGACACCCGGCTTGCCTTATTACGAGACGACGCGCTATATCGCTTGGGCTATGACCGCCGGCTTGTTGGCCGCTTATTTCGTCTGCCGTCACGGAAAGGAGGCGTCTCCGTGAGTCTCGACGCGTCTATCCGAATCTATTGCGACCGATTGAGCTGCCGGATCGGCGGAGAACCGGCGCTTCGATGCATAACCCATACGTTCGAGAGAGGCATCACTTATGTGGTTGGCAAGGCCGGATCGGGCAAGAGCACCCTGCTTAGCCTGCTGGCAACGGTCGGACCCGTCTGCGAAGGGAGTATCCGCTACGAGCGCCGGGACGCTGCAGCCGTTAGGTGCGCCGACGACGGCATAATTAACGTTATCCTCGACTATGCCGACGTTAGGGCGATGACCGGCTATTTGCCCCAGCAGTTCGCCGGGTATCCCGATATGACCGTCGAACGATATTTGCGTCACGAAGCGGATCGCAAAGGGATGCCGTTAGGATGGAGCCGAACGGCACTTCCGCGTCTGATCGCGGAGAGCGGAATCGCCACGCTTAAGCGCAGACGCATGAGACTTTTGTCGGGCGGAGAGCGGCGCAAGATCGGGCTGCTTCAGGCCATCATGCATGCCCCGCGACTATGTGTGCTCGATGAGCCTTTCGAAGGGCTGGATGTATTGGAGTCCGCCTATTTCCGTCACGAGCTGGAAAAACTGTCTGCCTACAGCACCGTCGTCATCGCGACGCATCGTCTGGAACAGATCGACCCGAGAGCCGATTGCTCGCTTCTGCTGCTCGAACAAGGCAAGCTTGCTTTCGTCGGTACGGGGCGGAACATGGACGGATTGCCGTTCGACTGAGTTGAAAAAACACACCCTGAAAAGGTGTGTTTTTTAGTTCCGGTTCCGCGTTGCAGAAGTTGGAAAAAGGGGAATACCTTGCAAGCGAGGTTGGGCAATTCCTTTTGGGATGGAACAAATCTAAATGCAGTTTTGCAGGCAGATGATCCAAAAAGGTCGTTTTGATGCGGAACTAAAGCACTATTGCATATTGCATTTACTTAACCATTACTCGGAATCGAAACGGGAACGGCTGTTTTTGTGCCATATGCGGTATTTCCCCGGCGTCATTTCTTTCAATTCCCGGAAAGTGCGCGAGAACGATCGGAACGATCCGAATCCGGCTTCGGCGGCAATGTCGATTTCGCTCATCTCGGAGGAAGCCAGGAGGCCGCAGGCATGGCGAATACGGACGTCCCGCAGAAAGTGGACGAAGTTGACCCCCGTATGCTTCTTGAACTCCTCGCTTAGATGGGAGGGGCTCATGCCGTATTGTTCGGCCAATCCCGATAAGGTGAGCGGTTCTTGGTAGCGCAGGTGAACGTCGCGGATGATCGACCAGATCGATCGGGTTCCGACGGGATCGGGCGAAGAGGTCGACACCTTCTCCTGTCTTCTCAGTCTGTCGAAGCGAATAAGCACTTCCAGCAGCTTTATTTGAAGGAAGTGGTTCCTCCATATGCGATCGCCTTCGAACTCGGCCAGCATATCGGCAAACAGCTTCTTGAATACGTCCAGCTCGTCTCCTTCCGGTTGTACGGAGGGGGGCAATTCCTCATACATGTACAGCAGCTGGTCCAGCCCCGTTACTAGTGCGGAAGAAAGAAACAGGAAGTTCATATCGAACATGCAATTGTACAGCCGCAGCGGTTGAACCGACTCGGTAAAGATCTCATGCACCTGGTACGGCAGCAAGAAGAAAAACGTTCCGGGGAGCAGCGAATGTCTCTTGCCGTTAATAACCTGATATCCCGTCCCTTCCAGAATGAAGGAGATTTCCAAATATTCGTGGCGGTGGGCAGGAAAATGGCTATGAATCCGGGGAATACCGATCCGGAATGGAAATTGTTCGGAAATCGTTATCCCGGGGTGGGATAAAGCAAGGCTTCTAGTTTCCGGATAGAGCGTCATAATGGCTGTTCTCCTCCGTTGCATGTACAGGTTTTCTTCATTCTACTTTTTCTCGGCGCAGTTGGGTAGACCTCGTTACATTGCAAAGATACTCTCGGGGAGCGAAAAAATGGCGCGAACACCGAAAAACTGTCCGTTGCGTCTCCGCGATCCGATGTAAGCTAATACTCGTCGACCGACGCCGGCATAAGGCAATAGCCGGTCCATGGCCAATATGGACCGGGACCTGAAAGGGCGACGCGCGGCAGGAGGAGGGGACGGCTTGCGGGGAACTGAGATCCGGCTCAGAAGCTTGAGCGAATGCTCGATAGCGGATATAACGGCATTGTGGAACAAAGGATTCGAGCAGTATGTAAACGACATGTCGCGAACGGAATTTCAGATGGCGGTGCGAATGGGCAAGCTTCACATCCATCCGGAAATGTCGGTGGCCGCCTATGCGGGCGATACGCCAGCGGGCTTCGTCATGATCGGCTGGCGGGACTTCGGGGGAAGAAAGCTCGCTTGGAACGGCGGAACAGGGGTAGCCGTCGCCTTTCGCGGCTGCGGTCTGAGCAAGCTGCTGTTGGCGGAGGCGATCCGTCGGGCGAAGACATCTGGAGCCGAACGGCTTTCGCTCGAAGCGCGGACGGACAACGACAGAGCTGTTGCGGCGTATAGGAGCCAAGGGTTCGTTGTCGCAGACCGATTGCTGGATTTGCGCCGAACAGGCGGTTTCTCGGAAATGCCATTTCGCCGGGAAAAGGAAGGAGGCTACTCTTCTGTCCGGGGAACGCCGGAGTTGGCGGGCGGCTTGCCCTTCTACAACGGCCGCCTGTCTTCGTGGACGACCGAATGGTTCAGTCTCGACGGCGGACGATCGCTTATCGTATACGATAGCAAAGGGACGGCTGCCGGTTATTCCTTGTATCAGGAAGAACTCGATTCGGCCAATCGGCTGTCGTCGATCCGGCTGTGCCATTGCGAAGCGGACCCGGGGCGGGGGGACGGCAGGGACGTGATCCGCTATATGCTGGCGGAAATCATGAAGCCATGCGTCGTGAGGCTTTCGCGCAAAGCGCACTATGTTCGGGCAAGCAATAGGGAGCTGATGGAGGCGCTCCGGGAGGCCGGATTCGAGCAGACGCAAGAGGAGTATTTGATGGAGCTGACGTTCTCCTGATCGTCCGGCGACACCACATTCGTTTATATGGAGGGGATCGCAATGAACAAGCGGGCGGAGCAGTCCGGAGGATACGCAGCCATTCCAGGATCGGCAGGTGTAGAACGAGAGACAGCCCGATTTGCATACGATGCGGAAACGGGATCGTCCCTACGAATCGGTTGGGCGGAAGCGGATATTACGCCGTCGGAGCCGGTATTGCTGGCCGGGCAGTTTCATGCCCGATTATCGGAGGGGGTGGCCGACCCGCTGCAGGCAACGGCGTGGGCGATCGACTCCGGCGCGGACCATGCCGTATTCGTCGCCTGCGATACGATCTCGGTATCCGCCGAGTTGCGCGATGCGGTCCGAGACCGACTGAGAGGGCAAGCCGCCGGGCTCGATCCGTTGCGGGTCATCCTGCACGCCACCCACTCCCACACGGCGCCGGAAATACGGCCGAATTCCTCGCAGGCGGCGCATGCGAGCGGCGGAGCAAGCGGCGTCGGACTCGATGCGATGCCGGTCGCGGCATATGTCGAATTTGCGGCGGAGCGGATCGCCAAAGCGGTCGCGAAGGCGTGGACGGATAGAGCAGAGGGAGCTTTCGCCTATGGGGCCGGTCAGGCGGTGGTCGGAAGAAACCGCCGATGGGTGAACGACCGCGGACAATCGATCATGTACGGATTGCAGCCGGGAGTGGCCGATACGTTCCGTCAAATCGAAGGGTACGAAGATCATTCCGTCAACGTGCTGTCTACGTATAATACGGAAGGCGAGCTGAGCGGCATCGTGGTTAACGTCGCATGTCCGGCGCAGGTCGGCGAGCAAGGGTATGCGATCAGCGCGGATTTCTGGCACGAAACGCGCCAGGAGCTCCGCCGGCGGCTGGGCGAGCGCTTGTTCGTGCTGCCGCAATGCAGCGCGGCCGGCGATCAATCTCCTCGTTCTTTATATGGAAAGGAAGCCGAGCTGCGGATGAGAGAGCTCCATGGACGGACGGAACGAATGGAAATCGCGCGGCGGATCGCGAACGCGGTCGAGGAAACGGTATCCGTGATCGGTGCGGCCGCTCATACCCGAGCGGTACTGAGGCATCGGGCGGCATTCGAGGAGCTGCCGGCAAACCTTCTCGACGAATCGGCCCGTCTGGAAGCGACGAACGAGTCCGCACGGTGGCGGACGGAATTCGACGCGGAGCTGGACAAGCTCGAGCAACGGCCGGAGCTGCGCGAATCGCCGGGCTGGTACCGTGCGGCAACCAACGCTTACGGACGCATGAGCTGGCACCGGGATGTGCTTTCACGATGGGAACGCCAGCGGGAGGGTGCTTCCGGCGAGAAGGCCGAGCTTCATGTCGTGAGACTGGGAGACCTCGTATTCGCGACAAATCCGTATGAGCTGTATATCGATTTCGGGTCGCAGATCAAGGTGCGGAGTCCGGCGGTTCAGACGTTCCTGGTGCAATTGGCGGGAGCGGGCACTTATGTTCCGAGCCCGCGCTCGGTTTTGGGAGGCGGATATGGCGCGGTGCCGGCGAGCAATCCCGTGGGACCGGAGGGCGGACAGAAGCTGGCCGACGCCACGGTGTCTATCATTCGATCATTATGGGAGGAACAGGAAGGATGACCGCAAATATCCGTATCGATTTTTCCGAGAAGCTCGGTGCCGTCAAGGCGCTGCAGGGTGTCAACAATGGGCCGCTCTGCTACGGCAATGTGATAGACGTGACACACTCTTACAAGGAGCTGGCCGTACCGTGGGTACGGATACACGATCCGAACTGGCCGCACCCGCTGGAAGTGGACATTCATACGATCTTCCCGGATTTTTCCGCAGATCCGGAAGATCCGGCCAGCTACCGGTTCGAGCGAACGGACCGCTACATCCAATCGATCGTCGATACGGGAGCCCGGATCGTATACCGATTGGGCGAAAGCATCGAGCATTTCAAAAGGTGGTATTGCTACCCGCCGGAGGACAACAACAAGTGGGCGGCCATTTGCCGAGGAATCGTCAAGCATTACAATATGGGGTGGGCAGACGGGTTTCATCACGGCATCCAGTATTGGGAAATATGGAACGAGGTCGAGAACGAGAAAATGTGGCCGGGGACGCCGGAGCAGTTTTACGAGCTGTACCGGGCGGCGTCGACCGTCCTCCGAGCCTTGGATCCCGAGCTGAAGATCGGCGGTTACGCTTGCGGGGGAGGCGTATTCAATCAACTGACGTTCGGCTTTCTGGACTATTGCAGAACGCACGGACTCCCGCTTGATTTCCTCTCTTGGCATGTATATCCGAACAATCCGCTAAGACCGCTCTCGATGGGAAAACGGGTACGCGCCATGCTGGACGAATACGGCTTCACAGCTGCTGAAAGCCATCTGAACGAATGGAATTACTTGCGGTTTCCGCCGGGTGCGAGCTGGAAAACGATGTGGACCGACGAATATGTGAAGCAAGACATTTTGGAGCGGGGCAAAGGTCCGGAGGGTGCTTCGTTTGCCGCGGCCACGTTGATCGCCCTTCAGGACGCCGATGTCGACGTCGCCAATTATTACGACGGTCAGCCCAGCTCGATTTTTTGCGGCTTGTTCAATTGCTACGGCGTTCCGCAGAAGACGTTTTACGCGTTCCGCGCGATCCGGGAGCTTGGCGAGACGGGAGAACGCGCTCTTGCGGAGTGGGAGCACGGACGCGACGACCTATACGCGTGCGCCGCCGTACACGACAGCGGTAAGAAGGCGATGGTGCTGATCAGCAATTTCAGCGATCGGGATAACAGGCTGCGACTTGCTATGAACGGGCTGGCGGAAGGAGCATGGATCATCGAGCGATATGCGCTGGATGAAGCGAACACGATGAAGCTGGTCGCTACGGGCATGGAAAAAGAGCTTGAGCTTCGCATTCCCCGCTACGGGGTGTTGCAGGTGAAGCTGACGAAAGTGTAGAATGGCTGCGCCGGAACGAGCGACAGGCGGCCCGGTCTTCACGGATCGGGCCAGAATCTGCTCGCCCCTCCGGCATCCATGGGAGGACGGAAACGGCGTATTTGGAAAAAGCATACCGCGAAACGGGAAAATTGTAAGCGCTCTTTTTATAGATTGATGTGGAGGTATGGGGGATATGAGCACGAATAGACAGCGGATCGGGATTTTGTTCCTTATCGTATGGGCGCTTATGACGCTTTTGCTTGCCGCTTGCAGCGGCGGGAGCGAGGGGAAAAAGGAAGAAAGTGCGGCAGCCGACAATGGAAATGCGCCGGCCGGGCCCACGAAGGAGCCAATGGAGCTGACGGTTTATTATATGGGGAGCGACTCCAGCGAGGAACGGTTTATGGAGGTTTACGGGGACGCGATCCGGCGGGGGCATCCGAACTTTACGTTGAAGTGGATGAACTACAATACGGTCAAGTTTGCCGATTTGGCCGCAACCCAGACGAAGGTAGACCTCTTTTACGGTCCGATGGGCAACTATGCCTCCGTCGTGAATGGCGGTTATGCCGATCTAAGCTGTATTGTTCTGATTTAACGAAATCTTACCAAATGAGATACTGGGTCTAACTCTTTTCTTCGTCCAGAATCGCGCAGCGCAAGATTTCAACAGCGGTCGGAACCCCTCTGCCTGCCCTCCCCATGCGCCAACTGAATGCCTACGCGGGAGCGACTTACACATGTTTGCCAATTGTTGTCCCGATGACAGCTGACGCCCATGCTGGGCGTACCGCTAGAGGCCTGGAGCTCCCTTGGGGAGTGTCCGGGCCTTGTTGCTCGATTTGCGGCTTAACCGATTGCCGACTGCGCTTGCTTCAGCTTGTGCAGCAGCGCATCGACCAAAAACACGAGCCGTCCAAAATGATAATATACTGCCGCCCTGCGCCTATGGGCTCTTTGTAGCGGCAGCGGCCAAAAACTAGTTGACAATGGGAAAAGTCACTTCTATAGTAGCAGATTGTATACTATGGTCTAACCATCTATGCGATTCGAATGTCGGGTATGACGCGTATTGCCGCTCCGGCAGCCATTCCTGTTATTCCTTCTATGGACAATTACGGGCGTATCATGCAACCGTCGACGACGATCAACCAATAGTGGCATATGGCATGGAAGGGAGGCGGAACGCAAGGGAGACTCCGAAAAGAATGAATTTGCTCCAAATCGTAAGTGAGCGGCTCAAAAGCTATATATTGGAAAACGAGCTGAAGGCGGGGGATAAGTTTCCTTCCGAGAAGCAGCTGATCGATTCGCTCGGCGTCAGCTGAAATCGACGTTGAATTCCGAGAGCCTATCAGATAGAAGGAGGCGATTTCCCGTCTACAGCAACTTCGTGGAAGGTACGCTTGGCGCTTACATCCATCCAAATGAATATATAAACGTTACATATGGTCATATTGCAACTCATCAAACCAAGACCGGATAAGTTGTTATTCAGGATGTAGTCGGGGGAACGAAGGCAAAATATCGACTCTCGTACGTTCTCGAAAAGATGCAGTAGAATACTGTTATTATGTAGCACAATTATGACTTCCTGTAGGGAACTTTATGATTTTATGATATATTCTACTATAAACGCCGGTCTTTTCAATAGATTGCGTTCTTCCGAACGTGATTTATGACGCGGCTTTACCTTGGGCGCTATCAGTTTTGTCGACAGCGGCAAAAGTTCTCGACAAAGTGACGCTTCAAAGCCAACCCCTTGGCCAAGGCCGCGTATGAATCTTGCGTTTTACTTTTTATATTGGAACCCGATGCATTTGATTCAGAATTTTATTTTTGAATCTGATGCGCCAGGAAAAGGAGAAGAATATGAATCGATTACTGCCTGTCTTTCTCATAGGCTTTTCCTTGGCTCTGCTTTTTCAAGGCTGCAGCAGCGGCGATTTTGAATCACAAATTTTACCTTATGAAGACCGTAACGGAAACCTTTTTTCCGAAGAGGTATTCCCTGAAACAGGCTTGGAAGCTCAAAACGGCGATAGCGGAGCGGTGTCGGGATCAAATTCGGGTTTGGACTCAGGCTTGGCTTCAAGTTATGGACCGAGCTCTGGCTCTGACTCTGGCTCGGATTCCGGATCGGATTTCAGTTCCGGTTCAAGTTCTGACCCCAAAGCTTGTTCCGCATCAAAACTTCAGGACATTGTTGCGCCAGCGACTTCTTCAAACGCTTTTGTCAGGGTGGATTGCATGCTTAACCTGAAGTCCAGCGACGTCATCACTAAGCGATTGGTTTATGAAGGAGCCGGAGCTTCCAATCTGACGTTGAACTGCAATAATGCTAAACTGTTAGGCAATAATGGAGTCAATGACGGAAAAGACATGATCACTGTCAAGTCTATCCAAGACGGTTCCACTTATTCACGACCTGAAAATATAAAGATTTCGAATTGCATCGTAGAAGGTTCCATTCGCGTGATGGGACTTGGACAAAATGGAGAGGCCGAAAGCGTTTTACTTTCGTCGCGCTCCAGCGGTCACACGGCTAGAGCCCAACAAGCGGCTCCCAGAAACATTGAATTTAACAATATCGCTATCTATTCGAAAAACAGAGTTCCACTGTACTTCTCTCCAGGGGTGACCTATTCAAAAATTCTCAACTCCACATTTAAAGGAACCAGCGGCAGCGTCGTCGTTTATCTCGATGCCGAATCCGCCTACAACACTATAAAAAACAACGAGTTCAATGTCACAACAAAGAGTCGTGAAGTGATCGCCATCGACGGTTCAGCCAATAATCAGATCATAAACAATAAACTAACTGAACTCGGCAATGGCGGAATCTTTCTCTATAGAAATTGTGGGGAGGGAGGGACGATTCGCCATCAAACACCGAGCTACAATGTAATTTCTAATAATTATTTTTACTACAACAATTATGACGGTAAGCTTCCCCCAATCTGGCTCAGCTCTCGTGATGGAGCCAGAAACTATTGCGAGCACGATAAGGGTTACACTTTCGGAAGTAGCGAAAGCAATCTGGACCATGCCAGCTCGAATATCATCTCCAATAATAAGATCCAAAAGCTTTCTCCTTCAAAGATGATTCGCCTCGGCGGCAGTGCAACAAAAAACGTCATTTCAGGCAATAAGCAAGTCGAGTAAGAACGGGTCCGTCGAGATCTCACCCAAGTTCTCGAAGAAGCCACGGTTCGGGCAACATGGTCTGCGAAAATCTGCTCCAGTAGATTAGAATCTACCTGATTATGACTGCGGCATAACTGCGCAGCTGAGATCGATTCAAGTCCAAGTTCCATTTGAAAATCCTCCGATAAGACATCGTCTGCTATTTCTCGCAAACCATCGCGATGTTGCAACTGGGCATGAAGGAATAGCTTTAGGTAGGCTCAATTTGCATAAACTCGCCTGAGGGTTCAACCGTTCATCTGCAAGGGAGCCGTAACGCGATTTTCAAAAAATCGGAATCGGCGATGCTGCGTTACCTCGATATCACGAAAGATGGTAACGAAATCGTTCCCTATGTGAAAGGTTATGCCGTTTTTTCCGCGACCGCATGGCTGGTGTAATCCAAGAGAAGTCATTGTCAGAATGAAATGGCTGCTTCATCAATTGAAAGTCGATGTCGAGACCGTGGCAACTGGAAAATGTCTACGTATTTTAAGAACATAGCGCGTGCAGGGATCAAATCGGAGTCTTTCACTTGATCGCCGCACGCGCTTTTTCCGCTTCATTCACTTGGATCGTTGCCACTGCAATCGATATTGATTGGGTGTAATTCCCTTGTTCTCTTTGAAAATTTTGCAAAAGTATGAGGTGTTCTCGAGACCTATCGAGTCGCCGATTTCGGCAACGGATAGCTCGCTCATCGTTAAAAGCACACAAGCCTGCCGCAAACGGCGGGCTTTTACGTATTCCGAGA
>NZ_VDCQ01000024.1:93425-117741 GCF_006265175.1 Paenibacillus hemerocallicola | reverse complement strand
GACGGTTCTTCTTCAATGTCTACTTGACAGGGGCAACTTCAAAACTTCCCTGACGGTTTTTCTTAAAATACAACATACACCCTACATTTTCCGATGATCGCAAGTATCGTACTCCCACACTTGCAGAGCGGCGCCAATCATTCCGCTTAAATTCCCCTGGAAGGTCGGTTCAATACGCAGTCCCTTCAAGAACGATCGCATCGTCTTCTTGCGAACCTCTTCACGAACGCGGTTGATGAACATCTCTCCAGCCTCCGTAACGCCGCCTCCAATAATGACAACCTCCGGGTTGAACATATGAATAAGCGATGCTAGGGCCGTTCCCAAAGCTGCAAACGTTTCATCCATTATTTCCGTAGCGATCCGGTCGCCTGCCTGCCAGAGGGCAATTACGTCTCTTGCCGTGATCCCCTTATCCGGGACGCCTTGCTCCGACAGCCTTCGACGCATCCGCGCGGCAATCCCCGTTCCGGACGCATATTGCTCGAGACAACCTGCCCCGCCACACAAACAAGGCAACCCTTTAAAATCGACCGACATATGGCCGGCCTCCGCAGCTCCCCCCCAAGCGCCGTGGTATATCCGGCCATTGATCATCAAGGCCCCACCGACTCCTGTGCCGAGAGCCAAGCATAATAAATGATTAGCATCTCGCCCCGTGCCGAGTACCTTTTCGGTCAGACACAGCACATTGACATCATTATCCACCAAGACTGGAAGCCCGAAAGCGTCTTTCAGCATTTGCTTCAATGGAGTTCCGACGTAACCCGGTATAAGCTCAGTGCCGAACAGGATACTTCCTGTCCTCCACTCGATTTGGCCTGAACTGCCGACGCCGATTCCTTTCAGACGCGGCTCTATACCGTTATGATCCAAAAACTTCAGAACGTTTGTGATCGCGTCGATCGCTCGATCGGCGGGGTTTGCTTGACCTGCTAACGTCTCTACCCTGCAATTCCATACGATCTCGCCGTTTTCCCGGATCAAGCCGGCATTAACTTTCGTCCCGCCGATATCGACGCCTATCGCATAAATCGAATCCGGGTCATGCACGATTTGGCACATTCAATAGCCTCCTGTCCTTAGACCTTAAAGGGATGAACGGCCGCTGCATAACGCGCTGCAATAAGCTGCGGACGGGTAATGGCGCTTCCGACGACCACAAATGCCGCCCCCGCCTCCATAGCCATAGCCGCCTCGCCCGGTGTCCATATTCGTCCTTCGGAAATGATAGGCGCTTTAGCAGCCTCGCTCAATTTGCGAACAAGATATAGATCGGGACTTTCAGACTTCGCGCTGTATGGCGTATATCCCGATAAAGTCGTACCGATGTAATCGGCGCCAAGTCCGGCGGCTGCGACACCTTCCTCGAATGTGGAAACGTCGGCCATAACGGATACCCCCGCCGCATGAGCGGCTTGAATGAGTTCGGCGGCGCGGTCCAGTCTCCCTTCCCGGTCGGTGACATCGAGCGCCACTACATCGGCTCCCGCTGCGATGATGTCATGCACCTCTTCGAGCGTTGGCGTAATAAAGATGGCTGAACCGGGAATGTGTCTTTTGATCAAGCCGATAACCGGCACCTTCACCGCTTGCTTAATAGAGCGAATATCATGAACCCCGTTCGCGCGAATGCCGACCGCCCCGGCCAGTTCGGCGGCTATTGCCATCTTCGTCATCGTATCTCCGCCATGAAGCGGTTCGTCCTCCAGCGCCTGGCACGATACGATAAGCCCGCGATTTTGAAGACCCTTTCCTGGTTTCATTATTTGTTCTCCTTGACCCTTACGACATATCGCATCACTGTATCGTTCATGGACATCCCCTGTTATTTAGCAACCCATCCTGTGTTATCTGACCCTGATTCTTTCACATAAAAGGTGGTCCCTGCTCCCCCATCCATTCGTCTAAAAGTAGACCCAACATAAGCGGATACAACCCCTTCCGGAGAACCAGAACCTACTAAATCAATACGGTCAAATCCATCGAGCACGTGGAATCGTTTCACATTTTTGGTTCCTGCTCCTGTCATGGTTGGAGTAGCATTTCCAAACTTATAAACCCCATCCACTTGAATATCAGCAGCAGCATCTGTAGTTTTTATGACTCCGCTTAGTGCGCCTGTGCGCTGGAAGGTAATGTTGCGGACAACTGCAGTATGACTCGGACCTACGAATGTGATGGGGTTGTAAGCCCCGCCGGTTAAACAAGGTTCTACGAAAGTAATATTCTCAAACACCATATTCGTAGAAACCCCATCGTTCCGAACGTTAATCCCGTGCTGCCGGCAATTTTTCAACAGCAGATTTCGGAATACCCCATTCTGATGATTTCCGCGGATGATGATAAAGTTGACAGGTGTTCGGTCGGGTTCCGACAACGTTTCGCCTGCGATGATGGTATCGGCAATCAAGTAGTCCCTCGAACCGCTATGCAGATCAAATGCATTATACGGGGTCTGGGTGATGCTGTTGGAAGCCAGGAGGGCATCCCTAAGCACACCTGTCCACAAGACCTTTCCGATGTCCATGTTGCAGCCCACAACCACAATTCCGTTAATCTTGGAAGCGTTAACACCCGTGTTTTTAATGGCTCCGTTTACTTCCGAATGGAACCGGCAACCAATAAAGCTGTAATGCCGGAAACCTGTTATGTCTTGTTGAGTCGGGTTATTAGGGTCCTTAGCAGGCAAGTAATCCCCTACATTCATCCATTCCAGGTTGACGCAATAGCCATTATTCGCCATTAAGCATCCTTGCATTTTCAAACCTCTGCCCCAAAACTCGACACCAATGTTGAAATTATTAATTCTACAGTTGAGGAACTCACTATCAATGTCAGGGTATTTCCCTACATCCCGTTTGAAGAGGATTCCTGTTTTCCCCATACCGACTACATCGCCTTCAACCCCTTCAAGGTTAATGCCGTCAAACTGCCACGATGCCCCTTTGATATGAATGGCCGGAGTAGAAGTCGTATCCGTACAAGCCAATGTCACACCGTAAAAACCGTCTGCTTTCACTGTCAGCACAGATACATTGGCAACTATTGACGTAAACAAATACTTCCCGGATGGTATGTACAACACTTTCCTATTATTGGTTGGGAGAGTTGCCAGATGATTAAAGGCGCTCTGAAGAGCTGCTGTATCATCGGTTACCCCATCACCGGCAGCGCCAAAATCTTTCACATTAACTACTAACCCTAATCTCTTCTGCATGTCGGCCAATTGTGTAGTAAATGGCTGCGTATATTCCTGCACGACCTCTTCGGCAATTTCTCGAATGCATCCTGCGTTTTCGATAGCATCGCAATCGCCGTATACGCTCTCCGTCACACTGCTTCCCAGCGCGTTTCCTTTACTTAACAAAGTCCCTGTTACTGCGACAGCGCCTGCCGCTCCCAACGCCAATACATTTCTTCTGCTGAGCTTGCGTTCCATAGACCGATTCCTCCTAGATACTCGATTAATGGCCCCGTCACCGTCTGCATCCGTAGAAACAGCGATCGCACCGGTTAGGGAATTGCAATTTCAGACAAGCGGACTTTCCTGATCCTCAGCCTGGCCAAGAGACTTCCATCCTCCGGCACTCCCGCGCAATAAGCCAGCATAACGGCATCTCCGACAAAATGAATGGCTGTGTAACAGTAACCTCCTCTGTCCTCCTCCGTCTCCAAATAGAAAAACGCTCCCCAGGTTCGCCCGTCGTCTGCGCTTACACTGCCTATCAAGGGTGTTCGTCCTCCCGTTTTTTTACCGATTACCCGACTCTGGTAATTCGGTATCGGATTCCAAACGGCGAGCAGATGTCCATTGTGAGGCATTCTTTTCATGGATAGAGGCGAACGAGGCGAAGAAAATTGCGATGGAACGGCTTGGCTCCATGTTTCACCCTGATCCATAGAGAACATCTCGTACTGAAAGCCCATGTCCGTTCTGGCCCATGACCATAACACGCCATTTCCCAACTCGATGACCCCCGGCTCTTGCAATCCCGTTTTCGAATGAGGAGCGTGAAGGGCACAGAATGATTGCGCTTCTCTCCAGGTCAGGCCGTCATCGTCGGATAAGAAATAGTGAGCGATGCCTCTCGAATCATTTTTGTAATTCGGTACGTTATAGTCGGCCACTTCCCCGGCCATCTTGTGAAAAGAAGTCGGAATGATCAATCGACCGCCGGTCAGTCTGACGACCCTGTCGTTATTCGTCACGTAATAACCGAGTCCGGGTATGCAGCAGCGGGCTTCGCTCCATGTGATTCCTTCGTCCCCGGAACGTCTCAGATGGAGCCTTCCGTTATTTCTCGCCTTACGAACAAAGTAAAACAATCCGATATCCCCGTTCATCATGCGTTGCAAGGACACGCTCATAATGTTGTGCGCTTCATGCTCCTCGGCCTTGGCAATAATCGTATCGTCCGACCAAGTATCGCCTCCGTCGCTTGAATACCGGCAAGTAATACACGAAGGCGCATCGTCGGCATTCGATTGTCCTATAAAGCGGCTGTATACGAACATGATGCGGCCATCCTTCAGGTCTATGAAGGCTCCCTCGCTATTTCGAGGGTTCTCCACTGACGGCCCCAAATCCAAGACGATTTTCCCCTTCTTCTCCATATTCCCAAAAGTCACTCCCTCGAAATCGGCTCTATTGCACATAAACCGAATATCTAATATAGTATGGTATTACCTAATTGCGAAATGTACTCTTTTGGCAGCTTTAACCGCAAAAAATTACAATGTCTCCGATACCGAGCTTCATGCGCAGCATGGCATTGGCTAACTGAAATAACTACATTACTCTTTCAATGCTCTAGACTTATTCAGATGCATCATCATGCACATTTTCGCTTGGGTTATATTTTTCTCCTTAATCATCTGAGTGATTAGTTTGTGGTCCTCCAGTGTCGTGTGACCATTCGCGGAGGAGGAAAGTCGCTTTTTACGGACTTCCGTAAAAAATTTGCTGATGACCTCGCTCATTTCGTAAAATGCCTCGTTGCCTGTTAATTTAAACAGCGTACGATGGAATCCGATATCTATATCGATAATCGGCTCAGCATTACGGATCGCTTGCTCCATCTGATCGTTCCATCTGTCCAATTCTGCCAGCATGCCCGGTTCCGCTCTTAATATAACAAGCTCAACAGCCGAAGTCTCGAGGATTAAACGGATTTCCTGCAATTCCAGCATTTTCTGCTGATTGCCGAACCATCGAAAGTAGAACTGATCCATGATCGGCCCCAAAGAAGCATCGCTGACGAAAATGCCGTCCCCGGGTTTCAGCTTCAAGATCCCGATTGTCTCCAGTGATTTCAATGCTTCACGGACTACCGTTCGGCTAACCCCAAGCAGATTGATAATCTCCTTCTCGTTCAAAAAAGGATCTCCTGCCTGCAGATTATGTTCCATGATGTACTGTTTTATTTGTTCCATCGCAACGTCCTTCAGCGACTTCCGAACCAGCATATCCATTAGCCCTTTCCACCTCCTCTTATATACTATGGTATTACCAAGTTAATGGAATAGATTAAGAAAGTCAACCCTATTTTTCTGCGACAGCATCGGCTTGCTTATTGCGATTGCCCATTCCCGCCCCGATGCTGCATCTCGCGCCCCTTCACCCAAACGCGCTCCAGCTGGAGCTCTTCGGAGAGCATCGGAACATCGGCTTGCAGGCCGGGTTTCAGCCGTATTACGCACGGATGATCCTTATCGCGGCTTCTAAACATAACCGTTTCCTCTCTCCTATTCAAGCAGCTTTTGCAGCACCGGGTTCAAACCGTCGGCAATCCGCATGAAGCCAAGATCGGTCGGATGGACGCCGTCAACCGTACATTCGTGAAAATGCTCGCCCAGCAGTCCGGAGCCGTCATAAAAAAACACCTTCCGATCTCCGTGCCGGTTCAACCGCTCGACCGTTTCACGCTGGATCGCCTGCATGCTCAGCCGCTTGTTCAGCAGCGCGTCGTCGAACAGCTCGCGCGCGTAGCGGATTTTGGATAATACGAGAATCGGCACGGCTGGATGGGCTTCCCGGTAAATCCGAATAAATTCGGGCAGCGTTTTCTCCAAATGCTCCGGACGCGGACAGTTCGCCTCGTAATCGAGCACGAGACAGGCGGGTTTCGGAATATCGGCGACGAGCATCGCCACCTCCGGCTCCCCGCGTCCGCTCGCGGAGAACCCCAAATTGATAAACTCGAGCGGAATTCTCCGGCTGAGAATATTCGTATAGGACATCCCCGGACGCGCCGCGCTTGCACCCTGCGTAATCGAAGTGCCGTACACGACTACTCGCTTATCGCTCGCATAATCCGCCGGCTCCGCTACGATTCCGTCCCGATCCAGCCCGATGCTAACCTCCTCCACTCCTTGATAAAGCGGGAAGTACAAAGTCACGTCGCGAAGCCGGCGTTCCATTTTCTCATACATGACGATTTCGTAATCCCGCTTCGTATGATCATAGCGGGACGAGCTGTGAAACAAACGGCTCTCCCCGATATCGATATAACAGTCGAAGCCGCATTGGCTCGTCGCGGGCATGTGGTTCAAATCGGCCAATCCGCATAATTTGACTCTCAAAGCAAGGCTCGACGATTCGGTCCGGAACCGGATTTGCCCTCCCGACGTACAATTCGCGAATTTGTCCACGACCGGAGGAATGGCGACGCGCGGAGTTTGCGGCAATCTGCGGTATTTGCCCTCCTCCCCGTACCAGGCGAAGCCGTTGATGCGAAATGGCGGATTGGCAGGAGAATGCCATGTTACGGTTAATTCGGAGGCGTTCATTTCTTCATCCCCTGTTCGACCAGTTTATCGATACGCTCGGCCGCCTCTCTAAGCGCCGTATTGACGTCTTTTCCCGCACTGAAGGCGTTGAGCGCATTGTTCATCTCGCTGTTGGCATTAGCGGTAAACGGCGAGGCCAAGGTCAGGGGAGCATACGGTTGAGAGATGATTGCCTGAACATTTTTGCCCTGAATACCCTGCAGACCCGCTCCAAAGCTTTGCATAGCCTTCTTCGAATCCTTCAACGCCGGTACGAATGCCAAATCTCGGGCCATCCATTCCTGGTATTCATCCGAAGCTATATAGGTAAGCACCTGGAAGGCTGCGTCCCTTTGCGCGCTTCTGTTTGTAATATACAAATAATCGGGACCCGCTTGCATGCCCAAGCCCGGTTTCTCTTGAAGCGTCGGTAAACTCGCGATATCCCAGTTTTTCAGCGCTTCTGCCGTTCGCGCTACCATCCCTCCCGTATTGATCATCATCGCAACAGTCTGATCCTTTAAAAATTGATCCGCTTGATCGCTGTACTTGTTATTCGGGATTTCCATTCCCGGGATTTTATAAAATCTTGCAACATTCGTGAATGTCTGAACGAAGTTATGATCCGTGAACATCGCTTTTCCCGTCTTCGAGTCAAAATAAGGAGCGGACAGCTGGTTGCTGCGGATCACGGAAGCAAATCCGAATACCATTCCTTTATAGTTGATACCGCCATCGGTACGGGTCATTCTGCGAGTGAGGTCATACACCTCATCCCAGGTCATACCGTCACGCGGGTACGAGACGCCGAATTTGTCGAACAAGTCCTTGTTGTAAAGAAAGACCATTGCACCGGTACCAAGAGGCAGGCCATAAATACCGCCATTCGCAATCCGTCTTTGTATATCAATCAGCGAAGGCTCGATCCTCGATAAATCATAATTGTACTTTTTGATCAAATCGCTAATGTCGCTCTCCAGCCCAATATCCGTCAAATACGTCCCCGTGTTATTAAGAGAGACGATTACAATATCGATCGGCTCTTTGCTGGCAAGCAATCCGGAGTAATTGTCCGACTGTCTGGGTATGAATTTCAGCGTATATTGCGGAAATTTCTTCTTGATTTGTTCTCCGAACCGCGCCATGAACAGTTCCTCGGTACCCGACGGAGGATATAGGAACGAAAGCTCCAGCTTGCTGTTCGCCACACGCGCGGCTTCCGCCTCTGGGGTTAAAGGGGCTTCCTTCCCGGCGGCACCCGGATCATCCGTTTTGGTCGTGGAACCGCCTCCGCAGGCAGACAACAGAAGCATCGTGCATCCGATCGTGAACAAAAGCATACGATTCTTTCCAGCCATTTTTTTGCCTCCCTTATTCATATATCGTATAAAGTCCGGTCTCTTAAGCCGATTCACCAAATAAAACCCATTCCGTGCCGGGGACTGCCGATCATGTAGAGGATGTCGGCCATTGCAATTCCACTCCTTCGCGCAGAAGAAGCTGCTGGAACGATTCAAGCTTATCCGGGTCGTTTCGGACTTGCCGCGGGGAATACCCTTTCTGCATGCAAAATGCCGCCAAAGCTCCGGCCGCTTCTCCGATATTCCATTCCACCGGATGGAGCCTATAGCATCCGTTCGTAATATGCGTAACTCCTATATTTTTGCATGCCGGGAGCACATTGTTCATCCGGACCGGGATCAGGCTTCCGAGCGGAATTTGAAACGGCATGCTCGGCACGTCGATAAACGTTCTGTTGCCTGTGCTCGGATGCAGATCGATCGCATAATGGCCGATCCCGACCGAATCGAAATACGACTCGGAACGACCGTTTTTCCTGAACTGCGGGTTCAAATGGTTCTCGATTACCGTAAATTCCGCCCGGATGCGGCGTGATTCGCGGATATACGGCGCCATCGCCAATCCGTCTTGCGTACCGACGACATCTTTGCGCAGGCGCAAGCCCGGATAACCGGTCTTGCCGTCGTGCGTGGGCGCCTCCGTCTGCATCCAATACAGCAGCGAAAGGCTTAGCTGCTTGGCCGCGTCCAAGTTCGCGAGCTTCCGTTCCTCGCTTACGTCGATGACCGGACCTAGCCAGTAATCGTTTTGCGGCCAATTGACGAGGGTGATATCGCTTTCAAACGTACCCGGAGCGAAATTGCTTTTAGCAATCAAGCGGCGATACAACCATAACGAGAACAAATCGCCCTTTGGGAACAACGTGTACTGCTGCGACTCGAGCGTCCGCGGATTCGGCGCGACCCAGCTGAGCTGCTTGCCGGGCCAAATGTCGGGACAATGGTCCCGCCAAAAGGAATAGTCACGCGGCCTGTCGATCGTATGGTCCTCCCCGGCTTTATAGTCCATCGCGAAGCAGTACGTGATGGCCTGCATATCCGCCGGATCGGGATCTCCCGGGAGCGCGTGCGGTTCCCCGGTTTGGCGGATGCTTTCCGCACCGGTCACATATTCGATTCCGGCAAGCGGCAACATATCGCCGCAATCGGTCGCGTCCAGAAAATAGGGGGCGGTCAAGATCGCCCGCTCACCCGACGGAGCATGCTCGACCGTAACCGAGAGTACCCGGTCGCCGTCCGCCTCGGCCGATACGATCCGGTAATGCATCATAAGTCTGATTCGTCCGCTATGCACGTACGGAGCAAGCATCTCTTGTATGACCGCGACGCCGACTCTCGGATCGTGACTGATCGCGCTTACGAACGCGCTGCCGGGGTTGAAGCGGCTGTCGGCGCGCGCCTCTGCTGTCAACGGAAAATGAGTGTTGTAATAAGCCCGGACTCCGTCGCGGTAACGCTTGTAGCTGCGGGTACAACCGTACTGTTCGATATGCGAATGCTCGTCGGGCGGAACGGCTTGGCTCGTCAATTGCCCTCCAAGCCAGCCCGTTTCCTCGGTGATGATTACGTTTTGCCCCATGCGCGCAGCGGCCAGCGCCGCGGCGCAGCCCCCCGTGCTTCCTCCGACAATGACAATATGTGCCGTGTATTCCGTCATCATGATAATCCATACTCCGATACGGCTGCAGCGATCCGTTCCTTTTGCCGCTCGTCTAGCGGAAGCAGCGTAGTGGCTACAAACGGCTGACACAGCCCGAGAAGCGAAAGAGCATATTTATGCCCGGTTCCCCAATGAGCGGCTTTCTTGCCGAATACAGCTTCCTGTATATTCGCAAGCTCCAACTGCTGCTTGCCGGCGGCGCGGGTGTCGCCCTCCCTCGCTTTCCGGTACAGCTCGACGCAACGGTCGACGGCCAGACTCGAAATGCCCGGGATAATCCCGTCCGCTCCAACTTCGAGCGCCAAGTCGAGCGTCCCTTCGTTTCCGTGCATGATGGCAAAATCGTCTCGGCCTCTCAGCTGTCTGAACATGGGCAAGTTCGCGAACAGATCGGCTTTGATGCCGACGATGTTCGGTTCTTCGCTTAATTCGACTACCATATCGGGCGGGATCGGATTGTTCGTATACGCTGGGATATTATAGATGACAAGCGGTTTATCCGAATTTCTGCTCATCGATATGTAATACTGTTTGATTTCTCTCTCGTCCCGCACGTTATAGAAATAAGGGGGAACGAGCACGACATGGTCCGCGCCGGCGTCTATCGCCTTCCGCATCATCCTCTCCGTCTTCCGCGGTCCTTCCGCGGATACGTTCGCCAAGACGGGAACCCTTCCCTTCGCCTCGTCGACGGTAATTTGAATAAGCCTCGCCTTCTCCTCCTCCACGATCATCGGAAATTCTCCCATGCTCCCGAGAAGAAAAATACCGTCCACGCCCTTGTCGATTAACCGGGAAACTAGATTGCGCACTCCGGTCTCATCGATATTCTCATGCTTGTCGAGCGGCGTTACCATCGGGCAAATGACGCCCCTCAGCTTGTTGCTATTATTCGTCTCCAACACCCATTCTCCTCTCTTTATAAAACCTCAAATTCGGTCAAGCCGACTTTGCGTATCGGCAGTCGGGCCAGCCGGCTTCTCCAGGTAAAAAAATCGCTTCCACATTTGACGGTCGTCTATGTTGATGTCGGTTATTAAAGGCGTGCGTCCTCCGTTGTTGCTGGCAAGGACCCGTGTCTGGAAATTCGGGAACGGGTTCCACTACGCGAGCAAGCCGCTGCTGGCGGTAATCCGTTTCCACCCTCATAAAAATACTATGGTATTACCTAATTTGTTAAACCATCGATGCGATAGTTCAGTTTTTTAATATAGTATGGTAATACCTAATAGAACGGATAGCGTGTATCCCATTCCTTCTCCGCCCGCATCGGCTGCAACCGGAACAGTTAGCGTATCCTAAACCGGGTGCAACGTGCTAAGCAACATTTCCTTCCGATTCCATCATAGCTCAGAACTTGTTGAGATGCTTCAACGTATGCTCCTTCGCTTGCCCGACAACATGCTCCTTGATGCTCAGCGTAATCCGTCTATGATCGTCCGGCGTTATACGGCCACCTGAAGCGGAAAGCCGTTTATGACGAACTTCCAAAAAAACTTGCTGATGACTACGCCTTTCAACGCTTACCGGACAACGGTTCGGCTTACGCCAAGAAGCTCGATAATTTCCTTCATGTTCGGAAACGGATCACCCGGCTGAAGATTGTGCTCGATGATATCTTGCTTGCTTTTCTCTATCGCAGTATCATAAAGCGATTTCCGGTTCAAGGCGTTCATGCGCTTCGCTCACCTCCTTCCATAGATACTATGGTATTACCTAATATAATACATGGAATTACTAAATTCAACATATTTTTTCGTTCTGCCGGGGGACTTGAATGGAATTGCTGCATGTTCTGGTGCTCCCTACTCAACTGGCTTTGCTCCAAGCGGCTTCAATAGATGGCTCCGAAGCATGTTGGCCGCACCGTTCTTATCTTTGTTCTTCAAAACTTCGACGATCGCCCGATGATCCCGGATGCTTCCCTCTACTCCGTCCGTACTGTCGTTGTCCTTATTTTTCAATTCCACCATTTGGAAATATTTATGAATCACATCGGTCAACTGCATGAAGATGGGGTTCTCAGTCATGCTGAGCAGCTCCCGATGAAAGTTGTATTCATGCTTCGCGAATTCTTTCTTCGCTAGCGACGCACGCTCCGCCTCATCGACCATGCCGGATATCCTCTCCAAGTCCACATCTCCCGCCCCGGCCCGGTCTACGATATGCGCAACCGCCGCCTGCTCGAGAATGATTCTGAATTCAAGAAGATTGTCCGACTGGTTGTCTACAGTGCTCCACAAAAACAGCATTTCTTGAAATAATGAAGAAAGGTCGGCTTCTTTTACGAATATTCCTTTTCCACGCTTTTTGTTTATGTAGCCAAGCGCTTCCAACGTGCCGAGCGCTTCACGGATGACCGGACGGCTCACCCCCAAGGCCAAGGCCAAATCTCTTTCAGTCGGCAGCTTGTCTCCGGGCTTATGTCGGTTCGCGGCTACGTAATCTTTTATTTTATAACACGCCATATTTTTCAGCATATAGTCGTTGCTAATAATCTGCTCCACTTTCCTGCTCCTCCGGGCGGCCGGCTTGTTTCATGCATGATCCTGTCCTCATTGGCCTATATGTTAGTTTATTGGCACGGGTATATAAAATCAAGTAGGCAACGAGTAAGAGAGGGTTAAGGAAAGTCTGTACCTCAGTTTCAAAAATCTTACCATCTAATCATCATATTGTTTTTTTCTGTAGCGATCTTGTTTTCGTTATAGCTTTCGAGTATTCATCAAGTGAATAAATGGAAGCCACTGTTTAATACTTATGTGTACAAATTTATTACCTGATCATCTTCATATTTATTCTATCAAGAATTACTAATTCCTTCCAAACGATTAACATCTTGTCACAGTTCATGATAACAAGCTGCCACCAAGCAAGCTCCTCCACTATCGTATCCGTTAGCTTAATGAGAGAACCTTATTTTTTTCTCTAGTAAAGGCCCACGTAATCTCAGGTTCATCTTCTACCAGGGTTATCATTCGCTCTTCCTAGACCTTAAATGTTTTCCTTTATCCAAGACTTAAGCATTGCACGGCTGCAGATTTATCCTGTTTTACATCGAAACGCAAAGAAGGTGGAAAAGAAGCCCGATGGAATCTGCCTGGTCTTAGGCGCAATGCGCCTTAGAGCTGGTGATTCGCTCGGGCTTCCCGACTGGTTCTTGTTCAATTTATTGCGATTTCGTAATAGAAGCAATCTTGAACGTATGCTTGCTGTCCCATGTGAAATGCGGATAATAGTTTTGCTTGCTCGTGCCATCCTCATTAAACGAAAAGCCTGGATCATGCTCAGATAAGATCAGTACGGTTTTGCCATTGTTCTTGACTACTTCGCCGATTTCAAAGCCGGTTGTCGGACCGCTCGGATGCTCAATGATCACGTACTTTCCTTTTGCGGAAGCCGGTACATCTTGATCGACAACGATCGCATCATATTCATCGCCATTGGCAACACGTTGCGTACCCGAAACGGTTCCCGCTATAGCTGCTTCACCTGAAAGCGATTGGTCTTTCCATTGGAGCAAAGCACCATTGATTACATTCATTTCTTTTACGCTACCGTTGACGATTCGAATAAAGCCTTGTTCACCGCGCAGCTTCACGTCGCCGGCTTCCAGCAGCTGATCGGGCGCGTATGGATTGCTTATAATAATATCTGTCGTGTCGCCATACGTGATCTGCACCGCAACCGCTCCTTCAATTGCGTTTTTCAACGGCAACCGTAACGTTTCTGTAATCCGCGCAGGCTTATCCTTGTAGGGCTCCATCACATGAACGAACGTGCTTTTCAAGTTTGTTCCGTCTCGGCGGAGCACCAGTTTCGGCATCGTGTATTTGTCTGCCTCGTCATCGTTATCGTACAGCTTGCCATTAACCCGCAGCGATCGCAGAGACGGTGACCGGCCGAGGTACAGCTCATTGCTTCCTGGCTCTAACAGCCCTGTAATGTTCAGCTTTGCCGCTTCGGCATTTGTATTGAAGGTGTTGATCGTCAATTCGTATTGATCGTCCTTCAAGTTCGCCTGCTTCACATCGCGCACATAAATGTAGCCCGGATATTGACCTTCTGCGCTGCCGCTGCTTGAATTCGTCGTCGGCAGCTCCACCTTCGTCCCCGGAGGCAGCAAATACGGTCCATAGTCGCTTAGCTCCAGACCGGTCGTGAATTCGGCATCGACATTGGCATCGCCCTGCAGCGTGTATTCATGTCTCGACCCGCCGGACACACGGAACAAATCTACCATATAACCGCTTTCGCCTTTGCCATCGGCATACGGAACGAACCACGGTTCACGGCTGTACGTGTCGGTCACTTGATACGCTGACTCATAATCGACTCGCATCGTCTGGAATGTGCTGCCTGGTATGAAGGAACGAATGCTTCCGCCATGCTTCGCATCTGAACCGATCAATGAGTTACTGCTGTTTACGACGACGGTGTTATGCGACATCGTAGATAGGGCGAACCAGCGATTCATGCTGTTATGGGTGTAGCCGAGATCCGGCAAAAGCTCCTGACCCTTCGCAAACAGCGTCATATTCAACGAATCATAATGCACATGGCCATACTTCGGCTGGAAGCCCAAATACAATTGCATTTGGTTTAAACCTTGGCCGCTGTTCAAGCGAGCTATGCGAGTAGCAGGCAATACATACGAAGGACCTCCTGTTTTCGCGTCGGCTACCCGATCGACTGCCCACGAATCCATAACCGGCAGCGCTCGACCGTCCGGGTAAGCGAGACGTTTTCCGATCTCCATCACCCGGTTATAGCTTGGGAACTTATCTTTCATCACAAGCTTATCAAATCGCTTACCCGTACGCGGCGAGATGTAGCCCGGCGGATCGCTCCACCCGTTTAATTGATCGGCTACCGCCTTAAGACCGGCAACGGTTTGCAAATGATAGCTTTGCGTAACTTCCTGCCAGTAGCCGTCTGACAGGAACATCCCATTCACCATCGCCTCCATCAGCTCGATGACGCGGTGAATATAATCCGGCTCCTTCAACATTTTCGCCGCAGCGATGAGTCCTTTCCACGGTTGGAACGACATATTGCCCAAATATTCCGGATACGTCAGGATCATTTCAATCGAAGGCTTGAGCATGTTGTCAACGATCTGCTTCTCCACATCTTCGCCCGTATGCGCCTTTATGACCTCAAACGCATTGGTTTGCTTCAAGTAACCATACGCATTAAAAATTCCTGCCATATTCGGCAAATCGTTATACCACCAGCGATCCCAGATCCCTCCCCAATATGCATATGGCGGGCCGGCTCGAAAATCATACATGAGATTTCCATGATTGCTGCCGCTTACGCGATCAACCGTTGGGTTATAGCCTTCATACGCTTTAGCCATTGCCTGCAATATTTGTGCGGCTCCAAGCGGATCACGCGGATACAGTGCCGCCATCTGACTGATCGCTTTGGACTTTTGCAAATACCACATATGGGCCGTGATGAAGAAACGCTGGCCTTGCTCATCTTCATAATACGGAATTTCTACCAGCTCGCCCTTACGGTTATACGCTTGCAGCTTTTTGTTTTCGGGAAACCGGCTGTTCGGATATTTCGTGCCTGTTTTCGTTGCGACCAAGCTTTTCCCATCTGCGCTCAGCTGATATAAATTCGTCGGATACAACTCAGGCATTTCCGGCAAACCAACAAATAGAAATCCAGGCTGCGGTGGAATCAAATCCATAATGCTTTGAACAGTCGATGATGGCTCCTTCCAATCCACCTCACGCAGGGTGCTTGTATCTTTCACCACGTTTGCATTTGCCGCAGCAAGCTGCGCTTTAAACAAGTTTTCGCCCGCAGCGATCATCGTTTCCCGGTCGATCTGAAACAACGCCATGGCGCGCTGCTTCTGCCGGACGATGAGCTGAAGCTCGTAAATACCTGGATGCAACGGCGATGGATGCACAAATTCCAGCTCAAGCGTAACTTGATCGCGCCCTGCCTTTTGGGCAGATCGTAACGCTACATTCGATAACAGCTTGCGGTTGCCGTTCGGTTCTTTCCAATACAACTCGATTTGTTCAGGCGAAATCTTGGAGCCTTGAACGGTTGTGACAAGCCGTTTTTTCGTGTAGCTGTCGTAAACCATCGTCGTATTTTGAGCCATTAAGCTATCCGGCTGCTGTGCCTGGCTTCCCTGCTGATCTGCTTGTTTGGCTTTGCCAAAATAAATGTACCCAAGCCGGTCCTGGTCGATCAAGTTGACGCGGTAACGAGCGGTTGCACCTGAATCATGCCATTGATCCGAGTTGCGAACGGGGATCCAGGAGGCAAGCGGCTGCGTATACAGCTTATGAACATGCATAACGTTAAAACGCCACTCATCGCCTTCATGGATCTGGCTTGCGATCGAATCCTTCGAGGCTTTCACGATCTCGCTGTACGGCACTGCAGCTTCCAGTACAACGTTTTTATCGGTTTCATTCAGCTTAAACTGCACACCGGATACGATTCGCTTTCCACGATCCGCAGACAGATTCGCAACGTCCGGATCAGGATTCCAGATGGTCTGGATAACGGGATCGCCTTTTGCGATAAAAGGAATCGATACTAAAAAGTACGGCTCCTCATTTTCGTTGCCATCCGCTGACGTCGAATTGCTGCTGCTCCGTACAGAAGGAAGCTTGAACGCCAGCTCGACCCGATCCAGGTCTTGGACACCAACCTTCGCGATCTCGGCGCTAATAAATACATGCTGCTCATCATAAGCGAGCTTGTAATTGGCTTCATACGGTAATGGGTTAGCGGAAAAAGCTTGCTGCAGCGTATCGAGCTGTACCGCGTGACTCCACATCGGTTCATCCAGCTTTCCGTCGATAACCGGGACCGCATTCGATCGTGCTGCAACGATCCATTTGGAGGACATCGGCTGGAAAGCTCCAGCCGTATCCTTCCCTGTCCCTTCACTTGGTTGAGGTTGATGACTCAGCAATATCCCGAATACTCCGCCTAGTACGCCAAGCACTAATAAAGTCGCTCCTGTATAGAACCGTATTTTTTTTCTCATGCTCATTTCCCTTTTATGGATTAATCTTTAATGCATCGAAAGGAACGGTGTAGCCCGTCGAGCTTGCATGACGGGTCCAATTGGCCACGACCCGTATGACGTGCGCTCCCTCCGGCAACGCTCCTGTATGAAAGGTGACTTGCTGGTAGGTGATCGGGCTGCTTTTATAAAAATCGACCGTCGTGACATACACGCCATCCACATAAATATCGCCCTTGCCTCGAGCAGTATGCCGATCCGTTATGAGCGATGCCGAGCTTCCGTAAAACGGAATGTCCACATAGGCTTGACTTTCAAATCCGAGCTTCATCGTACCGCCATAGTATGAGGTAGACGTGAAGTTCCTCCAGTCGCCCGTATAGTGGACAATCGCATTCGTATCATCAATCGTGTACGTTCCGGATTGAATCGGAACGACGGCAATCGGAGCGGAGCCGACCGATACTCGGCCGAACGTATCAATGCCATACACCTTATACCATCCGCTTGATAAGCCATACGTCGATAGCGTCACACTTTGATCCGCAAGAGCGGAAACGGAAGCGCCCGTGCCATATACAGCAGCCATAATCGAAGTTGAGTTTGGCGTAGTCGCTTCGGGTACCAGATATAACGTTCCGGTTTTCTCGCTCGTTGCCGCGATCGGTTGACCAACTGTCACTGCGCCTGTCGTCACGTCATACAGTTCAAACGGAGCTGGCAGCGTAATGCCGAGTCCGTCGAACGAGACGTTAATCCCTGACGAGCCTGTCGAACGTTGGCCGACAACCTCCAACGAAATCCTATGAACGCCTTCTGCCAACGTCCCCGTACTGAATACGGCTTGCTGATACTGAATCGGACTGCGATATAGATCGATCGTCGTTACATATTCGTCATCCACATACACATTCATCAAGCCTCGCGCAGTATGCCGGTCTGCTATCACCTGTGCAGCCGTCCCATAAAACGGAATATGCGCGATTGCATCTTTCTCGCGTCCAAGCATCATCGTTCCATTGCTGTACAAGGAGTTGGAGAACGAATCCCATTTTCCGACGTAGGTGATGAGCGGACTTGAATTATCCATAGCGGTCATATTGACCGGAAGAACGGCAAGCGGCTTGCCCTCCGATACGAGCCCCGAAGCTCCAATCGCATATAACATATAGCGTCCAGCCGTTAGTCCAGACGTATGGATCGTGAACGGCACGCCTGAGCTAATCGTG
Source organism: Paenibacillus hemerocallicola (assembly GCF_006265175.1). Taxonomy (GTDB): domain Bacteria; phylum Bacillota; class Bacilli; order Paenibacillales; family NBRC-103111; genus Paenibacillus_AB; species Paenibacillus_AB hemerocallicola. The sequence goes on along the minus strand of NZ_VDCQ01000024.1, from coordinate 99,711 downwards.
ACCCGGGCGCCATTCAGCAGCGAGGCCGCTTCAATCGCAGTCTTGTTGCCTGCTGTCCCTACGGGTACCAGATGGGCTGCTCCAGCCCCCGTGCTTGTTGCAGCAATCGAATCGCCAAGCAGCACACCGTACTTCGTCACATTTTCAAGCTTCGGCGGAAGCGGCTTCGTCAGATGTACAGTCGGTGCTGCTGTCGTGCCGGAAACCGTGAACTTGCTGGAAGTGCTCCACACATAATCCGCTCTGTTCGCCGTTACATATTGCGCGCCGGCAGGTACATTCGTCAACGTATATTGTCCGTAAGTATCGGTTACGACGGAATTATGGGTTAAGCCTGCAACGTGTACCATTACACCCGATAACGGGTTATTGTCCGCATCCCGCACATATCCGGTTACCGTACTGCTGCCACTGATCGGCGTGCCGGCTGTAAATGTGCTTCTGCTGTTCCCCTTGATGCTGAACGTATGATTCCCCGTCCACTCTTTGGCCGGATAATACGTTAGATAGGAATCGCCCGTATTCGTAATCGTAAATCCGGGATCATGCTCGGCGAGCACGAGAATGGTGTTGCTTCCGCTTGGTATGACTTGACCGATTTCCAGACCCATCGTCGATTGGTCCGGATGCGTCACGATCACATATTGACCGACAGCTTCGCTGCCGACACTCGTATCGACTACGAGCGCATTATAGCTATCGCCATCCGCGAGCCGCTTCGTTTCTACGATCGTTCCTGTTTTAACGCCGGCCGAAGTCACCTGCTGAGCACCCTTCTGAAGCAGCGTTCCGCCCTGCAAGGTCATCTCCCGCACTTGACCATCGATCAAGCGGATAAAGCCGAGCTCGCCCGTAAGCGTAATATCGCCGACAACGAGAGGCGTCGTAGGGTGGTTCGGATTGCTCAGCATAATATCCGTCGTGTCGCCATACACCACTTTTACCGCAACAGCGCCCTCCGGAGCCGAGGTGGGAACGAGCTTTTCGATGACTTCCAAACGCGAATCATCACCGCGGTACGGTTCCATTACCGTTACAAAGGTGCTCTTCAAATCGGTTCCATCACGACGCAGCACAAGCTTGGGCATCGTGTATTTCACAACCTCGTCGTTATTATCCATCGACGAGCCGTTCAAACGAATCGAACGAAGCGAAGGCGAACGACCCAGGTAAAGCTCATTTGAGCCAGATTCCAAAAATCCGGTAATATTCATCTTGGCTCCCGGCGTACCGGCTGTTTCAGTAACGAGGGTTACGTCATAGCGATCGCCTGTGAGCTCCGCTTCCTTCACATCACGAACATAAATGTAGCCGGGATAATGCCCTTCTGCCGAACCTGGTGAGCTGTTCGTTGTTGGCTGAACGACCGTAGTACCCGGAGGCAATAAATAGGGTCCGTAATCGTCCAGCGTCAAGTCGGTTTCAAAATACGCATCGCGGTTCGCATCGCCTTGCAGCGTGTACTCGTGACGGCTGCCGCCGGACACGCGGAACAAGTCAAGCACATAGCCCTGCTCGCCAGTACCATCGGCAAATGGTATAAACCACGGTTCCCTGCTGTACTCATCCGTTACCGGATAGGCGCTTTCGTAGCTGGCGCGAGTCGTCTGGAAGGAACCGCTATCCGGTACAAACGTTTCAACATTCCCGCCATGCTTGGCTGTGCTATTGACGTTCATATTGCTGCTGTTCACAACGACTGTATTGTGACTCATGGTCGATAACGCAAAGTAACGGTATATCGAGTTGTGCGTATAACCCAGATCCGGCAGCAGCTCCTGCCCTTGCGCGTAAAGCGTCAGATTCAACGGGTCATTATGGACGTGACCGTATTTCGGCTGGAAGGCCAGGTTCAGCTGAGTCTGGCTTTTCCCTTCCCCGCCGACAAGCCGTGCGATTCGAGCCGCGGGCATCAGGAACGAGCCGTCATTAATAATGGGCGCAGATACGCTGGTATTTGCCCAAGTATCCATAATCGGGAGCAATTTGCCATCGGGATACACCAATTTATTGCCGTATTCAATTGCTTTGCCGATAATCGGATACTCTTCTTCCATATCCAAATTATCAAACCGTTTCCCTGTACGCGGCGATACGTAACCGATTGGGTCGCTGTAGCCTTTCAGCGCATCGGTAACGGCTTTCATTCCATTTACCGTCTGCAGATGATAGCTTTGCGTTACTTCCTGCCAATAGCCGTCCGACAAAAACATCGTCGATGCCATACGGTCGATCTGTTCAACAGCGCGATGTACGTAGTCCGGTTTGTTTAATGCCTTGCCCACTTCGATTAAACCCGCCCAAGGCTGGAATGACATATTGCCTAAATAATCCGGGTAGGTCAGCACAAATTCAGTCGACGGGATAATCATACGGTCCACCACATATTGCTCCGCGTCAAAACCTAGCTCTGTGGACAACACGCTGAAAGCATTCGATTGCTTCAGGTTTGTATACGCTTGCAGCAGCGGCTTTATCGTGGGCAGATCATTGTACCACCAGCGGTCCCAAATTCCGCCCCAATACGCATAGGGAGGGCCGGAACGTTTATCGAACGAAATATTGGCATGGTTGCTGCCCGCTACACGGTCCACAGTAGGGTTGTATCCCTCATACGCCTGTGCAAACGCATACAATATTCTTGCTGCACCGAGCGGATCGCTGTTTGCGATGCTTGAAATTTGTGTCACTGCCTTTTTCTTCTGCAAATACCACTTATGCGCGGTAATAAAATATTTCGTCCCTCCCGCTTCATAATACGGGATCGAAATCGTTTCATCTTTGCCGTTTTTTAGTGTAAGCGCGCTTGATTCCGGGTAAGTGCTGTTTGGATAAACGGTCGATGTTCGCGAAGCGATTATCGATTGATTATCCGGGGCTAATGTATACAGGTTGCCTGGATATAAATCCGGCATTTCCGGCAAACCGACAAAAATAAATCCTGGCTGTGGCGGTATCATATTGATAATGTTATTGACGGTTGTCGATGCCGCGCTCCACGAAACGATTTTCGTCGGCGTTCCTGGCGAAGTTGGATGTTGCGCTTCGAAATAGGCATTGCCTGCATCGATATAGGCCTCGCGATCAAATGTAAAGACGGCCACTCTTCGTTCCGATGCGGAAGCGGGTTTAAGAATCACTTGCAAATTAGTTATGCCTTGGACTGTAGGAAAGGGATGTGTAAAACTCAGCTCATAATCGCCTGAACTGTTCGTTAATGTAAACGTACTAAGCGGCTGCCACTGACCTTTCGCTGCTTTCCAATAGAGCTGAACATCAGCAGACGTGAGTGACGAGTAATTCCCCGTACCGACTCCACTCAATTCGGATGCGCTGAATATGATTTTCTTTGTTGTTAACCCGTCATATTCCAATAGGGTATGTGTTGCATAGGTATCCCATAGGACCGTACTGTTTCCGGACGGAACTAACGAGTAGGGTAAACGCGAAAAATAAATGCTTCCCAGCCGATCTTGATCGATCACGCTGGCGCGCACGCGAGCGGTCGTTCCTGCTTCATGCCATTGGTCCGAGTTGCGGATCGGGACCCACGAGCTGAATGGCTGTGTATATAAGTTCTGAACATGAATAATATTCATTCGCCATTCGTCGCCGGCATGGACGCCAGTTGGGACGATACTCGTCAATGGGATCGCCATTTCAATAATCAAGGAATTCGTTGTAACCGCTTTCTGCAAGTCATAAGCGGTTAACGCAACTTTCCCAACATCCGAGGATAAGTTGTTAACATCAGGCGATGGATTCCAAACCGTCGTGAGTGTTGGCTGCTGTGCCGTGCTTAACGGAATCGTAATCGCTTGAAAATCTCGAATGCCATCCGTTACTGCATCGGCGGGGCTTAGCAGCACTACAATATTTTGCAGCGTGTCTGCTTCCGTTCGTGAAATTTCTCCGCCGATATAAAGGGTGTCGTCGTTGTAAGCAAGCTTGTATTCGGCACTGCCTGTCGGAGGCTGGTTGTAATAAAAGGTTGAAAACTGATTGATGGTCGCCGCACTGCTCCAGATCGATTCGTCCAGTTGGCCATCAATGACAGGATCTGCCGACCATTCCGGTATAACCGCCCATTTGTCTGATCGATGCGCAATCGGCTGCGGATCTACAGGATCTGCTTTTACGGGCAGCGGCACGCCGGCTACAACTGATGCTGCGATAATGATGGACATACTGCTGGAAGTCCATTTTTTTAATAAATTTCCCATCACATTCACTCCTTTTCGTTATCGATCGAATACCTGTTACATAATCTCAAGGCTGATCCGCTCACAAAGCTGCTGTTCGTCCAGCATTTCTGCCCAATATTGCTTCATTAAATTGGTCAATTTTTGAAACGAGGATATCGGGATATTAAGTTCAGTTAAAGAATGAAACGTCCCTAGCGTCTCACGATACAACATATATCGCGAAGGCGTGTATAACGCTTTGTCATTCAATGTGCGCTGTAACGTTGCAAGCGCAGGAGCGCTTAAGGTTTGATTCCAAATATGCTGCTGAGCGCGTTCAGAGGCACAGTATTCAATAAACAGCTTTGCTTCTTCCGAATGTGAGGAAGCGCGCGTTACACCGATCCCTAACCCAAGGACAAACGTACTCATCTGATGAATGTGCGGAACAGGCGCTATATCGTATTCGACATTGGAATCATTCCATGAATTTAAACCCATGTACGTATTTAACGTCATCGATAGCTTGCCTTCTATAAACATCCGATCAATATCCGAATTGCTTTCCGATAAATACAAGGGCACCGCTTTGCGATTATGCAGGATGTTCTTGGATGTATGAATGCTTTGCAGCAGCTTCGAATTCATAATGGATTGGACTTGACCATTTTCCCACTCAAAACGTTCCCCGCTCTGCAGCAAAAATAACGGCCAGCGATACATCGATTGAATTAAAAATGTAAAACCGTAGCGGCCTTTACCGTCAGAAAGCATTTCCGCGTGTTGAATCAAATCATCCCATGTCCAGCTTCCATCAGGCTCAGCTAAGCCCAGCTCTCTAAAATGCGCCTTGTTGTAGCACAGCACAAGAGGCGACACCACGATTGAACGCATGTGCTGGATATTATCGCAGTAAAACATCTGCTCGATTTTGCGATACATGCGAGTGTTAACATCCAGCGGCGCAAACGCATTCGTGCCGTATGTTTCGATGACATGCTGAAACTGCACATTATCGAGCATGACAAGATCGTGATGTTCCCTGTTAGGATTGTACTGGCCTCCAAATTCAGCCGTATGGATCGATATCCACGGGTATAAACGATGAAAATCTTCCAGCAGTCCCGAGAGCTGCAAGTTCCTCTCCATAACTGGATTACATACGAGTATCAGTTTGACAGGGGGACGCTGAGCAGCAACCTTGTTGCCAATGCTGGCGATTTTCTCGATCCAACCCTCTTGATCCAGTTGGTCAAGTGCGCCTCGCAGTGCATAATTGCTAACGCCGAACATGCGCTCCAATTGCTTTTCTGATGGTAGGAACTGCCCGGCTTTATAAGTTCCGTCCATCATCGCACGTTGAAGCAATTCCTTTATATGTTCGATTTTTTGCTGGAACTGCACTTTCGTCGGTCGATTCCGCATCTGTTACACCTCGATTTGTCTTCCTATCATGCAGTACGATCTTAAAGTTTCCCCCCCCCTCCCGGATGTTTGAGAGGCATCACACATAATCGCCTTTAAAATGTCCATCCAACTCATAAAATTAATATTACTTATGAGTCATCAATCTATATTATGGAACTTTAGTGCAATTTGAGTGTAAATTTAACGAAACGCGTTGTCAATTGTTATATAATGAGTCGGTGACATATAATTATTTTATTTTATGAGTCGGTGCAAAAAAGGTATACATTCGAGAAATAGTGACTTGAACAATACAGCAAAAGCCGATCAATCCTTATTACAGGAAAGTTCGGCCTCTTATTGCTGCCTCTATTCGGGGCGTTCCTTCATGATCTTTTATGGCAAAAGTAGAGAAATGGCCACCAACCGATTAGAGGATCAGGAGCTGGCCGTGTTGTCGCTTACCTCCTGCAAAACTGCATGGTGTACATCAATACTTGTCCTGAGCCGTGTACAAGAACCTATATCCTTAAAATAAAAAGTCCGCGATTTACGTGGATTTCTTAGCATATAAGTGCTTGTCCCTCGACATGTCATCCCACTAACAATCGCTTCACGGGTTCGGCTGCTCGTCTATTATTTTCTGTGTCTCTTCCGCCATCATTCGCAAGCCTGTATTGAGATCGACCGTTCCC
>NZ_VDCQ01000024.1:0-93415 GCF_006265175.1 Paenibacillus hemerocallicola | reverse complement strand
ACTTCCTTGGCTCTCGAAGCCATCAATGTGCCGCCCTTCGAATTTTCGACAAAAAATTCGAGCGAGGTCCAGAACTTGATCGCTTCCATGGCGGCCTCTTTATGTTCGGACAACGAAGTGACTCCGAAATAATTCGGAGAAACCTGCGAGCCGACTTCAGCCAAGCCGGGCAATACCGGAAATGAAACCATGTCCCAATCGAGCGACGAAAAATCTTTTGTCAGTGCAAGCGGAGCGGCCGCCGTGTACAAAAGCATGGCAACCCTGCGATCCTTGCTAAACGTTGACCAATCCGGTATTTTCTTTATTTCCTTGTATGCTTTCGTGAATACGGGATTCAATAGCACAGATTGGACCAGTGTCTGCCATTGCGCGTTCGTATGAATCGTCGGTGTTCGCTTGGTCCCGTCCACCAAGGGCAAAGAATAGGGATTCCAGCCGATCATCGCACCCGTTCCATGGCTTCCGATCCCGTAATATTGCACGCTGCCGTCAAACCGTGTCATTCTGTTCGCCAAATCGAGCGTTTCCGCCCATGACATCCCGTCTTTCGGATAGGGCACTCCGAACGTATCGAAAAGCGTCTTGTTGTAGTAGAGCAGCAAGCTGTTCATCTTGACCGGAAGGCCGTAAAGCTTTCCATCGAACATCTGCCGCATCGAATCGATGGCTGTCGGCTCCAGATGGCCAATATCGACGTTATGTTTGCGGATCAAGTCGCTCATATCGTACTTCAGATCGTAATCGAGCAGCGTCTCCTCGAATCCTCCCCGTGAATTGGTGTACAAATCGAACTTGACGCCGGTCGCCAGCAGTTCGGGAATCGTCGTGCCGTTGGCCTTCGATGATTGAATGTACCGCAAATCGAGATGAGGGTGTTTTTTGCGCAGCGGCTCCAAATAAACCACTTCCATCTCCTCTATAGGAGAAATGGACACTAAGGTTAGCGGAACGCGCTTGGCCGGATTTTCCTTGGCCGTTTGAGGAACATCGGCTTCCTCTTTTGCCCCTCCGCTGCAAGCGCCGACAATAGCGGTTATTCCTGCTAACAGGATTAGCAACCTTGCTCTCTGTTTCAACATAAGAACACCCTCGCGTTTCCATTATTCTGGTTTAAAACCCGCTTCCTTCAACATGCGAACCAGGTGCATTCGAGCATCTGCGATTCGCTGATCGGTCAGCTCGGGTACAGCCGGTCCGTCCACCCGCTCCAAAAATACATTGCCCTCGAACCCGCCCCTCTTTAAAACGGTAAAAATAGCCGGGAAATCTACATCTCCTGTACCGGGTATCGGGAAATCGCGTGCGCCCCGCTCCCCGCGGTGATCTTTGGCGATAAGCGAATGCGTGCGTTCCGCCACCTGGGGAAAATCGTCAGCGGCAGCAATTCCTTCGTAAAACTCCACATTGCCGGGATCGTAGCATCCCCGAATATGCGGGGAATCGATTTGCTGCAAAGTCTCCATCATATCCGCGGCGGTTGCCGTATTTCCGGTATGGGGTTTGATCGTTATGATGAGGTCCAGTGCGGCCGCTTCCTCGGCAATTTGTTTGTACCGTTCGATGTATGCCCGGTTTATCGGTCGCATTTCCTCCTCTGTCAGAGGAGCCGACGGAAAGGAGCGGTAGCTTTGCGTCCCGATTGTAAGTATTTCCTTGATTCCCAGCGCTTTCGCTAGTTGCATGCGCTGCCTCGCCCGCTCGATCGGCTGATCGATTTTAAAATGAGCATTGGACATGAGCTGCAACGGTTGCAAGTTGTACATGGCAAACAGCCCGTCCAATTGGCCGATTGCACGGCTGTCGTCCGCATCCGGTAATTCGATCCCCCCGTGAGGATTCCCGATGCCAATATATCGATACCCCGCGCGCGAGATTCCTTCCAAAGCCCGTTCCATGGAACAGGTTGCATAAGGCAATGTCATACAGGCCAGTTTCATCTTCCGCGTCCCTCCTATTTCAGTTCCCGCAGTCCCGCGTTCAGTACCATTCGTACGGAACCCCGACCTCGCTCAATACCGGATGGGCGACATATACGAGACTGGTTGCATGGACAGACAGTTTCCGTATACCGAAGGAAACCGTTCCCGAGGACGGCAATAAGTCTACGTAGGAGACGAGCTGCCAATCCGTATTCTCAAAATATGCTGACGTGTTCGGACCCAACTGACTGGAATAGGCCGCAGCACCCGTTGACGCCTCCGAAGCTCTCGCATAAAAAGCAAAATAAACGTACTTGCTCGCTAACTCCGGATACTGCGCCAAATCGATCGTGAACCCCCAGTCGCTCGTATTGGCGGCCCCGGACAGTTCAAACGCCTCGTAGGTGCGGTAGGTGGCGCTCGACAAAGCAAACGATCCGCTTCCCGTCGTGACGGGAACGAATTGTCCCAGACCAGGCGAGTAGTTTACTCTCGCGACACCTTGAATTTCGGCCCTATGGAGGTGTGTCTTGGCTGCGGCCAAGTCCTCGATTTGCAAATTCGCCAGCGAAGCGTACGTTTCGTCGTAAGCGACGCCGTTCCCGTATATCTTCAGATTGTTGACCCACGCTCCCATTCCGGTCCTGCTCGTCCCTGTTCTTAGGAGCGTGTAGGCTTTGAAAGGAGCGCTCGAGCGGGAGATACTGTTGTTGCCGATCTCCAGCCCCAGCTTGGCGGAATAGCAAGCTACCAAGCAGTCGGCATCCCGTAGACTGGCGAAATTATTGACGATCCGGATGGAGCTGACCGGCTGCGTGTTGCCGACCGTGGCCGCTACGACCGTGCCGTTTATAATGATCTGCGCTTTCACCAACCGCTCCGGATTCGCAAACGAATAGCCGACCGAGCCATTATTTTCGAAATAGTTGTCAGACAGATCGAAGGGCATGATCGAATTGCGGGCGAAAACGCCGCATACTTTGTTTCCTTCGATATTGCAGCCGTTTATCCGGACGCCAAGCGCTTTCCTGGACAAATAGATGCCGATGCCGTCATTCGTAAATATTTTCGTATTCACAACATTGAAGACGTTCACTTCACCATCAACAAATTGAATACCATCGCCGCGGTTGTAAGATATTTCGCATGTCTCGACGTCATTGCACCAGCCGTAGCCGATAGCAAGCGCGGCTAAAGTCGTTCCTTTGATGGAGATTCGGCGGAACAGCGAATGCGCGATTTTTTTGGAATAAATCCCATATCGCGTCTTGTTGTCCCCGGATATGTCGAGATTCGAAAATTCGAATTGATTCCCCACCTCGGTATCCGTAAACTTGAAGATCGCTTCCAACGGAGCCGACACCGTGACGGAAGCATGCGGACGAATGACGGAAGAATGGACCCGTCGGTTGTAGTCGTCCCCGATCAGCCGAATCCCCCGCTTACTTGAATCAATCAGGATCGGGCTTGAGATCAAATAAAAATCGGAAGATGGAAAGTAGACGACCGCCCCCCGGTTCTGCGCGGCATCCACAGCCGCTTGTATGGACTGTGTATCGTCAGACGCGTTGTCGCCTTTCGCCCCAAACCATTTTACGTTGAATGCTCCTTGGAAAATGCGCTTGAACCGTGCTCCTGTTACCGATACAATTACCAGACCGGTATTATCCGCGCTCGACACGTCGGCCGGATCGAAACGGAAGACGCCTTCCTTGCCCGGGTCTGTCACATCATACAGTTCCGCAGGAGCCGTCGACAAGGAGCGCAGCTCGGCAATCGTCACCTTGGGCCAACAACATCCCTCCTCTTCCGCCCCGTATACCCCTTCTGTCACACGTTTCCCCTGGACATTCGCCGCACTCCACAGACTGCCCGCGACCAAAGCCGTGCCTGCCAAGCCAATCGATGCGAGCAGCTTTCTTCTGCTGCCACTGACCATTCCCGAATCGTCAACTTCTTGCTTTGTGTCGATTTCTTTCTCGTGATTCATAGAAGACCTCCCATCTGTAGTTTTGGGTTTCAAGAATCGGTAAGCGTTTACACGAAACGAGCAAGCCGATCCTGCATCCAGCATAGTCGAACCCGATTGCTTTTAAAATAAAGAGAATTAAACTAAACCATATGTAAATTTTAACGGAATTCCGAGAGATGAATGTCGGCCGGGCAACGCCTGAATGATCTTCCTAAATCCTGCCCTAATGATCGATCGTATGATACAATCAGTCTCAGATCTCTCGCAGAACGGAGGAGCCGAACTTGCATACCGAAGAGGGTCGAAATGTTCTGATCCCCCAGCTCACATACTGTAGATATTGGGAGCGAAAAGACAAATTTTTGTTTTATGAGGATACCTGCAAGGAGTGGACCATTTTCGCCGTCATAGACGGGTCGTTCCAGTATGAATTTAACGAGGAGAAAGGCATTGCCGCATTCGGCGATTTGATCATTTGTCCGGCAAATACGGTTCTGCGCAGGGTCGTTATATCGCCCCTTACTTTTTTTGCGATTCGGGTTCGATGGCGGATCAACGACTTGGTGAGGGTGGGACAGGCGGAACCGCCCCGGTTTGTCGGCAAAACGAGTATCGCCGACACGAAGCGGTTGGCAGGCAACTATTCCTTGATGAAGCAATCCGAAGGACTCAGCGAGGAAGTTAAGCTGTGGCTGTGCGGTCACTATATGCAGGACATTTGGTTGTTATATGGGAAGGAGTGCAACAAATGGCCTTGGCCGGCGGAAAGGCAAGCGGGCAAACAACCGGAGCCGATCATGAACGAAGCCTCCTCCCTCATTCGCAAACATGCCTTTGAGACTGTTGATCTGAAGGAGATTGCCGCACAATTGCGACTAAGTCCAGCACGGCTATGCCAGAAGTTTAAAGCGAGCTTCGGACAAACCCCGATCCAGTTTTTGACCGAATTGCGTCTGGAGAAAGCGAGACAGCTGCTGCTGGAAACAACCATGACGCTTGATCAAATCTCGGAATACATTGGTTACCAGAACGCCTACTATTTAAGCTACATCTTCAAGAAGCATATGGGAGTCACGCCGTCCGCCTTCAGAAAAACGCATCGGGTCTAGCTACTTCCCATATAACACCCCCCACAACGAACTCTCGGCCGATGAGGGCCGCCACTCGTTTGAAAAACGCAGTTCATACGAAAAATAGTCGGCTGTGAGGAGTTGTTCCTGACCGACTATTTTTCGTATTGACCGTCACTGGCGGTGACGTGTCCGGCTGTCCATGACAGCTGTTTTTAAGAACGTTGGATGAAAATCACTTTTTGGGCATACTCTTGCAAATTCGCAGACACAAAATGAGAGATTAAGTTCTGGGCAAGTACAGATGGTTCCGAAATAACATGGATAAAATCTTGCATATAAGCCTCGACTAAGGTGGACGGTGCTGATTGTTTGATCAGTTGGGCGATGATCATCAGCCGGTATTGCAACTGATTTGCCAGAGTAGGTTGAATTTCTTGTGATTGCTGATACCCGTCGATCCGAAGCTTCATTTCGTCCAAGAGCAAGAGTGGGTCCGTAACCTCTAAGGCGGTACTGTAATACAGAAACTTTCCTGTCGTGTCTGTTAGATATACGATATCCTTGCCCGACACGTCTGAAATAACCGACAGACGATCCGCAGGAAGCCCGGGAACAATGGATAGATGCTGCCAGCCATTAGTGTCTGGAATGGCGGCATAAACGCGATCAACTCCCGTATTGCGTATATAGTACAGCCGGATTTCTGACCCGAAACGTGTAATATCCAAAGCGGCTCTGGTGGGTGTCTCTTGAAAAATGACCTCACGCTGCCACTCGGTACCCTCCCATCGTGCAAATTTTACGACAAAGTGATTGGGATGGGACAAACTGCTTTGCCGGTATATGACTAGAGGCAAGCCGTTCTCATCCAATGCCAGCTTAGCAGTCTGCACACCATGATTACTGTTGTAATCTTCATCGGATAACAAGGGTTGGATGAGATCGACAGTTGCCGGAGTGACCGGAATTGGAACGACATTATGACTGGCATCCGTGAATGTCCCCGCAGCTGAATCATACCGAATGTAGGAAAGTTCGTGGCGCATTGGGGCGGCAGGATACAACGCCCATTCAAAAACGATGTGTACATTCCCTTCATCATCTACCTTGAGATCGTTCGGATAAACAGAGCGTTGATCGGCTGATGCAAATTCGGCAATACGGCTCCACTCGCGTTGCGTGTGATCATAATGATACAAAATACCTGGTCGGCGAGTGCTTTCATGCATGCGCACAATCAGCCACAAATCGCCTTGCGAGTCGACTTCTACAATCGGATAAGTGATTCGAGCGTTCGGGTCCGGCATATTGGCCGAGGCGTCCAATAACTGGGCGGATGAATCCGTTGTATCCAATGTAAAATAACGCCAATTGTCATTGTGCATGGAAGCGAACAGATGCAATTGGCCATTGCCGTCTATAGCCAGAGAAGGTTGATTGTGGCCGGGATCATTGATATATGATTCCGGGATTCCTGCTTCATTTGTAGCGAGATAGCGCTTCCAATCTCCTCCAGATGATCGAACCGCTATGGCAACATGGTGAAACAATTCGCGGTCGCTTGGAGTATTGTATGCCATATATATTGCTCCATTGTGCTCTGCGAGAGGAGTCCACCACCCCGCTTGATTCGAATCATGCATCCAAAAGGGCACTCTTTCGATTGGCGCTGCCGGCGCTCCACTGACTGGGAATAGCATATTTATGTAATACTGCAACTTTCGCGTCGCTTCATTGACTTCCTGCTGCGTAACGTTGTTGTCTTCATATACCGAGGTGGCAACGGTCAAGTTGCTTTGCAATTCAAACCAGCTTTGAGTCGTATAATTTGTTGCTGACAATTGTGCCGCCGCATCAAATTGCGATTTCAAACCGCTTTTATCAACGATTTCTGGCGCCGCTATCGCTTTGACGGTTACTTGATCAATCCCGACAAGTTGATTGTAGGCTCTGAAGCCGATCCCGCCTTGCGATAACGTGGAGTCTGAAGCGGAAAGCACTTCCGTCCCGTTCATATACCCGATAATTTGGTCATGATCTACAGTAAGATTCATTGTGTAAGTTTGTCCGATCACAAAAGGATAGCTCGTTCCTGTTAATCTGGTGTAGGTGCCATTCAAGTTGCGCATCAATTCGACAGAGCCTGTAGTGTTTAAGCGCAGCAAGTAGAAATTTTTATCGTCGGCTACTCTTGCTAAAATTCCGGATGCGCGTGTCCCTGCCGGTGCTTCATTGTAGAAAGTAACATCCATTTGAACCGAATAGTTTTCCCAGGAAGAACTTCCCGCCAGCAGCAAACCTTCCGCAGACATACTGTCTCGCTTCAAAACATGATTTCCGTTATCGTTTACGATTGACCAGCTACCGCTCGATTGAGTCCAGTTGCTCCCACCGCTGCTTTCGAAATCTTCGTAAAATAGCGTCGGAGGAGAACTTGTGCTTTCTTGAGCATTCGTTGCAGTGACAGAAAGTGTTGCAGAGAACACTAACAACCCCAGCAGCCATACCAGCGTACCGGACAGCCGTTTGCGAGAAGCAGAGATCATCCTTTTCATCGTACACCACCAGCCTTTAGAATTTGGTAAAAATTCGGTTTACACCGTCATTGTAAGTGACGGTTTTTATGCATGTAAATGGACGATCATTTTGAAATAACATAAAACGATTGTCCATATAGTTGAAATGAATGTCTATTTCATAATGTCATTCTTTGACTTATACTCGGCAGTGAGAGGAAATGATCGTCCACATTTTGATCGCGTTGAGGAGGAGAGGAGATGGACCACGACTTTTTTTCGCGATTTTATCCGCGTATTGTGGAAGTACTTTATCGGGATGAATCATTCTGGAAACAAGTCAATTATGATGTAAATAGGCTGCAGCTTAAAACGAAAACATTCAATATTCTTTTAGTAACAAATGGAAGCGGTTACTATTGGCTTGATGATCAGAAATATGAACTTCGCCGGGGAAACTTGTTTCATTTTAGCCCCGGAAGCGCATTGCGATTGCTCAGTTCCCGCGAAAATCCGCTGCAGTACTATTCAGTGAACTACGATTACCGGTTTATCAAATGGGAAGGAACTACGGTACATACATCTGAATCCATGATCGGCTTGTCCTTCCCCGCAATGTCGTTCATTCCGGAAATCAGCCTGTTACAGAGTAGCTTTGACTCGCTGCACAAACTATGGGATAAAAAAGACAGAGGGTATGAATGGCTGGCTCGGATAGGATTTCAACAACTGCTGATCGAAGTAGATCAGGCGCTACGGATGCTGGATAAGGCAGAAGATCATATTGGCCAAATTATTACGCAATCCGAACAGTACATCAAGGACAATTACAACAAATCATTGGATCGTGAAGAACTGGCGGCACGGGCTTCTTTATCCTTGAGCTACTACTCGATTATGTTCAAAAAATGGACTGGCTACAGTCCGCTAAAGTACATCCATAATGTTCGGATTGAACAAGCAAAACGCTTACTTCGATCCGGGAATATGAAGATATCGGAAGTTGCCCGCGAGGTCGGGTTTGAAGACCCCCTCTACTTCGCCAGGATTTTTACCAAAAAAAACGGATTGTCCCCCCGCGATTACAGAAAGGTGTAGCTGGGCAATAAGACAATCTGTGCAACGCATTTTGCAAGCGCTTCCCCCGAACCTTCATTTCCCATTCGTCAGGGTTAAAGCTCTCCCTTCCATCACGAGAAATGGATACCCGAACCGCCCCGATTGAGCATGGTTTGAATCAGACTCTAGGACCGGGATAGATGAATCTCATGGCGTTAGGAAAATATTTATTGAAGTAGCTGTGGTCGTGCACCCTTTGCATGTCGATCTCGAACTTGAGGCTGCTGCTCCCTCCAGGATTTTTTTCCTTCAATAATTCGTACGTTTTCTTATTATTCGGGACCATGTCTTTCTGCAGCGTGGCTCGGCCAACCCCCTCTTGCTCACCGACGTACATATACATGCGAATGTTGTCTTGTTCGAACGTGCGGCTCTCTACAAACTCCAAAAATTTTAAGGAAATCAACGCGCCCAAAGACCCGCCTGTGATTCCGGTTTGCTCAGGGTCTGCAATGTAAGAATTCCGATCACCCGCAGCAACCTGGCCCTAACCCACTTAGCACATATCGACATCGACCAGAACCGTCCCTTTGCAACGTTGCAACTCCTTGATGAGCTGCCTGATCGCTTGCTTCGTGCTTCGGTTTTCGAGAATCGACAGTACCAGTTCAATCCCGAACGGACTGCTGTCCGAATCGAAATCATTCTGGCTCGAGTGCCCACCGGCATGTCCGCCGTGCTTGTTGAGCCAATCCTTCATTTTGCGCCGGACTAAATTGGAAATCAGGATACCGCTCCCCATGCGCAATACGGCATAAGGGACCGGAATCGTAAAAGCGTGCTCTTTGCTCTTAACCTTCTCAATCATCATGATTGTTTTTGTTGTAAACGTTAGATTTGAACAACTGGTCAAAAGCTCGTGTTGTGTTACCATCGAATAACACAAATCCCGGATCATTTGTTCCTTTATTGCCTCGATGGGATAATCCGGATAAGACAGCGGCCGCACCTCGGCTTACTGGTACAGCAGCGGAGAGGCCTGTCCAACTCCCAACGTTACCGTTCCCCTCAGCTCCGTTCCTGTTTGAAGCTGACTGGCGGCTCCCCCCAATATTTGCTGAAAGCTTTTGAGAAGTTTCCGGCATCCTTGAAGCCGCAGAGGGCCGCGACATCATATACTTTGTGGCCATCTCTCAGAAGTTGCTTGGCCCGCATCATCCGCATCGAGATGACATAGTCGTAATAGTTGCGGCCGGTTTCCTTCTTGAACAGCCGGCTGATATGAACCGGATGCAACGCGAAACGTTCGGCCATCGCATTCAGCGACAAGTCCCGCTCCGGCTCCCGCAACGCGAGCTCGAGCAACTCGCGGATAACCGGATGTTTCGCCCCGGTATGGAGCGCATCCATTTGCCTGACAAGCCGGCTCACGAGCCGCTGAAGCAGCTCGTAGCCTTGTTCGGGCTTTTGCAGCTGCGCCAGTTCATAGGCTTCATCCTCCATGTGCTTAAACGCATCCGCGGAGGTCCATCCGTTTCGCTCCGCCTGCCGCACAATCAGATAACAGCCTTTCATTACGTGCAGCTGCCAAATGGCGTTAGCGGCGGACGGGGAATGTTTCATTTTCGCGCCCCACCATTCGGTCAAAGCCGCTTCCGCAACTCGCAGCTCGCCCGAGTCCAAAGCGGCGGCAAAAGCATTGTCCGCTTCAGGGTCATCTGAAATGGCGTCCCCCCCGCCACTCGCGGTATCGCTTATCCCCCGGCCAAGTACACTGGCCGCAGGCCCGCTGAACGGATCGACTGACGCCGCTGATCTTCGCTCGGCCCCGGTGCGAGCGGCAGCCGAGCGAACGCTTTTCGGTGGATGATCGATTTCGATGCACACGCCTGCTTCGCCGAACTCAGCTTCCGCCACATGTAACCTGACCGTCCCCGCCAAACGATCGTACCGCCAGCTGCGGAACGGATCGGCTTTATTCCGCGCTGTGCGGTCCGGACGGCGCTCCCCGCCCACCCGCACTGCTGCGGGCTTGGCGTTCGTGTGAACAATGAGCTCATAGCTCCGCTTGGCCTCCATGCCGGCGAATAATCCCTCGCGCTTTGCAATGCGCACCGTCGTCATCGCTTGATCCGACGCGCACTCCAAACGTGTTCGGACGGATGCCCCCTTCAAGTAGTCGAGCGTAGCGCCGTCGTCTTCATACAAGAGAAAGCTCCCGTGAGCTCCGGGGTATACTTCCAGCGTGAGCGTCTCAACCCGCCGCTCCCCGATATAATTCATCGGCGGCCACATCGGAACAATCGCCCCGGCGCGCACGAACAAGGGTCCGCCCGCTTCGGGAGGAACGCTTGCGTCGATCATGCACGGACCGCAGTAACGTTTCCCTGTCCAATAATCAAACCAGTCCCCTTCCGGCAAATAAACGCTCTCGGTATAAACGGCGACGAGCAAAAAATCGCCCAGCATGTACTGCCCGTCCAGCTCCCGGCAATGCCGGTCCCGCGGATACATAAGCGGCATGGCCCGCGTAATCGGCATCCCGGTGCGTACGGCAGCGTGAGCGGTCGAGTACAAATACGGGATCAGACGGTAGCGCAATCGCGCATAGTGCTGAAACAGCTCCTGCAATGGATGCTCCAGAAAGTCCGGATGCTGGAAATGATCCATACTGTTAATTCGCGACCACGCCAGCAAAAAATCGGCGTGGATGCCTTCGCGCGAAATGAGATGCATGTTCGTTGTCGTATGGACATGACCGGAAAGACCGTAATTAAGTATCGCCACGATCGCGTGCTTTGCGGTGTAAAACGTCCCTGTCGTACTGGCCGCAAACCGCTGCATCCCCAAATACCCTCTCTCTATGTGGATCGCCGGCCGCCTGTTCGTCTGCTTCAAGAAGCCGGCATACATTTGCTTGCAAAGCAAAACCGGGTAAAGATTATGCAGCTCGGCACTGCTCATGCCATTCCCCCAGATTCGCCCGGGATCGCCGTGCATCGGGTTATTCGGGTGCAGCACAAATGCCGATACGCCGTCATCGACAAACTTGCGCAAGTGCTCGTACCACGATTCCTCATGAGGAGGCTGCACGTCCTCTCCGTATCCGTCGTTGCGATCTTCCCATTCCGACCCCACATTCTCGCTGGCCAGCCGCTCTTCGAGCAATGTCAAATCGTAATCGCAGCCCAAAGCCAGGCTCAGCTTGAACCCTTGCTTGTGCAAGATGCCGATAAACGAAACTTGGCGCAGCAGATCGTTCGAACTTGTCGGGAATCGAACCGGATGCCACCGTTTCGTCGTCGAGAAGTCTTTTGCCCGCTCCATCCAATCGTCGTTTAGGCCGATCAAATCGCATGGAGTCCCGGCGCGGCGAAATTTGATCGCATCGTCCAGCACATCGCGGGCGCTGGACCCGATCCGCGAGCAAAAGTTCAGACCGTACATCCAGATTGGCAGCAGGGGCGGCTTTCCCGCAACGTTGGTGTAAGCGTCTAGCAGCTCCGCATAGTCGTTGCCTGCGAAAAGAAACAAGTCCAGCTCGCCGGTCGGCCCTTCGATCAGCAGCTCGTTTTCGTTCGAAGCTCCAATATCGAACAGATGACGCCATGTCGTATTCACCATAACAGCCCAACCGCTCGAGCTCATCAGGAACGGAATCGGGGCGCTTGCCCACAGTTGCTTCTCCGCTCGCATCTCGACACGCAGGCCGCGCCGCTGCAGCCGCTCCGGAGCGACGTTGCCCAGCCCGTACAGCGCCTCGTCGGCCCGCAGCAGGAAGCGTACGCCGAAGCCGGATGTTTCGCTCGACCAGGGAGCGGCGCACGTCGCCAACCGTTCGTCCCCATCCGTTCCGAGCAATTGAAGCTGCCCGTCCGCTCCGTCGATTCGCAGCATCGCCCGCTTGGTCCGCAGTTCCGCGACGGAGCCGGGAAACGGCGCGCAAACCTCTTCCTCCGCCCCGGAGACAGCGCTTACAATTCCATAACGCTGTAAAGCCGGCTCCGCGAAAAGCCCCGTCCCGTTCAACCGGATTCGGAAGGTGCCGGGCGCAGCCGTCTGAATGCGCATCCATCCCCCGTTCGCAAGCGGCAGCAAGAAATCTTTCCTCTCCTCCATCCCTACGCCTCCTCTATGGCCCCATTATAGCATCAGCGAAACGACAATGTTAAAAATTCACATGAAAAGTTGAGCCCAACTCGGTTTAAAATCAACATCGCCCCATTTGCAAATACCATGTACGGCTCATCCCGGCGTCCTCTATACTTGAATTGCCGACCGCCAGATATCGATTGCTGAAAAGGGGTTGGCGATAAGGAGGAAGATGAAGATGGCAAACTTGACGAGAAGAAATCTGTTGGCCGCTATCGGCGCGACGGGAGCGGCGACCCTGTTTTACAAGGCTTCCGTCGGCATGACAAGCGGAGCGGGGCAATCGGTTTTGCATGCGACCTACGGTGGCGGATTTGCAAGCAAGCTGTGCGTTTCGACAACTGTCAGCGAACTAAGGGCGGAAACGTCTCCGGAGGAAGGGGTTGCCTATTACGTCACTGACCCGGGAAAGGAAGGATTTTTCGTATATGACCCCTCCGACCTCTCGTCGCCCGACAATACCGGAACGGTTCTTGTCTCGACATCGGGCGCCCGCTTCAAACGGATCGTGGAGCAGTCGTTCGTAAACGTGAAATGGTTCGGGGCCGCGGGAGACGGCGTGACCGACGATACGGCGGCGATCAACGCGGCCGTAGGCGACGGCAACGTGACAGTGTACATTCCGGAAGGAACGTACATGATCCGGGCCGATGCCACCAGCGTCGGCCAATTGAACGCGGGCATTCAGGCGAAGGACAACACGACGATCGTGATCAGCCCTTCGGCCATTCTGAAAGCGTTGCCATCGACCACGCCGCGATATACGATCATCAACATTTTCGGCAAAACCAACGTCACCATCGAAGGCGGAGGCAAAATCCTCGGGGAGCGAAACGAGCATACGGGCACGACCGGACAATGGGGGTACGGCATTGCGATCGGCGGATCGGACCGCGTGCTGGTGCGCGACCTGTATATTGCGGATTGCTGGGGGGACGCTTCCGTGGTCGGCTATTACATGACACAGAGCAACGCTGCCCGCAATATTACGTTCCAGAACGTATACTGCGACAACAACCGACGGCAGGGAATCAGCGTCACCTGCGCCGAGAACGTTCGGATCGAGAGCTCCACGTTTGTCAATACGCACGGACATGACCCCCAGTTTGGCATTGATCTCGAACCGGACCCTGGCAGTTACGTTCGTTATGTAACCGTTACCAACTGCTTATTCGAAAACAATACCGGCGGCAGCTTTACGATGAACGGGACATTAGGGACGGTCGAATACGTCGAATTTATCGGAAATACGCTGAACGGCCCCGCCTCCCGTATTAACGGACTGCTGACGCAAAACGTCGCCTTGAAAGGCAACATCATGTCCGACTCGATCAATAGAGCCGTATGGATCAGCAAATCGACCTATTATTCAATAGAGGGGAACCTGATTCGAGATTGCAACGGAATCGGCATCTGGCTGGAAAATGCAAGCTCGATCAGCATCACGAACAACCACCTCTACAACATTGCAACCAACACCATTCGGCTTTCCGGGGCTTCCAACTATTGCCTGGTGGCCAACAACGTGATCGAAGAAAGCGGAAGCGCTGCGTCAAGCACGAGTGTGATGCTGGTAGACAGCGCAAGCTTCAATACCATCCAGGGCAACACGGTGCAAAACCGGTTCAAGCACGCCGGAGTGGCGAAGGGCGGAACGACCGCTTCGATTGTGCTGGACGATAATGCTTCCGCCACAAGCGGAGAGTACAACACGATGACGGTTTATTTGGTCGGCGGAACCGGCGCGGGTCAAAAAAGGAAAATTTCATCCTATGACGGAACGACGAAAACCGCCGTATGTACGCCGGCCTGGACCGTCGCCCCGGACGCTTCGTCCGAATTTGAAATTCGTTATGGCCCTATGGACGGTATACGCGTACACTCGCCGCAGTCCAAATACAACGTCATTCACAACAATCAGCTTCTGTTTGGCACAACGCTCTACGATTCAAACGGTATCGCAGATCTAGGAACGGGCACATCCGTGCTTGGAAACGTGTCGCTGGAATAGCACGATAGGATTGATCATCAATGAAAATCGGAGGAAACACCGTGTGGGATGCTCGAATAACGAGCATGGCGAAGTCGCCCACCGGGAATGGGACGGAAAAACCGCTGGACCCCGTCACGCTTCGCGTCCCACATGGATCCCTTTCTCCAGCGCAGTAATGGAAATCTCGGCATGATACCGGTTATGTGTAGTGACCTCCAGGATATCCAAGTTTTCATTTTCAAGCATCATGCGGTAATCCCCAAACACCTTTGGCGTATTGAATTGCTTGGCAGCCTTTCGGCAAAGTCTGTTAGAGGATCACAAAGTCAGCCATCATTCACATGTTGTTGCGATTTCTCCAGTCTATGGATCGCTTGTGAACATTCGTTCACGGGCACTGACTTTGTACCCGTCGATGTTAATACGGTAATGCCTATAAGTTCTTGTCCCAATACGGCTAAGGATATAAGTTCTTGTCCTGAGCCGTGGACAAGAACTTATATTCTTAAAACAAAAAGTCCGCGATTTACACGGAGTCCGAATAACGGCAATCGGTATAGATTCTTGACACAGAATTTTGTCAAGAATCTATACCGATAAAATGAAAAACCCGCGATGTACGCGGGAAGGAATCAGAACAAATTCTTGACAACCGACATACATGGTGTCATACACCATATATTGTTCTTTTCGCTTTTTAAAAAAATAAGATAAGATTATTTTTCAGCACAGCAAGTTTTGTTGGACACCATATAAAAAAAGCCTGCAGCAAGTTTGAAACCGCAGGCTTGGCTTTCTTATTTGCCAGCTAGACCCTCATAAGTTGAATGACGTTTTACTTCGAAGTCTTGAAATGCGCTTGTGATTTTAAGTGTTGTCTTCAACGTACTTAGATATGCAAAATCAGTTCCAAAATCCTTTGAAAAATTAGTGGCGGTCTCCTCTCCGGGATGAAATAAAGCAGGGTATACAGAGTCTATCCCACAGCCATCCTCCACTTCAACCACGTCTCCTAATTGGATAAACGTATATTTATGTCGTAATTAGAGGTGTTCAGAGGGCTCAAGCTGAATAAAATTCAAATGTTTCATTCGGTTTATGACAGATAATACTTCATTAATTCTTGGTAATTCAAGCCATCTTTCGAAACCAGGAAAAAAGGAAGAAAATACAATATCCACTCCTTCTCTCTCCATATCTTCGAGAGCTTTTTTGATCTTTTCATGAAGAAGGATGAGGCGATCCTGATTGCTTATAGCGATTTTTCGAATTAAAAAGGCAATAGCTGCAAGCTGGGCGTGTGATGTGATATTGTAAAGCCCTCTGATATCAATTTGTTCATCGCCTATCATCATGTACCCCATGGTTGAAACCATCAGCTTTTCTGTACCACTGCCTTGTGGATAGCTTGAAAAGTGATCGGTGGTTATTTTTCTTTCTATCTCCCATTTTGTAAGCGGGATACGATCGCGTGGTTTGTCGTGTGCACATAAATTTTTTGCTTCCTGGGTTACGTTTTTTGGCACAAAATTGTCCATCAGGATGATTTGATCGGCAACGGATAAAAATTCACCGCTACCTCCAATAACAAGAACGGAAGATACGCCAACAGCCTCATAAAGCTCCCTGACACGTTCCGTAAAAGGTGTAATGGGTTCATGCTTGATTAATGAACGCATTTTGATGTCTTGAATCATAAAATTCGTCGCACTTCTGTCTTCATCAATAAGAAGCAGCTTACACCCGACGTTGATTGCCTCCATAATATTTGCGGCTTGAGATGTGGAACCTGAGGCGTAGTCAGTCGAAAACTGTTCAGCCGAACTATTGGGTATCCATTTTATGAAAGGCGTAATATTGATATTTTTTATGGAACGGCCTTCCTCTGCAGATATTTCCATTGCACTTTGATCTGTAATCACAAATTCTCGTCCGTCGCCTATGCTGTGATTGTAAATCCCCGAATTTAGTGCATCCAGCAATGTGCTTTTACCCGAATAACCACCGCCGGTGATGACCGTCACACCATGTTTTATTCCCATTCCTCGCAAACCACATATTTCAACTTCAACATCTTCCGGGGATGTAAAAGGCAAAGCACCCTCCAGTGGCCCGCTGTTGTCTTTATTTCTCGGCAAAATGCTGCCATTCGCAATAAACGCACAATAATTACTGGATTTCAGCCATTCGCGAATCCTATTTTGTTTTTTTACCAATTCATAGGCAGCATTTAATTTGATGAGATCAAAGTTGGCAATTAACTTCTCCACTTCTTTTGGAAGCATTTTGCAGAGCATGCGCATAGCTTTATCATTATTCCTGAACGGAAGTTGAACTGTAATCATTAAGCATAGATACCATTTTTCCGAGATGACTTCGACAAAGGATGCATTACGTTGCAACACCACATTGGTTGGACGAAAACAATAAAAAGCACCATTTTCTTTATCAGGACGTGACCGGTTATAAATCAATTCATTTAATGCCTCAATATGATCGACCCATTCTCTTAATGCAAAATCTGAGAGAACAACTTGATCCCTATTTTCATCTAAGCCGAGACGGTCAAAAGGTATTTTTATGGTGATACATGGTTTATCCAATGTGAGTTTATGTGTCCGTTCAATGTAATAGGCAACATCATTATTCCAATAGGTTGGGTCAGGTTCATAAATCATACTGTAAGATGACTGTCCGGATTGTAATGAGCGAAAATATTGAGCGAGTCTTTTAATAAAGCATCATCCTTTCATATTTGGAAAGCGGTGAATAACGGGAAACGATGCCGAAGTTGAAACGTTATCTCAAGAAGGAGGCCCCTTATCCTTTGGAACAAGGTAACGACGAAACGGATCGACCCCTAATCTCCAGGTGTGAGCCTGCTCAAACTGTTTGAAATTTTCCGCAAAAAATGAATTCCATCCTAAGTAACTCAAGTTCAATACATATTCCCCCAAACGATTAAATCCTAACCAATTTCAAAATAAGACCACTATTGTTGCCTTGACCAACCCTTTTGTCCAAAAAAATAACAGCCACTAAGTAAGTGGCTGTCATAGACCGGCAAGAAAGCTTAAACGTTCCTTCTGCCTAAATATAAAAGCCCTGAGAGTGAATCCTACCCTCAGAGCCTAGTGTCTTCGTAAAAAAATAACTAAAAAGCAACATGAGGATAAGAGTTATATGTTTTTGTTTTCATTGTCCTCACCTCGTTACGATTTATTTTTGCAGCAACACAATCATAACATTAAGATCATCCACAATATAGGGAAAGATTAATTATAATTTACTCAAACCCTGAACTATAATAGGTAAAAGATGCCCCCATAGAATGAAAACACAGGACACGTTAAATAAACACGCCTGTAACTTTTATCGATCCCAATAACGTCAATCTCACGTGTTTGATCTAATGCCATGACAATCATTGGTAGCGGTATACGTTGCTCTCTAACGTCTGCAATTGCTTTACGAAAGGCTTCACGTTGTTTGCGCTGGCTGCTGCCTGCGGCTTAGAGAGTCCCCGTGAATTAAGGCGAGAACATGTGGTGTTTACGAACGAAAACGGACAAAGCTTCCGAATCGTGGAATTGTTTCCTTATCCGGTTTCGATTTAAGTCCCTAATTTGGGTCTGTGCGGCAACAACGAGCGCCGTTTTGTCGGATGACAAGATCGGCGCATGTTGCCCTTATTTTACCGTCTATCGCGGGAGGGATTCATAGGAGAGGCTAACTCTCTTTTTGTACGGCACTAGCTATAAGCGAGGCATAGAACTCGGCACCCTCCCGTTTAAGATGAACGCCGTCGTCGTAAAAGTACGATTTCTTTCCTTCGCTTGAAGTGTACCAGTCTACAAGGGTTACATTATGAAAATCTTTGGCTGCTTCCTTTAGCGCCGAATTAACCGTATCCTGCCATTTTCTCGGAACCCGAGTATTAACCAGAACGATTTGCCGCGCATCGCCGAGTGAGGAAAGCAATTCTCGCAATTGTTTGGTATTGAATGAACCGTTAGTTCCCAGCTCAATGATAACCCGACTGCCAAGTTTGCCGTTTGTCTTGAGATTGTCGACTACTTCTTGCGCCTGAAACATTTGCCTGCCTACTTTACCGTCGATCACAATGCCTGGCAAGTATTTTTCCAAATAGGGTGCGGCGTCCAGAATAACCGAATCTCCTATAGCCGTAATACCAAGATTTGCTTCTTTCTCGCTATTGGGCTGATCATTGGGCGAAGCTATTGGCTCAGGCGTTTCGGGCGGCTCCGGTTGCACAGCTGTGCCGGAATGCTCTTCCATATTGTGAATAACGGCGTCCGGGATCGGTTCGACCATGACCGGCGAATCCGCATTGCTCTTGCAGGATGAGGACAACAAGACGATAGGTAGAATTGCAACGACTAAATGGTGGAACTTTAATCGCGGTTTTTTACTTATTTTCCTCCATAGGTTTCCAAACAATCCATGGCGTATAGGTTCCTCGATATATTTCCATGACAGTGCGGCCAACAGGATACTAATTCCTAGTTGAATCAATATGAGGAAACTTCCCCAAGCATCGTTCTCAACAGAATGGCCGGTAAGTACGATAACAGGATAATGCCAAATATACAGGCTATAGGAGCGCACGCCGATCCAACGCAAAGGTTTACATGCCATTAGCCTCGCCAAGCGGCTAGCCGGATGAGCGAGAACGGCTATTACGATCGCTGAGATGATCGACAAGAACACGAATCCGCCGTAATAAAGAAAACTACCAAACTCGTTCGTTCGCCCTATCATCAATATGATGATGATAAGCCCGCCCCCTCCTGCCAGATCAAACAGATTTCGAAACTTACGAGAGATGCCTCCGTTCATTCTCTGACTCGGACAAACAATGGCAAGAGCGGCTCCGATCAACAAAGCAAAAACCCTGGTATCGGTGCCGTAGTAGACCCGACTTGGATCCATTCCGGGTTCATAAATCAGCCCCATGGCTAACGCCGAAACAGCTGCGCCTGCAAGAAGGAGCAAAACGATTTTGCCCCTTTGCGGTACAATGCGAAATAAGAGGATAAGGATTACTGGCCATATGACGTAAAATTGTTCCTCAATAGCCAATGACCAGAGATGCCCGTTTGGAGAAGGCGGACCAAAGCTTTCAAAGTAAGAGACGTCGTGAAAAATGAGCCACCAGTTGTGGAAATACAGGGCAACGGAAATAATGTCGCCTTGCAATGCTTGTAATCGCGAACTGTCGAACAATGCGAGCCATAAGGCTACAAACGCCAGCATGGCGAACATGGCTGGAAGCAGCCGACGCGCCCGTCTTATCCAAAAATCTCTAAGGTCGATCCTCCTATTTTGCTTCCACTGCGTAACGATCTGGTCCGTAATTAAATACCCGGACAGAACGAAGAAAATCCCGACCCCCAAAAGCCCTCCCGAAGCCCATTTGAAGTTGAAATGATAGGCGATGACCGCCAAAACGGAAAGTGCCCGCAATCCGTCCAAACCCGGCATGTAACGTCTATCGCCGGATAAGCATTTATGCGCAAGCCTCCCTCTATTGTCAGTAATCGATGATGGGTTCATGTTGCCTTTCATAGCATTCAGTCCCTCGCCTTTATTTGTTTTACACAAGCAAGACGCGCGACTTATTCAAATAGTTTGCCCCTTCAAAAATTTCCGGACGTCCAAACTTTTTTTCAAGCTTATACGTCTTAACGATATACACAAAGCATGGATATGCGGGCGCATCAAAGAGGAGTCGCTGCTCAATGACGATCAATAAACAATTCAAAAGCTTACTCGTACATTGCATAACCGAACATAAAGAAAACGTGTATCGACTAGCGTACAGCTATGTAAAAAATTCCGAAGACGCTCTCGATATCGTTCAAGATTCCATACAAAAAGCGTTTTCTTCGTCGGGAAAACTAAAAAGTGCCGAATCCATGAAGAGCTGGTTTTATAAAATCGTGGTGAATACGTCTCTGGATTTCTTGCGTAAACATAAGAAAATTCAAGTTGTAGATGAAAATACGCTGGAATCGTATCAACCGGGAAACGTTGACGTATACCAGGACATAGATTTGGAGAGAGCATTGGATGAGCTGCCGACCATCTATCGTACCGTCATCGTGCTCAGATATTTTGAAGATTTAAAAATAGAAGAAATAGCAAACGTGTTATCGGAAAACATGAACACGGTAAAAACGCGCTTATATCAAGCGCTGCGAATGCTGCGCGTTAAAATGGTCGATGAATCGCTCAAGGAGGAAACCTAAGATGGACGAAAAACTGAAACAATTGAAAAGACAGTATATGGATGTGCCTATTCCCCAAGAATTAACTTTCATCGTAGACCAAGCAATAAAGCAAAGAAAGAAACGAAAAATGAACGTGAAGTGGCTTGCCGGAATTTGTGCAGCCGCGATTATGTTCGTTACCGGGGTTAATGCGAGCCCGACTTTTGCGAATGCCTTATCGGAGGTGCCCTTTCTCGGAAACCTCGTTAAAGTAATTACATTTAGAGAATATAAAATCGACGATGAGTCCTTTAAGGCTGATTTTAAAATACCTGCCGTAAGAAATATGGAGAATAAGGCTTTAGAGAATGCGTTAAATGACAAATACATCGAAGAAAACAAAAAGTTGTACAATGACTTTATCGCGGAGATGGAAAGTATGAAGAAAAACGGCGGAGGTCATGCGGGAGTAGATAGCGGCTACGAGGTAAAAACCGATAACGATCGCGTCCTGTCCCTTGGCAGATATGTTGTAAACACGGTCGGCTCTTCCTCGACAACGTTTAAGTATGATACGATCGACAAGAAAAACCAAGTATTGCTCACATTGCCCAGTTTATTCAAAGATGACCGTTATATAGGCATCATTAGCGGGAATATTAGGGAACAGATGAAAAAACAGATGATGGACGATCCGGATAAAGCGTATTGGGTTGCCGGCGTACCTAATGGAGTTAACGAGTATTTTGAAACCATTTCAAAAGATCAGAACTTCTATA
Organism: Paenibacillus hemerocallicola; assembly: GCF_006265175.1. Lineage (GTDB taxonomy): Bacteria > Bacillota > Bacilli > Paenibacillales > NBRC-103111 > Paenibacillus_AB > Paenibacillus_AB hemerocallicola. The sequence continues at coordinate 71,716 of NZ_VDCQ01000024.1, read as the reverse complement.
TTAGCAATGACGGTAAGCTGGTCATTTCCTTTAATAAATACGAGGTCGCTCCAGGATACATGGGCATTGTCGAGTTTGTGATTCCCACAGAAGTGCTATCCGATGAATTGATCGGCAATGAGTATATGAAATGACGTGCAACAACCCCAAAATTGGAAATGGAAACAGCGCAGCGACAGCCACGGACAATACTATCAAAGTCCTGGACTGTCGCCGTTTTCATTCAACCAACGTACCCGATAGCAGAAGGAGTTTTCCCACAGCCTTGATTTCAAGTTAGTACAAAGTGGGAATGGGAGGACAAGAAACAGTGCTGATAAATCTCGGATCGATTACGTAATAAAGCCAAAACACCCCATTCCAGCGGTATCCCGCAATCTCAAAATACTCAACCGAAGTCGGGTAATACCAGAAACTTTCCCCGTTCCATAACCTTACATAAGTGTAATTATACAAGCAGTTAACAAGATAAGATCCAGTTGGAGTAAGAGGGATAAGCGGAGGGTGAGTAGGCAACGCTTGAGCGCCGGGCAGCGGCAATAATGCCATGGATTTCACTCCTTGTGATTGCCAAATAGAATCGGTGATTGAATACCGATTAACGCATTACTAACCACCATTTCCCGTTACACTATGCATAAGCCTAGTCAAAGGTGCAGTGTCGGCTCTCACAATTTTGGCGGTAATAAGGGTCGATCGGCAAACTCAGCGCTCTAAATTTCAGCACCGAGCGCGTGTCAACCCCGTACGTGCCGTCACTTGCAAGCCCCATCGTTTTCATGAGGCTTGCCTTCTTTTACCGCTTTTACGTTCACTCATATAAGTCTAGAAGCTCGAGCAAAGAATGGACTGAAAGTGCGCTCTTTGGATCCGACCTCAGCCCGATTAAACTACTTTTTACATTCCCATCAAGCGTACGTGTATCTCCTGCTTGTCGCCGCTCAAAAAGTCTAGTACGGTCGTTCGGCGCCTTTCTACTTTAAACATCTTGCCATTCCCCCCAGGTTCGCCCGTTATCATCGGAGAATCGCTCGAATGCTGCATTGCTCCAATCAGCAATGATCTCGGCTACGCTAAGACGACTAACGGCTTCATTTCTTAAAGAAAGGTCACCGCTCCACGAATAGGATAATCATGTTGGGTGCTATAAAGGTAGAAGCCATCAGCCCAATGTCCTCCGCTACCATCAGCAGGGACCCCATATGTCTTCAGAAACATCGCCAGAAACTCCGCTTCTGAAACTGAAATGTTCGGCTTGAATGTTCCGTCCGGATATCCGTATGATAGGTGTCGGTGGTGCTTATTAAAATTTAGTACTGCATAGTTGTTCCAGTCAAGCTTACAAGCGCCTCGGGCGTTTGAACGTCTCGGGTGGGGAGCCCCAATACTTCGCAAACACTCTCGAAAAGTGGCTCGGATCCTGAAAGCCGCTTTCGGCGGCCGCTTCGTACACTTTCATGCCGGATTCCAGAAGCGATCGCGCTCGGTTCATCCGCTGCATCAAAATGTAACTGGAGAACGGTTGCCCGACATGCCGTTTGAACAGGCGGCTCAAATAAAACGGATGCACATTGGTTCGTTGCGCGACCTGCTGTAAAGAAAGCTTTTGCTTCAGTTCGGCCTCCACGATCGCCAGTGCCTGCCGGATCACGGGGTGTATGTCGGAGCCGGCCGGAGGACGTGCAAAGTCCATCATCCGCCGGGCAAGGCAACTGAGCAAAGCGAGTCCCTGAGCCGGTGTCCGGATTCGATGCATCGTGTAAACGGGTTCCAAATCTTTGCCCCATACCTCCGAAGCCGTCCAACCACGGCGCTTCACATGGCTGATGAACAAGGAGCAGCCGTGGAGCAGGCGCAGCCGCCAATCGTCTCCCTCATGATTCCACCAGTTCACCAGCAGAATCCCGATCGCTTCTCTGTCCATTGTCTCCAATCCCAGAATCAATTCCTCGTCGGAAACCGACCTCGATGCGGTAGCTGTCGCTTCACCCCCTTCTGGCATACTCCGCTCTTTGCAGGGACTCGCAAGCGGATCGCCCAGGCTCAGCATCACCCGTACTCCCGTCCGCACATCCTCTGTTACCTGCAGTTGAACGCATCGGGTTTGTCGGATGTATTGCCATCCGGTTCGCGACTTCGCCTTGTCCCCCGTCTTTTTTTCCGGCATCGGCATCCCGTTCAGTTCGATGCCGGCAGGTCTGCCGCCGGTGAATACGGACAGCTCGTAGCTCCTCTTGTCCGGCATTCCTGCATACGCTCCGGTTCGAGGCCCGATTTGCACCGCGATCTGTCCGGCGTTAGACTCGCAGGAAACTTCTGTAATGGCCATATGGCCTTGCTCATGGGCCAGCGTAATCCCGTCATCCTCATATATCGTAAACCGACTGCGCTCTCCCGGATAAATATGCAGCGTCATGCGTTTAATCTCCGTTTGCCCCACGTATTCGATTTCCGGCCACAACGGTAGAATCGAGCCTTCGCGTAAAAATAAAGGGCCTCCCGCCTCATCAGGGATTGTGCAAGAAACCGTTTGTCCGCCATTATACGTTTCGCCCGTCCAGTAGTTGATCCAACGGCCTACAGGCAAGTAAACGCGATCCGTAAAAACGGCTACCAGCAAAAACGGTCCCAGCATGTACTGCTGCCGTAGCTCCCCGCAATGCGGGTCGTCCGGAAACATGAGCGGCATCGCTCTGGCAATAGGCATTCCCGTACGAGCGGCAACGTGTGCCGTTGAATACACGTATGGCAGCAGCCGGTACCTCAATCTGGCGTACTTGCGGAACATGTCCCGAAGAGGTTTTTCCAGAACGCACGGATTCCGGAAGTAGCTGCCGCTATTGATAAACGACCAGGGCTGCAAAAAACCGGCATGGATGCTTTCGCGCATATCCACGTTAATATGGGAAGCGGTGTGCGCATGACCAGACAAGCCCATGCTCAGCGCCTGAACAACCGCCACGACGCCGCTGTTGTATCTGCCCGATTCCAAAGCGGTAAACTGCTGAATGCCGGTATACCCCGAAACACAATGGATAAACGGTCTTTTCCCCGTTTGCTCCGCATATCCGTCATAAGTTTGCTTGACCAGCAGCACCGGATACAAATTGCACAGCTCGCGATCTTTCATGCCATTCGCCCACTTCCGGTCCAGTTCCGTTTCCATGCCCATCTGACTGTAGGAGGAATAACGAAAGGACGCGACCCCCTCTCCGGCGAACGGGCGCAAGTGAGCATACCATGGATCCGACGCGTTTTCAGTCCCGCTTCCGGCTGCTTGGCGCACAGAAAATTCGGCATGGGCTGTCAGATCATAGTTGATGCAGTGCATGAGCAGACCGAGCTTGAAGCCGTGCCGCTGCAACATGTCCATAAACGTGAACGAACGGTCCTGGCCGTTGGTCGGCGCGGAAAAACGCGTCGAATGCCATCGCATATCCGTCGCTTCCCCGTTGCCCGTATCGTTCCAGCCGCTGCCTAAACCGATGAGATCGCACGGAATGCCTTCCTGTCGAAACTTCAGTACGTCATCCAGCACTTCCCGATCATGGGTCGTCATGTCGCGTATGTAGGCCAAACCGTACGCCCAGATCGGCAGCAGCCTTGGCTTGCCGGCAATATCCGCGTATCGCTCCAACAACTCCCGGTAATCGTCTCCGCCGAATACGTAAAGATCAAGCTCCCCTTCTTCAGCAGTGATCCTCATCTCGCCGGGATTCGTTTGGCCAAGATCGAAGGCGTGCGGCCATGTCGTATTGATCAATAAGCCCCAACCGCCGCTGCTCATCACGAAAGGAATCGGTACCGGGCTTCCGTCCGGCGTGGCCGAAAGGACAGCTCGGCTGCCGCGCAGTTGAAGTCGATCGGGCACAGCATTCCCCAAGCCGTAGAGCCGCTCCTCCTCCGTCAAGGCAAAGCGGATATCAAAGCCCCCCTCCGCGCCGATCTTCAAGTCCGATATCATAAGCGGCAAGCGTTCCTTGCCCGAACCTCGAAACGTTATCGGTCCGTCGGCATGTCCGATGTGCAGGCTAGTCTGTTCGGTACGCATGGTGAACGAGCACTCCGTTTCTTCCGTCTCCACTGCGACGGTCCGGCCCGTCTTACGCAATATACCGTATCGATGAAGCGTCGATTCGGCAAAATCCCCGCCAACCTTTCCCCGGATGCGAAACGTATGGGGCGCGACCGCGAAGGCCGCCAGCTTTCCACGGTTTGACCAATCCATTTGCAGGCCGTGTCCGTCATCGGCCGCCGGACCGTCGCCATCGTATCTCCGCATGTCCCGTTCACTCTCCTTTTCTGATCCGATCATTTTGCTGGCAAACGGATGGACAGGTTATGAACATCCATGATAACAGAGGAGTTGATTATCGATCGTCAAACAATGGTTATCGTACGCACCTACACACCCCTCTTCATTCTTGCTAATCTGAGGATGCACATTCAAATCAAATGAAATCAAGGGGGCGTACAAGTTGAAGAAAATAGCGGTTGCCGGCGCGGGAGCGCGTGCTCATGTTCTCGTGAAGCCGTTGGCCACGCAATTTCGCGAAGAGGTCGAACTGGTAGGCGTCTATGACCAGAATCCATCCAGAGCACGCCTGCTCGCGGAAGAATGCGGACATGTACCGGTTTACGCCAGCTTCGACAGCATGCTGCAGGAAAGCGGAACTGAGCTTGTTTTGATCACGACGATGGACAGTACGCATGATGCCTTCATTATCCGGGCATTGGAAGCCGGACTCGACGTCATTACCGAGAAACCGATGACTACAGATGCCGTGAAATGCCAGGCTATTCTGGATGCCGAGAAACGGACCGGTCGCAACATCAAGGTCGCTTTCAATTGCCGCTATATGCCCTACATGATGCGGGTAAAAGAGCTGCTGGACGCCGGTACGATCGGAGACATCCTCAGCGTGGACTACAACTGGTATTTGGACTCGAACCATGGAGCACAATATTTCCGGAGATGGCATCGCCATATGAGCAACAGCGGCGGGCTGCTCGTCCATAAGTCGACACATCATTTCGATCTGGCCAACTGGTGGCTGCGCGATGAGCCCGTTGAAGTAAGCGCCTTCGGCGAACGGCGCTTTTTCGGCCCGACGCGCGAGGAACGCGGCTTCCGTTGCTTGAATTGCAGCTTTGCAAGCACATGCGAGTTTTATTTCGATATTAAGCAACATCCGTTCAACAACGACTATTTTCATAAATGCGAGACGGACGACGGCTATATTCGCGATCGCTGCGTGTTCGGCGACGATATCGATATTTACGATACGATGTCTGTCCATGTCCGATACCGGAAAGGTACGGTCTTGAACTATTCCCTGGTTGCGCATAGCCCGTATAAACATTGGACCGCCACCTTCAATGGCACCAAGGGCAGAATCGAGGCCGGCGAATATTATACCGGCGACAGAGCCGACGAACCGACGCAGCAGATTCGCCTTTTCAATCGAAAAGGGGAAAAAATCGTGCATGAAGCCCGAAAAGCAACGGGTTCTCACGGCGGGAGCGACGACCGGATCCGCAAAATGTTCGTTCAGAACGAGCCGACCGATTCGTTGGAGCAGCGGGCCGGCTCCTGGGAAGGCGCCCTATCCATGCTGATCGGAGCGGCGGCGAATATTTCGATCCAGGAACAACGGAAAGTAACGATCCAAGAGCTGTTGAATCCGAATGCAATCACAAACCATCGGTGATGAAGGAGAGGAAATCCGTGAAACCCATTCCGACCATTTCAAGCAAAGCCCGGCGTGCCGTCAACTGCTCGACTGCCATCGCAACCTTGCTGCTGGTACTGGCGTCCGGCTGTGCTCCAGCTTCGAAGGAACCCAATCGCGAGGCGGGCGGTACCGCCCCTCAAGACGGCCAGCATGAACAAGCCAAGCTTGTATTTTACTCCAATAACGGCAACTCCGAAGAAAGCTTCGATCAATCGTTCGGCAACGCCTTGCGAAAAAAATTTCCGAACTACACGATCGAATACATCCGGGCCGCAACAGGTACGCAGTTGCAGGATTTACTGGCCTCGGGCACGAAATTCGACATTTTCTTCAACACTATCGGCAACTTCGAACGTTATATGATCGAAAGCGGCATGGAATATGATATGCGCGAGCTGATCAAGAAGCATAACGTCCCCTTGTCCGATCTGGATCCGGTTTATGTGGAATACATGAATGGTGCCGCCGGCGGTCCGATCTACGGATTCCCGATTCAAAACAACGTAATGACCTTGTACTACAACAAGACGCTGTTTCAGAAATTCGGCGTCCCCTTTCCGCAAAACGGAATGACCTGGGATGAAGCGATCGAATTGGGGAAAAAACTGACCCGGCAGGAAGCCGGCACCTCCTATGTCGGTTTGACCGTAAATCCGGCCAACACCGCCAACCAGAACCAGTTTTCGCTGCCGAGCGTCGATCCATTGACAATGAAGCCGACGATTAATACGAACCCGCTTTGGAAACCGTTGTTCGAAACGTTGTTTGTCCGTCCGTTCGAAAATGAAATCGCCCGAGCGGAAACGATCCGACTGAAAAAAATACCCGATCATTACACCTTCGTACGGGACCAAACGTTAGCCATGTACGGCTATTCGTCGGGGTTGATCTCCGCCTTGGGCGAGGAAATGAAACAGCTCGATTGGGACATCGCGGCGCTGCCTACTTTTCGCGAAAAACCGGGTGTGGGCGCGCAGCCTTATCCGTTCCAGATGGGCATCACTTCATTTAGTGCGAACAAGGATGCCGCGATGACGGCCTTGAAATTCCTGCTTTCCGAAGAGTATCAGAAAGAAATATCCGAAAAGGGACAAATGCCGGTATTGAAGCTGGAAACCGTAAAGCAAGCGTTCGGCAACAAATCCACCTTCAGCAATAAAAATTATTCGGCCTTATTTTACAACAAGATGGCTTCGATTGCATTTAAAACTCCGCCTTATGGCGCCGCTATCGACAGGTTTCATACAACTAGCGCCTTACAGCTGGCACAAGGACAAGCCGACATCAACTCCCTGTTCCGCCAAGCGGAGGAAGAGGCCACGAAGGAAATTAACGCGCTAAGGCAAAACGCGAAATAATCGGCAGGGACGGTAAAGCCTCTAATCCACTTTGAAAGCGGATTAGAGGCTCCTTCATGTTGGGTAGCTCAGATCGACCAAATGCCAGGCAGCTGCGCTTTCGCCTTGCAGATCATGCCGGGTTCAATCAGCAAGCTTGTCGCTCCCGCCGCTCCCGGCAGCTGCAAGACATCCGAGCCGGATGCCAGCAGCCGGATCTTTCCTCCGGACTGGGAAGCGTTGGCGAATACATACTCCAGCCCGATCGATACAGCAGACCCGGGCAGCTGTACATCCTTTGTTCCCGTTTCGGCGGCCGGGAGCATCAGTTCGACCCCTGCCAGCAATCCGCCGCTTAAGGTGAAGTCGTCATCCAGTACGTATCTGGGTCGAGGGCCCGTATAGGTCAGCTGGCTATCGTCTGAGACGTTAAGGCGCAAAAAACCGCGATCGCCATCCAGATCGTTTTCCGAATACGGATCGATAATGTGTAGGCCGTTGATCGACGCCCCGGATGCCGCATTTGCCCAAAAGGGGACGAGCATCTGCGGCGTGCTTCTGGTGTCGATGGCCCTCGGACGTATTAGCGTTATTTTGCCGATACGGACCTGACCGCTCGTCACATGGGAGGCGACGATATCGATCGAGAACGCGCTCCGCTCCTGCGGGTAGGATGAGCCGGCAACGCCCGCTTCGTTGGGGTCCTGTACGGCGACATCAGTCGCGATCACTTCGGGCGCATTCGGTCCCCAACGCGCCCACTCCACCGCTTTGCGTGCCGGCCGCACGATCATCGCCTTCTCGATCACGATCGAACCCCGGATCTTTTTCGTCAGGTTAACCCCGCCGCTCAGTCCGGGAAAAGCGAAGCGAAGCCCCCCGACCGGACCGTCCGACTCGGAACGATAGTTGGCGATGTAAACATCAAATAAGGGATTTACGGTACTCGAGGCGGTCAGGAACCCTGGTACGAGCTGCAAACCGCCTCGTCCGTTGTTGCTGGTCTTGACATCGATAAGCGATATGTCGATCTTGTTCCCGAGCTGACTGTTGGGTTCGATATCGATGCCGTAACCCGGGTTCGTCAAAACGATCTTCCCGGTATTGCGGTAATCTCCCCCGACGATCCGTCCACTCTGGACGGTGACGATCGACAACCCTTGCCTGCGATTGGAATCGGCAATGCAATCCTGAAGCAGTATATGCTCGGGGATCGGCAGCGCCGTATTGTGCGGGTACACGCCGATATAATAGCCATCGCCCCAAAACTTCTCGGCAGTTCCGTTATGGATGGCGATATGTTTGCTGCCGGAAGCGATATAAAAACCGAACCCCCACTCTCCACCGGTCCCCGTATGGGTCCCGATATCCCCGATCACCCAGGGACGCCACATCGTAACGTGCTCGCAGCCCTGCAAGTTAAAGAGCACATGCTCGCCGTAAGGACTCGCTTTAGCTTGAAAACGGAACAGGCCGTCGAACCAATGGGTGCTGTCGCTAGGTGGTCGGATGCCCCCGTTGAACTTGGTTGTCGGATAAGCGGGGTCGTCGCAATCGATGACCGACGCTATGTCCCCGGTATAGAAATAGTTCTTCGCCTCTTTGGCGTACGCGGCCCGGACTCGCGCCGTGCAGTCGACGCCCGTCTGGACGCCGACCTGCAACATATCGATTCCCTGCGAGATTTCCAAAACGGCGACTTTGCCCGATGCAATCATCCCGTGATCGACATAGCCGTCCGGCGATCCGACATAACTGGCAGCTGGTGTAATGAAGTACCAGGCGCCGCCGCCGTCCCCGGAGGCGAAATAACCTCGCGTCCTTACAAGCTGGCCGTCTTCTGGCGATGACAGGCTTATCATTGCGGCGATGTCATCGACTACGATCACTTGTTCCCCAGCGGTCGCCCGCACTTCGGTTTGACCAAGCACGCTGCCCGCCACCAACATCGCGCCCGCGCTTGCGGCGGTGCCGAGCAAAGCCCTGCGACTCATCCTCTTGTTCTCCACTATACAGTCCTCCTTCTTTTCTCTTGCGCATCAGTCATGAATCTACTGATTGTCTTGCTCTATTACGAAACGTGTTCGTCCAAAACAAGAAAGTGCGGCATCGCGACAGTTTCTGTTCAATAAAAATGAAAGCGATTTCATTTTTATTGAAACGATAGGCTTCGCCACCCGAGAAGACCTCACCCCCTGCAGTAAAGTCGCATGCAGGACTTGTATTGCCTCCTTTCTTCCCTTCAAGTCCTTCCGACGAAGAGCTTGTCAGGGCTACAGGCTTTCCTCTACTATATAAAAAAACGGAAAGGAGAGGCTATTGCGGAAAAGGACAGACAGTGTGCCGATCCGGTCACTTTCCCGCTTTCCGGGATCGATCTGCTTCAGACAACGGTTAATCATCAATTCCGGTTTCGATGCGGCTACCGATTTTCTTCTCTGTACTTGCCCGGCGAACAACCGCATTGGCGAACAAACAATCTCCCGAAGGAAGCGGCATCCTCATAGCCGACCCGATGCGCGACAACAGACACAATGTCGTCGGTTTCGATCAGCAGTCGCTTTGCCTTTTCGATCCGGATGAACTGCACAAATTCGTATACACTGGTTCCTCGATACCGATTGAAATGCCGATTTAACTGGCGCTCCCCGACGTAAAACAGTTTCGACAGCATCGGCAACGTGATTTTCTGATTATAGTGCCTTTCCACATAACCACAGACCCGATGTACAAGCAGTTCGTTCGGAGAAGGGATCTGCAGCTTGTGCTTCCCCTTGTTGTAGTAGCGGGACAGCAGGATGAACAGTTCGGTCATTCGCAGCTGTACCAGAGCTTGATAACCGGAATCCCGCTGCGTCATTTCCCGATGCAATTCCTCCAGAATGTCCCGCGTTTTGTCAGCGCCAGCCGTCACCAAATTCAGCTTGTGGTTAAACCTGATTTCGCGATTTAAAAAAGGCTGTACGTAAAAAAAATCGAACGAATCGCCCAATCGTAACGCCTGAAGCACATATGACGCTATAAAATCCGGATGGAACAAACAGTTGATCACTTCGATGGTCTGACCTTCAGTGACGATATAACCGTGCTTCTCGCCCGGGTTAATCATAAAAATATCGCCTTTATTGATCTCGTATGAAGTATCTTGGAACAAATGCGTCGCTTGACCGCTCTCCACATAAATCAGTTCGACGAATTCGTGAGTGTGCAAAAGAGGCATGCTTCTTTGGTCATGACGGTTTCGCTGAATCCAAAAAGGGAAATTGTCGGGATGCTTATAATGAGCCAATGATTTTACCAGCATAAATCGTCTCCTCCCTCCAGCGTATAAAATCTGCGTTTCCGCCGGCAGCCGTTCCAGATTGAATTTCGTTCCGACGTTGGAGGTGCACCTCCGCCCGGTTAACAGACGTAGGGATATCTCCACTTTTCTCTATTTTACTTTACCAGTTGACGTTTTTCTAATCTATTATTCTCACGAATGGGAAACTACCAGTTTGATTTGGCCGTTTCTGGCCACTTGCAGATTTACTGTTGTTACTGTCGGATTCGCGGCTTCGGTCTTGTGTTGCCAAGAACATATATCCTTAAAATAAAAAGTCCGCGATTTACGCGGATTTCTAAGCATATAAGTTCTTGTCCCTCGACATCCGGCCCCGTAGATGCGAGCGCTGCTTTATTCCCCGGCATATCGCTTCAAATCGTTTATGAGAACTAATTCAGCATAGGCAAACGGCTCTTTTTCCTTTAGCCAGATCAGACGGAAACGCTCCGCTGCATGTGTCTCCAGAGTTGCTTCGATCTCGGAGGATTTGCTTTTATTCTTCTGAAACAGACAATTCACAGACGTTCATCCAGTTGTTTACTTCTAATGGCTCAATAGTTATATTCATCTACATATTTCTCATCTCATGGATTTTTTGCAAGGTATTAAGGTGCATTGATTTATCTTCGGGCGACTCAGCGAATTTATACCACTCCACAAGCCTGTATCCGAACATAGCAAGAATTAGTTCATAGATACAAGGATCGGAAATATGGGACACATCCGCATATTCCGAAAAACCCCTGTAATACGCCGGAATGCATTTCTGGTAATATTCAATCATATGACAGACATCCGCTTCATCCGTTATTAAACTCGCGATATCCTCGCCCATGTACCCCCATCCGGAGGTATCCCAATCGATAAGTACGATTTTACTGTCCGAATAGAATATGTTTGCCACCCAAAAATCTCTGTGGCAAAGCACTATTGGCAGCTTTTCAATGCGACTGAATATTTCGTCCGCATTGTTATCTATGTCTATGAGCATTTTACACAGGTGCTTCGGAATTTCGCAGTCATCGGAGCGTATGTAATCATACAAAACATTCCATGACCGATACCGCAGATAGTAGTTTTTCGTAAACTCAACCTTGCTTAAATTGGACAGATTCTGCAATACGTTTGGTCGTTCAGTGTACAGCTTGCCTTGAAATCGACCCAATTCCTCGGCTATACGTTCATACATTTCCGAGGTCAGATTTAAGCCTGACACACCATCAATATATTCCATCCACAGTTGAATCTCATCGCCATTTATTTCGGCGTGATAACACTCCGGACAACGGAACGAATCGAAGAAAACCTTTTTGAAATCCGATGCATAGAGGTCGTATTCCCTTCGCCATGAATCCGGATCACCGTAACGCTCAAATTTTTTCTGTGTTTTCCAAACCACCTTATACGGCAGATTTTCACCATCGGAAGTTTCAACCATGCCTGTTACAAGCCGAACATCTCCTACTGTCCCGCCTTGCAACACTTTGAGTTGATAATCTGCGCGGATTATCGCCTTGTCGAGCATTTTACTCAAAACAAGCGCCAGTATTTCGGGCTTTACAAACCTTTCATCATGGTTGTTCATTTCTTGTATCCTCCGTTTTTTACCCTAATGTCGCATGGCAATCGACTTTTGCCACGCCCGTTTATCCATGAGATACCCCGATTTATCATCCACAAACTTGTTTTCCCGCTTCTGTACAAGGTAACGCTCTAAATGCTCTGGCGCCAATGAATAGTTTTCTTAATCATATATCGCATCGGGGCAGCATACAGGGATTTATTGGTTATAGTTGATCTCTACTGCCTGTTAGGTGAGCAAAGGCAGCCGATCAGTTTGAACGGCTGCCTCTTAAATGGAGTTTCAAATTACAAAGTTAAACGACGAACTATTGCTTTTTCTGAATTAATAATCCCTGATTGTGTTCCTCGAAACTTTGCACCGTTTGATTGTCACAAATGCAGACTTTCGATCGCTTACAGGATATATATCACTGATTTTTAGCATGTCTATAGCAACTAATTCTACACGGCTTGGCGTGCCGAATGATGATGTGGGCGTGTCCTGCTCCTGAGGCTCGGCGGTAAACAGCTTTGGTCGCTCCGACGGCCAAGCACCCACTGCTTCGACCGAAATTACCTCCAAACTCTCAGAACTTGATTTCTCATATGGACACTCCTTTCGTCAGATAAGAAAAGCTTTTGATCGAAGCCTTCTCGATGATGTGCATTCGTGTTTTAGCGGTAGCTTATTCTTGGTAAGGAAAGTCTCTCTTCGTTTTAGTGCTTTAGTGAAGTTAAACTTTCCTTATCGTTAAAAAAGACCCGCCCCTACCCAAAGATAGTGACGAGTCATCCGGAGTACCGACCAAACTGATATTAATGTATTTTACCGCCGAAGCATTCTGTCAAATCCGTCTGCGTCCGAGAGTCAGCGTTTGTTGCAGACCAGCGCAACAAAGCTTGCTCGATGACTTCCCGCAGCCTTGCGCCCATATTCAAAGAAAAATGCGAATTGCCCCAGAGCGACATGTAAAACTCCGTAGTCGGCCGTGCTTGGAAATCAACCAGAGCCTGCGACACAAGGAGACGGCTGTCTGGATGTCGGTCGCCAATACGGATTAATGCGACAATTGCATGCGAGACATATTGAAACTGTTCATCCTCCTCAGAGGGGTGATGCCCCTTCTTTCCATTCGTTCCGGTGCATAAGCCGGAATCCTGGAGGATATGAACAAGTTCGGGTATAGCCGCTTGGTGAGCCAGACGACCCAGCAAACAGACAGCCGTATAACCGCGCGCATGATGAAATCTGGAACGGCCGCCAGGAATAAAGGAATCCCGTTCGCGCACCATTTCCAAAAGAACAGTAGCCGCTTCCTGCCTGTCTATCAAAGCGAGTGCGATTGCGCTATGTTTGCGCAAATGTTCCTCGTCGGCTTGCTCCATCCAGCTTATGAGGGTGTTCCCGAGCTCGGCGCCGATACGTTTGGCGGACCATATCGCGATCGCGGGACTGTCGCTTGCCAATCCGGCTTGAATATCGGCAATGCTCGTCATCCATTGCCGAACGTCACCGGGTGACGACCGGGCAGAGCGGGCTTCTTCGGATTGCGAATCGTCCAAGCAACCCGTCTCTCGAAGCAGTGCGCTTAATTCCCCGTACGGAACCTTGCGCAAAGAAATTTGATCCCGGATAGCGATATAGGCGGCGACAGCTGCGGCCTCTCCGCATTTTTGCATATCTCTTTTCATCCTGACGCAAGAGGCAAGATCATGATCGACTGCCAGACAACGGCCCGCAACAAGCAAACGATCATAACCTTCCGGGATCAGCGCTTCAAGAGGAATGGGTACGCTCAGCTTCATCCCCCACAGCCCGGCGTTCACAGACCAGTCCTGAAGCAGACTGCTTTCCAAAGCGAAGTCAATTCCATGATTGTCCAAATTAGAGAACGCCCAGAATACAGGTTCCGGTGTAGCGCGATTTTCCAGAATGTCCGAAAGTGTCACATTGGTTTCACCCTCAATATGACAGCTCTCTCTAATCCCAATCTGCGGCGCTATTCGAAAATAGTCGTTCTCGCCAAAGCAGCTTCTCAAATGAGCGGGCGATAACGCCGAATCCATAATTTTGTTCGATAAATCGAGCGGATCAGTTGTGTGGACATAACCGCTGTCCATATAGAAAGTACGAACATGATCTCGTTCCATTTTAAACAGCACATTGGAAAACGGCTGCACCATCCCATCCAGTTGTCTGCCGGTCCGTATCTTGCAACCGCTCATACGACATAGATCTGCATTGCCTGTGCAATCGATCACAACCTGGCATGTCTGCGTATACTTGCCGCGCTCCGGTGAAAAGCACGCCACTCCCCGTAACCTTTTATCCGTACGAATCACATCGATGACGGTCGTATCGTAATGAAGTACGACACCGGCTTGCAAAGCTTCCTCTTCTAGCACGAATTGTTTGCTTTCCGCTCCGATTCCTATCGCCGGCGTATAAATCGAACCGGAAACCTGCTGCGCTTTCCGATCGACATCCTCATACATGCCGCCCGTCGAACCAAAATAGTATTTAAGTACGCCTCCCGTTGTTCCAGTGCCTCCCATTGCGGATAACCGTTCGATTCCCAGCACGCGCAATCCCCGTTTCGCTGAAGCAATCGCGGCAATGGCGCCTGCCGTGCCCAGTCCGACGACAATCACATCAAAATCATAGGTTGGATGCGGCATGCTGCCCCCACTCCTTCGCCCCATATTCGTAACCATGGTCCAAGGCGTCCAGCGGATTGGCATAGGCTTCCGACGGGAACCAATTCCACCCTGTCGCTAAACGATGTACGCCTGCGGGAACATGGGAGGCGAATCTTCCGGCGATTGCGGCAATCGTCCAAGTCTTCCATGCATTCGGGCGATCGGCCCAGCAACGATGCAACCGCTGTCTGGCATCAGACCACGAGTCTTCAGCGGAAACAGCCATCTGCAATGTCGCTTGGAATGGGCGAAGCCGTGTCGTAAAGGAAAGACAAGTCTGTTCTTCGCTGTCTCCCTCCCATTCAATCCCTGCCGGATGATGGAGATAAGAATGTATGCTTTTCGATTCGGGTGTAAATAGCTCCCCGGGGCAAGTCAGACGCATGGTGGAAGTATCAAGGATTTCCTCGGCCTGTATCGTACTTTTTCCGCGAATGTCGTGTAATTCGACATGATATTGTCCCCTCCCTCTACCGATCTCCACGATCTCGGTAAGCATGCGTACTTGAAGCCGCTGTTGTCTCACTAGCAAACAGAGCAGCGGGTGGAGTGCCGACATATACACGGAGCAACCGTCTTGACCGATGATACCGCGCTCCATCATGTGCTGGTGCAGCCATCGCCCCGTCTCCGTGCGGGGTAGCCATTCAGCGCGCCTGCATTGGAAGGCTTCTATAAATTCGCCGCCAAGCAACGCCGATCGTTCGATAAGAATGACATTTCTTCCGGCGGCCTGTGCAGCCAGCGCGGCGCCAAGTCCGGCGAACGTCGCGCCGCAAACCAACAGATTGTAATCATGATGCACCTTGGTGTCCTCCTTCACAGCAACGGCCAAACCGCCTTCCCACTCTTTGGCTGATCCTATCGTTGCTTAATTTTTTCGTTTCGCTTTTTCGGCCTCGACATCTTTCGTCATTTGATCCGTCGCGACGCGCAGCGCCGTGTTTAAATCTTTAAGACCGAGCAAGTATTCCTTGAACTGATTATTAAATGCGTTTCTCGCCACCAATTCATAGGACGACAGCTGCTCAGGATAACTTGCCGGCTTCATGTCGGCAAAAGCGCGTTTGTTTTTGTCTGCCATTGAGCGCAAGTCTGTTCCGATCGCTTGATTGTACATGGCATCCTTCATCAACGACGGTCTTCCCGTTCTTACGCTTTGCAGTTGTACGTCAGTCGAGAACATTTCGGCTACAACTTGAAACGCCTGATCCATATGTTTAGTAGTCGGCGAGATGATAAATAACGGGGTATGCATCTGCGTCGACACTCCTGGTGCCTCAGGGAAAACCGGTAGCGTCACCATGTCCCAGTTAAATGAAGGATCATTCATCGTTTCAATGCCGACTACGCTATTTCCCCAGGCCGCCATCGCCACATTGCGTATTTTCAGAAAATCATTCGAGCCGCTGCCGTACGTTATATCTGTCAATTCATTGCCGCTAATCTCGAAAAAACGTTTCCAATTTTGAAACAGGCGAGCCCATTGGTCCTGGTTCTGTAAAGGCTTGTCGGTTGCCGGATCGAGAAGGCGCAGCGAAAGTTGGTTGTTGTTGAGCAACAGCGTATGCTGCATGGTGAAACCACGATAGGCTACACCTGCTTCCTGTCTCGTAAGCAGTTTGGCAAGCTGGTACGTTTCATCCCACGTCATCCCATCACGCGGATAAGGGATGCCAAATTTATCGAAAATATCTTTATTGTAGTATAAGGCGGCCATATTGTTATTGGCCGGCAATCCGACGATTTCATTTCGATTGGCGGATTGTCGCCTTATATCCTCAATGACTCCGTCTTTGAAAATCGACAAGTCGAACTTATGCCTCTTCATTAGCGGAGTCAAGTCTGCGTAAAGCTTGAGATCGATTACTGCTTGCAATGCCACGCCGTTTGTTGCATGAATCAGATCAGGCGGATTCCCGCTTGCCACCAGGTCAGGCAAACTCACCCCTTTTTCAGTCATCTTAATCGTAATATACGGATACTTCTTTTTTACCGGCTCTTCGATTAGTGTCTGGAAAGTAAGGTCGCTAATTCCCGCATAGTTAAAAAAGGTAAGCGTGACCGGATCTTTGCTTAATTCCGGCTCCAAAGGTGTAGCGGAGGAGCTGTCTTTTTTATCACTGCCGCAGCCAGCCAAAAGAATCAGCGCCAGCGCGGCCAAGAACATACCGGATGCTCTCATTTCAAATTCCCCCTATAGCTTTAGGTACAATACCAACGTTTTTGAAATCGCGAGTGAATGAATGTCTACGTTGGAAAGCTTCATGCACATTCTAATGATTCATATTCGTGCGCAGCATCTTCCGATATTCGCGCGGACTGCAGCCGGCAAAATGGCGAAACACTGTAGCAAAGTAGTTCGGACTGTCAAAACCAAGGCGGAAAGCGATTTCTTTAATCGAATAATCGCTTTCTTTCAAAAGGCTAATGCCTTGATCCACCTTAAACTGCTGAACAAAATTGTTTGGGGTAGTTCCTAGCCAGCGCTTGAACATTCGGCGCAGATGAACCTCGCTGACATTTTGCAATTTGGCCATATCCGCACTTGTTACATAAACGTCAGGATGAGTGGTCAAATAATCAACGACAGGCTGCAGTCGAAAATCCGGGCTCATCTGCCATCCATCAAGAACATGAACATGTCTGGCAAAGTGAACAAGCAGCTCCTGAATCTTGGATCTGGCGGCCAGACGATAAGCAACATCTCTTCGTTTGAGTTCACGGACGATATCGGTCAGCATCCCGATTACATATGGAACGTCCACGTCGTGCATGACCACGGGAAGGCCCGGCAAATACCGCAAAGGAACGCCCTGACTGCTCTTTAGCGTAAACAACACGCTGATATAGCCGGCTGGTTCGGTTTCACTGCAATTACGGAAATGTACTTCCTTGGCAGCCTGCCAGAAACAAACATCGCCTGCGCCGACATCCGTTTCGCACCCGTCCAAGTTCCCTCGAAGCTTACCATGCTGAACATACCAAATGCGAAAATGAGGATTATGCACATTGCTATACGACCATTTCGGCAATTGGGAACGGTCCCAGCCACTAAATACATCCGCTTGCACATCCCACAACAGATGATTCAAATAAGACATTGTATTTCCCTCTCATGAAAGGTTAACTGTACTATACCATCTTACTTCTCGTTATAATACAAACGAAACAGTCCTATATCATTAAAATCCGAACCTCGTTTGCCACAGTTAAAAGGCCAATAAAAAACTAGCTAATACTTGTCAAATGTCACTCTCTTGGATAAGAATAAAGACATCCTTCCGGATTGTATTGTACCAGGACCATCGCCATTCGCTAATTTCTTTGTCTAAATTTAAGAACTATTCCCAATCTCGGGAAACAATATATCTTCTTGTCCCTTTACGGCAAAAAATCCGCGATTTACGCGGACCTTATTACTTATATTTTCTAGTCCTCCAACAGCACGACGCCGGAGGCGCCGACATTTTCCTCCACTTGATCGGGACGCCTCGCGCCGATCAGCGCACTTGATACGTTGGGTTGCCGCAGCACCCAAGC
This sequence comes from Paenibacillus hemerocallicola, assembly GCF_006265175.1. Taxonomy (GTDB): domain Bacteria; phylum Bacillota; class Bacilli; order Paenibacillales; family NBRC-103111; genus Paenibacillus_AB; species Paenibacillus_AB hemerocallicola. The sequence goes on along the minus strand of NZ_VDCQ01000024.1, from coordinate 53,513 downwards.
GAGTGATAATTGGTGTAAGCCCCAAATCGCCGGCGATCACGCCCAGCTTGTGCACTGCAGCGAGACGCTCCTCTGTGATCCGCTTGCGCAAGCGGCGAAACAACACCTGTCCAAAGCCTTTGCTTTCGCCGAGCTTTACGATTTACAATCAGAAAACATCCTGCTTCACCGAGTAAGTAATCACCGGCTTCCCATCAGATAACGGGGTAATCGCACCATTTTATCGCTCACAATGTGCAACAGTTCTTGTCGATTACACTTGTTCCAACTTTTCAATCAAAACGTCCATATACAAAACTGCAACTTTAAAAGTGTTTATCCTTCTCGTAATGTAGGTCCGCTGCCCACTGCCCGCTTTTGATTTCTTAAGAAATGAAGGAAGTGTCAACAGCAAGCCCTCTAGCTCCTTTTTTGCTTCAATTAAATCTGTTTTGCTGACATCCAATTCCTGGCCTTCCCAACGTGCAAGAAGCGTATCTACGCCAATCCGAGCAGACTTCATTCACTTCTCAAGCAACCTCGTCTGTGGCGCATCTGTTTTCATATGGGAAAGCGCCATTTCCGATTTACGAATAATCGACTTAAACGCTTCAACCGACTGCTGCTTTTCTTCTGCCGTCAAATTTTCCATGAACAAATCACCCTCCAACTTTGATCATACAACATTCATGCAATATTTCGTTTGATCTACCAAGAATCGTTGTGGGAACAGCCGTTATTTCATATAATATTGTTGCTAAACTTTAAGGTTTGAGTTTAAAGGAGATTTCGCGAATGGACAAAACCTTTACTCCGAAACAAATTGCCAAGAGACTTCATATTAGCACCAAAAAACCGACTTCTCCAAGTACAGGAATGTGCAGGTAACGGAAGAGATGAAAATCGGGGAGGTTGCCGCTATCGCTGGTGTTAACCCATCCGCTATTCGACATTGGGAAAAGGAGGAGCTCATTCGCTCTAAGCGGAACCCGGAAAACGGATATAGGGCCTTTACGTCGCGGGAATTAAAAAAGATTATTGTGCTAAGCAGTTTAAGGAAAACCGTCTATTTTATTGAAAGCATGAAACAGTTGCTTGAGGCTTTAGAGACACATGATCTAACTGTTATTGAACGATCCTTCAAGGTGGCTCTTCAGAAGCTAAATGAGCAATTGGTAAATCAAATGAATGGCATATCAGAAATGATGAGATATATAGATGACTTTGCAAATTCAACTTCCTTTTTACCACACTTAAAATAAAAACAGGTGGATTATTCTGCCATCCGCACGTCCCTTAATGCCTCCACGCTGTCTTCTTTAGATACTCTACTCATTTAAAACATTGTCTTCCCGCGGTGAATGGCAACTTTATGACAGAAACGCTGGATTTACCCTTATGAGTTGAATTTCCATAATTCATTTGCAATATTGAAAATAAGCCGGTTTTCCTTAGCGTACGGAAATTCCGGCTTAATTGAATAAATCTTCGCTTAGCGTACGTTTTTCGCGTTTTGTTGGCGGGACCCCTTCTTTAACTGTTGCCCATCCCTTGATATTCAATATAAATCCCAGGCAACAATATCTTCCGAGAATCCAATTATGACTTCAAGTTCTGGCGGGATATATTCTGTATCGATACAGTATGCAGTTAACCTTGCATGACCTTCTAATGCAACAATCCTTGAGTTCTCATTACGGGAAACAAAAATCATCTTCGGAAAGGTTTTGCCCTGCTTAATTACTGAATTTAATTCTAAGAAGCCATCATTTTTCACACCATATATCTCGACATTGCTTAATACATTTTTAGCAGCATCCGAGGGAAGTCGCGTATTATTTGAAAGTTCGTTCCAATAGCTATAATCAATATACATAACGGACTGGAGATCTTCTTTACTAAATACCGCTATTCTCCAATTTATTTCAGAAGGGAAGTTCTCAAATAAGGCCTTATTTTTTCCATATCCTCTGACCTCGCCTAGTAACCACTTTCTGTATTTATTTTCATCCTAATCATTCATATTTGGGTTAGAAATGATACTATCTTCAAAATCACCCAGCGCTTTTTTAATTGTAGAGCCGTATCTTTGCGAATCGATTTCAGCTTTCAAAAACTCAGCTATCATCACATGTTCAGTAATTTGTTGTTTTAGCTCCATAATCGCAATCACGCCTTTGCCAGTTGAAATTGCTCATCGTCTTTCGGTCCTCCGCATTCGTTTATGGCAAAATGTATTTAATCAGCACGCCGCCGACTTTGTCGGTCATGAAGCTCGGCGCCTTCTTCCACAGTTCGATAAAGAAGCTGAGACTCTCCTTGTCGGGCGTGCCCTGCTCAGCCGCCCCGCCGCTGTAGACGAGGTAGGTCAGCTGCTGCGGCTTCGCGCCCCACTTCTCCTTGGATTTGTAGTGGCTCGAGCCCGTCGGCGAACGGCCAAGGTCCAAATACTTCATGCCGCTGCGGATGCCGAAGCGGACCGCCTCCCAGTACATGAAGTTGTTCAAGTACTTGTTGTTGTACTCCGTCAGGGTCCCCCCATACGGGTAGTACAGTGTCTCGTTGCTCGGGCTTGTCAGCAGCAGCATGCCGCCGATCAGCAGCGACACGCCCGCCTTCTTCAAGCTGAGGCTACGCCCGATGACGAGCGGCAGGAGCGCATGAATGCGTCCGGCCTCATCGACAACGGCGTGGTAGCCGCAGGTGTAGGCGTACGCCCGCAGCAGCACGTCGCGGAATGCCGTCGTATGAAAGACGGTGCCCTTCGCGAGCGCCAGCTTGTCCCACTCCGCCCGCATGCTTGGTTCGTAAGCGACAAATCGTAACATAAGCGGTCTATCCTTTCAGCCAGAAAACGATGCCGACCATATGAACGCACAGACGGCCCATTTCATCGCGCTAATCTGCTCGTGGAACACGGCGATCGATACGGCGAGTGTAACTCCATGGTACACCACAATTCTTCGTCTGAAAAGGCGCAACACCGACAAAGCTGACCTTCGCTTCCACGAGGTCTTTCCCGAGAGCGCTATGACTTTTCATCAGGCAAAAGCCCCGTGAAAGCGATCTTGAAAAAACAAAAAAGCCTCACCCTGAGTTGCCATCCCGAAGATCCGCGTAAAATAAGAACAAACGTTTGCTTCCGGGGTGATGAACCGTGCTCAGTGACATTGAACGGAAAGTGCTCCGGATCCTGTACAACCTGTACCACCGACCTCCACTCCTTAGTTAGGATGTGACGAAGGAATGATAGGGCTTAGACCCGTTGAGACATGGGAGCGAGAATCGCTAGGGGTCATGTGGAGAATACGTGCAGCATTTGGAACGATTTAGGTGAAGCTACTACCACCTCTGTTCCCGCATGCCTTCTAACGATTAAACCCTGCCAATTAAACGCTCTTTCGTACATCATCCTTACTAAGGAGGATGAAATCCTGCGAATACACGAGCTTGCGCGAGAAAATCAAATCATATCGAGGGAGTGGAACAGGCCGCCAATCAACTCGACAACCTCACGGTTGTTGTTTTGTTCAGCTCTCGAGACTTGAATACATAAGAATTATTATGTGAACAAATTATTAGCGATACGGCAATGCATATATGTTCTTGTCCCAATACGGCTTACTTGATGATTGATCTTGCTATCGTAGTTTTTTACAAACGAAATAACGCCATTTTAATAATGACGTTTTTTTCGTGTTTTTCTAAAAATATTTGAAATTGATTAAAATTTTAGCTTCGTTACATATGAATCAACATAGTAGTTCAATGCCCAATGCAGGCTTCAGTCTGTCCTCCTCGACATGAAGACGTACTAATCCCCGCTTACGGTCATACGTCCACTTGTCCCGGACCGTTTCGACGAATAGGGAACCTGACTCTGGCCAAACCGCAAAGCAGGAGTTTGCCGACAAGTCCGGGGATTCTCCCGCATCCTGCTGACTGGAATCGGCTTCCGTCAATGCTGCACCATTTAGCAAGACTTGAGACGGCTTATTTTCCATATACAGGACTAGATCGTAGCTTCGATTCCCGACCATGCCATCATAATTCCCTTTTCGGGGCCCGAGTTCAACGGCGATATGCTCCTTCGTTGCGGTACAGACCATTTTCGTTTCCACTACTTCGCCGCTTTCGTAGCGAAAAGTAGCCCCGTCGTCCTCGTACAGCGTAAACTCGCAGACGCCGCGCGGATACACGTGGAGCTCCAGACGTTCCACCAGCTTCTCCCCTACGTAATCCATGTCCGGCCATAGAGGGATTATAGAACCGGCGCGAACGAACAACGGTCCTCCCGCATGCGGAGGAATTGAACATGTCACCTCGCAAGGACCGGTGTATGTTTCCCGGGTCCAATAATCGATCCATTCTCCTTCCGGTATATGCACCTCGTTAGTGAACGCCGCAACAAGCAAGGAATCTCCGAACAGGTATTGGTTCAGCAGGTCGTCCGAACGCGGATCGTCGGGGAATGCCAGCGGCATCGCCCGGATGATCGGCATGCCGGTACGGGCCGCGACATGTGCCGCGCTGTAAATGTAGGGAAGCAGGCGGTATCGCATCTTGGCGTACATTTTGAACGTGTCAAGCAGTTCTTTTCCAAGCAGCCACGGATGACGCCAGTACGCCCAGCTGTTGACCTGAGACCAGGGCTGCAGGAAGCCGAAATGGATGCCGGCCGGCGAAAATACGTCCATGTCGCAGCTCGTGTTGACATGTCCCGATAAGCCATGGTTCAGCAGAGACACAAGCGGTTTGGGTCCGCCGCCGGTGTCGCCGGCCCAAGTGGCCGCGAACTGCTGGATGCCGGTAAATCCGCTTGCCGTATAAATCATCGGCCGCCTGCCCGTCTGCTCGCGAAAGCCGTTGTGCATTTGCTTGGCCAGCAAAAGCGGATACAGGTTGTGCATCTCCTCGTCCGTCATGCCGTTGCCCCAGCGTCGGTCGGGATGATCGAGCACCTGCCTCGCCCCGTCGAGCTTGAAGGCGGACACCCCCTGCCGAACGAAACGGTTAAGGTGCTCGTACCAGGGCTCGTCCTGTTTTGTAACGGTATCCAGATATACGGGGTATTGGAGTTCCACGTCCTGCTCGTAATCGTCCGCGTCACGACTGGCCATGCCATCCGCAGCTGCATCTGGTTGAGCGAAATTCGCTCCCGTTCCCGCTCCGCCTTCCCCGCCGGCAAGTTCCGCCGCGCGTATGCAGGCGCGCTCTTCCTCCCAGCTAACATCGTAATCGCAGCATAACCACAAGCTGAGCTTGAAGCCCATCCGCTCCAGCGGGCCGAAGAAGGTGGCGGGGCCGCCGTCCTGCATATGCCTCGGAATGAAAAATCGTTCCGGGTGCCAACTTTTGCTCGTCGTAAAGTCGTAAAACTGTTCCATCCACCCGGGTTCCAGGCCGATCGTGTCGCACGGAATACCTTCCCGCCTCATGTTCAGCGCATCGTCGATCATCTCCCGGGCGTTCGCTTGCTGGTTGCAGACGAAGGTCAGGCCGTAGGCCCATATCGGCAGCAGCTGCGGCTTGCCGGCTATGTCGGTGTAGCTGTGCAGCAAGTCGGCCAAGCTGTCGCCGGCAAACAGAAAATAATCCAGTTCCCCTTCGCGTCCCCAAAAACGCAGACGATCCGCCGCCGTTTGGCCGATATCGATCCAATGCCGCCATGTCGTATTGATCAGCAGCCCCCACCCGCCGCTGCTCATCACAAACGGGATCGGGGCATAACGCTTTACATTGGCCACCCACATGCCGGAACGGTGTCCCCGCTTCTGCAGCCGCTCCCGCGACTCGTCGCCCAGCCCGTAAAAGCGCTCTTGCTCGGCCAGCGCAAGTTCGGCTCCGAAGCCTTTTCGCTTGTCCGCCCAGGGCGATCTCGCATGGCGCGTCAACACCTGTCCCCGCCGGTCCAGCAGCACGAGACTCCCGTCCGTCAGGTCGATCCGCAGCGAAGCGCGCTCTGTTCGTACGGTCATCGCGGCGTCCGTCTCTTCGACGCTGTACGCCCCGTCCCGGTCCATCGGTTCAACCGAATCCGGGCGGTCGTTCACGTGCGCCGAGCTTCCGAAAAAACGGTCCGGTCCGTCCTCGTTAATCGACAAAGGCTGGCGATACGATCGGATGGAAGGAACCATGTCGCTTTGCCTGACCGATCCCGGCGAAAGCGGAGCGCCGATACAGATCAAGATTGCAAACGGGAGGTTGATCGATAAGTCAGCTGCAAACCGGAACTTGTCCGCGGAACCTCGATACGGTACAATCAGTCCGCGAACTTCTTCGCGGCATGATGGATCGCATAACCGAGCAGATGATCCTGGAAAGGCAGACAGGGCTTCACCCGCTCGTCCGTCAAACGTTCGACTTGATCGAGCGGGAACTGGAGGACCAGATCAATTTGCAAGACATCGCGGAACGGCTTCATGTCAGCCCGTCCCACCTGAGTCGCCTGATCCGCAAGGAAACTGGTAAAACGTTTTCCGATCACGTCATGATGCGCAGAATGGAACATGCCAAAAATATGCTGCAGCAAGGATTCAAGGTGAACGATGTAGCAAAAGCGCTCGGCTTTGAGGATTCCAGCTACTTGGCTAAAGTGTTCCGAAAATATTGGGGCGTTTCACCCGGCGTGTACAAAGTCTGAACAACGGAGCCTGACAGTTCTTGCCCGGAGGGGTCTGTAACTGAAACAAAAACCGCAACTGAAAGTTGCGGAAAAGAGGTAGCCTCATAGGATGAAAACTAAATGCAACTATCCTCGTAACATTTGACGATGACCGTTCTTTTCGACGATGATTGTACTCCATTTTATTGCTGAGTTATTTTTGCCGGTTCGTTTCAATGTTTTTCGAAATTTGTTCTTCCGCTTCTCTCAGTGCCGAGTTAATATCTTTCTCTCCTTTGACGACCGGGATGATGGCATTGGACATATAACCTTCCGCGAACGAATCGTATTTGCTCACTGGAAGCGCTATTGCAGGGGCCGTTTTAAAGGCGGCAATCACATTTTTTCCTTGCAAGTAAGGCAAGTTTTTGCCGAACTCCTGCTCAATATTACTTGATTTCAATACCGGCAGCCGCGCGTTGCGGGCTACTTCCGTCTGAACCTCGTCGGATAGAATTGTGGAGATGACTTGAAACGCTTGATCTTTGTATTTGCTCTGCGCCGTGACATGAAGAATCCACTCATCGACCTGCATGCCGGTGTTAGGGCGTTCTTTGAATGACGGGTACGTGACCAAATCCCAATTCAAATCCTGGGCATCCTTCAAATTCGGCAGGTTGTTATTGGAAGCCACCATAGCGAGTGTCCGTTCTTTCTTAAACTGATCCGTACCGGCGCCGGCCAAACGGGGGGTATCGTTTCCGGGAATGTCGTATATGCTTTTGAGTAATTCGAATATTTTTTTCCAGTTATCGTTGTTCACGGTCGGCTTCTCCGTTACCGGATCGACAAAGCCGTATGACAGCACGGAGGCCACGCGGGTCGATTTATCCGGTTCCAGGCCCCGATACTGCACGCCTCCATCGCTGCGCGTCACTTTTTTGGCCAGCTCTCTGGCATCCTCCCATGTCATGCCGTCCTTCGGATACGGGACACCGAATTTGTCGAAGATATCTTTATTATAATATAGTGCGCTGAAGTGCGTCGTCCATGGAAGACCGATTAAGTTATTTTGCAGGCTTGCAGACTTCACCGATTCTACGGCGACCTGGTTCAACCGGGAGAGGTCGAAATTGAATTTTTTGATCAGCGGTTCGATATTATCTTCCATCCCGGTTCCTACAAACCGGTAAATGAGAGGTGAGGCGGTCATCACCAAATCCGGTATTTCGCCGGCGGCCATCAGCTTATCGAAACCGTTCTCCGGCTTGGACAAATCGATGGGCACGATCGTAATGTAGGGATAGCGCTTTTTCACCGGCTCCTCGACATACTTCTGGAACTCTTCAGGTCCAAGCCATCCCATGCTCAGCGCGAATTTGATCGTGACGGGCTCGGTCGAAACCTGAGGCGTAGCGTTCTTCTCACCGGCCGTTTTATCGTTATTTCCGCTGCTGCAAGCGGTTGCGAACAATAATAGTGAAAGTGCGGCCATTCGATTCATTTTCATATCGGTTTCCCCCATTCATTATTGTTGAAGCAAAGTTACCAACAATTGAAATAATAGCGCTTACATTAAACGGTCCAATTAGACACAAAACCGGTCCATATGATGGGGAAATTTGTTCGGAAGCATCCCGGAATCACCGTCACAGTCGACTGTGACGATGTGGGATATTCGCAGTCACCCCCATTTCCTCCTCTAGACAATGCGCCCATGTCCCTCGAAAGGATAGTCGATCGTAATACGTCCCGTCTGGCAATCGCCAATGCCGCTGTATAGTTCGGCCTTGCCGTCCGAACGCATCACAATTCCCGAAGTAAAGACGCAGTCGACCAATTGCGGTGCCTTGGCAGGTCCCGGCGGATAGCAGGTACGACTTCCGATCAAATGAAGATCCGAAGACTCACGGGTGGTTGGATCGAAGACGAAGGCCATGTTCAGGTACACCTTCACTTCCCCGCCATTCTCATCCTCATCCTTGTAGCAGATGTGGCCGATGACGCCGATTTTGCCGCTGTCGAGTAGATAAGCCTGATTAACACCTCCCCATTCGCCTTCCCCGAAAATGCCGTAGATGTAAGGTGCGTTCTCGATGACGTCCGCAGTCAGCTCTTCCAGTCTGTCAACGACCGTGAAGCCTATCATGGATTCACTCCCGTATTTGCCTCTCATCTCCGCACTGCGCGGACGAGAGAAGACGCCAATCTTGCCGTCCGATAACGGAACAAGGCGAATATCCTTCATTTTGTTAGGTCCGGTAGTGAAGTAGTACAAATTGTGGAGGTCGGTTCCCCGATAGAAATAACCGAAAAACGTGCTGTATTTTCCAGACTGATACTGTACATGTGTCCCGCCCAGGACAAGCTCATCACCGATCTCCGAGATGTAAGGGTCTTCCAGCGTATAAATCATGCTATCTTTCACCACGGTCCATTCATCCTGTCCCGTCTCCTCGAACAGGCGGACCCAAGAGCGGGCCCATTCCTCTCGACGCTCTAACCGCCCGAACAAATAGCGCTTCCCGCCCCGTATGAACGGGATCGAAATATTGTAGACATCAAAACCGTCCACACCATGAAACACCAATGTCTCACTCTCATAAATTTTTTTTGTCTGTTCAAATTCAATTCTTTGCGTCTTCCGGTTCAACTTTTTCCCCCCTGTTAGAAGCACTCACTTTCTTTATTTATGGTAAAATAAATGAAGAATAAAAGCCTAACGCGTTTTTCGATAATTATCCCATTTTTTCTGAGGGGACCCGCCATTATGTCACAATTCCCAAGATATTTAAAAGACTATTCTACCAAGGACAGCCCGTTCCAGTTCGAGCTCCTAATTAATAGGCTGAAGAAAGGCTACCCTTCCCACCGGCAGGATTACCTGGAATTTTCATACGTCAAGAGCGGGACCGGCTGGGAAACGATCAATGGGGTAAAGCATCGGATGGAGGCGGGGACGTTTTCTTTTTTGCTGCCGTATCAAATTCATGAATTGTTTACCGATCCGGGATCGGAGCTAATTCTGTACAATTGTCGATTCAGTATGGAATTGCTCATGGAACCGAACCAAGAAGAGTTGATGAACGGCATGGTCAATGGTACCGAAGGGCTGCCTTCCTTCGTTCAGATCGAGGGGAAGGAGAAAGCGCGGACGGACAACCTGCTTGAGGATATGATGGAGGAATACTCCGGCAGCGACCGATGGCGGAACAGCTATTTGCAGGTTAAGCTGAAGGAGCTTCTCATTCGGTTCGACCGCTATCGGAGGAAGAATGGAATAACACCGAACGGGGAGCCCGCCCCGGGCAAATCAGCAGGAGCCGTCTGGCCGATCATCCACTATATTAACGGCAACTATCAGGAGGGTTTGACACTAGGCGGAATTGCCAAGCAGTTCTCATTGAGCATCTCCCGGGTCAGTGAAATCATTAAACAAGCTACAGGCCAATCGTACGTCCATTTCCTTCAGGATCTTCGCATCCGCCATGCGTGCAGCCTTCTCGTTTCAACGGAGATGAGCGTATCCGAAATCGCACTGGAAGTTGGCTACGGATCGTATAATACGTTCTCGCGGATTTTTCGAGACACCAAGGGTATATCGCCGTCAGAATATCGTAAAATGAAGACGCTAAAGTCAGAAACGGCACCTTAAATCACCTCGTATGCTCGCGATCCGTCTTGAATAGAGGACGCCCCACATATAAGGGGGCGTCCGGCAGCTCCTTTGCTTCACTTGACTTCCTTGTAAGCTTCCTGCTAGTGCATATTCAGTAGCGACACTTACAACCCTCTTGGCAAACCCCCGATTTAAAAACTCTGTCCTCGTGTGTAATGCTGCCACTTCCCATTTTTCTTCGGAATATTTCCATACTGCCGCCACAGAAGCAATTTTGTTTTCTACTATAATTGCACAGTACGTGTGTCCTAGTTTGTCCTAGTTCCCTAGCTTTGTTCCAATCATCTTGATTCATATTCCAAAATTCCTTCATAAGCCATAGGTATCGGATTAACGTCGCGGATATCGCTAAATAATTTTCGCATCTTATAAGTATATGTTTGTGTCACCATAAGCGTAAAAGGGAATGCTTGTGTCACTAACCTACGACACAAACATCCCCATTAAACAAAAAGGGTCCCTTGATTTTATTGATTTTATTTATGGCATGTTGTGTCATTAGACGACGTGTTGGAATTATAAGCTTTCTTACATTTGTCGGCAAGCTCAGACTGAGGCGAGTGGGTTGTTAGCCAGTTTCATCTCCTCCATTTGAATGCTGGAAAGTAAACGTGCATCTTAACTTGCCGTTTACAGGAGAACATCTGACAAATACAAGATCTTCACCTAAAATTTTCGATATGGCTTCAATCTTTCTTTCGATGATTTGTCTTTTACGGGCTATGACTTGCTGACACGTGAGTGTTTTTCCCTTTATTTTTTTCAAAAATATCCCTTCCTTTTTAACCGGGCTGTGGTCCGAAGCTAAAGAAGCATCTGAATTTCCCGTTTACTTTAAAGCAAGCGATTCCAACATTTTGGGTGCCAATGATTTTCGCCAAAGTCTGTATTTCCCGTTCGACTGTTTTCTTGTTACGGGCAACCATGGGACGCTTGGTTTTTACAGCCTTTTTCAAAGTCGTCACGTCCTTCTTGTTTTCATCAAATCCGATCATTAAATACGAATTCACCACACTTTGTGCGAGAACAGCTGATATCTACGAACTTTGCGCCAACTATTTTTAATAATTGCTGGAGTAGACGAATGACTTCCCGCTTCAGTCTGGCTACCTGCTCTTTTGGACCGGGGCGGCTTTGTCCCTGAAAGGAAACCCTACACCCCTGAGGGTTACAGCTCCCGCTCGCGCTTTTTGCACCTACAAGCGTTCTTAATAACAATAATCGTCTGTTTATTTGCTGCTTTATTCCAGTGATTAGTCTTTGACAGCGGAGTGCGTCACCGTTTGAACATGCGGACGCTATCCCCATATGCGTTGGACGAGTGAATGGATTCCGACGCAACTGACCCTGCTTACATGAACATGTCATACGTTGTTGCTCCCTCCAACTAAAAAAAACGTTTCGTTATCCTTCCGGTTTGGAAAACCGTTATCCGGAGGCGGACCACACACTTTCAATCCGAAAATACCGGATGAATGGGAATGACCCGTTCATGTTGTCCAGATAATAGTATTTGGTGGACCTTTTTATTTACCCGGATGAATGCGAAGGACCGAGCTGATTTGGTTGAAGGCTACCGGAGTGTCCTCTTCAAACAAGCCAAACATTTTCGCCGTGTTGGGAGTTACTTGTATGAATGGTTCAACAAAAATGTCTGTGCCTGCTTGAAGCCGAACCCTTTTCGTTACAAGTCCGCGCTTCAATAGCAGCTGATCCTTGAGAATTCCGAGTAACACTACGCCGATCGCCGAAACGTGTATTTCATTGTCCGTTATACGAGTGATGGTCCTGTCGCCATTCGTATTAATTTCAACGACTGTGCTTCCAATCCTAGTGGCAATCGAAGTACGCGACACCGGTTTTCTAAAAAAAGAAATGCTTCGATCGACCGAGTCAAACCGCACATTGTAGCGCCTCTTATTGATCAAGCCTAACGTTCGCGCAGTTGCTACACCCACGTCAATTCGATTATCAATGCATTCAGAAGCATCACTGTTAGTTAGGGAAACCCTTACTTTCGCATTCCCTCGTCGCAGGACAACATTACCATCGGGTACCGTAAATGTAGGCAATGGCGAGCCTCCGCAGCCCGCAACTAAGAATGCTTGATTTGCAAAATCAGGGACAACATTCACATCAAAAACAGCCCGCGAGATCATCTCTGTAAGCTTCACACCTTTCATGCTTGCCATAATGGAACGGGTATTCCTATGCGATTTCGCACCTAGTACCCATTCATTATGGTATGTGTCCCATGCGTTGCTGCGCTTAGATGATTGCCCTTTCTCCGGATATAATCCTCATTCTGTTCAGAGCACGACATTACATGGCTTGAGTATGTTTCGTGTCGTCCTAATATCTAAGTTAGCCGGTTTCCGCGTTTTCGGTATCTTCTCAGTCCCACCGCGCTCCGAACCTTCGATACCTTGATGCTTGCTATGTTGCGGTTAGACCAATCCATATATCGCGGCGGCAAAAACTGCATGAGCAGCGCCCCGTTCAGCTTCACCGGCCGGCCGCGTCGTGCAATTCCAGGCTGAACTGGTACAGCGTTGGGCCGTCGATCTCCCAGCACGCGGTGCCCTTTCCCCTGCACCGGCCGGGGCCTACTGCTCGTGCACCATCTGCCAACTTCAGCTTAAGCTTCAGCATCACCGGAAATGACTCTCACACGCCGATGTTGATACGGCAATGCGTATATGTTCTTGTCCCCATACGGTTAAGGATTCATGTTCTTGTCCTGAGCTGAGGACAAGAACATATATCTGTAAAATTAAAAAATCCGCGATCTACGCGGATTCCAAAGCATACAAGTTCTTGTCCCTCGAAACTTCTTCCTTCCGTTCCAAAATCACGGTGCAGCGCGAGCTACAAAATGCCCTTTAGCTTAACGATGCCGCCCGATCGATCCTGCGGCGGCCTCAAATTTGACTGCCCTCGCCCCTGGCCCAACAGCCCCTCACGCCAGCGACTTAAGCTTGTCCGGATTGCGCAAAATATACAGGCCGCGGATGAGTCCGCCTTCGACGCGGAATAGGGCAGCCGTATGAACAACTCCGTCCTCGGAGCGCAGAATCATGCCGGGTTCCCCGTTGATGCGCTCCATATGGATGACCACTTCTCCCTCGATCGTAGCGGCCTTGCGAATGATGCCCATAAGAAATTTCGCAACGCGCTCTGCGGTATGAATCGGATTAACCGCCGCCTGCACCTTGCCTCCGCCATCGGGCAGCAGCACAACGTCGGGATCGAGCATCGACAGAAGCCGATTCATGTTCCCCTGTTTGAGGGCGGTCACGAACCCGTCTACCCATTCCTCGCCGGCCGTTTGGGCCGGGAGCGGCGCCTCGGCGTCCAGCCCCATTTTCGCGCTTGCGCGGCTGAACAGCTTCCGGCAATTGACCTCGCTTTTATCCATTAGCCTAGCGATTTCCCCATATTCGAACCCGAGTGCCTCCCGCAGCACAAAAACCGCCCGCTCCGACGCCGACAACCGCTCCAGCAGCACCAGCATGGCATAGGACAACAGATCGTCGCGCGCGACCGAATCCGCCGGGTCGCTATCCGCCGCAACAAGGGGCTCGGGCAGCCACTCTCCAAAATATTCCTCCCGCTTCTTGCGAGCCGACTTGTACAGATCCCGACAGCGGTTCGTGACCATTTTGCACAGGTAGGGTCCGGGCTCGGTCAATTTCTCCGGCGGCAATTGATATGCTTTCAAAAATACGTCCTGCACCACGTCCTCGGCGTCGGAGACCGACCCGGTCAGCTGGTAGGCGAGGTTGAACAGCAGTCCTTTGTACTGCTCGTACAGCTCCTGCATCTTGTCACTTCCTTGTCCGGCTGCTTTCTTCTTGTACTTACCTTATAACTTGCCCGGCAATTAATCAACCCAAGCCTAAACGGCTTACGACGTCCTTTGGAATGGCGCAATATCGTTTATGTCGTCGCATTAGGATAAAGTTAAAGCAGTCCGGGCGCTTACTTTTTGTTTGTTCAAGCGAAAATCTTCGCCGTCCCGTGTCACAGAACGTTTGGCTCGCTCGTTATAAGTATGTCGGACAAAACAACAGGCTTCATTTAAACCAAATCGCCCAGCGAATACGGGCTAAAATCCAGGAGGAAACTCATGAAAATTGTAGTGATCGGCGGCAGCGGACTTATCGGCAAAGGACTCGTACAGAACCTGAACAATCTCGGTCATGAAGCGGTGGCGGCTTCCCCGTCCCTGGGCGTCAACTCGGTAACGGGCGAAGGGCTGGCTGCGGCGCTGGCCGGCGCGCAAGTCGTCGTCGACGTCACCAATTCGCCTTCGTTCGAAGAGCAAGCGGTGCTTACGTTCTTCGAAACGTCGACCAAGAATCTGCTGGCCGAGGCGGCGAACGCGGGCGTGCAGCACTATATCGCCCTGTCGATCGTCGGCACGGACCGTCCGCCCGGAAACGCTTATTTCAACGCCAAGGTCGCCCAAGAGAAGCTGATCCAAGCGTCCTCGATTCCTTACACGATCGTCAGAGCGACGCAGTTCTTCGAATTTGCCGGCACCATTGCCTATACGGCGACGGAAGGTCAAACCGTCCGTTTGCCGTCCTCCGCCATGCAGCCGATCGCGGCCGCGGATGTGAGCGCGGCTTTGGCCGACTATGCGCTGGAGGAGCCCGTGAACGGCATTGTCGACCTGGCCGGACCCGAGAAGGTCGGGATGGACGAGTTCGTCCGCCAATCCTTGAAGGCGGCTGGGGATAATCGCGAGGTCGTCACGGACAACGAGGCAGGCTACTTCGGCGGGCAAGTGGACGATAGCGCGCTCGTTCCTGCGGACGACAGCAACGCGCGTATTGCGCCGACCCGTTTGGCGGATTGGCTCGCGCGCTCCTGATTGCAATTTCTGGGAGACATATGGAACACTGTGGCTATCGTTGCGAGTGTGTCGGCAATTTACTGACCGGACCGGACGTATAGATATTTCGCGTATGAAACATAGGCTCCAAATCGCTTGAACTGTAAGGTAACATTCCAGGTTAGATACGAAGGGCCTCAAATTCTCTGCGTAATGCAGGGGGATGAGGCCCTTCGTGACGTTGGGACTTAGAAGGTTCGTGCGACGTCGTTCACCGATGGAGGAATGTCGCTCTCGTCGAACCCGAGCGAAGTCCGCCATTCCAAATCGCCAGAGGGGATCAACAAGTACCTGCTCGGCTCCTCTGCGCGCATCCAACGCTGTTATCGGCCATCTGGCTATTTGGGGAAGCTTCCCCTTTAATTATGTACATCCGAAACGGAAATCCATCCATTTTATCCGCTCGTTGTTTGCTGTAGGATGGGCCTGAGTCCGTTAAAACAAACCTGTACAAGGGGGAAATTACAATGACATCCCGAGCGCCGCTGTCCGTTCTTTGCTTGCCAGCTGCGCCTTGATCCGCTGCACAAAACAGAGAGCGGATGCGAATTCAAATCGAATGCAGACAAGGAGACGATACCAATGATTCACGAGGAAACGAGATGGAATGAAACAGGAAAACCGGCCTGGCAGCCGCTTCTGCAATATACATTGGAGCTGCATCTGTGCAGCGTTCGGCCGGCAGCGGCTCCATTTCGGTATGATTGGGAGGAAATCGGTCCAGGGTACTGTTACGGTCCCGCGTTTGGCCATTGGGATCTTGTTCACGCCATTTTCGATATGATGCCTACCCACCCGGACCACGCCAAAAAGCAGTTTCTGAACTACCTCTCCTTTCAGGGGGAAAACGGCGTCTTGCCCGGCACGATCATGATGCGGGACGGGAAAGCAAAATGGAATATGGAACTGAGCCATCCGCCGGTATGGCCTGTTGCATTGGACCAGTATGTGAAGCGGTATGCGGACAACGATTTGCTTCAAACCGGATACAACGCGCTTCTGCGGCAAATCGGCTGGTTCGAATCGGAGCGGAAAGCACCGTTCGGCTATTACTACATGGACATTATGACACGCAAATGGGAAAGCGGTGTCGACGACGGGATTCGGTTTGACCAGGCCCCGCATCACCCGACTGCTTGTGTTGATGCGACGTCCCATGTGTACCAATTGTATACGTACGCCGCGCAATGGGCCCAACAGCTCGGCAGCGATCCGGAGCCTTTTGTGCAGCGCAGCAAGGAACTGAAGCTAGCGATTCAACAACAGCTGTACGATGAACAAACAGGTTTCTTTTACGATAGCTGGACAATGGCGCAATCAGGTCCAAAGCCAGGGGCGCAGGAAGGGATGTGGCCGCTTGCGGTAGGGGCAGCCACACCACAGCAAGCGAACCGGGTGATCGACGAGCATCTGTTAAACCCGGAGCGGTTTTTCACCAAACACCCGCTCGCAACCGTCGCCGTTTCCGATCCGGCGTTTGAATTGCGCATGTGGCGCGGACCGGTATGGAATAGTATGACTTATTGGGCAGCAATGGGTTGTATGCACTACAACCGCATCGATGCAGCACTACAATTGCTGGAGGGGGCACTTGACGCCTCAGCCGAGCAATTTGCACGGACAGGGACGATCTGGGAGTTTTATCACCCGCACGGTGAAGCGCCGGACAGCCTCACGCGCAAACCGTATACGTCGTTCAATACGCCGTGCCGCGACTACCTGGGACATAACCCGCTTCTGGCGATGGCTAGCCTGTGGCAGCACTTGAAGTTCCAATCCTAACACGAGTCTGTTTCAAACGGCACAGCGTGCGTCATCGGACAAGACGCTTTTCAGACGGCGAACACGACATTCGATAAACAACTACTCCTGTTCGAGTCATGCGCTCTGCCGGCCCTGCATGATGATGCCGGGCACCATGAATGGAGATTTAGCTGCACGCAGAAAACAAGCGGTTGAACTGCGGAAAACGCTGCCCAACCGCTTGTTGCTGTGGTGCTGTGCTGCTGCCCATACGAGTCTGTTACAACGGCTGTGTCATTAACGTACCTGTGTCGTCAATTTGGATGGAATACCGGCTGCCGCCCGGTGCCTTCAGCACAAGCCGCTCTTCCCCGACAATGCCAAACGGCTGCCATTGTCCCGGTGTTCCTCCCTGCACACAAACCCACCCCAGAGTGCTCGACGATTGTGCAAGGCGGTTCATCACAATGCTGCTTTGACTCCATGTCCCTGAAACCGGAATGGCGTCTGCCCATATGACCCCGGCCCCTTTCGATATGGCTTCCGGAGTATAGAGACGGGAAAGTGTATCCGCCCCCCCGACAGGAACCCCCTCTCCCGTAAACAAATTGGTTCCGGTGATCTTGATGTCGGAAGGTTGGCTCTCCGGTTCCATTTTGATCGCAAACCGTTTCGCGTCAATGACGTTCCCGTCGAATAACGTATCGGTCACCACTTCCTTGAACACAAATCCGTAGTCCGTATGTACCAGCGAGTTGGCGCTAATGTGATGCCCGCTCGAAGGATTGCCCAGAAACTGCACAGCACCGTACGACGAATACACATCTTTGATCTGATTGCCATGCAGCTTGACTTGTTTGCAGTTCCACAACGCCATCGCAACAGCCCGGCTTGCCTCGATGCAGTTATCAGCAATAACAGGCGCGACCGCATTTTGAATCACCCATCCTTGAGCTCCTGTCGCGTAATCCTGATTGCCGCGGATCACCAATCCTTTTAAAATTTTCGAGATGGATAACATCCGCGCCTCGCCAACCGACCCATAAAACAAATTGTTCGTAATGCGGACCTCTTCTGTATTGCCCTCATAATTGGAATTGCAACGGAATAAATAGCGGGATCTCCCTTGATTGTTGTGAACCGTAATCCGTTTGTTGGGCAGGCCGACATTTGGCGTCAACGAGTTTACAAAATGCCCGGTGGAGTAAAACGTATTTCCTTCAATCCATACATCTTCCACCAATTCCTTGCCCGTCGAAGTTTTATTCGGCTCTAAATCGATGCACGCCACATAGTTGTGCGGATGATTCATCACGTTATTTCGAATCCAGACGCTGCGTGCCGATACGACTGCAACGACGCACCGCCTCGGACCCGACATTTCGTTGTCGTAAATGTAGATTTGCTCACAAGGGGCCAAAAACGAGACACCGTTATGGGATCCCAAATAGACACAATCTCCGTAAGGATCGACCAGGACGTTATGATGGACATGGACGTGCCGCGAATCAATGATGCGGAGCAAATGCGATTGCTCTCCCAGCTCCCCGCCCGTATACTGCCCGTCCAAACGCAAACCGGCAATATGCAAGCCGCCACCGCGATACCCTACAATGGAAAACATCCGTTTGTTATCCGATCCGTCCGGCTGCTGCATGCGAATGTCCGGCATTCCGATACCGATGATCGAGTTGGTCAAATTTATCATTGTTTGCAGCACATACCATGCCGCCGTCTTCGGGACGAGAATCGGCTTCCCTTCGCTTGCAGCAGCAGCAAAAGCCGCTGTATCGTCTGTCACGCCGTCCCCCTTTGCGCCATAATCGAGAACATTCACCGCCCCAAGCTTCGCCCAATGCGCCAGCCACGGTTGCCCTGTTCCGTACACATTCTCTGTCACCGTCTGTGCAGGCTTAGCAAACACATCGGTCATAAACGCTCCGGATGCGAGCGCAGCTCCTGCCATGCCGACAGAAGCAAGCATTTTTCTTCTGCTTAGTCGCAAACGAGAACGTTCACTGTCCTCCCATTTGCTTGGTTGATGGTCATCCATCCTCAATTCCTCCCTGCATGAAATATGGCGCTTCCCATCGGGGGTACGCTTCTGTTTCAGCATAGTTGAAATCGTTTTCATAAAGAATGGCTTCCATTTACGCGCGAATGTATCCAATTTAATCGTTAGACAGAATGTGTACTGCGGTACATCGATGGCGTCACATTAAAATATTTGCGAAACAATTTGCTGACATAGTAGCCGTCCTGGTAGCCGATACATTCCGCAATCTGATTCATGGTCAAATTGGTTTCCAGCAGCAAGCTTTTAGCCCGTTTCAACCGGTAAGAAACAAGATACTCATTCGGGGTGACCGAAAACTGTTGTTTGAATTTTTGCGTAAAGCGCGCCGGGCTGAGCTGCAGAGCGGACGCAATCTCCCGTAGTTCAAACGGCTCGAACGCCCGCTGCTGCAGCATCGCAACCGCCTGAACCATGACGGGATCCGCGGTGGAACTGTCTGCTTCGTCAGACGACAGGCCATGCATGCTTCTGTATTCTTTGCCATACAAATACCACATATCTTGCACATAATGGTTGTGGATCGTCATGCGATGACGCTCGTTACGCTCCTCCGCCTCCCGCATCATCGCGAAATTGGAGGAGAGCCGCTTCGTATTCTGGAAACTGATTTTACCGGCAATAAGAGGTGTCTCGGAATGGAATCCCGCCTCCATCCCGTCCAAATCGGTCCACCGCAGCCGGAATACATAAAACGTTAATGGTTGAATGACGACTCTTCGCAGAACGGTCTGAGCCGGGCATACGACCAAATCGCCAAATGTCGCGATTCCTTTCCGGTCCCCAAACTCGTAATAAAACGATCCATCCTCAACAGCAAAAATCGTCCACTCCCGGCACAAATCTTCATAAAGCAAAAAACGGTCCTTGCGTCTCCAGTACATGGAGTAAAAAAGCCGCGGCACATAATTGTCGATCGGAGCACGTTCCATCCAAATGTCCCTCCATCAGGTCAGCAGGCCGTTTCGAGATCGGCTACCATGGTGTTGTTATTCATCCTCCTGCCCTTTAGGTGAACGAAGCAGCCGAGCGATTCGCCGGCTGTCTCGTTATGTCATACTATTGAGCTTAAACAAATCATTAGTTTTACGGCAATGCTTATATGTTCTTGTCCCCGTATTCATAGTATTCCTTGATGCCTATAGTTTGGACAGGAACATATATCCCTAAAATAAAAAATCCGCGTTTTAAGCGGAAAAGGATGCTTGGATTTACAGGATGAGAAGCACAAATCCCAATACTATAGAGGGCTGTGTGCAGCAACTGTTGCGCTTTACTTTTGGAACGAACGCCTGCAGTCGGTCACATGGCATAGTCCGAGACCGGTCGGGTCGTTCCACGGACGGCCAATTGAGAAGCCACTTTTACATGACGATACCCGCCTTCCGCCGGATGCCCGTGCCCGGTCAAAATATCCAGTGCCGCGCTCGCCAAATGCTCGACGTTCGGCCCGACTGTCGTAACCACAATGTCCGTCATCTCCTCAAGTTCCGGAACATCGTCGTAGGCGATGAGCGAAAGATCTTCCGGGATCCTCACATTGCACATTCTGCACAGCTTCAGCAGTTTGAACATCGCGATATAGCTGTCGACTATTAGCGCCGTCGGGCGCTGCGATTTCGTTTTGCGGAGCATATCCGCTACCCGATTCCACGATTCCGGAGCGTTTTTCGGAGTAAAGATGAGACGGTCGGGATGGTCTTCTAGTTGAAGAAGCTGTCCGGCCCGGTCAAACCCTGTGATCTTCTCCGAATTGTAGCCGATAAAGCTGATCTTGCGGTGGCCGAGCCCGGAAAGATGATCCACAGCTTGTTGAATCGCCTCTTGTCGGTCAATGGATATGGTATGGTAGTAAGGACTTGGAGAACTGTTGAACATCAGCATCGTTCCCTGAAACGATTCTCTCGTCCGGATAAATTCCGGGGACGTATTCTCTGCAGTCGGCCATACAACGATAGTATCGACAAAATGTTTCATGAAAGTTCGAACCCCCGCCGCCGGGTTTCCCAACGCAACCATCACCGAGTATCCTGCCTTTTCGGCCTGGATTTGAAATTGCTCGAACAAGTGATAAAGAAACAGACCGGATTTGTTCGGCCAAATCAAGCCGATGCTGTCCGATTTGCGGTCGACTAGGCGGCGGGCGGCAAGATTCGGAACATAATTCAGTTTATTGGCGATTGCTATGATTTTGTTTCTAGTTTCCGCGCGGACACCCGGTTCGCCGTTAAGCGCTTTAGACACCGTCGTGAAGCTGACGCCCGCCATTTGAGCAATATCTTTAATCGTAACCACGGATTCACCCGATTCATGAAAGTTCTGGTCTATGCTTTCATTATAAATGAGAATCGGGGACATTGCCATCCACGGCGGTTACGGGACCTTAACGCTACTTTTCACCTCCGCAACCGCCTTTTGTGCGTTTTCTGCCGCTTCTCTAAGCGCGGTATTCAAATCGACCTCCCCTTTCACGATTCGAGGAACGACCGCATGCAGCTGTCTGCCCGCCATCAGTTCGTATCGGCTGCTTTTCGCCATAGGACCCGGCTTGTTGTAGAAAACCGATTGCCAGTTTTTATCCTTGAATACCGTATCCTGCGCAAACGGAATGCGGACATCTTCGCGATCCAGCACCGGCATAAAGCCTTTTCGGGAATAATCGGTCTGCATCTCCAGCGACATCAAATATTGAATCGCCGTTATGGCGGCATCCTTGTTCTCCGATATGCTTGTAACCCCCATGACGTACGGCGTCGACTGGGAGCCAACGCCGGGCTTCTCGGCAAGAGTGGGCAGCGCGATCATGTCCCAGTCAATCTTCTTCATATCTTCCGGGACTGTCAGAGGGAACTGCGAGTTAAACACAAACATCGCCAGTTGCTGGGAATTGGTCAATTCTAGGCGATAGGGAAGACGATTGTTCGCAATCACCCATTCCTTATAGCCCGGCCCTTGCGCCGAAACGATAAAATATTGTTGAATCAGCCGTTTCCAAACATCCTCCTGGAATGTCGGCATTTCCGACTTCGTATCCCAGAACGATTGCCCGTACGGATTCATGTTCAGAAATGACGGCGATGCGGCAAAGCCAAGATACTGCTTTTCCCCCTCTTTCCGGGTCAGGCGCTGGGCCGTTTGCAGCATGCTTTCCCAAGTCATGCCGTCTATGGGGTACGGAACACCGAATTGATCGAAGATGGATTTGTTGTAAAACAACGACTGCACGATATTTGTGATTGGCAACGCATATATTTCGCCGTTTGTCGTACGCAGCCCTTCAATCAAGTCTGATTGATACTGGCGCAGATCGATACTGTGCTTTTGGATCAGCCCGGTCATATCATATTGAAGCTCGACCGGCATGGCCATTTCATTAAACGTATTGCTTGCACTGTACAAGACGTCCACTTTTTGATTCATCACGAGCAGCTCCGGAAGCGTCCTACCTGCAGCACTGCGGATGTAGGTGATCGTCCAATTCGGGAACTTCCTCCTGAGCGCGTCTCCATAGAATGTATTGAACGATGCTTCAGTATCGCCGCTGCTCGAATGAAATACGAGCTCCAATTTTTGATCGACAATCGATTCCTCGGCCTTCGACGGCGCCTTCATCTGCTTGTTCTCTTGCTTTTGGCAAGCGGTGACAAAACCAAGCGTCAGCAATGCGAGTCCACCCAGGGTAATCCAATGTGCTGGTTTCTTCATTCTTCTTCTCCTCGTTTGAGAATTGGACACATTCACTCCGCCATGCGCGATAGGCCGCGTTGGTCCCCTCCTGCACATTGCCTTCCAGCAATGCGATGCAGTCCGCACCGCCGAAGATTCCCGGCAATGCGGATCGCCTGCTTTTGACGGCCGTCGTCCCCGCCGGAAGCGGATTTTGTCTTCGGATTGTTGGATAAATTCCCTCTCCCGCAGCACGCGATGATCTGGTTGTCCGTCACGTATCCGGCAAAATGCCTTTCAGGTCAAATCCATGATAGGCCGTTGTGTCCACCAGGTTGTTCGTAATCGTCAAGTCGTTTCCGCTCCAATACGTATCAATGGCATCCAAGCCGCGGGCAGCAGCTGCCCGGCTGCCGAAAGCGGTAAGCAGCTTTCTTCTGCTGATTGGGCTAGAAACCGATTTCTTTGACGTTCTAGCACATCGTCTAATGAAATCAATCCAGCAAGTCTTGAATCCGTATGCACTTTCCTTCCACAATGGAACGATTCGCGGCAACACCGATCAGCAGGGACATGGCTCCCGACATGGAACCGGCGCGCTGCCGCAGTTCATCCTTCGATTGCATGCAGATCATCTGTTGAAGACGGTAGTCACCGCCTCCGTGCGAGCCCGTCGCTTTTTTGGTCTGGCGGCTGATCACCTCCCCGGCGCGGTTATAGATTTGAATTTGGTGCATGGGCTCTTCGGCTCGCGGTCCCCTGAAGTATTCGCCCGCTTCCATTCTCCCCTCCGTTCCGTTGAACGTGGCGGTCCAATTTTTATAAGGACTGTGCGCCACCAAGGTGTAGTTCAGCAAGGCGCCTCTTTTGTATTGGACCTGGACAGACATCGTGTCATAGATGTCAATGTCGTCGCCAAACACGCATTTGTCCCGGATGTAGCCATCCTTCTTCTCGTTATCGTAATAATGCTCGCGGATAAATTTGTTGGCTTGAATATCGTAATAATGCTCGCAAGATTTTTTGAAGTCGCACGTCAAGCAGCGTTCCCCTCTTTGCTCCCTTGCGGGCCCGAAATATTGTCGGGTTCCCATCGCATTGACTTGCGCCGGCTGATCGTCCAGCCACCAATTGACCAAATCGAAATGATGGGTCGATTTGTGAACGAGCAGCCCGCCGCTTTGATTCATATGTCGGTGCCAACGGCGGAAATATTGCGCTCCGTGAGTCGTGTCGAGGTACCAGTTAAAATCGATACTCAACAGCCGGCCGATCGTTCCCTCCTCGATGATTTTTTTCAATTGGGCCATATAGGGCATGAACCTGCAGTTGAAGGCGACCGTCACTTGCCGCCCCGTACGTCGTTCCGCCTCCAATATCGCTTTGCACTTGTCGCTGTCTGTCGTCATCGGCTTTTCGGTAACAACGTCAAAACCGGCTTCCATCGTTCGGATGATGTATTCGTGATGGGTATAATCCGGCGTTGCGATGATATAAAGCTCGGCGCCGCTCCGAGCAAGCAATGTATCGAAATCGGCATAAACGGGAATTCCGCCATGCTCCTGTGCGAACTTATTTGCTCGCAGTGGATTGATATCGAACACGCCTACAAGCTCGACCTCGTTCGGAAAAGCGTCCGCCATCGGTTTTCCGAATGCAGCCGCCCTGTCCCCTGTTCCGACAATTGCGTATTTTTTCACTTCCAGCACCCACTTTAACGTTTTCTAAAAATACATTACAAAACTAAACAATCCCTTTGTGTAATTGATTTATTTGACGAAATTAATAATACCAAACGTTTTCCATAATAGCAATGCTGTCTTTGCCCAAAGATCGTTCGAGTGATTTCCCCAGCCTTCATGCTTGAAAGATCCGTGCAGCATATAACTGGGAATCCTGCTTATGAATGATACGGCAATGCATATAAGTTCTTGTCCTCATACGGTGAAGGATATATGTTCTTGTCCATGGCTCAGGACAAGAACATATATCCTTCAAATAAAAAATCCGCGATCTACGCGGATTCCAAAGCATATAAGTTCTTGTCCCTCGACAGAACTTGACCCGTTAAACGACAAGAAGTTGTCCGCTCGTCCACAGAATAATCGTTTCGTCTCCTCTTCGGGAATTATTCGACTGTTTTATTTGTTTTTTGCCCGGCTTGTCGTGTGCAACCACGTATCGTTCAGATGGGCCTGCCTGTTCGTAATGTAATCGCTCGTTGAGGCGGCCAACTTGGCGGTCTATCGGTGTTTTGCCGCAACAAAAACGGACCGCCGCAGTCGGACGATCGCGGCGGTCCGTTTTGTCGTGCGGCCCCGGTTTAAGACGGCTGCGCTTCTTTCCTACGCAGAACCCGGATTGCGTAGTCGCGGCCGAACTGCGGCGAGAGCGCGGTCCAGAACGAAAAGAGCGCCTTTTCGATTTCGGCCATCGCTTCCGTACTGCCCGCGTCCACCATATCGAATCCCGCTTTTGCGCCCAGCCGAAAGACGGTTTGCTTGGCTTCTTCGTCCTCGCCGCTCATGAAGAGCGTGGCGTTCGCCCCGCCGAACCGCGGGTTCGCGAGCGCCTCCCACGTTAACGTATGGAACGCCCGCACGACGCGTGCGCCATTCGCGAGCCTCCTCACTTCCGCGTCAGCCGACCGCCCGTCGAACAACATCGTCGCATTGACGACGATTTTCCGCCGCAGGTCTCCCACCTCCTCCAGCACTCGCTCGATTTCCGTGCCGGGAACGGCCAATACGACGATTTCGCCGAACGCGGCCGCTTCCTTGACGGGAGCCGCCGCGGCGTTCGGGCCGATCGACTCGAGCAGCGCGCGCATTCGTTCGCTTTCCGGATCCCGCGAGCCGAACGTCACCCGGTGACCTTTCGCCGCCCATGCTTTCCCCAACGTACCTCCGATGTGTCCTGACCCGATCATTGCAATGTTCACGCACGCATCTCCTCTGCAAGTGTTTTTGGAGGCTCGAACGCCGGAACGTTCGAAACGTTTACGGCGTTCCGTCTAACCGCTCGTTGTACAGGCGAATGTTGTTTTTCGTCCGATCGATCAGCTCGTCGAGTTCGCGGCGCTGCGTCTCCATCCGGGCCAAGTGGTTCGTCAGAAGGCCGATTCGATCCCGGAGAACGGCTTCGTCTCCGTCGCGCATCGACGAGAGTTCGGTCACGCAGCGGTTCGTACTCGTGAACGACTTAATTTCTTCCAAAGACATTCCCAACCGTTTCAAACATTTTAGTCCGGACAGCAGTCGGAGATCGTCGTCACTAAACACGCGCGCGCCGCCCGACCGTTTGCGCTGCGGCTTGAGCAGCCCGATTTTCTCGTAATACCTGAGCGTATCGTGTCCGAACCCCGTCATCTCTACGACTTGACCGATTGTGTACAACGAGCATGCCTCCTTTCATACCTCATTCTACTTGCTGGAGGCGACTCCAGGTCAACTCCCGCGAAGCGAAAAATTTTCCGGTTCTAAATAATTGCATGGGATTGTCCGCCGGCAAACCCATTCCATAAAACATCCCGTGCGTAGAAGGCTACTTTTCTTAGCATATTGCTACGGAGCCGCAAATTGTTTTAGAGGACTTCAAACTGTTGAAACGCTAAAAAGAGTATGTTTATGTCCAAATTACGACAAAGGATATATTTTCTTGTCCCGAGCCAAGATAGGAACATATATTCATAAAATGAAAAAACCGCGATTTACGCGGATTCTTAAGCATACTTGTTCTTGTCCCCGACAATTATTCATGTATTATTTAGGTTGTCTATTGGAGAAGCCAATAATTAAGGCTTCTCCTTTTATATGTCCATTATCCGTTAGCTTAAATCAAATGTAGTCCACCCAGCATCACGGATCATTTTCTGTAGCGCTGCAAATTCCTTCTGATTCCTTAATTCCACATTGGTAAAGGGTTTAGTGAAAAACTCGAAATAAGGGGGCTTCGCACAGATATCTCTTTGCCCAACGCATTTACTCTGTCTCCTAAACTGCTCGTATTTTTCTTCTGTCCATTTATTATTTCTTTTGTGGTAAGCAATCCAATTCTTATTACATTCTTTAAAGTCCACAATGATCTCTTCGTCTATTTTGTTTATAAACCTTAAAGTTTCAGTAGTCACCTCTATATTTTTCAATGTATCACCCCAATAAATTGTACCATTTTTATCCATGAATAATGCTAATTTTGTTATGCAATCCTGCCCGTTTAATGAAGCATCGTCAGTCTAATACATTATTGCTTAGTCTAATATTTTATTTTCAGTCTAAAACATTATTTTCTTCTGACAGGAGCCGGATGCGACGCTCTCGGCCGGCTCTTCCTTCAGCTGCTGCTGCTCCTCGATCGATCTCAGGGTGCCAGGCGCCGGGCGGCGGTCTGTGCCCCCCCGGGCCCCGGCACAGAGCGTTTAACCTTCGGATCAGGATGGCCACGCTCTCGGGGGACAAAAGAAATTTCTCGGTTTTAATATCATTGGAACACCATCTAATAATATAATTTGAGTATCCGAATCCCGCCGGAATATATCGACATTGGAGGAATTCCATGAACAAGTTGCGACGAAGGGTTGCTTTATTATCCATACTCGGGTTGCTCGCCTTTTCGCCATTGACCGCTTCGGCAGCGGAACCGATTATTTGGCCGACTCTCCCGTCTATCCCGTCTGTACCGATCATATTGATCGATCCCGATGACGATTTCCCTTCGGGGTCCTTGGCGAACGCCCCGTTGATCGAGCGCCGTTGGGAGTATTCCCAGCTCAAGGGAGCGTATTATTCTCCGAGCCTGGCGGCGGACGGCACCTTATACGTCGGAAGCTGGAACAAATACTCCGACGGTGACGGGCTGGCCGCCATCGCGCCTAACGGCAGGCCGTTGTGGAGCCTCCTCTCCGACAACGGCTATTACGACACGACCGTCGGACCGGATGGCACTTTGTACGCTGCAAGAGGGGGAGGCGGGCTGCAGCAAATATTCAAAGACGGACGGATCGGATGGACGTACTCAGGTTCTATCACGGGGAAGATTTCTTTTTTGCCGGACGGAACGATTGTGCTCGCGGACTCGAATAAAATCGTATTTATCGACCCCGATGAGGGTTCGATTATCCGGTCGGTCAATGTGCCTTCGGTGCTCCAGCATTCGCTCAGCGTCGCCGCGGACGGCACTGTGTATGCCGTATCCGGCAAGTCGAGTCTCTACTCGATCAAGCCGGACGGCAGCTTGAAATGGTCGCGCGATATGACCGGCGGCAGCGGCACAGCTAACTTCTTCGGCACCGCGCTCGGTTCCGACGGCACCGTGTATGCCGTAGCCAACAAAAATACCGTCATGGCCTACAAGCCGGACGGGAGCGTCAAAGATAAATATACGGCATCCGCGGACATTTCGACGACCCCGGTCATCGGCAAATCCGGCGAGTTGTACGTCGGACTCGTCAATGGCAAGCTGGTCGGATTGAACACAGCCATGGACGTGAAATGGATCACCAAATTTACCAATTCCATCACGCGAGTCGTCGCCGGTCCGGGAGAGCTTGTGTATGTCTACAGCAGCGACGGTCAATATTTGTACGCGATTGCCGCCGTCGACGGCAATGCCAAGTGGAAAGCCGAAATGCCTCATAACAGCGGCGGCGGCCACGGGAATATCGTTTTCTCCTCCGACGGCACCCTGTTTGCCAGCGGCTTCGGGCTGTTCGCACTAGGAACGCCGCCAGTTGCCAGCGTAACGCTGGATAAGTCGACGATCGAGCTGCAAGCCGGGCAGAGCGCGGCGCTAACCGCCACCGTCGCTCCCTCCGAAGCGGTCAATCGCAAAGTCAATTGGAAGAGCGACGATCCGAATGTCGCCAAGGTCGACGGCGCGGGCATCGTAACGGCCGTGTCGGCGGGCAAAACCAAGGTGATCGCATCGACGGACGAAGGCGGCTACATGGCGATTAGCGAGGTGAACGTCAGCGCATCGCCGCCCCCCCGCATCGTGTTGCGGGATATCGACGGCCATTGGGCCAAACCTGAGATTGCAAAAGCGGTGGAACTGGGAATCGTCTTCGGATACGAAGACGGGACGTTCAAGCCGGAAAAGGGCGTGACAAGGGCGGAGTTCGCGGTGATGCTCATGCGGGCTTTGAAGCCGGATGTCGAAGGCATTGCTCTGCCGTTCACGGACCAAAACGATATACCTTCGTGGGCGGCCAACGCCGTCGCTCAAGCGGCTCAGCTCAATATTGTAAGGGGCAATTCCGACGGAACGTTTCTTCCGTCGAACAACATCACGCACGAGGAAATGCTGGCGATGGTCGTGCGCGCCTCGGGCAAAACGGTTCCGGATCCCGCGCCGACCAGCGGTTACGCCGACGACGCCGATCTTTCGGACTGGTCCAGGGGATCGGCATACGTCGCTTATCGGCATTCGCTTATCGGCGGCATGAACGATAACAAGGTTCGGCCGAAGACCTCGACCACTCGCGCGGAATCGGCCGCCGCCATCGTTCGCATGCTCGACATATAAGTCAACAAGCCGGGGACCCTATGGTCCCCGGTTTGTTACCAGGGCATTGTCAGCCGGCGCGAGCTGTTCAGGGTGCCTGGCGCCGGGCGGCGGTCTGCGCCCGCCCGCGCCCCGGCACAGTGCGTAATGGTGGTCGAAGCGTACTCACAGGGAAAAATGGTCATGGTACTGGATAATACTCGTATTCATCATGCAAAATTACTTCAATCCTTTCCGGAAAATTACAAAGATCGTCTTGAATTGGTTTTCTCGCCTCGGATTTATGTTCTATTCCCTCCGCAGCGCTCCGAACTTCTGCAGCGCTTCCTCTATACCGTCTGCCGCTTGGCCATTTCCGCGAAGAGCCCTTGCCGGGACATAAGCTCTTCATACGTGCCTTGCTGCACAATCTCACCGCGATTCAGGACAATGATCAAATCCGCATGTCGAATCGTGCTTAACCTGTGGGCGATGACGATCCGCGTTGCCTGAAGCCGTTCGAGGCTGTCGCTGACCGCTGCCTGCGTACGGTTATCGAGCGCGCTTGTCGCTTCGTCGAAAAACAGGATTTTCGGCTTGCGTACGACCGCTCTTGCGATAAGCAGCCGCTGGACTTGGCCGCCGGACAACATCCCTCCCCCGTCGGGCAAGACGGTATGCATTCCCATCGGCATGTCGCGGATGTCCTCCTCCAGTCCGGCAATTCGAGCCGCCTCCCACGCGTCATCGACGGACAATCCCGAAGACCCGACGATGTTGGAATACAGATCGCCGGCCATCAATCCTCCGTTTTGCAGCACGACCCCCAATTGCCGCCGGACAGCTTGAATGTCCAACCTGGCTAAATCTTTGCCGTCGTAACCGATGATGCCGGATTCCGGCTTCTCGAAACCGAGCATGAGCCGCAGCAGCGTCGACTTGCCGCTTCCGGATTCCCCCACGATCGCAACGAAGGCTCCCGGATTGACCTTCAGCGACACGTCCCGGATCGTCAACGCCCCATCTGCCGCATAGCGAAAACAAACATGGGTCAACTCGACCCCTCCGCCGAGCGATCCGGGAAATTCGCCTCCGTCCGCCTCCTCCGGCAGCGCCTGCAGAATCGGCTTTGCCCGTTCGTACAGCGTAACGACGCTTAAGATAGACAACAATGAGGCGGACATCGCCATCATGCCGCTTTGCATAGCGGAGAAGGCGGCGAAAAAAGCGATAAAATTCCCCGTACTGATCGAATTCGCGCCAAACGAGACAACCGAATCATACAGCACCATGGAGGTTCCGATCGGAAACATCGTCTGAAAGACGGCATAATAGGCTTCCAGCTTGCTCATATGAAACTGGATGCGGTTTTGCTTGCCGAACAAGCTCGCCCATAAATAAAAGGCGCGGCTCTCGGCGGCGGCGACCCGAAATTTGGCGATGCCGGCCAATAGTTGCACCATCAGGCTGCGCAAATGCCCTTGCTGCTGCATGAGCTCCCGCTGGTAACGCAGCTGAGCGACCGAGAAGGCCGTCGTGACCAAAATGCCGGCGGCGGAAAGCCCGAGCGCGATGAGCGCAATTCCGGAATGGTACATAAACAGCAAAACCAGATAAAAAACCGAGAACAAGCCGGAAAACAGCGAAGAAACGGCGATTCCCGACAGCTTGCGGCGAATGGCGGCAATGCTGTTCACGCGCATGGACAGGTCGCCAGACGAATAGCCGCGAAAAAACGAAACCGGCATGCGCAGCAGGCGATCCCATACCGCTGCCTGTATCGTCATGTCCACCCGTCCTTCGATCCGCAGCATCGCTACGCCCCGGGCGGTTTCGAACAGAAATACAGCCACAGCGGAGCTGGCGAGGATAAAAGCCATTTGAATAAGCTGCGACCTGTCGGCATCCGGAATGATCGTATCGTACAGAATACCCGTCAAGATCGGTGTCAACAAGCCAAGCAGCCCGACGATCGCTCCTAGCGACAGCATGACGGCGAGATCGCTCCAAATGCCGCGCTGTATTCCCGCACGGATAATATCGTTAAGCTTCAGCTTCCGAAACGGCAGCGGCTTATAGAACATGATGGCCGTGTTCTTCAGTTGACCGGCCATTGTCTCCGTGACGTCACGCAGCGAGCCGTCGGCCGGATCGAACAGGCGGTACCGGCCCGTCTTATGCGGCAGCAGCGCGACGGGCCGGTCGTCCGGCTTCGAGAACGCCAGCAGCGGCCCATTATCCTCCCGCCACCATCGTCCGGCAAGCGCGACTTCCCGAGCGCGGAACCGGGAAGCATCGGCGATCGCCTGGATCGGATCGCCTCCTGCATCCGAAGCATGCTGAGACGGCCGCACCTCGATGCCCAAATATCGCCCAACGGCTTGCGCTGCCGCGACAAGCGGACGCTGTCCATCCGCGTCGTCGATAAAGCTCAGCCCCTCATCTCCGCTATGTACGCCTTGCAATCGGGCAATCGCACGGTTCAGCATGTATTGATCCTGCGAAGCGCGCGCATCGAATCGGGCCTGCTCGGCTAACGAGTCCAGTTCGCGAAGACACTGCAGCGCCGTTAAGGCGAGCGCATGGAATGCGTCGAGGCCGCTCCATTCCGGATCGCCGCGCCACCAATCGGACGTATTCAATCGTATGAGATCGGCTGCGCCGGGGTTGATCAGCCAACTTGCGCCTCCAAGCGGGAACGCCGTCGCGTTGCCGACAGGAAGCGGCAGCTCGAGCCCCCTTACGCGCCAACGGAGCGGCTCCGCTTCGGGGTCATGGAGCCGTACCCACTGCCGCGCGACATCCGCGCGTATGACCGTTTCGGAAGCGGCGCCGGCTTCGTCTTCCCCGGCGAGCGCCTCCCGCCACGCTTCAATCCACCGGTCCAACTGTTCGGTCATCCAACGGTACAGATCCGGATCGGCCGCCAGCGCATAGATGGATGCACGGGGCATCGGGACAAGCTCCGCATCTTCGAGACCGACGGCCAGTACGCTTGCTTTCGTCGAAACCGAAGTCCTCTCCAGTTGCTCTCCCAATCCGAATAGCACGCTGCCCGCGCCGGCGTCGAACAGATGTGAGCGTTTGCCGTAGCCGCCGTCCTCGCCGGCAACCACCGAGAACAGGCGCACCGCGCCAAGGCGAACAATCCATATCCCACTTCCCTTCAATAACAGGCCGCCGGACGGCATGGCGGAAACGGGTTCCCCACCGAACTGCACGGCCGCTGCCGCCGCGATCTCTCTTTCCGTCTCCGATCGGTCCACCATCGCGCCTCCATCCCTGTTAATCATCCGCAACCAGCGCAGCGTACAGACCGCCCTGCATGATCAATTGTGCATGCCGTCCTCGCTCCTCGACATTTCCCCGCTTCAACACGATAATTTCGTCCGCGTCGCGGATCGAGCTGAGCCGGTGGGCTACCGTGATGCAGGAGCAGCCTCTCCGTTTGATAGCGTCGATCACGGCCTTTTCCGTCAGCGGATCGAGCGCGCTCGTCGCCTCGTCCAATACGAGAATGGAAGGATTTCCGCACAGCGCCCTGGCGATTTCGAGCCGCTGGCGCTGTCCGCCGCTGAAGTTGGCGCCGCCTTCCGTCACGAGGTGGTCGTAGCCGCCGGGACGGGAGACGATGTCATCGTGGATTTGCGCGTCCTTGCAGGCGCGCACGATATCCGTTTCGGGCACCGTTTCGTCCCATAGCGTAATATTGTCGCGGATCGTGCCCTGGAACAGGCGAATCTCCTGATCCACGGAGGCGAGCGATCCCGCCATCACGACGGAAGGGATTTCCTCCCGCTGCATGCCGTCAAAACGAATCTCTCCGGCTTGTGGCTCATACAGACCGATGATCAGCTTGGCGATCGTCGATTTGCCGCTGCCCGTGCCGCCTACGAGCGCCATATGCTCGCCTGGATTAAGCTCAAGATGAAAATCTGAAATGAGCGGCTGCTCGAGCGGGCTATACCCGAAGCTTACCCCAGTCAGGCTTACTGTGCCCAGCAGCTTGGGGCTCGTCGCAACTGCCGCCGCCTGCCGTTTTTCGAAGTCGGGCGGCTCTGGAGCGATTGCATTTCCGTTTTTTTGCGCAGCGGCAGCAGAGGCAGTCGGATAGCGGTACACATCATCCAAACGGCTCAAGCTTCCTGCTATTTCCTGCCATGACGCTCCGAGACGGAGAATGCGGCCGACCGGGTCGAGGAAGCTCGCCATCAAGCTTTGAAAAGCAACCAGCATGCCGATCGTGAACGTGCCGTTCATGACGTACAAACCGCCGACGACCAAAGTGGCCGTCGCATTCATCGCGAACAGAAGCCCCGGCACCGTCGTTACGTATTGTCCGGTTTCCCCCAGCTTCTGCTGGGAATTAAGCAATTTGCTTTGCCAGCCGGCCCAGCGGCGGAAAAAATCCGATTCCGCTCCGCTCGCTTTTAGCGTTTCGATCAGGCTAAGTCCCGACACGGACACCCCGTCCATTTTGCCGTCATCCAGCATCAACCGTTGGTTGCGATCGGTCTGCACTCTGGAAATGAAGCGCAGGAAAACGAAATTCGCCAGCGCGATGACGATGCCGAGCAGGGTCAGCAGCCAACTGTACTGAACCATCATAATAAAATAAAAGACGATCATAAGAAGATCAAGCAGCGCGACCGCCAGTTCCCCGCTGAGCAGATGTGCGAGACGGCTGTTGATGGCGATCCGCGATGCGATCTCCCCGACGTGCCGCTGTTGGAAGAACGCAATCGGAAGCCGAAGCACATGCCAGAAAAAGCGGCCGGACATATTCATCGAAAGTCCCGTCTCCAGCCGGATGAGATAATGCTGTCTGAGCAGGGTGAGCAGGCCGCGAAGCAAGGCGGTGAGTCCCATGCCGACCAGAAGCGGCGCGACCCAGTTGTTCAGTCCCGCCAGCAGCACCTCATCGACGAATATGCGGCTGAATGCCGGGATGACTAGTCCCGGAACGACGAGCAGCAGTCCTGTCAGCACGACGTAGGCCAGCGTATCCCCGGTGCCGGCAAGCCGGCTCTTCAGGGAACGGATCGTCTGCCAGCTTTCCTTGTGCCGAATGAACTGATCCGTCGGCTCGAAGGCAAGCGCGATTCCGGTAAACGATGCATCGAACTCTTCAGCCGTAACCGTGCGTGGACCCGCCGAAGGGTCGTTGATATACGCCTTGCCCTTGCCGAACCCTTCCAGGACGACGAAATGATTGAATTGCCAGTGGATGATCATGGGGAAGATCATCCCGCGCAATTCACCCGGCTCCTTGCGGAACGCTTTGGTCGCCAGCGCATAGCTGCGTGCGGCTTTCACGATGTTCAGCGCGTTGCTGCCGTCGCGGGAAACGCCGCAATCGATGCGCAGCCGTTCCAGCGGCACTTGACGCCCGTGGTAAGCGAGCACGATGGCAAGCGCGGCCGCGCCGCATTCGACTTCTTCCATTTGCAGGACGGTCGGCGTTCGTACCCGTGAGGCTCGGACTGGCTTTTCAGTTGGTTGCTTGCCTGCGAATGCGCTCATGACGCCCCCCTGCACACGACGTTAGGGTCTGACTATCGAAAGGACGGGATTACATAGGAAATCGGTT
The DNA here is from genome assembly GCF_006265175.1 of Paenibacillus hemerocallicola. GTDB lineage: Bacteria > Bacillota > Bacilli > Paenibacillales > NBRC-103111 > Paenibacillus_AB > Paenibacillus_AB hemerocallicola. The sequence continues at coordinate 18,798 of NZ_VDCQ01000024.1, read as the reverse complement.
TTTGTCTGTACAGGATGATCTCTCCGGTCATCAGCGTTCCGCTCGTGATGGCCATGGGAGGACCTTGCTTCGTCGACCAGCGGTAGCCGCTCGGCGTCGACTTGTCGACCAGTATTTCGATGCGCACCTCCAGCAAGGCCGGCCCCGCGCTCGCGAGCTGGCGCACGAACGCCTCGTTGCCGAGCGTGTTCATCATGCCTTGCTCCGTGGCCGGGTATTCCGAGACGGAGACGACCCGGCCGAGCAAATTGCCGTATTCTTCTTTGCCGACCGAGGTCGGGTTGATTTTCGCTTCCATGCCGGGGACGATTTTTTGGCCGATTTGAACCGGAATGTACATGACAGCCTGAAGCTCTCGTTCCGGTCCGTTGTCCAGTTCCAAAGTCGCGACCGAAGTTCCTTCGGACAACATGTCGTATTTCTGGACACCCACCCCGATGACGCGTCCGTCGTAAGGACTCACCACGCGCGATCGCTCGTTGATCAACGCCTGCAGCTGCGAAATGCGCGCGTCGATGTTGCCGCGTTCCGTCGTGTCATCCGCCGGGAGCGCCCGCTTCCGGTTCTCCCGGTCGGCCAGCTCTTCCAGCAGCGCCGGCTGGCGAACGCGGGCGATCACATCGCCGCGGCGGACGTGATCGTTCAGCCGTATACGGATGTCGGTCAGTTGGCCGCTCGTGACGGCGCCGATCGAGACGACGCCGCCCGGACGAACGAGAACGCCCGGATTTTTGACGGTGACCGGCTGGCTGCTGGCCACCGCCCAAATCGCCGCGGCGACGATGAGCAGTCCTGCGGCGGCGAGAATGAGCCAGCCTCCGGGTGAAGTAAGGCGGGTCAGCGTATCCAATTGATCTGGCGAGGACAGGCGGTCGATCGCCGATTTGCGAAATATGCTTCGGGCCAAACTAATCCCCCTTGTCTTTCAAATACTGAAAGGCACCGCTCGTCATTTGTTTCAGAACGATCGGTTTATCCGTCACATCCCCCGAATCGTCAAAGGTGTGGCTTCCCGTAACGCCGATCCATCCGCGCGTTTGGCGAAGCGCATGGGCAATATCGGACGGACGGGCGGAGCCCGCCGCGCGCATTGCCTCGGCCAGCAGGTTCGCCGCGTCGTACCCCTGCGCCGCCCATTTGCCGGGGATTTCTCCGTACTTGGCTTTGTATTTCCGGATAAAATTGCCGACGTCGTCCCTCCCCTCCGTCGGATCGAAGATGGAAGCCACAACCGTTCCTTCCGCCGCGTTACCCGTCATATTCGCAAGCTGCTCCGAGTCCAGACCGTCCCCGCCGAGAATGGGCATGTCCAATCCGGCACGCTTCAAATCGGCGAGCGTCACGCCTGCTTGCGGCATTACTTGAGCGACGAACACCGCGTCGCAGCCAAGCGTCCTCCATTCGCGAACGAGCCGGGTCAGATCGCCCAAGTCGGTGTAGCCGTCCACTCGGTCCACGGTCTCCACGCCCAGCTCCTTGCCGCGGTCCTCAAACGCGTTGGCCAGACCCCTGCCGTATTCGTCGTTCGTATACAGGATAGCAACCTTCCCGTAGTCCTGGGATGCGGCATATTGCACCAGCCGCTCGCTGATCCGCTTGTCGCTCGGAATCATTCTGAAGATATACCGGTAGCCGCTCTCGGTCAGCCTTGGTGCGGTGGAGCCCGGCGTCAGCATGACAATGCCCGCCTTTTCATAGACCGCCGCCGCAGCCACGGAAACCGAGGACCCCCGATGGCCGATGACGGCAACCGTTTGCGGATCGGCGGCGAACCGGCCGGCGACGGCCAAGCCTTCGGTGACGGAGCCGCCGTCGTCCGCGCTGACGACGCGAAGCTTGCGCCCGAGTACGCCGCCCCCGGCATTGATTTCATCCATTGCAAGCCTCACGCCTGTCGAGAGTCCCTCGTCGCGGCTGGCCAGCGGCCAGCCGACACCGATTACGATGTCTTCCCGATCGGCGGCGCCACGGTCGACCTTTCCTTCACCGCACCCAGCGATAACAAGGAACAGCAACATGACGGCCAGCCACCATCGATTGTTCAACGTCTTTCTTCCTTTCCTCCGTCCGACCTCGGTACCGTCCCGGGCCTCCAATACGCACATCGCTTGGTTGAACCCTACGCGGCGTCATGATCTATGCCGGAATGTTGACAGATCCCTTGCCATTCCAAAAGAACCAACGAAAAAACGGCATCGCTGCCGTTTATCGGAACCTTCAATCGGAGCGCCGACGCCAATCCGTTCGCGCATTGGCTCATCTCCCGATCGTTACTCCTCCCGCGTCATCGCCTTGCCGGTCCGCTTCGGACGCCGACACCAGCTGCGGGCTCCCCAGCCGCTTGCTTTTGTGAACGACTTCGTAGCTGTCCACGAGACAAGGCTTCATTCTTCGTTCGACGAACCGCCGCATGGGAACGTTGCCGATGCTGACATCGAAACGAGCCGTCTGAAACCCGGCTTCGCAGCAGCGTCTGGCAGCTTCGGCGATCAGCATGATGCCGCGCCCCTGCCCGTCGTGCGGCGGCCTGGCGAACATACGGTCGCCGATGACCATTCCGTCGTCATACTCTTCAACCGTCATCCAACCGATCGTCTCGTTCCCATCGCGCAAACCGACACTTAACCCCGGAACCAGATAGCGCTCGCGGATGAAAGGCGACAAATGATGAGGATACCAATCGTTATCGCCTTCCTTGATCCTCGCCTTCTCCGCCTCGCTTAATGTGTCCCAGCTGAAGATGTCCAGACGCTTGTTTGTTCTCCACGCGCCGACCCACGGCTGTGCCAGAAACTGCGGAATCGACATCGTAAAAGTCAGGATGCCGGTTCGCGGCAAATCCCACTGTGCGGTCATCCGTTGCCATACTGGCGCGCCGGCGGTGCCCGCACGGAATTTGAAATCGAGCGTGTCGCAACCCGCTTCCGCCAAAACCCTCTCGATCGTCTTCAGTAGGGCGGTACCGATACCGCTTCCGCGATAAGCGGACGCGATGTATATCGTGCGAAGCTCGCCCCTCTTGCGTTGCGGCCACCAGCTTGCCCAGACGAGGCCGATCGGCTTGCCGAACAGCTCCGCGCCGACCGCCGCCACCTTGCGCTGCTCCGACTCGCTTAGCAGTTCGTCGTGAAGGGAAGGAAAGGTCAGCATCGCATAAGCTTGCCGTTCCTCGCGGCAGTTCAGCAAAGTTATCGTTTCCATCGGCCGTCCGCTTTCCTAACCGAAACAAAGGCCCCTTGGGATTGTGAGTGGTTTTTGTTTATCGTCGTCGACATCGCTGTCGTCTTTGTTTTTCTTCTTCTTTCCGCCCGCTACGGCTTCCAGTTGCTCGTCCGACAGCTCGCTGTCTCCGACATAATCCGGCAACACGAACGTCGCGTCCGCTCTGTCATTTTCCACGAACCGCACGGTGAATCCCGCCGGAATGTCGATGCCCGCCGCTTGTTTGACCGCCTCGGTCGGATTGTTCAATGCCAGCTCGCGAAACGTTTTGTCCGTCGCTGTCTTCGAAAATACCGTCTTCAACGCTTCTTGCACCTTTTCCTGATTCCATTCGCTCATTGTTCTTCTCCTCCATGACCATTGTTTATTTACTCCAGCACAAGCACGTTCGGCAGCAGATCCGGCGAGCGGAACCGCAGCAATTCGTAGCCGATGCCGGCTATTCCCTGAAAAAAAGAAGGCTCCTCGTACAGAGGCAATGAACAATCGTCGTCACTGCCCGGTTTCCCGTACTTTTCCGCGAAGCGGAGCGCGCGCCGCCGGGCCTCGCCGGCCAAGTCGCCGCGACCGAGCTTAAGCGACGCGCTCAACAGCAGTTCCGCCCGGCCCATATGACCGCAGCACACACAATCTTTGCCGTGTTCGCGCCGCGGCGGGTGGACGATGCCTATCGCCGTGTCGATGTCGCTGCGGATGTCGGGGTTGTCGAGCGCCGCAAGACCGGCTAGTCGAGCCAGTCCGATGCCGGCAGCGCCATTGCACCAAGCGTCTACGAGTCCGGCTCCGTCTTCCGAGCCTACCCGCAAATCCGGCCATACGCCGCGCTCACGGTCGAAGATGTCCCGCTCGAAACGGATCGCCTCGTCCGCCGCTTCCGCCAGACGCGGGTCGTGCGCCGCCTGATGCAGCTTCAGCAACGCGTAAGCGATGCCGGCAGCGCCGTGCGAAAAACCGGCCAGCGCTTTACCGTTAACCTGCCAACCATCGTGTCCCGACGGCAGTTTCGCTCGGCTCGTCAGCAAATGTTCGCCGCATCGCTTTACTAGGCGCAAATGCTCCGCCTCGCCGGTCGCCCGATGCAGCGCAAGCAAGCCGAGCAGCGCCCCGGCCGCGCCGTCCATCAGATCGAATCGGTTGTCCGCCGCGATCTTCTCGTCTGTCACGAGTTCCGCGGCGGCTATCGCCTCCCGCAGCAGCGGCGGCTCGCCGATCATCTGCGAGATGCGAACGAACGTGTACACGATCGAGCCAAGACCGGAGAATCCGCCGATTGTCATCCGCGCCAGCGGATCGTCATCGACATCGCGCTCCGCAAGGCGGCGACGAAGCAGGTGCAGCGCCAAGAGCGTTTCTTCACGGGCGCGTCCGTCGCCAGTCGATCGGTACAGCGCCGCATACATCAGCGCGATGCCGCAGCTGCCGCCGTACAGATGGTACGATATCGGCCGCTGGCGCGGAATGACGCTGCCGAAGCCGGGCACAATCCACGTCCGGGTTCCGTCGTCGGCCGTTATCGCCCGGCGGTTGAGCCGGTCCGCAATGGCGGTAGCAGCATGCAGCAGCTTGGCGCTTTCCTTCTTCGTCGCCGCAAACACCGCAGCTTGCGTCCGGCTGCCGAGCGCGCCACCGATGGCGCCGCCGGACCCGACCGTTTCGTTGTCTGCCGCAAGTTCCGCATGAGATGCCGGCGTTTGCCCTCGACCGGCGCCGGCAAACTTCGTGTATAGCACGCCGCGAATGAGCGAAAGCTGCAGCTCGCGGTCCGCTGCGCTCATCGCCCGAACTCGCTCAAGCAACCGCATACGGCCGCTACGCCTAAACAGCATAGGACCGTACGCCCCTTGTTGGTCTGCCAGCCGCACTTCGCCCGCGTTCAGCCTGAAATAAGGCACATCCATTACCCGCAGCGCCGCCAGTTCGCGGAGGACAATCGGCCAGCGGTCGTATTCCTCCTCGTCCGACGCCACATACCGGCACATCGCTTCCAGCCGGATGTCGCGGTCGACCCCGTCCTTCAGCGCATCAGGATGCCAGCTGTTTTCCAGCAGTTGCCCGTATACGGCAGTCGAGCGGAACAGAAATCGCGTCGCTAGGCTGCCGAACGCGGCCAACGGCCCGTCCGCCGCCGTCAGCGCTTCCCGCCGTGCCAGCAAAAAATCGTACATATGGCGGAATCCGCCGAGCATCGCCGGTATATCCCGCCCGACATCGAACGCGCAACCGGAGGTGTGGGGATCGTTGTCCGCGCGTGATTCCGTGTCGACGACATCGCCGATTTTCATCGCGTCGGTATTGGCGAACTTGAATCGCCGCACCGTTCGCTGCCCTTCGTCCATCCCGAGCCAAGAAAACAGTCCGCTGACGTCCACGCCGGTATCCGGCTCCAACTTGACCCACTCCGGCAACAGCGACGAGCATAGCACCGAGCGGGCAATCGTTTCGCGAGCCTGTCGCTCGGCATCGCTCGGCACCTCCTCCGGTGGCCAATTCGCGTCCGGATCGGGCTGCATGTACACTTCCACATCGACCGGTATCGGCGCAACTCCGCTTGAGATCACATTCTCGCGGTGTAGATCGGAGCCGCCAAGCAGCCAACTGATCGCCACCAGTGCCCCGGCGTTGCGATAATACCGCGCGGCTTCGGCTTCGCTCGTACAAGGCCGGCGAGCGACGAACGATTGCCAGCCGTATTCGCCGCGGTCGACCGTAAACGCCGCCGCCAGTTCGCCCGGCGCGCCATGTTCCCTCAGCCACGCCAGCAGGGCGGCGTAGGCTGTATCGATCCGCAGCGGCTTCGGCTTATATACGACTTTACCTCCGCCTTCCAGCATGGCGATCACCACGGTTCGGCCGCCGTTATGGCGATCGGACTCGCCCAACGCAAGCCGTTCGATGATACCGGTAGACGCCGTGCCGCTTGTCAACCGCCCGTCGCGCCAAACTTCATCCTCGTCATAACGCCGAAGAAACTCCTGCAACGAATCCGCCCACTTGAGCACGGCAGTTGCCATCAACCGCGCCAACACGCTGTATTCTTGCATCAGTCTGAACCAGTCGCCTTCCAGCAGCCGGCGCACGAACCGGTCATACTGCTCCATGCTGCCCGGTAACGAAAAAGAGCCGATGCGAAACAGCTTGAATTCCAAATCCAGTGTCTTCCAAGCGACTTCCGCCAGCTCACGCAGCAAACTTCGCACCGCGTCGCGCCAAGCCCGTGCGGAGAGGACGCGCGACAGCTCCCCGACCTGTGCGGCCGCATAGGTTGCACCGGCTTCGGCAAACGGCAGCAGCGCGTGCTCAAACGCAAGCGGCTTGCCCGGCTCGAGCAATGGATGCTGCCGCAGTGTCTCCGGCAACGCCGCAGATGGCACGGTACCTCGGTGCTGCAGGTGCTCTGCAAACAGCCGCAGCATATCCGCCCAATCCGGCAGGGCGGCGGCGTCCCGGAGTCGTACAGGATGCACCGCCCTGCCGGCATCGTCTGCCGTCCAGCCTGAAAGCGCAAGCCGGCCCGCGAACTTCGCAGCGTCGCCTTTGCCTACCGCTTCGCTCCACCGCCGCAGCCGGTCAGCCGCGGTCGAGGCAGCCCCGTTGTCCCTCATCTCCGTCTCCGGCACAAACCGGTCGGTCAGCCGCTCCTCGAGTCCGCTTGAACGCTCTACAATCGTTCGCAACCACTCGTTCCCGTATTTGTGCTTGTGCATTGCTCTCACCTACCGCACCTGACCGGCAATGAACTACAAAGGTTATCGCTGCCAGCTCTGGCTGTTCCAGTTCCTAGTCGACACAAACGCCGTGAAATTGTTTCAACGAACCGCTCCGACTGTAGCTGGGGCTGGAGCCGCCGCCTTTGTCGAAATCGTCATCATCGTCCTTTTTCTTTTTCTTCCCGCCAGCAACCGCTTCGAGCTGCTCGTCCGACAGTTCGCTGTCTCCGATAAAATCCGGCAATACAAATGTCGCATCCACTCCGTCGTTTTCCACGAAACGCACCGTAAAACCCGCCGGGATCTCGACGCCTGCCGCCTGCTTGACCGCCTCGTTCGGGTTTTCCAGCACCAGCGCGCGAAACGCCTTGTCCGTCGCCGCCTTCGCAAACACCGTCTTTAGCGCTTCATTCGTTTTTTCATTCGTCCATCCGCTCATCATTGATCCCTCCGATACGATTTACATTTTTTGCTTAGCGTGATTCCAGTATATCTTGGCTTTATCTGACCGCATATCCCTCTTTTCGAAATTCATCGTCATTCCACCCATCCCTCTTTTTCGACAAAACACTACCTCTTTTGCTCCACTTTCGGTTATACTGTTGCTGATAGAAAACAGAAAATGGCAACATACCGATTCGTCAGGAGGTAATCCGGTGACTGATTCCATCAATCCTCCGCCGACAGCCGCTCATCTTGCCCGGCCGCTTGCGGTGCTGAGACGCGAAGCGGGGCGGCCGCTCATTGCGGTCACTGCACCGACCGGCTACGGCAAAACGATGCTGCTGCGCGCATTGGCGGATACCCTGTCCGGGGAAAACACCGTGCTGTGGCTGTCGCTTGGTCCGGAAAACAACAAGAACGATCGTTTCCTCGCACAAATCGCCGATGCAATCGCCGGCACGACAAGCGACGTACATATTTTCGTAGACCGTTACGAGGCGATTCACGAGGACAGCTTCCACCGCGCGCTCGAGCAGTTGATCGAAGACGCCGGCGAGCGCGTGCAATTTTATATCGCAAGCCGGGTCAAGCTGCCTTTCTATCACCGTCTGCGCAGCCGTCACCCCGGCCCATATATGCTGACATGCGAGCATCTGAAAATGAACTCCGGCGAAATGACGCAAGCCATACGCCGCGAAACCGGACGCGAACTGGCCGCCGGACCGGCCAAACGGCTGTATGCGCTGACCGACGGCTGGCCGCTCGCTGTCATGCATTATGCCGCGCTGCTCAAAGAGAACCGGGCCGAACCGCTGCACGAACGGGCAGCGCTTGAAGCACTGCCCGTGGAGATGTACGGTATCCTGCTGGACAACGTGTTCCTGGAACAACCGCCGGAGACTTTGCCGTTTATGCTGTTCACGTCGGTGCCCGACTTTTTCGATACCGCTCTGGCCCGTCTGGTCACCGAAGACCCGGACTGTCAAGAGACTCTCGAACGGCTGCTGGCGACCAATTTGCTGCTCACCCGCGGCGAGGGTGGACGTTTTCGTTACGTTCCGCTGTTTGCCGCCTGGCTGCGGAACCGGCTGTACGAATCGGACGAACGCGCACCGGCGACGATCCACGCGCTTGTCAGCCGTTGGGCCGAGGAGCGCGGCATGCTGGTCGAAGCGGTGTGGCATGCGCTGCGGACACCGGACATGGAACGCGCAGCCGGGTTGCTGCTCGGCGATATCGAAATTACGCTGGCGCAGCCGTGCGGCCGCTTGCTGGAGTTGCTTGATCAATTCCCAACGCAGGAAGTCGTGCGCCGTCCGTCGCTCGCACTGCTGCACGCCTTCCTGCTCATCAACGATCACCGCATTTCGGCGGCGGAGAAGGTGATTGACTTGGCTGAGGCGCTGATGACCGACGAGTTCTACTCGTTTGGTCCGACGGGCGAAAATTTGCGCGGTTATTTCGCTACGATCCGCTCGCGCATTGCGCTGATGCGCCTTGACTCGGAGCGCGGGATCGCGCTGATGCACGAAGCCGCCGCTCTGCTGCTGGGTCCGGGGCGGCTGTACACACATTTCAACGCCATCGAACCGGCCGGCAGCTCGTTGCTAAGAAGCAACGCCGGATTCTGGGGCGCGATCGACCAAGCTTTGGCGATTTACGGCTATGCCGAACCGCTCTGGGGCGGCAGCAACCAGGGATACGGCATCATCCAAACGATCCTTGGCGAATGTTATTACTTGCGCGGACAACTCGAAGAAGCCGAACGCTCTTTGCAGCGCGGCCTCTTTATCGGACTTGACTTGCTCGATACCGGTATCGTCCTTCCCGCCGCGTTGACGCTCGTTCAGCTCCGCCTGGCCACGGGAGAAACGCAGGCTGCGCGCGCCATGCTGGAGGAAATCCGGCTGCAGATCGCCGCTCGGGCAAGCGTTGATACGGATGCCGTGCTGGAAGCCTGCCAGGCGCTGGTGCATATCAAGACGGGCCAAACGGCCGCGGTTCGGAAGTGGCTGAAGGAGCAGCGGCAAGATACGGGCGCGGTGCCCGATATCACTTGGCTGTACGAATATATCGTCTTGCTGCGCGCATACATTTGTCTGGGCAGGACTCGCGAAGGACTGGCGTTCGGGGAACGGCTGGCGTATTATGCCGAGGCGCGGAATCTGCATTATTACGTGGCGGAAATCAACTTGCTGCTGGCGCTGCTGCACGCGGATGGCGGTGACAACGGCACGGCTGTGCGCAAGCTGGAAAAATCGCTGGAAACGGGCAGCAAGGAAGGTTACGTGCAGCTGTATCTGGAGGAGTGGGACAAGGCGGAGCCGCTGGTTGGCGCGCTGACGAAAAAACTGCGGCTGCACAGCACGCCTGGCTCGGGGGAGAGCGTCGCTTTTTGTCGCAGGCTGCAACAGCTTCGCGACGAACGCTGGCTGTCCACCGACAAAGACCGTTTCGTCCGCGCCAGACTGACGAACAAGGAATACGCCATCCTGCAGTTGCTCATCGAAGGCCGTTCGAACAACGATATTGCCGACAAACTCGCGATCCGGCTGGAGACGGTCAAAACCCATTGTAAAAACATCTACGGCAAGCTTGGACTGAAAGGCCGCAAAGCGGTCATGCGACACTTCGAAGACATCCGCGGCGCCGCCCGTTCCCGTTGATGTCCGGCTTTTTCAGACCTGCTTCAGATCCGACCTTGCTCCAGTCGATTTCTTCTTAAGCTTTGACATCAACCATCGGCGGCCGATGCGACGGTCGTTGAGGCGTCGAGGCCGCCGGCGAGCCGCTCGTCCATGCGGCTCGCTGTCCAGAATGTCATCATAGCGCCAGCAGAAACCGCCTCCGCCTTGGAAACGAAGGGGCAGACGAAAAAAACGATCTCCGTCGAAGAAGATCGTGTTACAGCGAATGTCCTATTGGTTCTTCACTTTATTGACTTCCAAACGAAGCATTTCGTTCAATTCCCGTAGTGCCGTATTTACATCCTTCGCTCCTTTGGCTGCTTCCATAAAAGCGGCGCCAAGCAAATTTTGTTGAATGTTTTGCGGAACATTCGGTAATTCGGCTTTTCGTTTTGGCGTGTAGGGGGCAGGCGGGTATTGATACAGGGCCGCCATGTTTTTGGTGCTGAATACCGGTGAGCCTTGACCTAATACTTGTTGAATTTGTGGGTTTACGAGCGTTGACGGAATTCCTCTGCGAGAATCTTCGAGCTGCACTTCATCCGATAACATCTCCATAATGACCTGAAACGCTTCATCTTTGTGTTTACTTTGCTTAGTAATCGACCAGTATGCAGGACCGCGTTGAGGCATTAATTTTTGTCCTCCCGCGTAAGTCGGATACGTAACGATATCCCAGTCCACTTCAGGCGGAATATTTAAATATACGTTATGCTGGTTTGCCATCAAGGCTACGCTCCCTTTCGCGAACATTCCGTTTTCGGCCGAAGTTGATGCAGCAATGGTATTGTTCGGGATTTGGTAGAAGCGTAGAAAGTTTTGAAACAATGACGCCCATTGTTCTGTATTTGCAAGTCGGTCTGCCGCTAGATCCAGAATCGGGAGATGGTATGGATTATCGCGGAGACCGCTTACGGGGTTAAAACTGAATCCGCGATATAGCTTGTTATTGTTGGTCCGAGTCATTCGCTTCGCTATTTCGTACACTTCATCCCAAGTCATCCCGTCTTTCGGATAAGGAACGCCAAATTGATCGAATAAATCTTTGTTGTAGTACAACGCATGCGGGAAGAATGGAGGCTGCGGCAGTCCATACAGCTCTCCCGTTCTTGCAGCATCGACGATTTCATCAACAAACACCTTATTAAATCGCGAGAGGTCATACCTGTACTTTTTAACATAGGGGGTCAAATCTTCACCCAAACCAAGGTCCAAATAAGAGCTGTAAACATTATTCGTGTCCGGGCGTACGATGTCGGGGATCGTTCCTTGTGCAACCAAGTCTTCCATCATATTCCCTTTATCGTTTCGCAAAAATGTAAATGTAATATGAGGAAACTTTTTGACAAGATGGTCCCGATATCGGCTTTCCAGCTCTTCCATCGTAACGCCTGCCCCGTGAATGACCATCGTAATCGGTGATTTTGGAGCTTCATCTTCTTTGGCGGGAGCGGCTTCACCGCCAGAATCGCCGCCGCAGGCAGACAGCAGAGCAGAACAACCGATGATGAAGCCGCATACGGGGCGGTATATATGTTTAGCCATTTTGCAACCTCCGTCCTAATCGTCGGCGACCCTCATGTGGAGCAGCATGTTGTCAAACGTTTCTCTCATCGAATCCGGAATTCGCAGTGAGGGAAGACCGAATGCGCGAGAAGCAATCTCGCCCATTAGCGCTTGTCCGATAGGGTTGAGATGAATCCAGTCGCGCATAATGTGCGAATAAACGGTCTGATCCTGAACATAAAGCCGTTCAAAGTAACGATACTGATCGATAATCGGTATATCCATCTCTCGACCTATTTCTCGGTTCAATTCCATAAAATCTTCAAACAATTGTTTAAATCCGTTAGGCCCCGATTCGTAGAGCGGATAGTAGTACGTTTGAATAACGGGAATAATGTGATGATCTCTCATTCGCTCGCAAATGTGCACCATATTGTTTTTGTATTGCTGTGGTTCAAATCGTCTGGCGGCATCGTTGGCGCCAATCGTAATCATACATATTTTCGGGGATAAGGAGAGGACGTCCCGCTCCATCCGCTGTATCAAATGCTCTGTTGTGTCTCCATTAATCCCCTGATTCACGATAGCGATATGTCTGCCGATCGTTTCACGTATGTTGATGCCGAACCACGAGACCCAATTATGCATACCGTTGCTGCCCCATGTTAGTGCGGTATTGCTGGAGCCGAAAGCTACAATGCGCTTTGGATCTTGGTCCGCTTCTTTCATACGTTCAAGTAATCTTTCAGAAACCGTCATCCGGATCATGCTCATGCTCCCTTCAAATTCGCAGGAATGAATCTAAGTCATTGGCTTCCAATCCGCAGGAGAGGAGGTTCCCGTAGCGATATATACAGTTCCTGCACTTAAACACATTTGCCCGACAAAAAAAGGCGGCAACGCAGCATCAGCTGAAAGATTTACAGCTGCAGGAATGTTTTCGAACACGTAATTGCGATTGACGTCGAGCGAGAGAGTCGTTCCCCTATTACTTCGGAACGTGTTCCCTGTATTCCCATATTGCTGGGTTGCTGTAATTCCGGCCCCGCCTACTTGCTCATGGGACTGATTATCGGTCACTTGACTGTCGAAAACGTAACGAAGATGAATGCCGTTGGAAGATAATGAACAGAGCTGGTTCCTTGAAATGTCCGCGCCTGAAGCGTAATGGACACGGATGCCTTCATTCGCCTCCATAATGGTATTGTCTCTTATGCACAATCCCCGAATCGATTCGGCTGCGCTTCCGGCCATAATGACGGCGTAGGTTCCACTTGAACCGACAATTGTATTATGAGCGATTTCATGATAATGACCGCCGCCCCGAACGGCTCCGTAGCCCCCTTGTTCAATCGCACAGTTCACCAGCACGTTGCCGATCACTTTAAAATGCCGCGCATAATAATTGTCTTGTTTGCCGATCGAAACACCGTCTCTTAAGCAATTTTCCGCTGTGGATCCTTCCAAAATCGTTCCGTAACCATTCGCCCCGTAAGAATCGGGAACAACTCCGTTGCCGGTCAAGCTGTACCCGACCTGAGCATCTTTCACGTGACAGCCGAGAATGAGATTGCGCGTCCCGCGAGCCTTCACACCGCTGCCTGGCGTTTGGAGAACCGTTACCCCGATTACCGAGTTGCCGGCTCCGGAAGACAGATAAACTCCGTTATCCTGCATGTTTTCAAATTGGCAATTATGAATTTGATTGAGTGTAGATTCTCTGCCGACGAGTACACCCGAACCCATGTTTGCACCTGTCAATCCTTGAATGATGTGGGCGGAACCACGGGAAATGTGACAACAGGAGCTATAGTTGTGCCCGCTTTTTGTTGTATGAAGGAATCCGAATACTTGAGCGTCTTGCACTTTGCACCACTTGCTGTTTTTGAGGAGAAAACCGTACGATTTGTTTTCGACGACACAGTCGGAAATCGTTACGCATTCAGAATCATCGACTGATATGAATGCGTTTTCAATTCCGGACGCCCCTGAAAAGAGTTCATACGTTTCTGCCCCGCTGCAGTCTAATCCTTGGATCGTGGAGCCGTCTGCTTGGGTAAGTTGAATCATCGGGACACCCAGCACCTGGCTTTCTTTTATGACGGCCGAACCGAATGCGAATAGATGCAGCGCTTTGCCCGACCACTGCAGCGGCGTACTAATTACATACGTGCCCTGAGGAAAGTAAACGGCCGATTGCCCAGGTGCCGCATTAATGGCAGATTGGATGGCGGCGGAGTCGTCTGTCGCTCCGTCCCCCGTTGCTCCATAATTCTGGACATTGATCCAATCGTCCGGCGTATTGGTCATAAAGGGGCTGGATTTTTCAGGGCGGCCTTTTCCATGTGACGGTCCTTCATGCTGCGGGTTATGATCGGCTTTTACTTGCGGAGGGATCATATTTCCGCCGATGAATGCCAAACCGGCTATCCCCGCGGTCCGGATTAACTGTCGTCTGTTCATGTGTCGATTGAATATTGCGTTCACGCTCCTCATATCATTTTGTTTAAGATTTCCTGCTTGAGAATCAGTATATCATTTCATAAAATAATGTTTAGATAGCGTTAATGACACAATATATGATTATAAAAACTTAAAACTTGGATTATGATTACTTTTTATGGGGGATCCCTATGACTGATCGATTGAGCCGTCCTGTACAATTTCAACTCGGTAACGGCAATTGGATGAAGCTTTCCCCGCTTTCCCCGCACGCCGTCCGGCTGCAAATGGACGAACATGGCTCCTTTAAAGACCCTGCAACGATTCGTTTCGGCATTATTCAAAAAACGGATCCCATTGCGTTTGAAACCGAATTTACCGATCAAACCTTATTGGTGTATCTTGAAAACGCTTTACTTGAGGTTAGTCGCTTGAACGGACAATTCCGTTGGGGCTTTGGGACGCAAGATCGGGCGTTAAGCACGAGCAGGTCCCCGCGATCCGAAGAACACGGTGGATTCGGCATTCATTTCTCCCTTGCCGATGAGGAAAAATTATATGGATTAGGCGATGTTTCCCGCGAGCATCTTCAGCGGCGCGGACAAGTTATCGAGATGCATCTAAAAAATTATTCGGCGTTTGTCCCGATTCCTTTTCTGATGAGCAGTCGAGGCTGGGCGCTCCTCATCAATTCAACCTATCGCCATACGTTCGATCTCGGATATACGCGGTCCAATGAATTAAACATTGAAGGAAGCGAAGGTCCGCTGGACGTTTTTCTTTTTACCGGTTCCGGGTACAAGCAATTGCTTCAAGCGTATGCCGAACTTGCAGGCAAACCTATGCTGCTTCCGATCTGGGCGTACGGGCTTACCTATATATGCCATGAAAATTCCAATGCCAACGATGTGGTCAAGGATGCCAGACAATTTCGCGAAGCGGGGATTCCTTGTGATGTGATCGGTTTAAGCGGCTGGACGCAAAACAAAATGGATTTTTCAATAACGAGAAAGTGGAACAAGGATCGGTTTCATATCCCTGCCAATAACATTAAAAGTCCGCATACGTTTATTGGAACATTGCAACGGTACGGCTTTAAGTTGAACTTAAATTTGTACTGCAACTACGATGTGACCTTGCATGAACATTTGTCGTCGGAGACGGACGTTATCGATCGTCGCGGCAACGTAGAGCCTTGGTATGCCCATCTGGAACAATTTGTTGACGAAGGAGCCTCCTCCTTTGCTGTTTCGGCAGCCTGGCAAATCAACGGGCACCCGGGTCATATATGGGGCGACGGAATGAGCGATGAGGAGATGCATAACGTGTACCCGGTCATTTTGTACAAGCAAATGCAGGCCGGGTTTCATCGTCAAAAAGGGGAACGGTTATTTATTTATTCCACAATCGGGTATACCGGAATTCAGCGGTTTGCCGCTACCTGTATAACAGGGAAAGGGATTCAGCGTCAGGAGGGTATAGCGGCGATGTTGAATCTCGGACTATCGGGTCATATGCATACGACCAGCAGTATGGATGTTATGTCCCGAGAAGGCATTCATGCCGGCTTTTTAACTGCTTGGTCGCTGATTAACAGCTGGGCGTATTTTTCACATCCCGCCTATTTGGACGAGCCCTTATCGCAAGTATTCAAAAAATATGCGCATCTCCGTTACCGGCTCATTCCTTATTTATATTCGACGGCGCACGCCGCCCTTTACACGGGCATGCCGATGCTTAGGGCGATGCCTTTAATGTTTCCATACGACCCCAATTGTGACGATCTCGCGCAGCAATATATGCTGGGCGATTTTTTGTTGGTTGCCGCTTATGATAAAAGAGTCTATTTACCGGATGGCACATGGATCGATTACTGGACGGGGAATACGTATACCGGGCCCAAGCTTATCCACTATTCGGCGCCGGAGGACGCCGGGGGAGCGCTTTTTGTTCGTCAAGGAGCGATCATTCCGATGTGGCCACCATTCGATCATATTCGTTCATCCGCTCCGGAACGATTAACCTTGCACATTTATCCATCCCATTCCAGCGAATTTGCATTGTACGAAGATGACGGCCTTACATCGCAATATCAACACCAGAAAGTCGCGGTCACCACGATTAGCTGTCGTTCGGAACGGGATACCGTTATCGTTCAAATCGGCTGCATGTGCGGCGATTATCCAAATATGCCAACGAAGCGCAGCTATGCGCTGCATATTTGGATAGATAGAGAACCTATTCAGATTCGTTGCGGCCGGTCATCACAAGCAGCAGACAATCCTCATCCCGTAAACGAATGGGATTATAACGAGACGGCTGGAATATTGGAACTGAATGTGGACGATGTTACCGGATCGCAACAAACCGTTTGGATCGAGTTGACGCTTCCGCATTCCCCCAGAGTGAAAGCAGCTGCAGAGATTCAGCCTGACCATTCAGAGAAGTCCGGCTTAGACAACCCGTTTCAAGCTTTACTACATACGGGAGATATTGGACGTATTCTTGAAGCATTGCAAAAGTGGTGGGAGATGCATACCCTTCAATCGCAGGGGAACGGAGCGCAAGAAATGTGGAGAGTGCAGCTGTTGCAAGGATGTTCAAGCATGATCGGTCATGCCGAGCGTATAGGGTGGCCGTTAAACCAAGTATTCGGACATGATTTAAACAAAGCGTTTCATCTCAATAAAATCGCAACGGAGGAAGAAGGGTACTCGCTGCTTAAACAATACGCGGAGCATATCGTGAGATATAAGCAGCATGCTCGGAAACGAGTAAAGCGTGATGCTATTCAACAGATTTTGGAAATCATCGAACAGGAACTCGCCGAGAAACTATCTCTCGATGAAATTGGGAAACGTCTATACATGCATCCGTCTTATCTCAGTCGAATGTTTAAAAAAGAAACGGGCCTCACATTTTCCGACTACATATTGCAAATTCGGATGACGCGCTCCAAGTCTATGCTGGAGTCGGGCATGAAAATACAGGAGGTCGCCGCATTAAATGGGTTTCCCGATGCCGCTTACTTCTCGAGAACATTTCGCAAATATTGGGGAGACACTCCGAGAAGTTATAAAATGAAACAATGAGCCTCTCTTGACATAAGTCAATGACCAGCCATCGTTCACTCTCTATTATTGAACCAACAATGCAAACATGGAGGGTATGTGATGGCTGCTTCGGCAAGAGAAGTATCGGGTCAGTGACAAGCCGCCCTGACTGCGGGCATATCGCTTCTTATTGTGACGGCATGCTAAAAAACTGATCCTCGAGCAGTTTCCCCAAGTCACCCATCGTTTAAAATTTCCTGGAGTCAAATAGCGTCTCGTTATCCAGACAAACAATGTCTGCATTCAACTCCCGAGTGATGTACTTCCACTCACTAATGATGCCATCGTAGTCGCGACCCAACCGATCCAGAGCATCGAGATATACCAAATCCCCTTCACGGATCATCAGGCGCATCGCCTGGTAACGCGGACGGTCAAAATCTTTGCCGCTCTGCTTGTCAACAAAAATAAATCGATCCTCAATTCCGAGGTTATGTCGGGTTTAGACAACAAGAAAAAGTTAAGATGCTGCCATCTTGCAGCCATCTGCTGCAGTTTGCATCCTGTCGCGCGTCGAACATGGCAGTCCTGTGTCAATGGGTTTCATATTCGACAAGCAACCGCAAACAAAAAGACTCTTTCAATAGAGGGTGCCGCAGCCTCGCAAATCCCCACGATGCAAAGAACCTTCAAAACCACTAGTGAAGTGGAACTGAAGGTTCTGTCGTCAGATGAAACGCGTACGAAGCGGGAACCGGAAAAATACCGAAAGCGGCTATTGGGAACCCGCTTGCGTTAAGGCGATTCCCCGATTGTGCCCAGAGGTCTCCATGTACCCGGCCTGCCGTCCGCCGTACAAATATACCCGACCGGAGCCCCTTCCGCCGGCGGGAGCTGAAGTTCATCGCCAGCCTTGAAATTCGCATAGTGAACGCCAGCCACTGGCACCTCCAATGCTCCTTCCCATCTGAGCGCACCGTCAATCGTTTGATGAAGCTTCTTGTAGTCGCCGGTTCTCCCTTCCTTGCCCGCTACAAAACGCACCTCATGCAAAGTTACCGAGACAATGTCGAATGCGTTTGTGGAGTAGCTGGAAGCGTTCATCAGCTTCAGACCAACCTTCGCCGTACCGGCGGGAGGCGTGAGGACGATGCACTCCGTATTCAATGGCGTCGTCGTATCTGTCGTCCCCCGACTCAGCGCGCACTGTATCGATGACAGCTTTACATCCGAGGCATCGTAATAAGGCTCATCCGGTACGCAACCCGCGGCTTGGGGAACCAAATCGTATCAGCCACGTCCACTGCACTGCGTATGGCGGCCGTATCGTCGGTTACGCCGTCTCCCGTCGCGCCGAACCATCTGACGTTCACACCGGTTTCATAAATGCGCTTGAATCTGACGCCGGATGTAGATACAACAACGGTCCCCGTGTTATCCCCCACTGGTGTCGGTAGGATCGTACAGAAAACACCCTTCTTTTCCGTCGTCTTTGACGAAGTAAACGAGATTCGCGTCTGGCTGTTCGTTCGTCCGTAGCGCGGCAATCGTCGTGGCAACGACCGAGGGATGAGGCGGCGGTTCGTTCAGTTCGTTCAGATTGAAGCTGTCTGCGCCTGGCGGTGAATAGGTTTGGGACACCACGGTTCCCGTCGCTCCTGCCGTTCCCATTGCCATCAATCCAACCCCTGCCATACCGAGCGACGCCAGCAGCTTCCGTCTGCTTATCGCGCCCTG
>NZ_VDCQ01000023.1 GCF_006265175.1 Paenibacillus hemerocallicola | reverse complement strand
CCCTCGCTCCGCGCAGCCGACAGCGCTTGCTCCGCCTTCTCGCGCTCCGCTTCCAGCGCCGCCTTCAACGCTTCCTCGCTCTGACTCCGCGCCGCCGCCAACGTCTGCTGCGCCTTCTGACGCTCATCGTTCAGCAATTGCTCGGCTTTGCGCCGTTCTTCCTTCACGGCTTGCTCCGCCTTGCGCCGTTCCTCCTCGATCGCCTGCTTCGCTTTGCCGCGCTGCTCCTCAATCGTCTTCTTGTACGTTTCCTGCTGGGTAACGAGCTCCTGAAGCAGCTGCTCCTCCTGCTCCGCCATCTGCTCCGCCATCTGCTTCTGCTTCAGCTCGAAGCTTTCCACCTGCTGGCTGTTCGTAATCTCCAGCTGGCTGTACGACTCCCGCAATTGACCGTACGTTTCCTCCAGCTGAAGGTTCGCCGATTCCAATTTGCGGTTCGTCTCGTTAAGACGCAGCAGGTCATTCTCCAAAGCGCTGCCTTTAAGCTCTTGGCTTTTTACGGACTCCTCCAGCAAAAGGTTCGCTTCCAGCAGCTCGTCCGCCGACTCCTGCAGCTTCCCCAGCTCCCGGGCATGCTGTTCGGCAGACGCCGCCCGTCCCAGCCGTTCGGCCTCGAGCTCCCTTTCCGTGCGTCCCGCCTGCTCCCGACTGCGTTCGACTTCGTCGGAGAGCTCTTGTTCCCGCTCGCGGAACCGCGCCGCCTCCTGCTCGGACGACTCCTGTATCAGGCGCAAATTCTCCTCCAGCACGGTATAGCGCTCCCCGAGCTCCTTCGCATTTTGCAGCTGCTGCTGGACCTCATCGATTTGCGTCCGCATCTTGAAATATTCGTCCGCCATATTGACCGAAGCAAGCACGGCAAGGCGCGGCGTGTCCAGACGCGGAAACAGCTTGGCCGTTTGATGCATCTGCTCGTTGACGTACTCGGCGACCCTCTTCGTATATCCGGCGCTTGAAGCGCCCATCAGTTTATATTCCATTCCATATATGTCGACTGTGACTCGTATTTTATCTCCATTGCTCATATCTGCCCATCCTTTCCATTCCGTCTCACGGAACATGTCGTGGCTGGGTGGCTATGGCCCGAATCTACTCCAAAAAATGACGATAGCTGTCGAAAAACAACGACTAGTTTTTTTTGAAGATCCCGGAAACGACAAAGCCGGCCCATCGCCTATTACATTCGATGTGACCGGCCTTATTTCCTTCTACCTGCGCAACTCTGCGCCGAATGTTTGTTCAAGAGCCGTAACGACTTTGCCGTGAAGCTCGGCGACCTCGTCGTCGGTCAGCGTACGGTCCGGATGACGGTATACGAGCGTGAACGCCACGCTTTTCTTGCCGCCTCCCAGCCTCTCGCCCGTATATATATCGAACACTTCGATCGATTCGAGCAGCGAGCCTGCCGTTGCCTCGGCGGTGCTCCGGATGTTCCCGACAGGCACCCCGGCATCCACGACGACCGCCATATCGCGGCCGATGGCCGGATATTTCGGCAGCGGCTTGTATTCGATGCGGAATTCGGCTTGCTCGATCAGCGGCTCCAGCTCGATCTCGAGCACATACGTATCTTCCAGATCCTTGGCCTGCTGCAGTGCGGGGTGAAGCTGTCCGAGACGTCCGATCGGACTGGCGTCTATTGCGATGTTCGCGGTTCTGCCGGGATGGAACCCTTCTGGCTGAGCCGCCGAATATTGAACCCCGGCGATGCCTAGTACGGCCGTCAGCTTCTCGAACACGCCTTTCAAATCATAGAAATCCACCTTCTCCGCCTTGCCGCCCCAGTGCTCCGGCGAGCGTTTGCCGGTCCATACGATCCCGAGCATCAGCTTCTCCTGCGGAAGAGCGGTCAATTGCTCTTCGGACGATACGAACACCTTGCCGATTTCGAAGACGGCCACATCGTCCATATTGCGATTCCGATTGTACAAGGCCGTATCGAGCAAATGAGGCACGAGGCTCGTACGCAGCACGCTCCGCTCCTCGCTCATCGGCATCGACAGGGCGATCGGCTTCGCCGAGGGGTACATGCCGCGGAAACCGGCAATTTGCTCCGGATGGGTGAACGAGTACGTAACGACCTCATGCAGACCGCTTTCCGTCAGCAGACCGCGCAGCGTACGGCGAATCGACTGCTCCCGTGTCAAAGAACCGGGAGTCGTCGCTCCGAGTATCGGGGTGACCGGAATGTTGTCGTACCCGTACAGCCGTGCGATTTCCTCGATGACGTCGACGTCCCGCGTAATATCCCCGCGACGAAGCGGAACATGCACGTTCCATAGTCCGTCGCCCTTTTCCTCGAATTGGAAATGAAGCCGATTCAAGATGACCTTGATCTCGAGGGAAGACAGCTCCGTTCCGAGGTAACGGTTGATCTTCTCCAGCGAGATGGATACGGTAACGGGCTCCGCGTCGGAAGCGACGCTTTCCGCGATGCCGTCGCTTATTCCGCCTCCGGCCAGCTTGGCGATCAGCGATGCGGCGCGGTCCAATGCCGGAACTACGGCGTCCGCGTTCACTTCCTTCTCGAAACGCAAGGAAGCCTCCGAGCGCAGGCCGAGCTGACGGGACGCTTTGCGGACCGTACCGCCGTCGAACTTGGCGGATTCGAGCACGATCGTCGTCGTCTCGGACGTTACCTCCGAATTGGCGCCGCCCATGACGCCGGCCAAAGCGATCGGCTTTGCGCCATCGGCAATGACGAGCATTTGCGGCGACAACGTCCGTTCGGCGTCGTCGAGCGTGACGAGCTTCTCGCCTTCGCGGGCGAGCCGGACTTCGATGCGGCCGCCTTCCAGCCGATCGGCGTCGAACGCGTGCAGAGGCTGTCCGTATTCGAGCATGACGTAATTCGTCACGTCCACGATATTGTTGATCGGGCGCACGCCGGCGGCCATCAGCCTGCTCTGCAGCCAGAGCGGGGACGTACCGACTTTCACCCCGGATATGATTCTGGCCGAATAACGGCTGCATTGCTCGACGGCGCTAATATCGACGCGCAGCCGCTCCGCCGTTTTGGATTGCGACGGGTGCAGGCCGACTTCGTCGGTCGGCAGCAGCACGTCGCGGCCCAGGATGGCTGCGATCTCGTAAGCTACGCCGATCATGCTCAAGCAATCCGAACGATTCGGGGTCAAGTCGAGCTCCATGACCTCATCGCCTATACCGAGCACGTCGAGAATCGATGCGCCGATTTTCGCGTCCTCGGGCAGCTCGAGAATGCCCTCCTGCTGTTCTTTCGGCAGAAGCTTCTCGTTCAAGCCGAGCTCCTTCGCGGAACATATCATGCCCATCGACTCGACGCCGCGCAGCTTCGCCCGTTTGATTTGCAGACCGCCCGGCAGCTCGGCTCCCACAAGCGCTACCGGCACCTTCTGCCCGGCCGCCACGTTTTTCGCGCCGCAAACGATTTGCAGCTCTTCGCCTTGGCCCGCATCCACGGTACAAACGCTCAACTTGTCCGCGTCCGGATGCTTCTCCCGCGTTTTGACGAAGCCCACGACTACGCTCGTCACGCCTTTGTTCCGATTTTCCACGGTATCCACTTCGATGCCGCTGCGGGTCAGCTTCTCCGCCAGATCGGAGGCGGTATACCCTTTCAGGTCCACGTATTCCGACAACCATTGATAAGAGACCTTCACGTCCCGTTCACTTCCTTTCCTTTGATTAAATATGCGCGAACTGCTTCAAGAAACGAACGTCGTTCGTATAGAAATGGCGAATGTCGTCGATGCCGTACTTCAGCATGGCAATCCGTTCGACCCCCATCCCGAAGGCAAAGCCGCTATACTCGGCAGGGTCGTAACCGGACATTTCCAGCACGCGGGGATGCACCATGCCGGAGCCGAGAATTTCCAGCCATCCGGTATGCTTGCACGTCCGGCAGCCGCGTCCGCCGCACATCATACAGGAGACGTCGACCTCCGCGCTGGGCTCGGTGAAAGGGAAGAAGCTAGGACGCATGCGGATGCGCGCCTGCTTGCCGAACATTTCCTGCACGAACTGGAGCAGCGTTCCTTTCAGATCGCTCATGCGGATATGACGGTCGATAACGAGCCCCTCGATTTGCGTAAACACGTGCGAATGGGTCGCGTCGTCGTCGTCCCGGCGGTATACCCGGCCCGGGCAAATGATTTTGACCGGCACTTCGCCTTGCTTTTTCTCCATCGTCCGAACCTGCACCGGCGACGTATGCGTCCGCATCAGAAGCTCCTCGGTAATATAGAACGAATCCTGCATGTCCCGCGCCGGATGGTTTTTCGGCAAATTCAACGCTTCGAAGTTGTAGTAGTCCTTCTCCACTTCCGGTCCTTCGGCGATCGTATAACCCATGCCGATGAAAATATCTTCGATTTCCTGAATGACTTTGTTCAGCGGATGGACGGCTCCATGGGGGGCCGGGCGTCCGGGCAGCGTCACGTCGATCGTCTCCGCCTTGAGCCGGTTCTCCGTCTCGGCCTGCGCGTATCCGGCCTGCTTCGCCTCGATCACTTCTTCGATGGCGGCCCGCACGTCATTGGCGACTTGGCCTATGACCGGACGCTCTTCGGCGCTCAAGGCGCCCATGCCGCGCAATATTTCGGTAAGCGGTCCTTTTTTGCCCAAATATTTGACTCTCAGGTCGTTCAGCTGCTGGGCGTTCTCCACCCGTTCCAGCTCTTGCAGCGCCTCGTCCTTCAGCGCGAGCAATCGTTCTTGCATTTGGATTCCTCCTTTAATATATCCCCAAAAAGTGAAGAAGAGGTCCGGGGGTTATTCCTGATACTTTTCGGGGATCCCCGATGTTAGCCCCAAAAATCGAACGCAAAAAGGCACATCCATCCCTGGTAAGGGACGAATGTGCCGCGGTACCACCCTTGTTAAGACGTCCTGCCGCCAGCCGCGTCATCGCAAACGGATGAACGCGTCGATCCGCATTAGATAGGCGGACTTCGCAACAGCGAACGACGTCTTCGCTTTAACCGAGTTAACGGCTCGGACCGGTTCCCCCTACTTGCCGATTGGCGACAGGCGGGCTTGAGCCGGCTGCCGACGTTCGATCGGTTTCAAAGGACTGCTCGGGAGCGAACTTCGGCAGCCGGTTCCATTAGGAGCGCTCTCAATCTTCGGCGCTCCCTCCCTGTAAGGAGGCGCTGCGTACTCTTCTCCGTCGTCGCATTTCAATATTTAACACGTATTATATGCAATTTGGCGAAAAGTTGCAAGGACGGGCGCCGCGCCATGGCAATTGTGCGATCGCAGGGCAAGCATCGCCGTTTGGCTTAACGCTCATATGGGCGTCATGCAGCCGTTAATTAGCGCCTTCTGCAGGAAATAACGTTCAAATCGGTTATTGCTTAGGCTGGCTTGGTCCACCGAAGAGTAGCGGTAAGACAGAAATAAGGTTGAAACCGGCACTAAAGTCGGCCCGAAGTGGGGATACGACGCGGATAGTGCTGAAACCAACCTTATTTGTCGCACGGACGGATGAAATCCGGCTCGCCAAAGGAAATAAGGTTCAGATAGCATAGTCCGTGCTCATGTCCGCCCGTTCAGCAATTCGTTTTGGCGTCAAGCTCCCGACTATCCCTTCCCGGAACGCCCATATTTATCTTTACGCACGAACCGTTATCACCTAATATGAAGCTTGGCGGATTCGAAAGCGCGTACGACGCGGCGCGGCCCGCCGCGAGGGATACCCGAACAAACCGATGGATGCCATCCGGCACCGGAGTGGAGCGAACGACATGGGGAATAAATCTTTTTGGTATGTGGCCGGGCTTGTCATAGTCGCGGCGATTTGGGGTGCGAATTTCGGGATATCCCGGCTGGCGATGGATACGTTCGACCCCGCGCTTTTCACGTTTTTGCGTTTCGGACTGGCCGTGCCGTTCTTTTTCATCCTGTTGAAAATACGGGAAGGGAGCGTCGGCGTCTCGTTCAAAGCGGCGTTGCAGCTTATGGCGATCGGACTGTTCGGCATCACGGGCTTGGAAATAGCGGTCATGTATTCGATCAAGTATACGACGCTCGCCAACGCTTCGCTGTTGAATGTGGCCCCTTGGCCCATATTCGCAGCGCTGTTCGCCCCGTTGTTTTTTCGCGAAGCGATATCCAAAAGGCTGATAGCGGGCGGGATCGCCGCCATGGCCGGCGTCTCGATGGTCATTGTCGGCGGCGGCGAGGGCATCGATTTCTCGTCCCGGAATATGCTCGGCAATGTGCTTGCCTTTGCGGTCAGCATCATCGGAGCTCTGTTCAATCTCGCCTGCATGCCGCTGATGAAGCGGTATTCCGCTCTTAGGGTGAGCGCCTGGTTTATTTTGTTCGGCAGCTTGTTCCTGTTCCCGCTTACGCTCGGTTCGTGGGGAAAGGTCGATTGGACCGGCTTGACTGCGGCAAACGGGCTTGCGGTTGCTTATAATGTGGTCCTGTGCACGGTCGTCGCCTTTATCGTCTGGAATGTGTGCATGTACCGGATCGGCGCGGCCCGTTCCAATTTTTTCAGATACGTCGTTCCCGCCGCGGCGGTGGCGGCCGGTTATATGTTGTTCGACGAGCAGATCACGCTGTGGCAAGTCGTCGGTGCATTGTGCATGGCGGCAGGCTTGATCTGGATCACTCTCGAAAAGAAGCCGCACGTCTCTTGACGGAAAAGAAAAATGCCCGGTCGCTCATACGGACGCCCGGGCATTTTCATTCTGTTTAAAGAGCCTTGCGACTGTTCCTCGTCCGCTACTCGTTCATCCGCTTCAATACGTCGAAGGTAACATAGTAGCCTTGCGATGCTTCGTTTCTTTGCCGGATTACATATAGTCTTACAACGTGGTTCCCTTCCGGGAGGACGCCGGTATCGAACAGTTCCTGCTGCGCGATCGAAGTCGGGCTGTAGCCATCGACGGTAGTTCGGTATACGCCGTCCACGTAAATGTCGGCCTTTCCGTAATTGCTGCCGAGAGAGGCGTACAGCTTGGCACGGGATCCGTAGAACGGGATATCCGCATAAGCCCCGATCGCATTCGCCCGTCTCACCGTTCCGAGAAAGTAATTGCCGCCCGCAAGCTCCGTCCACGCACCCGAATACCCGACAGCGCTGTCGGTGTCGTCTATATCGTCAGGACTGACGATACGGATAACAGCCGAGCCTGCGGAAAGATTCCCCTCCGTGTCCGTCGCATATACGATATAAGTCCCGCTGGCAAAGCCGGAAGTATCCAGCATGCCGTATACGCCCGCGGTTACCGTGACGGATGACCCGTTAGCTGCGGCGGCGACCGTCTCGATCGCGAATCGGTTAGCCGGCGTAGCCGCAGGAACGAGAAAAAGCGTCCCATTCTTCGTACTCGTCGCCGTCACAGGCGCTCCTACCGATACGGGTCCGGCCGTTACATCGCTCAAGCCGGGGGACAGCTGATCCTCGCGAAGAACCTTCAGCACGTCATAGGTCGCATAGAAGCCTTGCGACGCGTCATTTCTCTGGCGAATAACTTTGACGCGAACCGTATGATTTCCCTCCGGAAGCAAACCGGTATCGAACATCATCTGCTGCGCCTGCGTCGAGGCGCTGTAATAGTCGATCGTGGACCGGTACACGCCATCGACATATATGTCCGCTTTGCCGTAGTTGCTCGCCATCGTCGCATACAGCTTCGCCTGTTTGCCATAGAACGGAATGTCCGCATAAGCGCCGCTTTCGTTGGACCTCTTCATGGTGCCGAGAAAGTAACCGCCGCCCGCAAGCTCGGTCCATGCGCCCGATACGGTCACGGCATATTCGGTATCGTCCACGACGGTTGCAAAGTCCGTTTCCGACAGCAACAGCACTTTAATTCCGGGAGAGATGTTGCCCGCTGTATCAACCGCATACAACGAGTAGATGCCTTCCGTCAGTCCTTCCGTATCCAGTCCCGCCGCGACACCGGCCTGCGCGGCCGCCATCGTTCCCCCGGGAGCGGTCCAGCCGCTCCCATAAGCCGCTTCGAATACGGTGCCGGTCATATAAGTCATGCCAGGCATCAGGTAAAGCGCCCCGTCCCGCGAGCTTGTCGCCTGGAGCGTATCTCCGATCCGGAGCGCTCTCGCAGACAGACCGGACAAAACCGGCGCCGTCAGAGGCGGTATGACCGCATATTCCATCGCGCCCGCATCCGGAGCCGTATCGCGCGCTCGGCCCTCGATATCGTCCGCAATCGATGGAAAAGCGCCGACCGCCGCATCGATCGCCGGACTATTTTCACTCAGCCTGTACAGACGGTCTGCGCCTTGAACGAGCAACGGATCCGTCACGTTGATTTCCGCAGAAGTTTTGCTTGCGCCAAGGATGGCCGACTGGTCCGCATACATGACATTTCCTTCCCAAGCTACTCCCGGTGTCGCTGCAGCCTCCTGAACGAGCCGCTTGGAGCTTCCGCTCGCAACAACCACATTATTGGCGATGACCGAATCTTCGGGAAGCTGCCGCCCCGTCTGATTCCCGTCCAAGGAAATCCACAAGCCTCTCGTATTGCCCACGAACGTATTGAAGGCGACCAGCGCCCGCTTCACCTGGTCATACGAGCCGTCCGAAGCGCCGCTGCCGACGACCAGCGCGGAACGGCTGCTGCTTCCGGCCAAATTCTCGAAATAGTTATTGAACACTTTGTGGTCCTCGCCATGGAGGCGGATGCCCCCGGTGTTCGTTTTCCCATTGCCGAGAAAATAGTTTCCGTAAGCCGAATTCCCGTTGCCCCGCCGAAATACGACGCTGCCGGCCGTTTCTGCGATGACGTTATGCCGGATCGTATTGCCTCCGCTTTTGACGGATACCATCTCCGCCTCTTCCCCGTCGCAGTTCTCGAACAGATTGTACTCCAGCGTCGCATAGGCATACGACCAATTGTTATGCGATCCGTTGCCGATCTTGACCGCTTCTCCGCCGTTGACGCCTATGACCCTCATATTCCGGAATCGGTTATGGTCGATCCGGTTGTAGACCGAGGAAGTGACGGAGCCTTTGATCGTGACGAACTGGCCGGGCTGGATTTTGTTCTCGAACAAATTATGGTCGACCCGATTGTAGCCGCCTTGATCGCCTTCGATAAGCAGCCATTCGACCGTGTTCGCCGCTTCGATCGACTCGTTCAACGAAAATACGCTGTTCGTGACGCGGCAATTGACGGTATGCAGCAAATAGACCGCTTTATTTCCCGCATTTCCGTTCGTTTGAAACTTCAAGCCGTCGATCGTCACATAACTCGAGCTTTCAATGAGAATCCACAAATCTCCGGAAATGACCGCTTTGCCTTTGTTTTGCGCCATGATCCGAATCGGCTCTGTTGCCGTTCCATGCTTGTTCAGCATATGAATGCGCTCATTCGCGGCGTAGGTTCCGTCCGCCAGAACAATCGTATCCCCAGCCGTCGCCTGAGCGATTGCATCGGCCAACTGTGCGGCGCTGCTAACATGAACGATCGTTTCCGCACGCGCTACGCTGCTCCATGGATAAGGCAGTACCGTTCCGAGAAGGATCAGAACAATTACGCCTTGGAATATTCGGCTTACCGTTGCTTTCAGGTTGGACATCGGCATACTCCTCTCGTCTATCGATCGCGTCCCAGTAACGGAATTGCTAGATCCGCAGACCGTGGCCGTATCGATACGTTTCGCTTACGTCGACCGGAAGCTTGCCCGTCGGACTATACTGCCCGAATACGGCCCGCAGCGAGCTGTCGATCGCCTCATTCGTACCGCCGTACATGCACAATCCGTTGCGCAGCGCATCCAATTCCCGAAGCACGTACGGGCTGCCGAACAACAGAACGATCATATCGGGCGCGATGCCCATAAGCTCCCGGATAAAGCCGATCTGCTCGCCTTGCAAGGTTCCGCTGCCGATCCGGTAGGACGATACCGTCGTAAACAGGCCAAGCAATACGGCATCATAGCCGCCGCGCCGAAGCGCTTCGCGCAACTCCCGCTTCTGCTCTTCGCCGGGACATTCGCACACGTCGTCGTGCAGCCGCGCCCGCACGCCGCGCCGGACCGCAGCAGCGCTTTATTTTTGCGCCTTCAGCTTCTCCTCTTCGGCCTGAATATTTTTAACGACCGTCTCTTCCGCCGTTCTCAAGAGCGAGTTAATGTCTCCGGCTCCGGTCAAATAGCCGTTGAACGCATTAAGCAGTCCGGTTCTCGCCAAATTATGGTGACGGGTAAACATGGAGGCGGCCAATTCCGCAGGATTCAGGGCAAATACAGCGCTTACATTCTTTCCTCCATAGAACGTGCTTTTCGCGGCAAAAGCTTTCGTTACTTTCTCGCTCTTCACGACAGGCTTCATCCGGGCTTGCTCGGACATCGTCAGCTGAAATTCCTCCGAGGCAAAGTAGGCGAGCGCCTGGAAAGCTTCTTCCTGATGCTTGCTGGTCGAGGTGACGAAGCCGAAGTAAGCGTACGGCATCGGACCCGTATTCGGAGCGTCGGCAAACGTCGGGTAAGGCGTCAAATCCCAATTCGCCACGGCCTCCAGACTGGACGGCGCACGCAGATTGGAGGACAGGAACATCGCCAGCGTCAAATCTTTGTTGAAGCGGGCCAATGTTTTCGCCGCGGTGGCGTCGGAGGCCGTCTTGATCTCGGAGCCGGGAAAATCGTAAAACCGTTTAAACGACTGCAGGTACGCTTTCCAACGGTCGTCGGTATTGAACGCCGGCTTCAGACCGGAAGCGTCGAGCAAAGGCAGCGATCTTTGGTTCATATGGATGAGCACCGCCGTATCGGGCAGAAACCCGTAATATTGCACGCCTCCTTCCTGCCGGGTCAGCTTCTGCGACAAGGCGTATACTTCGTCCCAGGTCAGCTGCTTGGACGGATAAGGCACCCCGAACTTGTCGAACAAGTCTTTGTTGTAGTAGATCGGAGCGCCCCCGGCGTACAACGGCAGCCCGTAGAGCTTGCCGTCTGACACCGTTTTGGCCAGCTTCTCGTAAGCCGGCTGCAGTTGGGACAGGTCGTATTTGGTTTTCACGGCCAAAGGCGTGACGTCCAGCTGCAAGTTGTACTGGGTCAGCTGCGTATTGGCATCCCCGTTCGAACCGACGAGAATATCGGGGATGTTATTGCTCGCTACCATCTGATCCAGCTTCTCGGTTGCCGGCACGACTTTGATCGTAATATGCGGGTGCTTGGCCTTGAGCGGCTTGAAGAAAAACTCCTCGAACTCCTCCGGGCTGAAAATTCCGCTTATATTGTACAGCTTCAGCTCCACCGGCGTTTTCGGCTCGTCCTTCTGCACTGGCGGCTCCTCCGCTTTGTTCGTCGTCCCCATTGCGCAGCCTGCAAGAAGAACCATAGCCGCGACCAGCCCATAAGTCGCAAACCTTTTGCTCCGAACTTCCATATTCATGCCCCCTGATTGATTATATGAAATCGCTTACAATCATCGATTAGTCGGACTCGCCCAGCCGCATGTAGTATCGAACGGATGGAACGACCTTGTCGAATCCCGCTTTCTCGTAAGCCCTGCGAGCCGGGATATGAGCCTCGTCCCCGCCCGTCACGACCGCAGCTACCGTCATTCCCCGCTCCTTCATCTTCTCCAGAACGAAACGGTACATGGCCGATGCAATTCCCCTGCCCTGGTAAGCCGGGTCCACCGCATTGTCCCAAATCACCCCGCACTTCTGCTCCGTATCTACACGATAGCCGATAAAGGCCGCGACGTCTCCCCCGATTTCCACCACGTATACGGATACTCCGTTTCCATTGCGGCAAGAGCTGAGGATGGAACGCTTCTTGCGCTCCTGCCAGCCCTCATGGACCGTATGAAAAATGTCGGGACCCATCGCCTGCAAATATCCATTATATACAGGTGTCCATGCGGCGACCGTTATCGCCATCACCCGCTCCAAATCGTTCTCGGTCCATTCCCTGATCCGCATAAGCACTCCCCCGTCGTTGTTTGCTATAACCGGAACGCCGCATCCGGGCGAGTCGCCCGGAGGACCGTACGCATACCGGCTCTCCGACGCCCTGCAGCCCTGCGGCAATCCGCGCTTCATTCGGCATACTCCCGAAACCCGAAGGAAGCATGCTCGACACGGCCTTTCTGGAAAACGACAGCTATGTTGCCGGGATCCCGCAGCAATTCGATGCGCTCCGACGGATCGCCCGCCAGGCAGACGATATCCGCCTGCTTGCCAGCCTCCAGCGATCCGACGCGATGATCGATCGCGTACGCCCTCGCCGTATGCAGCGTGCCGACGGCTATCGCCGCAAGCGGAGTCAACCCGCATTCGACTAGTTCGGCGAGCTCGACCGCAGTCGATTCTCCGAGCTTCCAGATCGCCCCGGGACCCGGACCGTGGCTGCCCAAAGCGATAGGAACGCCTTTCGCGATGGCGCTGCGCACGCCTGCACGGTGAACATCGTGGGAAGCTTCTTTTTTGTCCAGCACCCCCGCCCGGAACGCCGCCATATTAAGCCGGCTCGTAATTCTTAATGTAGGAATATACCACGTACCCCGCTCGGCCATTTTCGCGACAGCGGCATCGTCCATAAAGCAGCCGTGCATAATCCGGTCCGCTCCGGCTTCGATGGCCCGATCGAGCCCGGGCTGACTATGGGCGTGGATGTTCACCTTCAATCCCCAGGCATGCGCTTCGTCGACGAGCGCATTCAGCTCTTCGGCGGTATAGCTCAGCGTATGGACGCCTTCGCCGTCCGCCGTGTCGACGAACCCGCCCGTCGCCGCTGTCTTGATGAAATCGGCTCCCGCCTCGGCCGTCTCGCGCACGGCCCGGCGAATCTCCCATGGTCCGTCGGCGGTACGCCCGCGATTGTGTCCGTTCGTCGCGTTCACGACATGGCCGACGAGAAGGCGCGAGCAGCCTCGCAAAATTCCTTTCTCCACCGCATCCCGCAGACCGGCGGCCGGCGGTTTACCCGGCGAGATGCCATTGAACGTCGCAATCGTCGTTACACCGTACCGAAGATACGCCTGCAGCGCCTGTACGGTGCCCAACGCACCGGAGAAGCCGGAATCCCCGTCGATCAAGCCCGGCATGACCGTCAGCTTCGACGCGTCGATGACGATCGCGTCGTCGTGCGCGGGCAATCCGCCTCCGGCTCCGACATACCGAATGACTCCTTCGCGGATCAGCACCGCCGCATTGTTAAGCGGCTCTCTCCCCGTGCCGTCGATTACTTTGCCGGCATGAATGACATAGTCCGGACGCCGCCTGCTCATAACGGCTTGATCTCGTCCTCGTCGCGAATGGAGAAATAATCGCGGTATGCGTTGCCGGCATACTCCACCTTCCCTTTCAGGAACACGAGCGAGACGCGGTTCTGATCCTGCAGTTGCTCGATATCTTCAAGAGGATTGCCCTGCACGCACAGTATATCCGCCTGCTTGCCCGCTTCCAGGGAACCGACGCGATGATCGATGCGGTACGCCTTCGCCGTCTGCAGCGTGCTGGCGCAAATCGCTTGCAGCGGGGTCATGCCGCAGTTGACCAATTCAGCCACCTCGAATACGGAATTTTCTCCGTACAGCCACGTGTAGCGGGTACCGGGACCGTCCGAGCCCATCGCCACCTTCCCGCCCAGCTTGACGGCCAGCTTTACCCCCTCGCGATGAACGTCCGTGCACGCCTCCATCTCCGCGCGCATCCATGGACGATCTACCCAAGCGGCGATGTTCCGCGGATGGGTCACTTTCAAAGTCGGGATGTACCAGATTCCTTTCTCGACCATTTTCTCGACTGCCGCCGCATCGATCTGACAACCGTGATAGATGATGTCCGCTCCCGCCTTGATGGCCCGATCCAGACCCGGCTGCGTATGCACGTGCACCCCGACGATTTTGCCCCAGGCGTGCGTCTCATCTACTAAAGCGTTCATTTCCTCCTGGGTGTAGTTCGGCGAGCTCATCGATTCATTCTCGTACCAGAAGCCTCCGGACGCCGCCGTCTTAATAAACTCCGCGCCCTGCTCCAGCATCTCGCGGACCGCCTTGCGAACTTCCCACGGACCGTCGGCGAGCCGCCCCTTGTTATGGCCGTGCGTGCAATTGACCGCATGCCCGACGACAAGCTGCGCGCATCCGCGCAATTCGCCTCTTTCGATCATATCGCGCGTCGGCAGCGTCGGATTTCCTTGTCTGTTGCCGTGAAACGAAATAGCCGTCGTAATGCCGTACTGCACATAACAGCGCAGTTTCTTGACAGCGCCCAACGAACCGCTGATGCCGTTATGTCCGTCGATCAAGCCCGGCATCACGGTCAGATCGGGCGCGTCGATGATTTGTACGCCCTCCGGCGCCGGAGCCCGCTCTTTGGGGCCGACATATACAATCTTTCCTTCGCTGATCAGAACCGATGCTTTCTCCATGGGAGCTTTCCCTGTGCCGTCGATTACTCTTGCCGCGTGAATCAAATAAGTTGGCGCTTTTGCCATTTGTTTCCCCTCCGTTTATAGGTTCGTTATCTGAAGCAACTGCCGTCGCCCGCCTGGGAAGACGCCGGTTGCGATCATTTGCGGTACGCGCCGCGGACCGGTTCGCGAAAGTACTGCGGCTCTGATTATTGCAGACGTCCGCGGAAAGTACCTCCCACGTATTCGAGCCGGCCGTGGCGGAACACGAGCGCCACCCGCTCCTGCTCCCGCAGCAGCTCGATCCGTTGCAGCGGATTGCCGCGAATGCAGAGCACGTCGGCCTGCTTGCCCGGGGACAGCGACCCTAGCCGGCCGTCCAGACGGAAGGCGCGGGCGGTTTGCAGCGTGCCCGCGGAGATCGCCTGCAGCGGCGACAGCCCGCAGCGTACAAGCTCGGCCAGCTCGAAGGCGGTCGTCTCTCCGCTGTGCGGCCAAACGCTTTTCAAGCCCGGACCATGGCTGCCCAGCGCTATTCCGACGCCATTCCGTATCGCCCGGCGAACGGCTGCGCGATGCGCGGGCTGAGCTTCCGACATGCTTGCATATACGGAAGGCTCGTCGGAGAAGCCGGATACGTTGCGCGCGCTCGTGACGCGCAGCGTAGGCATATACGTCGCGCCCCGCCGGGCCATGCGATCGATGGCCGCCGGATCCGCGAAGCAGCCGTGAACGATCAGATCGGCCCCGGCTTCGATCGAGCGGTCCAGACCGGGCTGCGTATGCGCATGGATGACGACGGGAAGCCCCCAACTGTGCGCTTCGTCTGCGAGCGCCTCCAGCTCCTCCCGGGTATAGGTCCGGTGCCGGACATCCGTGAAGCTTCCCGTAGCGGCGGCTTTGATAAAATCCGCTCCCGCCTCGGCAGCCCTGTGAACCGCGCGCCGGATCTCCCAAGGACCATCCGCCGTCTCTCCGCGCTGGAAGGCGTTCGAGCCGTTCACGATATAGCCGACGACGAGGCTCGCACATCCCGGCAGTTCCCCTCTGCGGATAGCTTCACGAAGCGGAATGGCCGGGGCTCTGCCCGCCGCATTGCCGAGAAAGGTGGCAACCGTCGTTACTCCGTGTTCCAGGTAACCTTTAAGCGCAGACACCGAGCTCATCTCGCCCGTCAGTCCGTTGTGCCCGTCGATCAAGCCGGGAAGCGCAGTCATCTCCTCCGCGTCCATGACGACCGCATCCCCGGCGGGCGGCGCCTCCCGCCGGGGACCCGCATAGCGGATGCGGCCCTGCTCGATCAGAATGGAGGCGTCGGCTATCTCCGCCCTTCCGGTACCGTCTATGAGCCGTCCTACTTGGAGCAGATAGGACGTCATCCCCCGACTCATGGGTCGCATCTCCAGTTAAGCGCCATTTCGCTTACCGTGGCGTCGCCCATATGCCGCAGCGCGGACATCAGCTCCCGAACCCGCCGTTCGGATTCCGGATAATGCTTATGAATGCGGACCGCGACGGCCGCAAGCTCGTCAGACGTACATGCGTCCATATCGAGCAGCCAGTCCCCGATGCCGTAATCGTGGAGCATTTCTTTCTTGCGGCCGGATTCGGACAGAGGATGATGGATGACCGGAGTTCCGGCAGTCAGAGCAAGCAAGGCCGAGTGAAGCTCCATGCTGACGAGCATGCGCATCCTCCTATACATGGAACGGGCTTGCCCGGCATTCCAGAAATCGTCCATGTAGACGCAGTGCTCCCGGATTTCCTCGGACAGGATGCCCCATAACGCTTCCCGCGACATGTTGATCGAAGCCGTGGTCTCGTGACAGATCAGCACCTTCATGCCGGTCTCCGCTATCCATCGTTCCAAAAACTCTTTATTCTTGCGCATATGTCCGGCAATCCGTCCGGCACTTACCGAGCTTGTCAGCGGATCGCCGGAGCCCGGCGCCGGGTCGGGGATGCGCAGCATCAGACCGATGAAGCCTTTATCCTTCAATCCGTGCGCCTCCATGAAGCTCTCCGCCCAAGGCTCGTCATCGCCTTCGAAGTACAGGCAATTGTCGGGCCGCACTCCGGAGCTCCGGTTCAATAGGCCATGCTGCTGCAAATGCCGCAGAGAATCGGAATCCCGGCAGTACAGGAATCGGGCATCTCCGAACAACGGCCTGTATAGAAGCGGAATCGGCCAATCCAGCGCTTCGAACGACAAGGGACTGAATCCGTACGGCACATTGGCCGCGCGGGCTATGAGCATCGGCATCATCATCGGAAGTATGGCTTTCCATAGATTGCGTACTCCGAGGCGACCGTAGCTGAGCGACGTTGAGGAGTTGTATACCGCGAAGCCGGCATCGGCGATCGCCATCGCAATCTCCGGCTTGTTCCGCCGCAATTCTTCCAACAGTTCCAAAGGCAATCGCTCAAGCAGATCATGGGCGATATAGGCGCTTTCCCGCTCGCCAAGACGGCCCTTCTCAAAATTTTCCAGTGCGAGCCTTCCCCATCGCTGTACAAAAGACCGCCAGGCGTCGCATCCCGCTTCGTTGTCTTGAAGCATCCGGCGAAATACGTTCGGATGAACCGTGCTGTTCGGCGAAAACTGCCGCAAATACGTCCCGACTTGAGGATAATCGCGATGCGACTCGACCTGATAGGCCATAACGTGTACGGGCACTCCGGGCTTTTGCCGATGAACGGTGCTCAGAAGTCCGGGCATAATGCTCGTATCTCCGACATGGTGAAAGCTCCAGGCATACGCCGCGAACAAATGCTTCTCCATCCACATGCTCCTTATATCAATATCCGGCTATGGCGCTTGCGCATCGACAGCCCGAAGATAACGGCCGCCGCCAAGCTGCATGCGCCCAATGCCGCGAAGACGGTGCCATACCCGAAATATTCGGCGCCCGCGCCGCCCAGCAAAGCGCCGATGATCCGTCCCGCCCCGTTCAGGACGATAAAGTTCATCATTTGGCCGCTCACCTTCAGCTCGGCGCGGATATGCTCATGCACATAACGAGCGATGCACATATAGACGAGGATAAACGTTCCCCCGTGAAGCAGAGAAAGGAACAACAGCGTGTAAGGATTGAGCCAGCATGCGTACAGCAGCCAGCGCAGGGCATGGAGCATGCCGGCAATCAGGAGCAGCCGGTTCATACCGAGCCGCGCGTGCAGCTTGTCGAAATAGATCGTGACCGGAAGCTGGCTTAACGAGCCCGCCGTAATCGTCAATCCGAGCCATTCCATGGAAATCCCTTGTCTGACGGTGTATATCGCATGAAATGAAATGTAGAAGCCGAGCGCCGTACCGAGCACGAGTACGTAAGCGTACAGGCGGCGCAAGGACCGACTGCGCAGCACCTCCCAGAACGGGATGATCCGTCTGTCGCGCTGGCGGCCTTCCACCTCAGTCAGGCGAGTGCAGCATAACCAGGCTGCGACCGTCAGCAAGCTGTACAAAAGAAACATGGCGGTCGTACTGCGGGCAATCAGACTGCCGGCCACCACCGACATAACCGCGAATCCGAACACTCCCCCCGTCCGAACGACAGAGAACCGGAACCGGTGTCTGGCGGCCAATTCCAGCGTTATAGCGTCGCTGAGCGGATTGATAGCCGATTGAAACGAAAAGAATAGGCACAGGACGATGGCCAGCAGCCAGAACCGGCTTCCCGACAGCGGAATCAACCAAACCGCAGCAGCGGTCGCCAATAGGCATATGTACAAAATCCGATTTTTCACCTTCGCCCTGTCGCCGATGGTGCCCCATAGCGGAGTAGCAGCGACTCCGACCAAAGAGGACAGCGCCGTCAACATACCGATTCCTGCAGCCCCGATGCCCAACTCCGCATAAAACAAAGGCAAATACGAGATGAACGCGGCCGTCGCCATAAAAATCAGCGCATAATAGGCCGAAGTGAAGCAGAGCGGCTTATCGGCTTTTGTACCCCAATCTTTTATCCGCTCATACAAGCGAGAGCAGCCCCCCTCAAAAACATATTTAAAGCAAAAGTTGAACCCCCGTATTATATTGCTTTGTTTTGATTTTTTTCAGTTGTAGTATATCCCCGTTCGTCAAACGGTGTCAATGGTTTTTTTCGAGCGGGATTGAGAGGTTTCGGACTAAAATCAAGTGATTTTATTACGAATATCACGCCTTCAAGCTCGCACACCCACATTTCGCGCAATGTTTCAATCATGCTCTTTAAAATCAAAACAAAGTAGAATGAGGTATATTACTGTTTTCGAATTTGTTGCATGTCGACAAGCCAACTAAAGTACGGTAAAATGAGAAAAACGTCTGAATCGTTAATAAAGCACTCTGCTTTAAAACGATGCCGCTATTTTGCCGCATCCGCATTCATCGTCATGGAGGTTCTTCTCGTTGATTACCAAACAAAAACGCACGGTATCCCGCAGCAAGCTCGAGCAGATGATCGATACGTTACGCAAAGAAATCGTGTCGGGCCTTCGGAAATCGGGCGACTTCCTGCCTTCCGAGCTGGCTTTGTGCGAACACTACAATCTAAGCAACTTCACGGTACGCAAGGGACTCGATGTGCTGGTTGCCGAGGGGCTGATCGAGAAAGTGCCCCGCATCGGCACCAGAGTCGCCGCTTCCGCCGGGACCGAGACGGCTACGATCCGTTTGGGCTATTATCCGACGGTAAGAAACACGATGCATTTGCCCGAGCTGGTCGAACAATTTGCCCGAAGCCATCCGGGCATTCAGGTGCAGCCCGTGGAGATGCGGCTGCCTTACTCTCTAGATAAGCACGAAGTCGAGCTGCTTACGGAGAGCTACGATATTATGATGTTGAATCTGCCTCATTTCGAACGATTGATGAAAGGGGCCGGCGAAGGCGGGGAAGGTGGCATATTGGAGCCCATCGAGCCGGTTGAAGAGGTTTTTCCATTTTTGCACGCTCCGTTCGCGCATGGTGGGAAGCAGTACGCGCAGCCGGTCGTTTATTCTCCGGTCATCCTGTGCTACAACAAGGACCATTTCCGCGAGCTGAACGTGGCGGAGCCCGACAGCGGCTGGACCTGGCATGACATCAAGGAAGCCGCCATCCGTCTGTCGCAAGGCAAGGACCGGCTCGGTCTCTATTTCCATGTGACCTCGGACAATCGGTGGCCGCTGTTTCTGGTGCAAAACGGAGTTTCCTTCGAACGGAACGAACAGGGGCGCTACCATTTCCGCGACCCGAAATTCATCGAAAGCATGCGGGGCATGATGGAAATTATCGGGGATCAAAGCTTCTTCCCGTCCTTTCTGGCCGACGATGAACGGGACGAATGCCGGCTGCTGTTGAATCAAAAAGTATCGATGGTGCTTACCACCTATGATCGTCTGCACCTGCTGAGCGATTCGCCCTTTGCCTACGACATCGCTCCGATTCCTTATCTGAAGGAGCCGCGAACGCTGCTCCACGTCATATCGCTCGGCATCAGCGCGAAGTCGAGGCACAAGGAGGCCGCACAGGCTTTTATCCGCCATATGCTTTCCTATGAGGCGCAGCGCAGCATCCGCAACCATACGCTGCGCATCCCCGCGCTGAAGCAAGCTGCGACGGACGAACCGGCGGAGGAGGGACTTTTCCCCGGACGTCCTCCGCATTATGCGATGCATCGGGATATTATCCCTACCTACCGCTACTACACGGATTTGAACATGCCGTATGACGACATGGCCGTAGTCTGCAACGAAATGAAGTTTTACTGGTCCCGAATGGACGATCTGGAGACCGTCCTGCAGCGGCTCGAGGAGAAGCTGTAAGGCGGGGCGCAATTGTTCGCAAAACAAAAAAACGGCTGTTCCCGAGGCGCCAAGCCTGGGAGCAGCCGTTTCACATGTTTTAATAAAGCGACAAGGCGAGCGAATCTTCTTCCCTGAAGCTGTGCAGGATCGCTTCCCCGCCGTCGATCTCGATGCTGATGAGCGATGCCAAACATTTTTTCATCGCCGATTTGCCGGTTGCGAATTTCGTCTCCAACGTTTCCAGCAATAACTTGAACGATTTTTGGGACGTTGCGTTTATGACGTACACCGGTACCAGCTTGTTCTGAAAATGGATCAATGTTTTCATGCGAAATCCCCCCTCGTGTAACGTTCCGGAAAAGCCAAGCCTCGCGAGCAAGCCTGCGACGGGACCCTTTCCGGCCGAAAGTCCGCTTTCAACCGCGTATATCGCATTATGCGAAAAGACTGTATTCAATATTCCATTGATTTTGGAAATATTTTATACCACGAATATTAAAGTTACCTTAAAAAAGTGTAACACAAATGTGAAAATGTGAAAATAATAAAAATTTCGATTTACGACTCCCGGCTTGACAGCCCCCAACCCCCGATATCGTGAAAGTACATCGAAGCAAGGGACGACGATTCATTGCCCGCGAACAGAATTCGGCCAGGCGACGATCGACGCGATCATAAGCCGTTTGAACGAGGGGTCGCCCGTTCCGGCTTCACGGCCGACCATGAACTGATCCTCCGGCAATCGACCGGAGCAGCGCCTGATTGGCTTCTGCATTGAAATTTATACTTGAAATTATTTTTTACGCGAGTAAAATAATAGCTGTACTCATCATGAAGGAGAGGTCGAACGATGGCCCTCCACTTATTTTGCACTAATTATTACTCGAGTAAATAAAGGGGAGGAATGAAACATGAACGACATGCCGCTGGACATTCCGGCACTGACCGAGCAATTCGAGGAGGATGGCTATTTGCTGCTGCGGGGCGCACTGTCCGAGGCGAAGGTTGCGGAGCTGAACGCCGCCATCGACCGCATTATCGCCGGGGAGCCGAAATCGCTCGCCTACAACGTATACAACAGCGTCGAACGCGATCCGTCCATTTTGTCGCTGATCGATCATCCGTCGCTGCTGCCTCTCATGGTCAACCTGGTGGGCTACAACATCCAGCTGCACATTTCCCATCTGACCGTTCGCGAGCCGAATCCCGACGACGCGAAGACGGAGACGAGCAGCTTCATCAATTGGCACCAGGACGGTCCTCACCCGCAGTTTCCGAAGATCGGCGGGCTGACCGCCCCATATTACGTGAAAATTTGCTACATTTTGAGCGACATGTCGGAGCCGGACCGCGGCAATACGAAGATCATTCCGGGCAGCCACCGGAAGCCCGGTTTCCACCCGGTGCAAACCGATGTTAGCGTCCCGCTCGAAGGCGAGCTGCAAATATGCGGCAAGCCGGGCGACGCGTTCATATTCCCGCAAAATCTATGGCATGCGGGCTCCCGCAACCGTTCCTCGTTCACGCGCCGCCAGCTGTTCATCGGCTACAGTCCGCTCTGGATTCGCCCGATCGATTACCACCGAACTTCGCAGGCTCTGCTCGAAGGAGCCGACCCGATCCGCCGGCAGCTGCTCGGCGATATCAGCGACAATTGCTTCAAATATTACGTGCCGGAATCGTCCATGGTTCCTCTGAAAAAATTTTGGCTCGGCGGAAGCGCGGCGCAGACCGCATATGCTCACTAACGGACGTGAACCGCTCCAAATAGCGCCCGCCTGCGCGATCCATCGTGTATAATACTTCTATTGCCCGCTCACGCGTCAGGGATGGTGCCCATGTCCGATTTGCCGCTTCCGTATGCTCAAGGTTTCCTGCTCTCGCTCTCCCTCTGCTTCGATTTGGGGATGGTCAATGCGGCCATCATCAAAACCGGCATCGAAAAAGGGCTGAAGCCGTCGTTCGCGATCGGCTTCGGCTCCTGCTTCGGCGACCTGCTGTATATGTCGCTGGCCCTGCTCGGCGTCGGCGCCGTATTCGAGCTCGCCGCGGCAAAATGGGTGTTGTGGATTGCCGGTACGGTGACACTGCTCTTCCTCGCGTTCAAAATGATCCGCGAAACGTGGCGGCTCAAAGCCCTCGTTGGCGGACCCGCGGCAGCCACGGCAGCCGGTATAAGTTTGCCGCGCCATTTTCTGATCGGACTCGGACTGTCCATGGCGTCGCCTACCGCCATCGCCTGGTTCGCGCTCGTCGCCGGACCGATCGTCGCCGGCATGAACATCGGGCACGATGTTCCCGGTCTCCTCGTCTTCGCCGCCGGCTTCTTCTCCGCCGGCTTGCTCTGGTCGTTCGGCGCGGCCTGGATCAGCAGCGTGTCCGGCTCGTGGGCCGGACCGCAGCTCGTCCGCGCGCTCTCGTTCTGCTCCGCGCTGCTGTTTCTTTATTTTGCCGCCAAGGTGTTTTGGGACGGGTGGAACGAACTATTCCGCAGCGGCGCCATGTGAGCGGATAATCCATGTTTTTTGCGGGTGATGTCCATATGTTTCGGCCGTTGCCGGGAGTACACTTACTTATGATACGCCTCTCCCGCCCGACCATCCGTCGGCAAACGCCCGAGCAAGCGGAAAGGACAAACCCGACATGAAGGCGACGACCCGCATTTATTTGGACGCACTGCTGCAAAACATCAAAAGCGTAACGTTCTTCACCTTCCTGGGTGTGCTAATAGCCAGACTCGGCGCCAGCGACTTCGAAATCGCCCTGTCCAACTCGCTTCCAGCCCTTTTCTGCGCGCTCTCGCTCGCTTTCCTCACCCGGCAGTTGCCGGTGACCCGGGGCGTGTTCCTGACAAGCGGCTACGTACGCCAGTTCGCCTTTATTTGCATGGCGCTGTCCGTCCTGCTGCCCAATCCGATCCCCGTGCTGCTCGTATTCTGGTCGATCAACGCCGTTTCCGTAATCGTCACGTCGGCCCAGCAGCCGGCCATTTTGCGCCGCGTCATCGAGCCTCAGCAGTTTCCCGCCCTGTTCAGCCGGAACAAAATTATCGCCCTGTTCGTCACGACGGCGGGCGGGCTGCTGATCGGCTATGCGCTCGACGCGACCGATTCTTATTTTCCATATAATTACGTGGGCTCGATGCTGATCGGCTGCTTGTCCACCTTCGCCGGGATGTCGCTGATCGCGAGCCTTGCGCCCAGGGAGAAGACGAAGATCCGCTTCCAAGGGGTTCGGCCTTTCCGGGAATGCGACGGCAAAATTTGGTGGATGGCGCTGAACAACGCAGGCATTTATATGACCCCGTCCCTCTTTACGATTTATCATGTCAAGACGCTGCACCTGAGCAATACGCAGATCGGCTATTTCGTCGTCACCGCCGGGATCGTCTCCGCGCTGGCGCTGCCGCTCGTCCGCAAGCTGATGGAACGGTACGGCACGATGCGAATTTATTCCGCAGCTCTGATCGGCATGCTGCTGTGCGCATTCCCGTACGGCTTCATCGAAGCGTATTGGCTGCTTGTCGTCGCTCAGGGCTGGACGGGCTTCATGCTCGCAGTGTGCGAAGTGTCCACGCAAACGATGATGATGGAGGAAGCCGGCAAGCATAAGGCGGAAATGGCCTACTTCTCCGACTTCCAGCTGGTCATGCAGCTCGGCATGGCGATCGGACCGCTTATCGCCGGCGCACTCGTAACGGTATTGCCCCTGTGGGCCTGCTTCAGCGCAGTCGCGCTGCTCCGGCTGGCCTTCTTCCTGTCGCGTTCGGTTATGTCGGAGCGGGGCAGAAGGGCGGCCGGGAGCGAAACGGCTCCTGCGTCGGCGCGCTGACCGGAGCTCCGCACGCCTTTGGCAAAGTAAAATGGATAAAAGCCGCTCCCATTCGAGCGGCTGCTTGATTTAGACGTGTTTGCACCTATGATTCCAACGACCCGAACAACTCTCGCAAATAATCTCGACGTCCATGCAAAATGCGATGGATGACTACGGCATGATCTATAATCCTGTAAAAAACCAAATAGGGATGAACGACAATAAATCTATAACCGCGCTGTACGAGCGTGTATTCCTCATCCGATAGCA
This sequence comes from Paenibacillus hemerocallicola, assembly GCF_006265175.1. GTDB lineage: Bacteria > Bacillota > Bacilli > Paenibacillales > NBRC-103111 > Paenibacillus_AB > Paenibacillus_AB hemerocallicola. Next base: position 93,763 of record NZ_VDCQ01000023.1, on the reverse strand, counting down.
CCGAACCCATATTTGGAAAATCGGCCAAATTTGCAATTTGACGATCCAACTTTTCCAACAAGCTTTCTGCTGCTGAAACATTGTCTTGCGATATAAACGAGAAAATCTCGTCCATATCATCGACTGCTGCAGGAGTATATTTGACCTTACTCTTTTGCGGCATTGATCTTCCTCCGCATGCCTGCTATAACTTGGTCGTGTTCAATTAACTGCTCTCCCTCGGCAACCTGCTTCTCTGCAACCAACAACTTCGATTGCAGCTTGATCCTGGCTTCCATGCGTCGAAATGCTTCATGACTCATCACAACCAAATCAGCTTCACCATTACGTGTAAGGATAACCGGCTCATCTATTTCATGGCAGTATTTTGAAAAGCCATTATAATCTTGTCGAATTGTAGTAGACGGCTTTATATTCATCTTCTCCAACTCCTTTTTAAATATCATTATTATGACGATATTATATCATCAAATCAACTGCGATTGCTACCTTTCGCTTACCGCTATTTGTGATGCGGCTCAGCATTTGCCCTCCGTAAACGAATAGAGGGGCTGTCCCAGTCTTCACAGACTCCGGGAAAGCCCCTTTATTGCAATCTCTTGCTTTTGCTTTATCCGAACAGGACATCAAGCGATCACTGCGCTCCCCATCCTCCGTCAATCACAAATTCCGATCCGGTCGAATGCTCGGCGTGATCAAGTATTGGATCCGATCCGATTTTAAGTACTCGTCCACTTCTATGTGCGAGCAGATGACGATGATCAATTTGAACAGGCCTGCCGACATGATCATTATTAAAAGCTCTAATTAACCGGGCCAACAGGATTAATGCCCAGACGACGGCTTGGCGCTGGCCGCCCTGACCGATTACTCCGCCGCCGTATGCGCGGGAATCGTATCTTTCCTCCGATAAATGCCGAGCAGCAGCCCCGCCGCGGCAAATTCCATCATCAGATGACTGCCGTAGCCGAGAAACGGGAACGGGAGACTGACCAGCATCACCCGCCCGCTCATCATCGCCAGTCCGTACACAAGCTGAAGCGCGAGCACGATCGACAAGACAAGGAAGAGCGCCTTACCGTATGGCTCGCGAACGACCCGTACTGCATGCGCGAGCCGCGCCAGCAGCCAGACGACCGCCCCGATCAAGAGCAAACCCGCGACCCAGCCGAAGCTGTATATCAAATAAGGGAGCAGCATGTCGGAATGAATGAGCGGCAGCCGCTCCGGCATGGCGCCGAAGCCGTGCCCGAGCCAGCCGGCCGAGCGGATCGCGGCAAGCTGCTGCATATACATATACCCGTTGCCGAGAGGGTCCTGCGACGGAAACAGGGCCGCCCCGATTCTCTTCAGCAAATACGGATCGTTCCATACGAACAGCATTCCGGCTCCGGCGGCGCCCAATGCGGCCAACCCGCTCCGCAGCCATTTGCCGGTAAGCCAACCCGCCACAACGAGCATAACCGCCGAGTACATACCAAGCTCGGGCAAAGCGCGGATCAGGACAAAAAGGACGCATGGCCCGCCCAGAACCAGCAGCTTCAGCGATAATCGCACGCTTCGCCGTCTTGCCTTGTCAAGACTGCCGTTCATCAGAATGCCCGTAATTGCAATAACGAGCAGATAAGGGCCTAGGGCGATCCCATTCAGCGATATAGGACCGAAAACGATGTACTCTCTGACTCCGTTTACGCTGAACCCGAATATCGTTGTCGCGACTATGCCACCGAGCGTCGCAGCGTATAGAATCCAAGAGCCCTTCCTTAATTTGCGGTAATCCCAAAAGTATAGGACGAGCATGATCAGCACGCCCAGTACGACATACAGAGCCTGCCGTTGAGCGAATTGTACGCCGCCGAACAGCGCCGAATCCCGATAGCTGGTATCGACGGACCACATGGCCAGCAAGCCCATGACGGACAGCAGCGCAATCGTGACGAGCAATCCCCAATAGGTGCGCGGCTTATGTATGGAATGCAGTCTTTTGCCCAGCATAACGGGATCGCCCATCTGCGCGATCGCCCAAGCCGCGGCCTCCTCGCGTGAACGGCCCTCCGCTTGCTTATCGCTTATTCTTTCTTCCAGATGGGCGCCGAGCTCTTGGCGAATATCCCGATGCATGTCGCGCGACCGGATATGGGCGCATACCCGGTTCAGAAACGTATCGATTTCATCGTGTTCCCGCATGGATGGCTCCCCCCTCTCCAAGAACCGAATCGACCGCTCGGCGAAAGACGAGCCATTCGGCCTTTTTCTCCTGCAGCCTCTTGACCCCCTCGTCGAGAATGCGGTAATATTTCCGCTTGCGCCCGTCCGCCTCCGTCCAGTAGGCTTCCACCAGCCTCTCGCTCTCCATCGCGTGGAGAATCGGGTACAGCGTCCCCTCCTTGAGCGAAAAAATCCCTTCCGATCTCCGCTCCAGCTCCTTGATCAGCTCGTAGCCGTACATCGGCTTGCCCATCAGCACGGTGAGAATCAAAGTGCCGGTAGTCCCTTTCATCAACTCTTTGCTCGGCTTCAATGGCGTGCTCCTTCCGTCGCTTTGCTTCTCCGCGTTCGACGCGACCGGTGATCATGCAATCATGCAACGATTCCTTCGCGTCAACGCAGAAGAGGACGATACATAGGATTACTATACATAGATTTACTATGTATAATATACACGGATGCACTCCTTATGTCGATCGTAAGCTTGCACAGGTCACCGCCTGAGGGCCGCGCAAATTACAAAAGGCATGACCGACCTATACAAAGCCGTGTTAAGCCTATATATGCAAATTTGCAGTTGTGTAACATGTTAATTGAAGTGAAAACGCTAACAAAGGAGTTGTGAATGATGGACAAGGTCAAAAAAAGGATCGCTCTGCTGCTCTCCGCCGTCTTCGCGGTGACGCTGCTCCAACCGGCCGCTTACTCGGCGGAACCGGCTGCGGCCGGCTTGCTGCCCGCGTTCCCGGGGCCGAGGGCGGCGGCATGTACACGACCGGGGGAAGGGGCGGCGAGGTGTACGAGGTAACCAATTTGAACGATTCCGGCCCCGGCTCCTTGCGGGACGCCGTCAGCCAAGGAAATCATCTTTAATGATTTTGAGGGCCGAGAGATTCGTGTCGTTACAGATCTGATGCAGATTACCGCCGAACAAATTACCCAAATCTATAAAGCCCGCTGGCAAATAGAAGTGTTTTTCCGTTGGATTAAACAACACTTGAATGTGCCCACGTTGTTTGGCACCACCGAAAATGCCGTATACGGTCAACTATTTGGAGCTTTGATCGTTTATGTGTTGTTGAAGTGGTTGTACGATGGCGCGAACTCACGCTTGCCTCGGCATGTTGTTCTTTCGTTTGTTCCGTTTTCGCGTTTCCTTGTACTTGGCCTGCTTCCTGTTGAGTGGCAAATTCGCCTCAAACTATTGATTCCAGATACACCACTCATTACTTGAAAATGCATTACATATTCTGGTTAATCAACAGCTCTGTAGACGTATACCTTTAATGGAGTATCTATCTATAAGTTCTTGAATAATCTCAATAATAAGGTCCTTATTTGAACGGGAAGAGGGACACACCCAATTCGCAAGAAATTCTTCGTAGTATAAAAACTGACAAAAATTAAGTTTTCTTCGAGTAGGAGTACCTATGGTATGTCCAAACCCAATAATTGGAAAAACATTGATATTATCCTGAATTTCGAAAGCCTATAGAGTCAGGGTTATTCTTCTTTCTTACTAGTTTTTAACTGGACTTAAAGACACCAATTACTGTTTTGCCGTCCACGTCGTACAATGGGATTTGCCGCGGGCCTTCCGCTTGGCGCTTTTTGTTAAAGGCGAGAGCCTCTTCAGGTGTTTTTGGCAGTTCGACTTCTAAGTCTTTTTTCCGAATGTAGCCCCTTACTCCGCCTTCTCCAGTCGCTTCAATTAATTCCGGTCGATCTTCAACCGTGCGGGCATATAAGGCCGAACCATATGTTTCTCCGTTCTCATTTTTCGGATAGATTGTTACAGGTGTCGGCTTTTGATTTGTTTTGGCACTGGTTGTATTTATGGCAAATGTCCCAAAGATAACACCTAGTGCTAAGACACCACCAACAATAATGATTCGTCTTACTCTCACTGAAAGATTCTTCATGTGTTTACCTCCTAAATTAATAATAATAATGTTCTCGGAGTTAGGTTGTTCGAAGTAATTCAGTATAAATGCTTTGCAAGGTAAATAATTATTTTTACAGATTAACCTCGGAAAAACGTCCACATAATCAAAAAAACTCGCTTCATAATCCAATTATACTATATTTTTTCCTTAAAAAGGATGATAAATTCCTAATAAATTCATGATAACTGTTCGTTAACACCGCCATGCCGATGCTAAATCTAGACGTCGCCCTTCCGATATATACTGTGCCTTAGAGTGTTCCGATCGCGTCACAGCGTCTCGGATGAACTGGACGAACGCCGCTGTAGTTGCTCGAGACGAAAGAGACTCCAATCTTATCCGATCAGTTGTCATCTAAAAAAAATCACACAACAAAACCGGGATGATAACCCTTTAAAAATTGTGGTTGATCACTCAGCAAGACCCACGGTTGCGTAAAATTTCTTTATCATCTTAAGTCTTTTCATTGTATTTATTCTCATTGGATATCTAAAAATAAAATAAACCCGTCGAGGCTTCCCCCAACAGGCTGAAACAAATCTTGCTCTCTCAATTAATGTTATTCTTGCTCGCTAGTTTTAACTTCACTGAACTTAAACACACCAATCACTGTTTTGCCGTCCACGTCATACAATGGGACTTGCCCTGGTCCTTCCGTTTGACGCTTTTTCGTTAAGGCGATAGCTTCATCAGGTGTTTTTGGAATATCACCTATAAGGTCTTTTTTTCGAACGTAAGCATCCTTCCGGGCTCCCGGTTCGTGTTTACCTTACGGTAGCGTAGCCGCCACCTTTAACAAATGCTCATAGCGATTGACTCGCTAAAGTTACGACTGCCCGTCGCACATAAAGCCCTCGGCTTTTGCCGAGGGCTTAGATAAATGACCAATAGGTTACTCTGTTATGTCGAATTCATTCGAAAGTTTCCAAAGGGGCCCTAGTTTTTCATCGGTGTATTTGACTAGTTCGGCCACATGTGTAGCACCGGTATTCCGTTCCCAAATCATTTTGGCACTTTTTTCGTTACTGCTAATCAGGATTCCATAGGCTTTATCGCCTTTTTGATAAGATTTTTTGGCCTGATTCACAGCCATATGAAACGATTGCTGTTCAGTATTGCTCAGATATTGTGTATAGTGCTGAAGAATATCAAAGCCGAAATATAGCTTAAAATCGTCTTTGTTAAAGGTCGCAGCTTCCTTATTGGATAGTCTGTTTATTCCTTTATGCCATGACGCGTAGAGTTGTTCCACTACTTCTTTCTTTTCACTTTGCTCCCATGTCGTTGTCAAGCGTGTGCCTTCTCTTTCAATTTTCTCACTCGTAATGGGCTGAAATTGACTAGCATATACCGGACTAAGCGCGGCAAGACAAAGAATAGTGCCAGCAATACTCAATTTCAGTACTTTATTTTTCATAATGTCGATTCTCCTCTACCAATTATATGTTTGTTCAAGATAAGCGTTTTGGCTAGCATATGCTGAATCGGGAAACCAATAGTTTTGCCACGTAACCAACTCGTAGTCTTCTGTAGCCGGGTGAAAACACGCATCTAGCTTGTCATAAGCATCAACTTCCCCACTTTCGCCATGATCACCGGCGCTGACACGCTTCAAACCGGTATTCGTTCCTAATCCGTAAAGAGCAAGTATGAGACGCTTTTGCAGCGTTTCCCGGCTCAATATCTCCCTGTGGGCAACCGTCTTAAACTTGTCCGTAAATGAAATGCGCAGATCGGTTTCCTTCAAAATATCCAATAAACTCGTCATTGGCCATCGCCGCACAATTTCCCCCTTGATCCGGACTAGTTCCGGGGAGCCAAAATCGAGCGAAAATCGTCCATCATTCATGCTCCTCCTTCAAGAGTACATATGTATACATATGTTTACATATCATTACTCCTGTCGCTTGAAAAAGTTGCAATGATTGAATTTCCACGTTTTCGGCCAATCCGGTCTATCATTCGATAAAATAAAAGAGGAGTCGCCTTTCAGCGTACTCCTCTAATATCCCCCTCAGTGTAACCGGTCCGGTCGATAACCTCCCTTTGCCCGGCCAATACTATTTCAGGTTCATCCTATTAAATTTTATATAAATGAATATCCCGGTAAGGACTATAATAATACCGGACCAGAAACAAAGAGAAAGCCGCCATAACCGATCTGCGCGTAAGCTTACGAATCCGGTGATACGAACTTATGCCGCACCGTACATCGCTGCGCTTCACAGTCCGATCTCCTCCGGAGATACCTTCAACTGTCCGGAAGGGACGGCCGGCACCGCCCGGATCAGCGGAACGGCCTCTCCGGCCTCGATCATCCGGGCGGCGAGTCGCTCGCGAAGCCGTACACGTACCGGCTCGTGCGACAGCTTGTCGACGAGATTGGTCAGCTCGTACGGGTCGGCTTCCAAATCGTACAAATATTGCTCTACGTATTCCGGGGAGCCGCTGTCGCGGATCGGATCGCGATCCGGCGCCGTGACGCCGTATTTCCAACGGCGGGTGCGAATCGCCCGTCCGACCTGGGATTCGCTGATCTGCACGAACGCCTCCTGCGGCCAGTCGTCAGCCCGCCGGCCGTTCAGCAGCGGCAGCATCGATCGGCCCTGCATGACGTCCGGCACCGGGATTCCCGCCGCGTCGAGCAGCGTCGGAGGCAGGTCGATCAGGCTGACGAGCTCGCGCAGCGTCCCCCCGCCGTCGAAGCCGGGGCCGCTGAACGCCATCGGCACCCGAATCGAGCTTTCGTGGCAAGAACGTTTGTACTCGTTGTTGCGCGTCTTGAAATGGCACGCGTGATCGGAGGTGAAGGCGATGACGGTGTCCTGATCCATTCCCAAGCTTTTCAGCGCGTCGTTCAGTCGCCCGAGCGCTTCGTCCAGCCGTTTCACCATCCCGTAATAGCCGTCCAGATGCTGGTGAGCGTTGCCGCCGAGCGCCGCCAGATCGGGCGGGACGTATTTCCCCGTATAGCGGCCCCGGCTTATGTCCGGCGACGGGTAGTCGTCGCGGTGGTTTTGGTGATGCGGCTCCAAGTAGGACAGGAATAAGAAAAACGGCTTGCCGGATCGGCGCCGGTCCGCGATGTACCGGATAGCCGCGTCCGTAAGCGCATCGACCCGATAGCCGGGAAGCTCGACCGGCTCGTTGTCGTTGTTGAACAGCACCGTCCGGTAAGCGTCGGACGTGTGCTCCAACGCATCGGCGGCGAGCCAATAGTCGTAGCCGCCCCGGAGATGCTCCGGCACCGGCTTCGTTCGCGTCCCGGCCAAATGCCACTTCCCGATGTAGCCGGTGTCGTACCCCGCATCGCGGAAATAATGCGCGATCGTCCTCGCCTCCTCGCGCAGCGGGATGCCGTTCGTATAGCTGCCGCAGGCGGTCGCGTATTGCCCGGTTTGCAGACTGGCCCGGGCCGGGCCGCATACCGGCTGGCAGGTGAAGGCCAATGCCGCGTGCGTCCCCAGCTTGGCCATCCGGTCGAAATGGGGCGTCAACTCAAGCGGATTACCGTGCACGCCCGTCGTGTCCCATCGCTGCTGGTCGGTAAAAAACACGATCACATTCGGTTGTTCCGCGTTAGCTCCCATATATGCTCAGCTCCTTCCGAATCGCTATCTATCTCCTATTTATACTAGCGCAATGTCCGAGGAATAAGAAACCGAATTTGCTCATTAACGAACTTTGGTGTTACTGCTTAGACCGACTTGATCCGCCGATGAAGCGGGAAAACAGAAATAAGGTTGAAATGGTGAAATGGGCACTAAAGCCGGCGCAAAGCGGGAAAACGATGGCGAACTGTCCGTCATCCTTTGATCCCGGTCGTGGCGATGCCTTCGACGAAATACTTCTGCGAGAAGAAGAAGACGAGCACCGGAGGCACGATCGCCAGCACCGACATGGCCATGATCTGGTTCCACTCCACTGTGCCGCCCGTCGAGTCGATCGACATCCTGAGCGCCAGCGACAGCGGAAATTTCTTTACGCTGTTAATGAAGATAAGCTGGTTGAAAAAATCGTTCCAGGTCCAGATAAACTGGAAGATCGCCGCGGAGATGAGCGCGGGCGCGCATAACGGCAGCAAAATCCGGAACAGGATCGCGGGCGGACTGCAGCCGTCCATGACCGCCGATTCGTCCAGCTCCTTCGGCAAGCCGCGGAAAAACTGCACGAGCATGAAGATGAAAAACGGGAAGCAGCCGAAGGCCGCCGGCACGATGAACGGCCAGTAGCTGTCCAGCCATCCCAGGTTGCGGAAGATCAAATACCGCGGAATGACGATGACCGTATGCGGCAGCATCAGCGTCGAGATCATCAGAATAAACATCACGTTGCGCAGCGGAAAGCGGAAGCGGGCGAAGCCGTACGCAACCAGAATGCTGGACAGCACGGTCAGCAAGACCGTCGGGATCACGAGCAGGAACGTATTGAAGAAAAACGTTCCGTAGTCGTATTGCCCCGTACCCGCCCAGCCTTTCGCATACGAGTCCCAAACGAACTTGTCCGGCAGCAGGCTGAGCGAGCCGAACAGATCGGCATTCGTCTTGAACGAGCTGAAGAACAGCCATATTAACGGATAAATCATAAGCCAGCCGAACGCGACAAGCGCGATATGCTTGAGCACATTGCGGACTCGGGCGGCGCGTGCTCTGGCGGCGGTTTTCGGACGGACTTGGGCGGCAAGCGGCGTCGGCATCAGGATTTCCCCCCGTCTTCATAATGGACCCACGATCTGGACCAACGGAAGATGAACAGCGTCAGCAGCAGGATCATCGCGAACAAAAACCACGACAGCGCCGAAGCATACCCCATCTTCATATTTTGGAACGCTTCATCGTATATTTTCAGACCGAACAAGTAGGTCGATTTCAACGGTCCCCCGTTCGTGACGACGAAGGCGGCCGTAAATTCCTGCAAAGCGTTAATCGTCTGCATGACGAGATTGAAGAAAATAATCGGCGTAAGCAGAGGCAGCGTAATTTGCAGCAGCATTCTGAACTTGCCGGCCCCATCCACCATCGCGGCCTCGTACAGCTCGCCGGGAATTTGCTTCAATCCGGCCAGAAACAGCACCATCGACGAGCCGAACTGCCAGACGACGAGCAGGCTGATCGTGCCGAGCGCGACATTCGGGCTGCCCAGCCAGTTGACCGGCGGAATGTGGAGGACGGCCAGCGCCTGATTAATGACGCCTTCCTTCATGAACAGAAACCTCCATAAGATGGAGATCGCGACGCTGCCTCCAAGAATGGACGGCAAATAATAGACGGTCCGGTACAGATTGACCGCCCGGCTCTTCATATTCAGAATGATGGCGACGAACAGCGCGAAAGCGAGCTTGGCCGGCACGGCGATAAGCGAATATAGGATCGTGACTTTGATTGAGGGGAAGAAGTCTTTATCGGCCGTCATCATCTTCACGTAATTGTCGAGTCCAATGAACTTGCCCATCTTCACTACGGTCGAGTCCGTAAACGAATAATAAAACGACAAGGCGAGCGGATAAAGCTGGAATGCCAGGAAGCCTATAATCCAGGGGGATACGAATACGAGTCCCCATAGGGCCATGGAAATATTCATTTTTCTCACATGGGGTTGTTCCTTTCCGTATGCAAGTCGGTTGCCCGCGAAAGAGCCGGACGGCGGTCCGGGTGCGAACCGCCGCCGAGTGCCGTCGGCGTTCCCCGTGAACTGCCGCGTTATTGCCTGCATGGCAGGCTGCGCAATTGCGGCAAGGGGATCGCGCCGGTCGCCAGTCCTCTTTCGTATGTTTCTTTCTCTTCGGCTTTTATTTCGCTTTCATCTCGTTCAGCTTGGCAGTGAAATCTTTCAAAATTTGATCGGCCGCCTTCTCCGGAGTCACTTTGTCGTAAATGAGCTGCTGGATCGAATCTTTGACGACCTGCGCCAGCTCCGCGTTCGTGCTGACCACGTTAGGGGCGATCGTCTTCTTGGCGACGGCCATGTCGAGCCCCTTCGATATATCGGCGTTCAGGTTGCCGGATTGCTGAAGCTCTTCCCTCGCCACGGTCGAGGCCGGTATGCCGCGCTGGGTCGTCAGCAATTGGGCCGCATCCTTATCATTGATCATATAGTTGATGAATTTGGCGGCTTCTTCCTTGTACTTCGTCTTCTGCCAGATGGAGTACCCGGTTCCGGCAATGACCGCGTTGCCGGATTGCTTCGCGCCCGGACTTTCCGGAAAAGCGCTTACTCCGAGCTTCGCATTCGGAATCGCCTGCTTGTATTTGTCGTAAGACTGGACGTAGTCGACCAGCATGCCGATTTCGCCCTTCACCCACTTCGGATTTTGCTCCATCTTGCCTACGAACGCCGTGCTGTCGCCGAACGGCTCGATCGCTCCGCTCTTGTACAGATTGGACAAATAGGTCAAGCCGTCCTGAAGCTGAGCTTTGTCGAACCCGGGCGTGAAATCGTCGTTCACCCAGCCCTTGCCGGTCTTCTGCATAATATACGGCTGCAGGATGAGCTTGTTGATGACGTCGATATCGGCCGACAGCAGGTAAGCGCTTTTCTCCTTATCGTGAATTTTCTTTCCTTCCTCGATCAGCTTCTCCCAAGTCCATACCGTATCGGCGGCTATGCCGAACTTCTGCATGAAATCCTGATTGACGAACGTGGTGGCCGCGAACATCCCGGACGGAGCCATAATTTGCTTGCCTTTATAGGAGCCGAAGTCTTTCAGCGCGGATTCCGGAAGCTTGGTCAGATCGAGCGTATTTTTCACGGTGCCGAGATCGAGCATGAATTCGTTCATATCGACGGTCCACTCGTACGTGAATTGGAAAATGTCCGGTGCGATGTTGCCGGCGAGCTGCGTGGCGAGCTTCTTGTTGTAGCCGTCGAAGCCCATATATTCCGCTTCGATCTTGACGTTCGGATTTTTCTTCATGTAGTCGTCGATCGCGGCAAGCGTCGCCTTGTGACGCGCATCGTTGCCCCACCAGGCGAAGCGCAGCGTAACCTGCTTGTCGGACGACCCGGTGCCGCCGCCGGAAGACGGGTTCGTGCCCGCGGCGGAATCGCCGCCGTTTCCCGAGCTGCAAGCGGATACAAGCAGCATGGCATTAAGAGCGGCTACGGCCGATATATAACGGAATTTGCGTTTCAAGGTAAATCCCCCTTATGGACTGAATGGTTTGGCGCCTATTTCAACTTAACATGAATCCGCTTTCACTAAAAGGCACCCCGCATTGGGTATTGCCGGCCGTTTAGTCTCCCCTCATTGGATCGGGTATCATTTCTTTGGATAATGCGCTTAGCATTGCCAATTCATTGGGATTGTATCCGTTTACGGAAGAGGGCTATAATGTGGGGGGAGGGTGAAGCGATGTATAAACTTGCGGTAATCGACGACGAGGCGGATACGCGCAGCACGCTGTGCAGCTGTTTTCCGTGGGAGCAAGCCGGCTTTCATATCGAGACCCAGCTCGACAACGGTGAGAAAGCGCTTAAATACTTGCTGCATCACCCCATTCACGCGATTCTGTGCGACATCAAGATGCCGCGGATGAGCGGGATCGAGCTGGCCAAAGAAATCCATCAGCGCAAGCTTCCCGTGCAGGTCGTCCTGCTGAGCGGATTGCGGGACTTCGAGCTGGCGAGACAGGCGATCGGCTACGGCGTGCGCCATTATTTGGTCAAGCCTGCGAAATATAACGACCTTCATACCGTTCTGAGCGAATTGAAGCAAGAGCTGGACGAGGCTTCCCATATTACGACAGGCGAGCCGTTAACGACGGATTCGAACGACGGCGCGACCGTCCCGGATCACCCGGTCATTCAGCGGATACTCGCCTACGCCGAGACCGATTTCGCTACGGCCACGCTGGAGGACGCCGCGTTAATGGTCCATATGAATCCGAGCTATGTCAGTTCGCTGTTCCGGAAAGTGACGGGCGGCAACTTCTCCGAGCACGTGCATGCGACCCGCATGAAGAAAGCCGCCGAGCTGCTTCGGGAAGGACGTTGGAAAGCGGCAGAGGTCAGTGAAATGGTGGGATACGCCAATGCGAAAAATTTTATCCGCGCTTTTAAGCAATATTACGGGAAGACGCCCGGGCAGTACAAGCACGAGCATTAAATACGTCAAGCAAAGCGATGCCGCGCTGGCGCGCAAGTTTTTTCTGGACAATTTCCGGCGCGTCATCGTGCTGTCCCTCATCCCGCTTGCGGTGCTGGGCTCCTTGACCATATTTATTACCGATCGGTATATCCGTTATTCCGTCGAGCAAAACAACGAAAGCCAGCTCAATCAGATGAACCAGCTCGTTCAGGTTATTCCGGCAGAGCTCGATTCGCTCAGTCTGTCGTTCGACAAAGATCCGAAGATCAAAATTCGACTCGAGGCCATATTGAATTCGGAGTCGTTTTCGTTCGAGGAGTTGGAAGCGCTTTTTTACCTGCGCAACGTCATCGACGTTCCGGCCAACTCCAAGCCGTATATTCATTCGATTTACATTTATTACGATAACCCGTACGGCCGATTTTTAAGCACCCGCGACGGCTTGGAGCAGTTCGCCGTTTCTTTGGACAGCGACTGGTTCTCCTATTATCGGAGTCATTCGTTCCGGGAGGAAGAATTCGCCACCCAACTGCGGGAGCTGCATACGAGCTCCGGGAAGGAGCATGCCACCGAGGTCATTTCCGTCTACAAGCCATTCGCGGCATCGGGCTCGGGGCAGTATCGCGGACTGATCGTCATGAACGTGCTGCCCTCCTATTTCGAGACGGCGCTCGGTCAATGGAATCAATGGTCGGATAGCCGTTATTACTTGACGGACCGCAACGGGACTCCGCTTGTCCGTTCCCATTTTGCCGGGTCGGACGAACCGCTGCCGCTGAACGCCGCAATCGACCGGACCGACGAGCTGGCGCGCGGAGATGTGATCCGGATTCCTTACCGCGACGCCTGGGTCAGCCTCAAGCAAGTTCCGCGGCTCGAATGGAATACGGTGTCCGTCATCCCGAAAGGGGCTTTGTATAGCTTGCCCCGCACGATCGTTTACATTACCGTGGCGCTGTCGCTGGCATCGCTGCTGCTGAGCGTCCTGTATGCTTTATGGATTACGCGCAAAAACTACAGGCAAATTTTCCGCATCGTGGACGTGCTCGATTCCGCCGACCAGAATGACCCGCAGCCGTTGCCGAGCGCTCGGGCAGGGTACATCAGCGACGTGTACGAGCTGATCGTGAGCAACATTCTCGATACGTTTCTGGAGCAAAAATATTTGCGCATGCAGCTGTCCGAGCGCCAAGCCAAAATGGAGCTGCTCGAGCTCAAAGCGCTGCAATCCCAAATGAACCCCCATTTCATGTCCAACACGCTTCACTCGATTTACTGGAAAACGTTTCAGCTCACGCGTTCTCCGAACGAAGCGTGCCGGATGATCGAGCAGCTCAGCGATTTGCTGGAATACGGACTTAGGGGGCCTGACGATTCGGTAAAGCTGCGGGACGAATTGGCCAATGTACGCGGCTATGTGGCGTTGCAGCGCACCCGCTTCGCCGAGCGGCTGCAGGTGCTGTGGGATATCGACGAAGAAACGGAGGATTGCGGCGTCGTCAAAATAAGCCTCCAGCCTTTGGTGGAAAACAGCATCCACATCGGGCTCGAGGCGAATAAGACATTGTCCGTCAAAATCAAATGCCGTCTGATCGGAAACGCGTTGAAGGTAACGGTTATCGACAACGGGCCGGGGATGTCCGAAGAACGGCTCGGGCAAGTCCGCGGCGCGCTGCGTTCGGATTCCCCGGACGGCAAGCGCGTCGGGCTGTTCAATACGAGCAAGCGGCTCTCGCTGCATTACGGGCAAGGCGACCTGCTGCGGATTGTGAGCAAGCAGGGATTCGGTACGGCCGTGACGCTCACGTTCCCGCAGCCGAATAAGACGGAGTAACAGTCGTTAGCCCCCGCTGCGCCGATCCTTCGGCAGCAGAAACGCGACGACCCCGAGCAAGGGCAAGAAGGCGCTTAGCCGGATCACAACCGACACGCTCGTCACGTCCGCCAGCCAGCCGAGCGCGACGGAGCCGATGCCGCCCATGCCGAACGAGAGGCCGAAGAACAGGCCGGCTACCGTTCCGACTTTGCCCGGGAGCAGCTCTTGGGCGTAGACGATAATGACCGAGAAGCCGGACATGAGAATGAGGCCGATCGGAATGCACAGCAGCATCGAGGCGGTAGGTCCCGCATAAGGCAGCAGCAGAGCGAAAGGCGCCGTCCCGAAGATGGAAAACCAGATTACGCGTTTTCTGCCGATGCGATCGGCCAACGGTCCGCCCAGCAGCGTTCCGAGCATACCGGCAAACTGCAGGACGAATAAGCATATTTGCGCTTTGGCGAGCGGCAGCCCGAACCGGTCCATGTAATAGAACGAATAATACCCGTTCATCCCGGCCAAGTAGACGAATTTGGAGAACAGCAGCAGGATAAGCACCCCGATCACGAAAACGATCGTCTTCCGATCGGCTTGTCCGGCCGCGTTCGATTGTTTTGCAGCGCCCGCCTTCGCGGCTAGGCCTGCGCGTTCTCCGATCACTCTCGGGCCGTACCAGCGGCCGACCCCGAATTGGATCAGGATGCCCGCCAAGGCGAGCACCGTAAACCACAAAAAACCGTGCTGACCTTGCGGGGCGAGGATGAGGGCAACCATAAGCGGCCCCAGCGCCTGCCCCGTATTCCCTCCCACCTGAAAGACGGATTGGGCAAGTCCTTTGCCTTTGCCCGCGGCCATATGGGCGACGCGCGAAGATTCCGGATGAAGCACGGACGAACCGATGCCGACCGCCGTCACGGACAGCAGCAATGCGGTCAAGCTGGCCGAATAAGCGAGGCCGATCATGCCGATGAGCGAGAATACCATCCCTGCCGGGAGAAGGGAAGGCATCGGTCTTTTATCCGTATAATAGCCGATAAGCGGCTGGAGGATGGAAGCCGTGACGTTCAGCACGAACGCCACCCACCCGATCTGGCTGAAGCTCAAATTCATTTGCTGCTGGAACAGCGGGAAGCCGGCCGGAATGACCGTCTGCATCGCATCGTTGAACAGATGCGCCAAGCTGACACCGACAAGGGCGTACATCGAGTACGTCCGGGTTCGTTGCGCCGTTTTCTCCAGCGGCGATTGTGATTGCGTTTGCGGCTGCACTGCTTCTCTCTCCTCTCTCTATGTATCCATAGTAGGGAAAAGAGGCATTGCCGTCGCCGCGATTGTTGCTCCGAAAACGCGCAATTTTTGCTATACTGGCATCAGGTGAACGAACATGAACATACGCATAGAAACTCCGAAAATGGAGCTGTGGAGAATCGAGAACGAGTTTAGCAACGTCCCTCATTCTCACGAAGGACAAGTCCAGCTCACCGTGCCGATTCACGGTACGTGCCATTTCACTCATGAACGCCGGGAGTACAGGCTGGGCGAAGGCTGCGCGGTCGTCCAGCACCCCCGGGAGGAGCATCATTTCCGGCTCGGGGACAACGCGGGCGTCATTATTATCCAGCTGCAGGCGGGCAGCCTGGCCGAAGAAGTCCGGCAGGAGGAATTGTCGTTTCGGCAATATGTGAATCCGAGAGAAATCCAATCCCGCTTCCGGGATTGGATCGGTCTGCTTCTATCCCGCGATCCGTCCGACCAGCTGTCCCTGCAGGAGACCGAGGCGATGGTCGTCGGCTACTTGCACGGCGCGCTGAAAGGAAGCTTCCAGCCGGACGGCGGCGGGCCGATGCGCAGGCCCGCCATCGCGGACGTTCATCTTTCACGCGTAATCGACTATATTCACGCCAACTTCCGATCCCCGCTCACCATAGACGAGATGGCGGCCATGGCTTTGCAAAGCCGGTACCATTTTATCCGCTCCTTCAAATCGGCGACCGGCATGTCTCCTTACCAGTACGTGCTGCATACCCGGATCGAGGAAGCAAAGCGCAAGCTTCGCACGACCCGCATGTCGGTGACGGATATAAGCCTGGAGCTCGGGTTCTCGAGCACGAGCCAGCTCCACCGCGCATTTATGAATGCCGTAGGCACGAGCCCGGAACAGTATCGGAAATAGGCGTCAGTCCGCAGCGCCGTACCGGTCGATTACATCGTCCCAGTATTGCTGGCCGTAGTAGTCGGGTGCGAGATCCAGCGCTCCGATCCATTCTCTGGCGCCGGAGCCGTCCGCCCCGCCGATCCATGCCGATGCGGCCGTTCCGTCCGTCCGGATCCAGGTGAGCTGCCGCGAGGCGGGGATGTAAGCGGGGCTGTAATCGCCGAATGCTCCCTCCGGCGACGTAATGGCTGCCGACGATTCATCCTGCACGGATACGCTTGCGAGAAACGGCGGCGTTCTCTGTGGAGGCGGCGTATCGCCCGCGCCGGAGCTCTCCTTCACCCGCGATACGATGATCGTACGGCCGTCCACCCAAGCCGGGTCTCGGTCTGCGAGGCCTTGCGGCGTATAGACAGTCGGCTTGCGGAACGGCGGCCGCTTCATGGTCAGCTTCTTGTTCGCCGTCGCGTCTCTGCCTCCGCCTCCGATATAGGCGAGCATGTCCCCTTCCGGCGACCAGACCGCCCAGTCGTCGCGATTCAGCGTTTCGCCCGCCGGCATTATTTTTTTCTTGCCCCAGTACATGACGCACAGCGTGTCGCTGTCCGCCGATAAAGAGGCGGTCGGCTTGGCGATAAAGCGGACCCATTTCCGGTCCGCGGACCATTGGAAGTCGCCGGTCGTTACGGCGAAGAACGATTTTGTCATGCTCGGAAAGCTCGTAATCAGCCTGCCCTTCTGCGGATCCTGTCCATAGGCGAACGGCACTTCATACAGCGATATGTCCGACCACCCGTCCGGCTGCAGACGGGATAATGTAGAGACGAGAAAGCCGCTGCCGTCGGGCAGCCACGAATAATTGCCCACGCCGAGCGAAGCATTTTGAAACTTCTCGGACTCCGCCTTGGCCGCATCCGTCACCTGAAGCACCTCGCCGTCCTGGAAGGCGAGCATAGCGGCGGTCGGAGACCACTGTGCGTTCGTTCCGGTGCCGATTTCCACATTGCGGCCCGTAGCCGGATGATGCAGCTTGATCGTATTGTCGCCCGAGGTGTAGGCGATCCATTGGCCATCTGCCGACCATAGCGGTTTATGCGCCTTGTCCCCCTCGGTCAGCTGCCGCTCCTGCCCGCCCGACTTGACCCACAAATTTTGGTTGCGGATAAAAGCCGCTTTAGTCGAGCCGTCGCCAGCGCCATTCGGATTGCCGCCGCCCGGCTGCTCCGGACCGGCCGCTCCCGTGACGGCGGCGGTCATGCCCGCTAGAAGCAGCGACGAAGCGAGCGCGAGACGGATCGTCCACCTTCCAATCGTTCGTTTCCTCTTCATGCCATAACCTCCATTTGCTGAAAATGTTTCCAGCACAGCGCTTTTATGTTCCGCTGCGGATCGTGAAATTATGCGCGGCGAGGGTGGCTGACGAGGTGAGAAAAAGCCCCGTAGCCTAAATCGCTTCGAGGCTTCGGGGCTTGGCCGCATAAGGCGTCCATTCGAATGTCGCAGGCTAACCGATCCTTCACATGTTAAGGGACCAGCTTCAGCGCGTTGCCTGAGTAAATTTTGCGCATGCAATCGTCGGGAAGACCCAATTCGTTCAAAAAAATTTGAAGGCGATTGTCGTATATATCCCTCCCGTACAGACATCGATCTTGAAATTCCAGCAAAAATTCCTTTGCAAATGAACGGTTGCGCTGCAAGGCATTCAGACCCGAGCCTGCGGACAAATCGCAATACAGGTTGGAATAGGTCCGCATCAGCTTTACCACTTTGCCTCCCGGAACGATATCCCCTTTCGGGTAGCTCGCGGTCCGATACAGGTCGTCATCGGAAATATGCGCCCAAAACCCCGGCCCATGCCCGAGAAATAGCGTTTCGGAACATGCGCGGATTGCACGCTCCAAAGCATCGATTCCACCGCCGTACCAATAATTGGGCCACGCATGCCCGCTTGACTCAACGCCGTAATTGACCTCCACGATGACAGGAAGTCCTTTCTTGCCGCAAAATTGGAACAAACGCAATGCATCCGGGTTGTCGTACGTTATGCGCAGCATGATTTCTCCGCATACGCGTACGCCGTACAAGTCGATGGCGGCTTCCAGCCGGCTGATCGATGTCGGTATTCTGGGGTCGGGCGCATAGCCGAGCACGAATTTGTCCGGGTGCGCTCTGGCGCATTCCAGACAGGCCGTGAACGGAATCGCGCCATTTTCATTCGGCCAGCCATGCTTATAGTAGCTCGGATGATATTCGGATTCCGGCGTTTCCAGCGACAGCAGCCAGGTTCGGCTGATTCCGTATTGCTCCATGTTCCGTAAAATATCGTTGCAGGTATAACCCAAGTAATGAGGGTGATTATGTGCATCAATGATCATTCAGGAGCCTCCGTTCGGAAACATACCGACCACCGCGCGCTTGCGGAACTGCTCGGGCGATAGCCCCGTAATCTGTTTAAAGCAAGCGGAGAAATGCGACAGCTGCTTGAAGCCGACATCCAAGCCTATGTCCGTTACCGATTTATGCTTATCGAACAGGAGCAGCCGTTTCGCTTCGAGAACACGCCGCTTTCGAATATAGTCGAATACGGTCATTCCTATCGTTTCTTTGAACAGCTTGGCGACGTAATACTTGTTCAGGTTGATCCATCCCGCCAGATGATCAAGCGTCAAATCATCTCCGTAATGGTCTCCGATATAGGAAATAATTCGCCGTACATGGGATTCCTTCACCTTGGATAGCTCGGCATGATCGCTCGGCGCCTCATCCCTGATCTCGCAAATCAGCAGCAAAAGGTCCACAAAGGCGTTATGGAAGCGATTGACGGATACCGGATTCGTACGATGGCGGCAATCGAGCATCTTCGAAAAAATCGATTCGATTTCTTTCATTCGGTCGCCCCCCAGCTTCCACCTGCAGTTTTTCAGCTTGCGGAAGGGAGCCATCACATCCACGGAAAGGGAAGAAGGCAGCATCGTATGAATGTTCGAATCGATAAACTGGATATTCGTTCGCGTGCAAGGGTTCCTCATCATCGTTCCGTGCATGGCCTTGCCGTTGCTGATAAGCAGATCGCCCGGCTCCAGATCGTACAATTCCGCGCCGATATAATAGCAGCAGCTTCCCGTATGCACGTAATAAATTTCGAAGCCGTCATGCTCGTGCAAATAATGCGTAGTCCGGCAATCGTTTCGATAATAGAAGCTTTTGATCACTGCGGGTGAATGCATGAATCGGTCACCCCTCATTGTTCGGGCGCTGCGGCCGGATCGATCGAGTTAGATCGCGATCAGACCGTACGATCCCAGATTCGCTTCATATTCCCGCCGAAAACCGCCTTCTTGTCTTCGAGCGACAAATGGGCATAGGCTAACCAACCGACCTGCGGGCGGGGATCTCTCATCGGAGAATCCGTACCGAATAAAACTTTCCCCGCCCCCACCTCGCGGACCAAATATTCGATCGAACCGAGCGGAACCGTCGTATAGGTCAATTGCAAATATATATTGGTATGTTTTTTGGCCGCTTTCGCATATAACTCGGCAATTTCAAAGCTTCTGGCGGCATGGTCCATAAAAATCGCCACGTTCGGATACCGCTCCGCCAGCTCTTCGATTTGCGCGATATAGGCGCCGTCGCTCTGCCCCGCGGGATCGACCAAGGCGTATAACCGCTTTGCATCGCCTATTTTCCACCAAGGCTCGTATATCGGATCGGTATAAGGGATTCTGGACAAGTAGAAGTAAGGCTTCATTCCTTTAAACCCTTTCTCGACATGCCATTTCCGCGCTTCCCGCTCGACGTCGTCGGTATAGTTCGGATCAATGACGACATATCCTTCCACTTCGGAAGGGTACTTGAGTATCGCCTTCTCCGCGATCTCATTGCCGGCTTCCGAATCGCCTCCGTTGATTCCGGCCCAAGGCGCAATGGACATTTTGCGGATCCCGATCGTCCGGTAAAGCGCAATCATCGAATCGATATCTCCCTGCAGCATCGGGAAGCCGCTTCCCGTCCCTCCTCCGTCCTCGATCAGATGCGTGTGCGAATCGTATACGGGGATCGGAATGGGTAGACCGCGCGAAGCGTGCGCCGTTACTTCATCTTGATCCGGTATCGCGGCTTCCGGCGGACTCACGCCGAGCAATTCGGCCAGATTGCCGCCGGCAATGCGCCGCTTCGCTTCGTCGGGTATGCGCGCGTAGTCGATCAGCGCCCTTGCCGCGCCGGGGCTTTTGAACGGCATCCCGCTGCCGAACAACAGTCGTTCGGCGCCGAACCGTTCGTAAGCGGCTTCGATAATCGCATTGCTCTGCAGGGCGGAAAATTCGATCCGCACGTTCGCATGCTCCTGCAGCAGCGGGAACAATCGCCGTTCCTGACTCCAACCGAGCCCTTGCAGCACGATCGCCAGATCGGGATTGTTGCCTGCCATGCCGGCAATTGCGGACAACGATGCTTCCGAAGCATCCACCAACAGCGGAATACGTTCCCGCTCCAACGCGTCCAGCAGCTTCCCGATCGTCCGTCGGTCGGGATCGTACTGATGGCTTTTCGGGAACAGCTTCACCGCGCGGAACCCGCCCCGCTTCATCTCGGCGATGAAAGCCGACGGGGACGGAAAATCTCCCAACTGATCGGGAAGCGCCGCCAAACATCCGAACAGTCTCGGGCTTTTGCTAAGCTCCTCTGCCAGCCGACCGTTGCCGTACACCGGGGAATGGGATTTCGCCATTCCGTGGTAGACGAGCGCTCCGGCGATCCCGTTCCGGTCCATTTCAGCCAATAGATCTTCCGTCCGCCACATTTGCAAACGATGCTTGTAGCCGATTTTGCCGACATTCGCATTGGAATCGAAAAATTGCAGTCTTTCTACCGTCATCGTATCTCCGCCTCCATGTTCGGTTCTTTCCTAATGGGATTGCCTTGCAGCTTCAGACAGCTTGTGTTGAGGTTGCACTCGGTACTCTCATGGCTTTGAGATATACATATCCGCCGCCGCTTCGAGCGCCGCTGCAGCCGCACCCGAGATCAACCCTTGCAGCCGTACCGACGGGTCCCCGATATACGCCAAGAAATCGCGCATGTAAGCGATCGCCGTCGCCGAAGCGCCCTGACCGGCCAGAAGCCCGATCACATTCAATCTGTACAGCAATTGGTCCGCGAACACGCCGGACATATGTCCGGACGACGCCTCGTTCCCGATACGCTCCCGCATTCCATCCAGCAGAAGGGCCGGGGAAATCCACGTTGCGGTCAGCGGTATGCGGAACGAAGCTCCTTCGGCTATATCGTAGACATAACCGGACGACAGTTCCGCATCGTTCGCGTATTGCCGGATAAGCGTCTTGTCCCCGATCGACAACGCATATACGCCGCCCTCCCCCGGACGGACTTGCTTAATTTCGTATACGGCGTTGCGCGCCCCGTCATTCTCGACATAAATGTGCGCCCGCTCCTGAAGCTCCCCCTCCCGAATCGGCTCATCGACTTCAACGGCAATTTCGTTCTCGAAGGAAA
Organism: Paenibacillus hemerocallicola; assembly: GCF_006265175.1. Taxonomy (GTDB): domain Bacteria; phylum Bacillota; class Bacilli; order Paenibacillales; family NBRC-103111; genus Paenibacillus_AB; species Paenibacillus_AB hemerocallicola. Next base: position 72,035 of record NZ_VDCQ01000023.1, on the reverse strand, counting down.
GCGGCTTGGTGAAGTCGGCGACTTCGCCTTCCACGTATGCTCTGTCGCTTTGAATCAGCGCCTCATGACTCGCCCGCAGAAGAGTCCCGCCGTGCATATAGCCGTACTCCGGTTCGCCTTCGCGTTCGGACAGTACGCCGAAAAAGCCCCGGAACGTCAATTTGTCGTCCACCGTATACTCGATACCCGGATTCAAGGCGTTCACGATATAGTCGGTTCGCCCGTTCGTCAGCGTCACCTTGACGGCTGCAACCTCGGTGCCCGTCGCAAGGACGCCGTTCGCCTTTACTTGCGCCGGAGAAATCGACTGGATGTAGCGCGTTCCCTTGTAAGGCTCGATGACGGAGGCGAATAAGGAATCGAGATTTTGCCCGTTCCGGTGTGCGATCAAATACCGAAGGGTTTCCGGGTTGCCCGGCTTGTTCTGCGGCGGCACGCCGTCCGCGAGCGCGACGTCGTCGTATTGTCCCAGCATCGTCAGCCGCAGGCGGACATCCGTGGGAGCGCCCGCGCCTTGCCCGTACACGTTCCACGTATCGTATACGCTCCACTCGACGCTGAACTTGCCGGCCGGCGCCTCGTCCCGCTCCACCCGTTTCAGGTAGTGGAAGCCGCTGCCCATATAACCCGTTCCGTCCACGCTATCCACCCGCTGTCCATAAGCTACGTTCGGTCCCGCATAAGTTCCGGTCGGCTGGGCGGCAAGACTCAGTCCTTCCGCGGTTACGGGCCCTTCCGCGCCGTGAAAGCTGAAATGATGGTCGTTCCCGCCCTTTATGCGGAACAGGTCGACCGAATAAGAATGTTCGTCGTCTACCTTGATTGTGGCTGTGGTGCGCCGGTACGTTTCCGTTTGCGGATAAACGTCCGAAGCCCTCACATCGATCAGCTTCACCCGATCTCCATCGTCGAAATGCAGCGGTGTCGACACCCATTGGGGCTGCTGCTGGGAACGGTCCACGACGACCGTGTTGTGGCTGACCGTATTGCGCACCCATTGGAAACGGTGCATATCCTTGCTGTCCGTAAACTCCGGATAACCTAGATCGGGCGACAAGTCGAGACCGAACGCGTGAAGCCCGATATTCAGCGTATCCCGATGGCCATGGTATATCGTCCTCCCGTAATACATCCACAAATCGCGCAGCGTCTGCTCCGTCCCGACGCCGTCGCGGAGCGCCGTGAAGCCGTAGCCCGTCAAGTTCGTGCTGTCGGGATTCAACGTTCCGTGCGTTGCGATCGCGGCGGCGATTTCCGTCGACACGCTTTCCGGATCGGTCGAGAAAATATCCTCATGGATGCCCGCGGTGCTGTTTCCGTTCAGGAAATAAGCGGCCTGCGCGAATTCCGGATCGCCGAACGCCTTGAACGCTTTGACGAAATGCTCGATGTTCAGCCAAACCGCCGGATTTCCCGTTCGGCCCGAATCCCCGATCGTCGGCATGTACCGATCGCTAAGCACGAGCGGGAGATGGCTGCCGAACATCGTTTTGAATTTGGCATTTTCGTATAAATCGGCCCCCGGATACAGATCGTAGCCCTGCAAAATATCCGCCGTCGTACGATACTGGTCCAGCCAATACGAGTTGTATTCCGGCGAAGCCTCGTCGGCATGGCCGTCGCGATCGACCCGGTTCACGAGAGAAGGGAGAACATTGCCGCCCGTTACGCGGGCCGGATTGTACAGCGCTCCCCCGGCTTTAAACGTAAAATCCAGCCATTCCTTCGTCTCCGGAAGCGTGTCGAGCACGACGGCCGCCATCGCCAGCGCGCTTTGATGCATGCCGGTATTCCCGAGAACGGTTCCGGATCGGACCCCCGGATACGTTTGGCGCACGATGCCGTCCTCAATGTTCAGCGCAATGGCCGCCCCGTTGTTTTTCGGATTGTCGAGACCGTGCTCGGCCGCTTTTTGCTGCAAATAGATGACCAGTTGCGGATCGTTCCGCGCCGGGAAGAAGGCGTCGTAGGCACGGAGCATTTCTTTGGTCAGGAACGTTTCCCAAATGGCGCCGACCGCCTTCCCTTTCCCTTCCGCGCCGTTATGGAGGTAATCGACTTTATATACCGAGGTGTCCAGGCTCGGGTACACGTCGGCAATGCGGTCGAGCAGGACGAGACCGGCCCGCGCGTATTTCGCTTCGCCCGTATACAAATACGCGTCTCTCATCGACCGCAGCGCATCGACGACAAAGGCGTTCCCTTCCCCGTACCAGACGAACCGGTGAACATAATAAGCGATAAATGTGTACCGGTTCCCGCCGGCGTCCACCCAGCCGAAGCCGTCGTCGACACCCCAGAGAGGCCCTTTCTCGGGATACAGCGTATTGACCAGCAGGCTGCGGTCGGCCAGTTCGGGCCGGAAAATGCCGCCGTCATCCAAGCCGCTCTTGTAATAGGCGCCGAAATCGTTCGTCGGGAACGTGTATCCGCTGCTCGGATCGACGATTTTCCATGGCTGATTGATCGGGTCGCCCCGATACGGATACGCTCCGAACCGATCGATATCCTTTCCGGTAACCGGGCTGCCCATCTTCTCGTTGACCGCATAGCTGCGGGGGAGCGTCTGCGGAGGGATCGTCTTCCATAAGAAATCGTATCCTTCGGCCGCATAGCCGGGCGACTGGAAATAAGCTTCGGCTCTGGCTACTGCGGCGTCGCGCAATCCGCCCGCCCAGCCGTAAGTCGCCGCGTTGCTTCTGGCAGCCTGCACCTTATCCGGCGTATAGATCGTGCTGCGGGTTTTGCTGTTCCGTATTTCCCGCACCGTTACGGTCATGGATGCGGCGAAGCCGTTCGCGAATTCGAAGCGTACAACGTACGTTTGCGGCGTCAACGCGGTCAAATACGTTTCCTTGAAGGCGACCTCCTTGCCCGACCCCGATACGGAGTAAGCCTCTCCCTCCGTAAGCGGATTGCCGTCGAGCCGCAGTCCGGTCAACAGGGGAGCGTACGCGGACAACGTCACCGTCACGGGCTGCGGTGTCGGAACATGCTTGTAATATTGCAAGGACGGGATGCTCAAATAGGTCGAATCGATAACCGTCAGCTTCAACTGCCGATCTCCCGCTTCGTTAAACGAAAACGACAGCGCCGCCATCTCATCGGGCAATTGCGACAAGTACTCCTTCTTCAGCACGACCCGTCCGTTAGCCGTCTCATAATCGGTGGCCGGCTGCAAAACATCGCTTCCGAAGCGAATGGCTTCCAAGCTGTTGCCGTTGGCCGTCACCTGTACGGCGATATCCTCACGGCGCTGGACGTTCTTGTCGAAGACGGCCTCGGTCGGATCGATCGCGGATTGGCGAATGACCCGATGCAGCGACACGTCGTCATACAAGATCGTGCCCGCTCCGCCGCGCATATGAACGGCGACATGAGCGTACGCGGCGTTGGCGGGGGCATATTCCTGCATGACCGCCTTCGACCAATCCGCAACGGAGCGGTCCACGTCCAACAGCTTTTGCGAAATAAATCCGGAAGCGTTCGGCGCCGAATACCAGGCCAGCAAAATAAAGGCGCGACCGGTTACGTTTTGCGGCTTGTAGTAGCTGCCGAGCTCGTACAAGCGTCCCGCCTGAACCGGAATATACTGCTGGGAGAAGAAAGCGATGTCCGTACTTCCCTGTGTCGTAAGCTTCGCCGAACGGGAACCGCTGCGGCTGACGGTGCCGTCCCACTCCCAAGTACCGGCGGCGCCGCGGGACCAATCGCCCGGACCGGCGCTTCCGTTCTCGAAGCCCGGATTTTTCACCAAATTTTCCTCCCCGGCAGCCGAAGCATACACAGGGAAGCACCCGAACAATAAACAAATGACAAGCAGCGCTGCCATCGCCGGCATGGCGCCTAAAGGACCTTTTCGAATCCAACCTGTCCGTCCCAGCACGCGAATTCCTCCTCTTGGCTACCCTTTGATCGCTCCGATCAGCATACCTTTGATAAAGTACTTTTGCAGAAACGGGTAGACGAGCAAAATCGGCAGTATCGCTACGACGACCGTCGCCATCTTGATGGTCTCGGGAGGAAGCTGGGCGACCAGCATCGGGTTGCGGATTTCCAGCTCCTGGCTGACGTCCGGGGAACGGATCATGTTCTGCAGCACGACCTGGAGCGGGTAAAGTCTTTTATCGTTCAAATACATAATGCCGGCAAAATAAGCGTTCCAATGCCCGACGCCGTAAAACAGTCCCATCGTGGCGAAAATCGGCGTCGATAACGGCAGCACGATCCGGAATAGCGTGCGCAGGTCGCCGCAGCCGTCCACCTTGGCCGCCTCCTCGATTTCATGCGGCAATCCTTCGAAGTAGGTTTTCATGATCAGCATGTTGAACGTCGATACGAGCCCGGGCAGGATGAGCGCCCAAATCGTGTCCACCAGTCCTACCGCGCGTACGACCAAATAGGTCGGAATCATCCCTCCGCTGAACAGCATCGTGAATACGATTCCGAGAAGCAGCGCGCTCCGGCCCGGAACCGTCTTCTTGGACAGCGCATAAGCGAGCAGCGAAGTCGCGAACAGATTGAGAGCCGTTCCGACGAACGTAACCGTAACCGTAATTTTCAACGCCTGCGGAATGCGTCCGCTCGAGAAAATCTCTTTATATGCATCGAACGTCACCTGCCGCGGGAACATGACGAAGCCCCCGCTTCGCATCACTTCCGTATAGGGCGTAATCGACATGACGATTACATAATAAAGCGGGAACAGCGTGCTTAGGGCAAACAAGGAAAGGAACGCATAGAAGACGGCGTCGACCATCCGGTCGGCATTCGACTTCGCAATCGGCCCCGTCCTCCTTTTCGTTACCATATGCCGTCACCTCCAAGCTTTTTGGCCAACCGGTTGGCGCCGAGCACCAGCACGAAGCCGATTGCGGATTTGAAAAACCCGGTAGCGGCCGCAACGCTGTAGTCGAGCTGCTCCAATCCCCTCCGGAACACCCACGTGTCGATAATATCTCCGACTCCATAAACGCGCGAATTCAAGAAAATGTATACTTGCTCGAAGCCCGCGTCGAGAATATGGCCGAGCCGGAGAATGAGCAGCAGCACGAACACCGAACGGATGCCCGGCAGCGTAATATGCCACATCTTCCGCCATCTCCCAGCGCCGTCCGCTTCGGCGGCTTCATACAGCTCGGGATTGATGCTTGCCATGGCGGCCAAATAAATGATCGCGCCGAATCCCGTATTTTTCCACAAGTCGCTTACGAGCAATAACGGACGGAACAGCCCGGGCTCGGTCAGCACGTTCGGACTGAACCCCCACGTATCGCGAATAAACGTGGTGACGAACCCGGAACCGGGAGCGAAAAAAGCGAATACAAGCCCGTACACGATCACCCAGGACAAAAAATGCGGTCCGTATGTAATCGTCTGCACGAGACGTTTGAACCAGACGAGGCGGATCTCGTTGAACATAAGCGCCAGCGCGACGTCCGGAACCATATTGAACAAAATGCGGTAGACGCTGATGATCAGCGTATTGCGGAAAATGACCGGAAAATCCGGCGATTGGAACACCGTCCGGAAATGGTCGAACCCCGCCCACGGACTTTCCCATATGCCTTTGAACAAGTTGTAGTCTTTGAAGGCGACCAGCAGCCCGCCCATCGGCAAATAACAGAAGACTACATAATACAGCACCCCGGGCAGCATCATCGCGTAAAACCAACGGCTGCGCGCGACGCTCTTCCAGATCGCCGACGGACGCCTGTCCGCATCCGCCTTAAGGTTGTTCATCGTCAACTTCGTCTTGTTGTGCATGAGCCGAGCTCCTTTATGTAGGTGCTGTCGGAGGCACCCGTCCCCGCAACGGGAGCCGGTTGCCCGATGTCCGGCAAGCCGGTTCAATTGCCGGCGTTAAATGTTATTTTCTTTCCGCGCGCTTCGCCGATCTGGCTGGCGTACGCTTCGAAAATGTCCTTCGCTTTGTATTTGATCATGATCTCCTCGCGGTATTTCGGCCAATTGGAGCTCGATTTGTCCTCGAACAGCATCCTCGCATGATATTCCGACATTTTCGTCCGCATCTCGCCAAGATTGACGCCCGGAGGCGGGGTCGTGCTGGCGCCGACGCTCGGCACGTATTTGAAGCCGCTGCGAATAAAGGACAATATTTCCCGGTCGCGCGGCGTCTGGTCCGGGTCATAAACGGCCAGTCCGAACGTTTCCGGCGCCGGCGGGGAGAAGAAGTCGTATATCGAGAGGAAATTGCCCTTCTGGACGATCTCTTTCAAGTAGGCTTCCTTATTCAGCGTCAGCTTGGAGCCTTCCTTCGTATAATGCTTGCCGTTCAGCCCGTAGCGCGTCAGCAGAAAACCTTCCTCGCCGGCGAGCCAGTCGAGGATTTCCACCGTTTTGCGGATTTTCGCCGGATTTTGCTCCGCCGTCCTCTTGCTGAACAGGAACGGATATCCCGCTTCGTTCTCGGTCCAGAACGGCTTATCCGGGTACGGATTGAACGGCACCCAATCGGCTTTCGGATTTAACGCCTTCGTCTTGTTTTGCACGCTGTTCGGGCTGCTGTCCAGCGCAAAGTTCACGTCCGCGCTGTATACAATGCCCACTCTGCCCTGCACCGCTTTATCCGTCACTTGCTCCGCCTTGTTCAAGAACCAATCCGGATCCACCAGGCCGTCTTTGATCATCTGCAGCGTATCGTCTACGACCTTGGCCACGCGGGGATCGGTCTGGGTATCGAAAAACTGGTCGTTTTCGACGAAATAGCCTGCATAGAGACCATTTTTCCGCCATTGCGGAAATGCCAGCGCCAGCGACTTTCCATTGCCGTTCGTCGTAAAGCCATACGTATCCTTCTTGCCGTTGCCGTCCGGATCGTCGTAGCTGAACTTGCGCATCGCCTCCAGCATTTCGTCATACGTTTTCGGCACCGGCAGCGAGAACTTGTCGAGCCAATCTTTGCGGATGTAGTACGCCAGCTCTAACGTTTTCTTATACGGCAGAGGAGCGCGGTAGAAATCTCCTTCCACTTGATAAGATTTCATCTCCGACTCGTTCGTGTTCCAAAACTTGTAATAGTTTGGCATCGTCGCCTTGGATACGAACGGAGCCATCTTCGCGATCAGTCCGTCCTGAACCAGCTTCTGCGAAAGAATCCCGCTCGCGATGAACAGATCCGGACTGTTCCCGCTGGCCAGTGCCACCGTCAGCTTGTTGTCGTAATCGGCGCCCGCCGGATAGCTCTGAACTTTCAGACGGACATTGAACTTCTGCTCGATCGCTTTCTTGACGAAGTCATCCTCCGGCTTATCCGGCAACAAGCTTCCCGCATCGCCGTCAATGAACCAGGATAGCTCAAGCGCCGGTTCCGTGCCGTTTCCTTCCCCGATTCCGGATTTATCCGCCTTCGTACAACCGCCGGCGAGAAGCGCTACGGCCGTTAAGGCCGTTAACCATGCCGCTCTTTGTTTTCTCATGCCGAACATTCAACCTCCCTTTCAATCTGTTTCTCCGTTATCGAACGGATGATGTGTCGAATACGCTTACATCATAATCCGGGCTAGCGAACGGGAAAACTGCAAAAAACGGAATCGGAGTGCAAAAATAAGCTTTTGCAACTGTAAAATCGGACTGTACTACCCGCATAGACCGAGGAATGCGGCCGGCAAAAGCGAATAGACGCGCTTTCGCGCCGCGAGCGACCCGATTGCGCGCCTATTCGTTTTTGCCGGTGTATTGCATCTTGTACTCGTTCGGGGTAAGGCTGAACTGCTGCTTGAACAGCTTGAAAAAATAGCTTTGATTGACGATGCCGACCTTCTCCATCACCGTATTGATGCTCGAATCCGTCCGTTCGAGCAGATGCGCGGCGTGCTTCATCCGGACCGCGGTAATATATTTGGCGACGGACATCGCCTCCTCGTCCCGGAACTGCTTGCCTACGTAGGAAGAAGACAAATTCACCATGTCGGCGATGCTTTGCAGACATAAGGACGGGTCCGTATATCGCGCTTCCACGATATGCTTGATCGTACCGATAAGCAATTGCCGCTTCGTGCCGTCCGTGGTCCCATGCGAGTCGTATGGAGCGCTTGTGTGAAACAGCGAAATAAACAATTCGTACACTTCCCCGAGCGTCTCCTTCTCGAGAATAAGCTTGTATACCGAGCGCAAATCGGTCGAATCCGCATCGCCCGAAGCCGAGCGTTTCGCGTGAGTGGCGCTTGCCGCCAAAGCAAGCAAGGCATTGATCATTTGATCGTATCGGCATCGGGCGATATATTCGAACAGCTCCGTTAAGCATCTAGCGCTGTCGCCATCGTTCCCGTCCTGTGCCCGAATCGCGGCGATCCAGCTCTTCTCCGGCTCGGGAGGAACGCCGTCCGACTCCTTCTCTTCGCTCAGGCGAAGAAGCGCCGGTGTGATGACCGATTGTTTGCCGTAGACGAATCTGTACTTCGCATAATCTTCCACGGTCTTGTACAGCCGGGAAATTTGCCGGCAATCCGACACGGGATCGCCGTATACGGCCGTAAGGGAAAGCTTGTAGTACCTCATTACCGTTTCCTGCACATCCGTGGACAGTCGGCTAATTTGCGCGTCGAGATCGTCGTCCGCACGATCACCGTACAGAAGTGCTACGAAATGATCTCCTCCCGCATCGATCACATCGCCGGACATCGACTTCGAGACGATCTCCTGCATAATATTGCCGATGGAGAACGTATACAGACGCCGGTCTTCCGGACTGTTGTCCCGCAAAAAATCGGCGTAGTCATCCAGCTTGAACATGCAAATCGCATAACTTAGACCGCGTTCGGCACCGACGTTCAGCTTGTCGGCCGCATCGAGGGGCGAGACGTGGGGACTGTCGAGCAGCAGCTGACGAACGTAATATCCGCGCAAAATGCCGCTTTGCGAATCCTGCTTCTGCTTGAGCGATCGCATCTCGCTCATCGTCCGCTCCAATACCGTCGAGATGACGCCGAACTCGTCGCGATTGCCGGACACAGGCGTTCCGTCCAGCTCGGGATCTTTGCGGATCAGGCGAAGAATGCCGGATACCGGATTGTACAGCCGCGATGCGAGCAGCGCCGAGCTTGCGGCGGTGAGCAGCAGAACGACCGCTACCGCTACCATTGCAAACGCCTTCATTTCGCGGATTACTTGAAATACCGCATCGTAGGGCTGAACGCTGACGATCGTCCAGTCGTTGTTTGGCGAGGGCACATAGGTAACAAGACTGGAAAGGCCGTCGCTATTGTCGATAAATGAACGCGAGCCCCCGTCGCTCTGCCTCCTCGCTTCGATCCGATCCCGCAGCCTGTTCCATGAACCGCTCCCGGACAAGTCGTTCACGATGTTGCCGCTGCCGTCGATAATGAGCAGATGACTGTCCGAATACTCGGTCAACCGGTTGATCTCGGACACGTTGGCGAACAGCCATTCCGGTTTAATATTGAAGATGAGCGCGCTGCTGCCCGAGCCGAATAACGTACCTGCTGCGTTGCTGTACATAAAAAACGAAAAATGGCTGATCCGGCGATCGGATTCGCCATAATAAATCGGCACCAACTGCAGCTTGGGCACGCTGTCCGCCCCCATCAAGTAACGGTCCAGCTTGCCGTCCACGCCATCGTCCCTGCAGTTGAGCACCTTCGCTTCGGAATAGTAATAATAGCAGCCGTTGCGGGAATTGTAGACGGTAATCGACTGCAGCAGCGGGACCGAGCTCTGCAGCTTCTCGAACGACATGATGCTGGCATACAGCTTGAACTCCTCCGGCTGCGCCGTTTCGAGCAGATAGGCGGTACGCGCATCGAAGTAAGTCGAAGTAATCAGATTCGTCAGCATCCGATCGGTGAAATCGACGTTGTAGCTGACCTGCTCCAGCATCTTCCGGTTGGACTCATGCTGCATATTCAGCAGCGTATTCCGCGATTTGTAAAATAACGCCGTCGAGGAAAGGACTACTACGACAATCGACAGCAGAGCGATCGAAATGAGCATCTTAAACCAGTATTTTTTGCCGGTGTACATGCGGAGCCATTTCATAGGCTGCTTCATCCGTTTCCATACCGAAATAGAAGTAAGTGTATCTCTTATTATAACGCATTCCATTTATTTGAGAAGGCGACCGCAAGGCAGCAATTCGCCTTGTCGGTCGCCTTCTTCCGTATCGGCGCAACCTGCATGCAGGTAGAGGTACGTGGGATTACGCAACGATATTACGCAGCGGCGACTTACTTGGCCTTGTCTTCGGCAACCTTCTTCTCGACGGCTTCCGCCGCCTGTCTCATCGCCGCGTTCACATCGATCTGCCCCTGAAGCACTTTATCCAACTGCTCCAGCATAGCTGCGTTCGCGACCGGCGTATACTTCGTCCATACACTGGCTGCGGCCGGCTTGGCCGGCATCAGCGCCTTGACGTTTCGCCCTTTCAGAAAAGGCATGTTCGAGCCGAACGCGGTGCGAATTTCCGGGCTTTTGACCATCGGCAGCACGCCTTCTTTCGATTTCGCCAATTGATATTCGTCGCTGGTCAGCCAGGCAATGACCTGGAAGGCGGTATCCCGGGCCGTGCCCTTGGCCATGTTCGTAATGTTGAAGTATGTCGGGTACGGCTGCGAACCGATGCCTCGCAAATCGCCGTACTCGGGCAAGCTCGCCAAATCCCAGTTCACCAGGTTGAGCGGATCGGACGGCGACAACCATACCTGTGTCGCATACATTGCGGCAATCCGCTCCTCAATGAACCATTTGTTCATCTGCGCAAGATTCGTGCCTTTCACCTCGTTGCCCGGGATCTGGAAAAACCGGACCAGGTTGTCCGCATGCTTTTTCCATTTGTCATCCGTGGACAATAGCGGCTTGAACGTAGCGCGATCGACGAAATTGGCCGACAGCTGGTTCATTAGAGCGATATGGCTGAAAGATGTGACGAAGCCGCGGTAGTTCACGCCGCCATCCGTTCTGGTCATCTTCTTGGCGATATCGTAGGTCTCATCCCAAGTCATCCCGTCCCTCGGATACGGCACCCCGAACTTGTCGAACAAGTCCCGGTTGTAGACGAGCACACCGGGATTATTCGTAACCGGGAGGCCATATATGCCGCCGCCCGCGATCTCCCTCATAAGCCCGACTGCCGTATCATCGAGACGGGATAAGTCGTACTTGTATTTCGTAATCAGATCGGTAATGTCCGATTGCAGCTGGTAATCGATGAATCGGCTGTGGATCGCCCCGATGGAAGAGAAGACGACATCGATATGCGTTCCGGAGGCCAATAAGTCCGGCAGCAGAATATATCCGCCCCCGTCTTTTGGCGTAATATGAACAAAATTCGTATTCACATGCGGAAACTTCTTCTCGATCGCGTTTCCATACTGTTCCATGAACAATTCCCGCGATTGGCCGGTGGAAGGCTCGAAAAACGTCAGCATAACCGGCTCCGATTTCGCGGCAGTCCCTGCCGGCAGCGACGGTTCCCCTTCTTTTTTTCCGTCGCTGCCGGCTTCTTGCTTCTCGCCGCCATTGCCGGTGCAGGCAGCCAGCAAGGCGACAATAGCGAGCGCCAGAAACGTCTTCATCCCGCCTTCCCCCGAACATTTCCTGATGAAACCCATTCGACCTCATCTCCCTTTATCCTCATATCGCTCCTTATAAATGCGCTTACATTTCCATTGTCGCGATACTTTATATGTTACAGGACGTCAGCTCCAAATTCTTATGTGCTATTGACTCCTTGCACGTAATTTTATGAGCCGAATAGGAGCCTTTTCTGCTTGTTGACCAAGAAACGACAACCGGTTTATTCGTGATTGGTTTTTGGCGTCAAAACAAAAGAAACGTCCCCCGGAAGCATTCGCTTCCGAAAGACGTTTCCTGCCTATGCCGACCTTATGCTCTTACTTCGCTTTCTTCAGCAGCGACACGATCAACGCCAACGCGCCCAATACGACAGCCGCGATCGAGAGATAGAGCGGCGTCTTGGACTCGCCGGTATGGGAGTCGTCGGCCGGCGCTGCCGCGCCGGTATCGTGACCGTGCGAATCCGCGCCCTTCGGCGCCGCTTTTATTTTCGTCACCGAGGCCGGTTTGTCTGAGCCTTCCGCGCCTACCCATTCGACCACGCTGCCGTCCTTGTACGTTTGGTAAGATTTCCACGACAAATCCTTGGCGTCATTTTCCACTTTGCCGGACATTTTGAATTCGCCGAACTCCGTCGCGCCGAAGCCTTCGCCCGTCGCCGTCCAGACAACGCTCGTAATTTTCCCCGAGCCGTCCTTCGTTACGTCGTATTTCCAGCCGAATTTCGGCTCGAAGCGCGATACGGTTACGCCTGCCGGGAATTTCACTTCCACCTTCACGGTGGCGATTTCTTTCTCCGTCGGCACGCGCAGCGTAAATACTTCGTATTTGCCTTGCGTCGATTCGTTCGGAAGCACGGTTACGTGAGCACTCGCGATGCCTGCGAACATCATCATCGCGATCAGGCAGACGGCGAGCAGCGTTCCTGTTTTTCTCATTTCGGTTCAGCCCCTTTTGTCGAGTTTGTCTCCACGTATCACTGTAACGAAAAAGCCGGGCTGTGAGAATGACTCGACCGGGCTATTTTTCCCCGCGTTTTTGACCGATATGTGTCAAGCCTTGCCTTACGGCGTAAGCGGTCAGCTGGACCCGGTTTTCCAAATTCAGCTTGTCCAAAATATTTTTGATATGATTTTTCACCGTGTTCTCGGCGATCACGAGACGCTCGGCGATTTGCCGGTTCGTATCCCCGGCGGCCACGCAGGCGATCAGCTCCCGTTCACGGGGCGTAAGCACGCTGGAATCCGGCTCGGAGGGAGACGCTCCGGTACCGCCGCCGCGGAAATGCTGGAACAGCTTGTCCGCCATTTGCCGGGACACGGCCGAATTGTCGTCGAGCAGCGCGCGCAAATAGTGCATCCAGTCGTCGGGATCCATATTTTTAAGCAAATAGCCTTGGGCCCCGAATTGGATCGCGGTGAACAAATCCGCCACATGGTCGGATACGGTAAGCATGACGATGCGAATATGGGGGTGCAGCTGCTTGATGCGCCGGGTCGCCTCGAGCCCGCTAATGTCCGGCATGTTGATGTCCATCAGCACGAGATCCGGCTGCAGATTGCCGCATAAAGCGACGGCCTCCTCGCCGCGCGACGCTTCCCCGATCGTCTCGAACAGCGCATCCTCATCCAGCAAGCTGCGAATCGCTTTGCGGGCGAGCGGATGGTCGTCGGCTATCAATACGCGATACGGCGTCATGGTTTTCCTTCCTTTCGGCCTTCGATTCTGAGTTCCGTTCCGCCGTCCTCGATCGGACGTACATGCAGTACCGCCCCAAGCTCGGCGGCGCGCTTCCGCATCATGGAAATGCCGTATTTGCTCGCGCCCGTAGCAGGAGGCCGGATGCCCGTGCCGTTGTCTCTGACGGTGAGCGCCCAATCTCCCGCCGCCCCGCATTCCCAGTCCAGCACGGCGCGGTCCGCCTGCGAATGCTTGCGAATGTTCGTGAACGCTTCCTGCACGATGGCGAACAGCTGGACCTCTTCGGACGAATCGAATATTCCGTCCGCCCACTCTCCCCGCCGCTCCACCTCGACGCCGGAGATGACGCTCCATTCGCGCAGCCAGCGATCCAACCGTTCGGGAAACGATACGCCGTCCTCCGGCAGCGATCGCAAGTTGAAAATCGCCTGGCGCAGATGATGATCGATTTCCGATACGACCGACCGCGCCTCCTCCGTCTTCCCCTGCTTCAGCTGGACGTTCAGGAAAAACAGCATTTGCGCGATATTGTCGTGCAGTTCGCGAGCCAGCCGTTCGCGCTCCTCGTAAACGGCGGTCCGCGACTGCTCCTCGGCGATCGTCTGGTTCATGCTCTGAATTTTGCGGAACATCCACGTCGAGAACCAGTACGACAGCAGCAGCGTCAAAATGATGATATAGAAATTCCCGACTTCCATCGACAAATAATGGAGCAGCAGCTCATGCCGGATTAGCTCGAAGCCGCCGATCACGACCGCCGGCAGAAGAATGGTAAGCAGCTTATATCGCCGGAGCGACATCACGACACCTCCTCGTTTGTTCCCCCTAAAGTGAAGCAACCCTCTCTCCAAAAAAAGCTCCCTTGCCGGAGCGCGTCGTTCGCGTATCCGGCAGGGAGCCCGTCTTCGTCGGCTCTCGCGGTAAAAAGGAATGCTTCGTTTTCGTTGAACCGGCGCCCCGTCCCGCCGTTACCTAATACACTCGCGTCTCCTCGGTGTACACCGTCTCGTCGTCGTTTTTGTCTAGGACGCGGAATTCGAGCTTCCACTTCCCGGGGAACGGTATGAACGGACCGTCGGATTTGTAGCTGAATTGCCCGAACGTCTCGTCGGCGGTAAAGGCCGCATCCTGAGTATCGTTCTTATGCTCCGTCAGCGGAACGTCGATCGGCGCGATATCCGGCTTGTCCAAATCCTGCAGCCTCAGCTGCACCCGCTTCGGCTCGCCGAGCTCCTTCGGCAGCCAGACGTCGACCCGGAATTGATTGTCTCCCGGCACCTTCGGGGTCACTTGCACGGTCATATGCACCTTCTCGCCCATCACGTGCCAATACATCGGCTCATTCGGCGGAACCGGGCTGATGAAGGTAAGCAGCCCGACGAGCACGACGATAATGCCCATGGCGGCGAAGTCCATCCGCACCATGTCGCGCACGTCGTTCTCCTTGCGCTTTCTCATCGCCAGCCGGACGCCCAGCCCGAGCAAAATCACGATGACGACGAATACGACTTTGGCAATAAGCAGCTTGCCCCATTGGGAATACAATAAATAGTTGAGACCGGGCAAATAAATAAGCGTCATCGCCGTACCCGACAACACGAGCGCGATGATCGAGACTAGCGCCGCATTGGAAAACCTCGGCAAAAATCCGTCTATCCAAGTCCGATTCTTCTTCCACAGCGGCACGATCAGCAGCAGACCGCCTACCCATACGGCCGCCCCGAGCAAATGGATAAAGTCGAGCGGCACGGTAATCCATTGCGGATCGTGTCCCATCGCGTGCCCGTTTACGCTTTTCGCGAGCAGCAGCAAACCGATCCAGATGAAGTCGCCCGCTTTCGAGCGGCCCAGCAGCGCAAAGCCGATCAGCGCCAGAACGAACGCAGCCAGCCAGGAACGGCCGACCCACGTGCCGGTGAACAGCCCGACCAGCTCTCCCAAGCCTTGATCGCCGAGCAAATCCTGGTAGTGGAAATAGACAAAAGCGATCAATGCCAAAAAGTGGGTGCGCTGAACGCCAAGCAGCCCGTTCCGGTAATGCTCCCCGATGGAGGAACGCTGCAAACCGGCGAAAGCTCCCCAGAGCACCCAGCCCACAACGGCCAACAGTCCGAAATAATAGGCGATCCGGGATATATATTTCAAAATATCGTATACGCTCATATCCGCCGACAGCTGATGCCCGCTGTGCAGCGACGAAGAATCGGCGACCAGGCCGCCCTCGGAGCCGGGGCCGATCGACAGCACATACGTCCCTTCGACCGGATGCCCGTCCGCGGAAATGACGTGGTACGTCACCGTAAAACGCCCGTTGCCCAGCTTCGGCAGCTCGAGCGTCATAACCTTCTGATCGCTCGACATCGTCGCTTTCCGGTCGGATATGACTCTGCCGATTTCATCGTATACTTTAATATAGTGGAGCTCCGACTCCAGCCGCTCGTTGAACGTCAATTCGATTCGCTCAGGCGCCGCGTTCATCTGGCTGTTCGCCTCCGGCACCGCCTTCGTCAGCACCGCATGCGCGGATGCCGTATTCGGGGCAACCAAAACGAACGCGCAGACGAGCACAAGCGCGGTCGAAACGATCCATCTAACCATCTTGTCCATGTGTAAGTTCGTTCCCCTCATTCATACAACCGGTTGCACTAATCGATCAGCTTTCTTCCGATAAACCCTTCGCTCAGCCCGTGCCAATAGGCGATCGATTCTTCCCCGAGCCGCCAGCACAGCAGCACCTCTTCGCCGTCTCGCAACGACGGAAAGTCGACCAGCCCCATGTCGAGGTCTTTCAGCTGAGCGCCCTTCATATGAATGCTTTGGACGAGCGTGCGAGCTTCGATTTGCATAAACTCCAGCTCGCTTTCCAGCGTAAAAAACGGATCCGGCTCCTCCGGACGCGGTTTCCCCGCCCGCTCCTTCAGTAGCTTCAGGCGCAGGTAACGTTTCTCGAATTCCCGCTTGATCGATTGCAGTTCGTCGATTTCTTCGCGAATTTTCGGGAGCAGCGCATTCGCTTCCTCCAACGTGAACCATTTTTTCTCCATCCCATGTCGCCTCCTCTTCTCTCGATTGTACCAGAACGAAAGTAGCGATTCCAACTTCCCGGTCCGCTGCCGGAAATGCGGACACTATCTCGCGCCGACGACCCGGATGAGAGCGATCTCCGGTCGACAGCCTATGCGGAACGGGAGGTGAATCGTCCCGAGGCCCCGATTGATATACATGTACCGCTTGGGCGCCATTTCCTTCAGTCCCGTATGGTGGCGTCCGTAACGTCCGATCGCTTTGCCGAAAAATCGGATTTGTCCGCCATGGGTATGCCCCGCCAGCAGCAAATCGTAGCCGATGGAACGTTTGTCCATCCAACGCGCTATGCCGGGAGAATGGGCGAGTGTAAGCCGGAACGCTCCGTCGATATTTTCATTCGGAAGCGTGTGATGCTCCCGACCGTACTTCGAATTGTCGAAACCGTATACATAAACGTTGGACCGCTTCACTTCGATCAACTCGCCTTCGTTGGCGAGCACCCTCATCTTGCGTACGCCGATATCCCGCAGCACGCGGATGTGCTCCTCCTCCGTAAATCTGCGGCGCCTGAAGCCGGAACGCTCTTCCCACTCATGATTGCCGGGGACGAAAAACAAATACTCGCAATCGAGACGCGACAGCTCCTTCACGACCTCGGGCAACTGCTCCAGCCGGTTGAACAAGTCCCCGGTCACGCATACGATGTCCGGCTTCAGCGAATCGACGATTTCGCCGACCGTGCCGGTCCAGAACCGGGTCCGCCCATGCAAATCGGAAATTTGCACGATTTTCAACTCGCCGTTTACGTGCTCGGATTCCACTCTCGTTTCCGTCACTTCGGCATAAACCGTTTCATAAAACAAATAGATGACAGCCGCTACTACGGCGAACATTACTCCTACAAATATCATGTCATTCCCCTTCCGGTCTGTAAAATCCGATTTCTTCCGTCCGGATAGCCGATTCCCGCCTCAACAATATGTCGGCTATCTCAACATCGCTTGGTGATGATCACCCCTCTCCCAATACTGCTATTCTACCATCAAACGACTGGTATTGACGACAAAAATAGGAAAATAATGCATAGTTCCGATAAGAAAGTACGTGAAAGAAACAACCTCCGAGCCGCATCGACAGCGGGGACGGAGGCTTGTTATACGCAGGAGCCGCAATGCGGGATTCACTCGTTTATCCCGAGCAGATGATTCACCCGCATCTCCAGCTCGACAAGGGAAAACGGCTTGGACATGTATTCGTCGGCGCCGAGCTGCAACGCTAGGGCGATGTCCTCCTCGCGCTTTTTGCCGGACAGCATCAATATGCGGGTATTCCTTAACCGTTCGCCGGAATCCGCCTTCATCTTCTTCAACAATTCGAAACCGTCCATTCTCGGCATGACTCCGTCCAAAATGCATAAATCGACGTCATGTTCGTGCAAATAGCGGTACGCTTCCTCCCCGTCCTTCGCTTCGGCGACCTGGACCGACAGCTTCTTCAGACGGGACGCGAGAATGGAGCGGAGAATGCCGTCATCGTCTGCGACCAGTACCCGTTTCGGCTTTAATTCGCCTTCCGGCGCGAACAGCACCGCCGTCTCCGATTTGCCGCCGGCGATCAGCACGCGATCGCGTCCCTGCTGCTTCGCCCGATACATCGTTTCGTCGGCGAGCGCGATCCAGTGCGCCGTAGGCAGCCCTTTCGTCCATTCGGCAACTCCGCAGGAAAATGTAATCGAAAACGGCTGTCCCTCATATTGCGCTATCGGCTGACGATGCGTAAGCTGGAGTACTCCCTCCATGATGCGGGCTGCCTGCTCCCCCGTCGTATTCGGCATGACCGCGATGAACTCTTCACCGCCGAAGCGGGCAAGAAAATCGGTCGAGCGCAGCTGCTGCTGCAGCAAATGGGCCAGACCCTGCAGCACGAGATCGCCTATCGCATGTCCGTACGTATCGTTAATATGCTTAAACCGGTCGATATCGATGAACGCTATCGAAATCGGCGCCGGATAACGGGCGATCCGCTGCAGCTCCTGTTCGATCTGATGATCGAAATAGCGCCGGTTGAATATGCCTGTAAGCGGGTCGCGAAAGGCGAGCTGCTCGAAATTTTTCGTACGGGACAGCAGGCTGAAAATACGCGCGGCCAGTTCGTCGTACTGAAACGGCTTCGTCACGTAATCGTTCGCTCCGAGCATGAGGCACCGTACTTTGTCGTGCACGTCGTTCCGTGCCGACAGGACGATCAATGGAATCCATTTCAGCGTCGGGTCTTCCTTCAAATAATCGAACAACTCGTAGCCCGACTGCGGATGCATCATCAGGTCGAGCAAAATCAGGTCGTACGTATCCTCGCGCAGCTTCTGCTTGGCTTTGGCCACGGAGTCCGATTCGTGAACGATATAACCGTCCAGCTCGAACCGGCGGACGAGAAACGAGCGCAGCACATCGTCGTCGTCGACGACGAGCAGCTTGCCGGTCTGTCCCATTAACGGCGTACGCGCCCCTTGCTCCTTCTGATCGCTGACCTGCAGCTGGCGCTGCAAAATGATCAATTCCATCTTCAGCTGCATCAGGCTGCCCTTGCTGTTCAACGCGCTTTGCCTCGCCGAGGAGGCCGCTGCCGTCTCCGCCTTCGCCTCTTCCTGCGACCACTCCCACTCGGCTGCGAGCAGCCCGGCGACGTCGCCCACGCTGGCGAAGCCGAATACGGGGGCGCTGCCCTTCAGCGTGTGGGCATACCGGTAAAAATGTCCGGGAAGCTCTTCTTCGAAATCCTGCTCCATCCGGCACAGCATTTGCTCCATCGTGTGAATCTGCTTGTGCAGCTCCTCCAGGAAATGGGCTTTGCCTTCCTTCAACAACCTTTCGTTTCTGCGCTGCTTCTCCAATCCGTCCCGCTCCTGCGAATCAGTCATGCTTCTTCACTTCCACTTCGATAATATCCCGTTTGATCTTCAAATCGGTCACGTGAATCCCTTTCTCTTCAAGCTTCGTTGCGATCGCCTCCCGGTCCTGAACCGGAAAAACGACGGTAGGATTGCTCTGGGCGGGCTCCATCAGGCTCGCTGCCAGCTCGAGCAGCCGGTCGATCGTGAACGGCTTGCGCAAATATTTGCCCGTATCCGTCTCATGAAAATGCTTGGGCGGCTCCAGGACGGTCGACACGATGACCGGGGTGTTGCGGTATACCGGATGCTGCAACAGCTCGGCGATGAAATCCCAGCCCAGCTTCTTGCCGTCCAGCTGGATATCGACGATGCAAATAAGCGGAGCCGGCCCGGTCGTTTCCCGCAGCGACAAAACCGCATCCTCCGCACTGCGCAGCTGTACGGTCGATACGTTCAGCTTCTCGAAGGCGACGGCAATGAGCTTGGACAAGTTCTCGTCGTCTTCCACGATGACGACCTTGCCGCCCATCCCGGTCGCGCGATAAGTTTTCATCCGAATGCGGAAGGTGGAGCCGACGCCGAGCTCCGACTCGAACGTCAACGTACCGTGGTGGGACTCGATGATTTCCTTGACGATGGCGAGCCCGAGGCCGGTGCCGCCGATTTGCCGGCGATCGGAGTTGTCCACCCTATAAAACTTGTTGAACAGCTTCTCCTTGGCGTCCTCCGGAATACCCAAACCGAAATCCTGCACCTCGATAACCGCATAGTCGCGGTCCTTGGCGACACGGACTGCGATTCGGTCCGCGGTCGGCGAATATTTCACCGCATTGCTAAGCAAGTTGTGCATCACCTGCGTCATCCGGTCGATATCGGCCGTAACGAACACTTCCGGCTCGATGGCCGTGTCGATGCGATGGTCCTGCTTGCCCTGCCATTGCTCGGAGACGTCCCTCACGACCGCCGACATGTTGACGGGAATGTGCTGGTACGCCTGCTTGCCCGATTCCATCCGCTGAAGATCGAGGAAATCGTTGATCAGGTTGGACAGTCGGCTCGCTTCCTTGTAAATCGTCTCCATATATTTCTTCTGCTTTTCCTTCGGAATATCCCGGTTCAGCAAAATTTCCATAAAGCCGAGAACGCTCGCGAGCGGGGTACGCAGCTCGTGCGACACGATGCTGATGAACTCGTTCTTCATCTCGTCGGCCATTTCCTCATTGGTGCGGTCGCGGAACACGAACAGGAAGCTGCGCGTATTCTCGATCGGGTCCGTTATGGAGTTGACATACAGCTCGAAATGCTCCTCGCGTCCGTCTTCGAGCGCCAGCGTAAACCGTTCCTGCACTTGCTCAAGCGTTCCGTTCAGGACCGCCTCGGCGAATTCGCCCAGCTGCGATTTGTCCGGAGCCCCCGCTTCCAGATGCCGGCAAAAATCCCGGACATTCGATCCGGAGAAACGGTCGAAGCCGAACATCTCGTTCATGCGCTCATTGGAAAACAGAATCCGTCCGCCGCCGTCGCACATGACCATGCCTTCGTGAATCGATTCGATGATGCGCCTAACGAGATCCCGCTGCTGCTGCAAGCTGTCGCGCTCCTGGGACAGCTCCTCGTTCAGCTCTTCCAGCAAGTACGCCTGCTTGCGCCGCTCCTCGTTCGTCGTCTGCGCCAGGAATGCGAGCGCGAACTGCCGGACGAGCCCTTTGGTGAGCCGATGCAGCGTGTCGTCCACCTCGCTTGCCCCATAGGACGTAATGAGGAGCATGCCGATCACGTGCGAATATTCGTCGAGAAGCGGATAGTATTGGTCCAGCGCGGTGTCATAGCCGCCGTGAATGCCCCGTTCGTCCGCATTCAGCTGCCGCTTCCGGTAGATGGCCTGCTTCTCGTGCAGGACGCGCATGCTCGGTCCGAACAACTCTTTATAGGAAGAAGGGAGCGCGCCCTGCGGGTATCCGTACGAGTAAATGACGTCGAAAGCGGACGTCTCCGGATTCTCCGCGATAAGCACGGCCGCATCCTGATGCAGCGCCTGCAGCAGCGCTTTGACCGAATGGTTCAGGAACGCTTTGATTTCCACGTGGCCGGTCAGCTTCTCCTGATAGGTCGTAATCAGCTCCAGCTCGCGTTCCCGATCGGTCAGCTTAAGCAGCATCTCCTGCTGCTCGACCTGCTGGGCGGATATTTCTTCATTCTGCGCCTCCAGAAGGTCGCGCTGGTCGATCAGCTCTTTGTTCGATTCCTTGAGTGCGACGTGACGCTGTCTTAATTCGCCCGACATGAAATTGATGCCGCGCTCGAGCCGCCCCAGCTCGTCGTTGCGGTGGCTGAGCGCGACCTGCACATATTCGCCATCGGCAATCCGGTTGACGGCCGCGTCGGCTTGAACGATCGGGCCGATCACCTTGCGGCGCAAATAAACGACTAGCAGCCCGCCGGCTATCGCGGCGCCCGTAACGACGAGGATCGGCAGCAGGATCAGCATGTCGGTCCGTTTCCGGTTATCGTCGAGCCAGCGCTGCACGGATTCGTTCTGCGAGGACATGATCGTCTGAAAATTGCGGTTCATATCGTTCACGTTGGACGTGGTCGTCGTCTTCGACATATTCTCGATTTCTTCCATGCTGCCGCTTTTTTTAAGCTCGATTACCGTTTCGCTCGATTGTCGGTAGCTTGCCCACGCTTTAAGAATGGCGTTCCATTCGTTGGAAAATTTCTCTCCGTAGTCGCGGCTTTGGAATCGGTCGGATATATCGTTCAGCTTCGCATCGAACGTCTGCCTCATGGCGAGGAATTGGGTCAAAAAATCGGCTCTGCCGAATGCCAAATACGCCCTCAAGTCGGAAACGACCGTTTGCGAGTCGTTATACAAGCTTTCGACAAGCGCCTGGTCCTGCATTTCCAGCTCGAGGTTGTCACGGGCCTCTATGATATGGTTGTTCATCGTCAACCCGGTAGCGAGCACGAAGACGGCGAACAGCAAAATGGTCGTAAAAATCAAAACAGACACGTTCGATGCGATGCTTCTCATTTTGGTCGGCATACTGATCCGTTCCTCTCCCCGACTATTCGCCGTCCCCGAGCAGGCTTCCCACGATATCGATCAATTGGAGCGGACTGAACGGCTTGACGACGTAGGACGTGACGCCGGCCGCCTTCGCTTTTTCCTTGTCTTTCTCGAGCGCCTTGGCGGTCAGCAAAATGACCGGAATGTCGCGGTTCGGCGAATCCGATCCGCGCAGCCATTCGCATACTTCGACCCCGGTTTTCTCCGGCATCATATAATCGAGGATGACCAGATCGTACGACTCTTGCTGCAGCTTGTCTTTCGCTTGCTGTCCGTCCTCGGTTTCCGTAATGGCGTAGCCTTCGTCCGCCAGCGTTTCCGTGAGCAGGAAGCGGAGTGCCGTTTCGTCGTCGGCAAGCAGTATTTTTTTCCCCGTCATGTTGTTCTCTCCGTTCTTTCGACATGATTCTTTCAATTCTCTTCATTATAGCATTTCATTCCAGCCGTTGTACTAGAAGTTTGATTCGCGCTCCCGCCAAAATCCGGAGCGTATTTCCGCGCATCCCCTCGAATTTTGCCAGACGTACGCCCAACCGCGGCGAATGCCGTCGATATCGCGGATATGCACCCGATCGTAGTCGTTTCGGGGATCGCCGGGGCCGTAATAGTCTTCGAGCGCATCCATCGCCGGAAGCCCCTCATCGCTCACGGTCAGCCATTCGCCTCGCACGACGTTGCCGCCATCGTCGTTTCCCGTCGCTTCGACTACTAGAGCCGGATACGGTCCGGCATTGTAAAGTCTTCCTCTCACCGCGCCGGGCTCGACGGAAAACGTATGAGGCGCCGCTATGCCATGGTTCGCCTCTCCCGTCATCAATGTTCCGTACACGAAAACGCGTTTCATCGGCCATCCCTCCGTCAGGTCTCGTTTCATTATACAAACGTTTCCGCGCAAAAATCTCCGCCGCAAAGAAAAAAAGCAAGACGATAAACGTCCTGCTTTCATTTGGCCACATTTTGTACGAGTTCCCGGGTCTTGACGATAATTTTGCGGATGCTGTCCTCGGACAGATGGAAGCGCTGGATCAGCTCGATGACGCTTGCGCCGCCTTTGTACATCTGGTAAATTTCGCGGTTGCGCTTCTCGATCAGCTTGCGCGTTCCGTTATTCTCGCCCCATCCGGCCCTGGTTTGCTCGATTTTCGGAATATAGACAAGTTCGCCTTGAATGTAATTTTGCAGTTCCTTCAATAAGCTAGGCGGAAGAAAATCCTTTCCGTTTTTGTAACTCATTGATGAAAACCTCCTCTAGATTGTTGGATGCCAAAACCGACCCGACTTGAACAATGCTGAGCGCTTTCATCGTCTCACCTCCTATTTAGAATGGTCCGGATTCCCGTCCGGACGCCGCGAGCGGCGGATTAGTCCCGTAAACCTCGGAAAAAAGGGAACAAAAAAACACGATAACCCGCATCGTGCCTGTGTCGAATGTATGTATTCACGCGCATCAGGTGAAGGTTAAGTTTAGGCCGTATTCGGTTAAAAGCGGTACACCTCGATTTTGCCGTTAAACAACATGTTTTGCATGCCGTACGCCTCCTCTCACCTTAGTCGATTTTCATTGCCATTTTGGTAACATTACAATTATATGGGATGACGTTGGATTCATCAAGCCTAACATTTGGGAAAGAATGTTTATAAAGATATTCTCCTGAGGCGAAGGGAAAGGTCTGGTCTTATTGCAATGCAAAAAAACATATTGTCAGGCACCGCAGCCAGGGTAATTTCCAAATCCATTTGTAAAAACTTTGTACAATACATATAAACCGAAGGCTACCCCCGCAATTCCGGAAATCCTATAGTTACTAATGAAGGATTTGGAAGGCTTCCGATGTCGAAGGATATTGCCGAAAGTGTATCTATAAGCGAATTCAGGCTTTATATAGCTGAAAATTCCCCATGGTATTCGATCATTCATATATCCCCCACTGGTTTTAATAAACCGACATCGTTTCACCTATGCGGCAAACTAAGCGCTTCCGTAACCGGTGTGGGGATTATCGACCGGAGCCCGTATAGGAAGGCCCGCAAGGGGGCGCTGCATGAAAGACTGTCCAACCAGGCAAGCGGAACAAAAAGTTCCGTTATGCCCTTCGGAAAGCCGTAAAATGGAGCGTAGAGGAAGGATTAGTTCCTTTATTGGCAGTAACATTGTTGTTTGAATAGCGTTTTGCCCGGATAGAGGAAAAAATTGTTCCGTTCGTGCTGTTCTTACGCCCTTCCCTCGGTATTAGAGGAACTTATGCTTCCCTTCGATTCAAATAACGGAAGTAATTGTTCCGCGCTGCCGCAAGGAAATCGCCATCAAACGGAAATCCCCTCGTTTTCCTATAAAATCCAACTCAATGAAAAAGTGAAGGAGCGTTCTCTGGCCAATCTCCGCACGTCACGCTTCGCCCGCCACCGGCGCAAGCCGCCATCCCGCCTGCTGCAATCCTTGCCGGACCCGGGAAGCGAATTCGAGGGCATGCGGGCCGTCACCGTGTACGCACACTGTCTGCGCCTGTCCCGCCGCGGCGAGACGCAGCACTTGGCCGACCGCCTCGGCGGCGTCTCCGATCATCGCTCCCGGCTCCCGCCTCGGCACGAGCGTGCCGTCCTGCCGGTACCGCCGGTCCGCGAACGCTTCTGCGGCGGTTGCCAGCCCCGCAGCCGCACCGGCGCGGACCAGCTCGCTTCCGGCGAGCCCGACCAAAACGAGCGCAGCGTCCACGCGCCGCACCGCCTCCGCGATCGCTTCGGCCAGACCGGCATCGGCAGCCGCCATATTGTAAAGCGCCCCGTGCGGCTTCACATGCCGCATAACGGCCCCTTCCGCCCGGACGAAGCCGTACAGCGCCCCTAGCTGATATACCGTCATCTCGTAAGCTTCCTGCGGCGAAATCGCCATCTCTCTCCGGCCGAACCCTGTCATGTCCGGCAGCCCCGGATGCGCGCCGATCGCCACGCCGCGCTCCGCGCACAGCCTTACGGTCCGCAGCATCGTCGCCGGATCGCCCGCATGAAAGCCGCAGGCTATATTCGCCGACGTCACGACATCGAGCAGCCGCTCGTCCTCGCCGGTCCGGTATACGCCGAAGCCTTCGCCGATATCGCAGTTCAAGTCGATACGTTTGTCCGATTTATCCATAACGCTCCGTCTCCTCCCGCATCCGCATCCCGATGCCGGCCCGCAGCATGAGCTCCTCCAGCCGGACGGCCAGCAGCCATTGCCGGGATTCGGCATGACCGATCAGCTCGAATCGCACTTGCGCTCCGGGCCTCGCCTGCGCCAGCAGAGGCAGATCCGCCTCGGACACTTGAGCGATGCGCGGATAGCCGCCCGTCGTCTGTCTGTCGGCCATAAGCACGACGGGCAAACCGTCCGGCGGCACCTGAACCGTCCCGGCCGTGACCGGCTCCGACAGCAGGCTTCCGGCCCCGGCGCCAGCCAACTCCAGCCGCGGGCCGTCCAGCCGGTAGCCCATCCGGTCGGAGCGGGACGAGACGACGAACGCCGAAGCGAGGAACAGCCGCAGGCTGTCCGGCGCGAAGCGTTCGTATTCGGGGCCCGGCGTTACCCGCACGACCGGATGGTCGTCGTAAGCCGGCAGCGCGTGCGGGCTGACGCCCCAGGCGGGGGCCGCCCAAGCCGCGTCCCCGGCCTCGCCGCGCAGCTTCGCGAGCAGCGCAGCGGCAGCTGGCTCCGGCGCGCCGACAGGCAGCGCGTCCCCCGCCCGCAGAGGGCGGCCGTCCAGGCCGCCGAGCCGGGACGGGACGTGCGTGCCGCGGCTGCCGAGCACGGCGGGCACGGCGAAGCCGCCCGCGATCGCGAGGTAGGCGCGGCAGCCGGAGGCGGCGGGCGCGAAGGCGAGCTCGGCGCCGCGGCGGACGAAGACGGCGCGCCACGCGGGCAGCGGGCAGCCGTCGACGGTCGGCGAGGAGCCGCCGCCGGTGACGGCGACGAGCGCGTCGGCGTCCAGCCGCAGCGCGAAGCCGGCGAGCGTCAGCTCGAGCGCGGCCGCGCGCGGGCCGTTGCCGACGAGCGCGTTAGCCGCGCGCAGGGCATAGCCGTCCATGGCGCCGCCGACGGGCACGCCGATGCGCTGATGGCCGAAGCGGCCGTCATCCTGCACAGTCGTGAACAAGCCCGACTTAACCACGTAGGCGCTACTTTGATTTTGCATGATCAAGCTGTCCCCCTCTCCGCTCGGCGCCATCAAGGTCAGTCGTCCGTGCGGCGGAAGACGCCAATTCCTCGAACCGTTCCGGCGTAATGGGCTCGAACCTTACGCGATCTCCCGCTTGCAACAGCGAAGGCCGCTCGGCGTCCGGACGAAACAGCGGAAGCGGCGTACGTCCGATAATATTCCAGCCTCCGGGCGTTTTCAGCGAGTACATACCCGCTTGACTACCGGCAATGCCTACGCTGCCGGCCGGAACCTCGCCTCTGGGCGTTGCCCGACGGGGGGTCGCCAGCCGTTCGGGCAGTCCGGACAAGTAAGGAAAGCCCGGAGCGAATCCGATCATCGCTACGGTGTATTCCGCTCCGGCATGCAGCGCAACGGCTTCTTTTACTCCAATGCGGTGGTATGCCGCCAATTCGTCCAGATCCGGGCCGTAGCTCCCCCCATAGCAGACCGGAATCGTCACTACGGTGTCCGTCTCATCGTCATCGTCGACCGATTGCGATGCAAGAAGCGAGCGGACCGTATCGCATACGGCTTCATACACGGCTTCCTCCGCGTCGGCCCGCTTGTAGCGCAATGACCGGTACACGATCCACGGATCGTAGTAAACCGCCAGCGCGGCGTATGACGGCACCGCTTCGATAAAACCGGGAAACGGCTTCGCTTCCAGCTTGCGAACGGCCGCGCGTACTTTCCCGGTCGAGCCCGGCTCGATCCGTTCCCCGAAACGGATCAGCAGCGCCGAGTCGCCGAGCGGGTGCAGAGCTGCCTCATCGTCCTTGCCGAACATGTCCGTCTCCCCTTTCCGTAATTCCAAGTAACCTTATCCCTATTGTAACCCAACCTTCACCATTCGGCCATGCACCCGTATTCCGACCACCGGCATCTCTCGATCGGCAGGCCGGCTCAAACAAGCTCCCGGCTGCATGATGTTCATCGACGTTTAAGAGCTTAACTGGTATGGGACTTTCGTATCCGGCGCCTGCCGGAAACGTGTGATTTCCGTCACATCCCCTCGGCTTGCTCTCCCTTATACTTGGAAAAAAGGCTTCTGATCGAAGCCGCCCGATAAGAGTTCCTTCATTCGGATCGCACGCAGTTTCCGCATTCAATCCGCGAATCCGCACCTCGCTGTCGGGATGTCGCGCTTCGAAGCGATGCTACACAACCGCGAGCCCCGGCAATACAACGCCATAAACAACTGGAAGCGCGACAAACCGCGCGTCAAGGAGGAAACGACATGAAGTTCGGTCTAGTCCGAAAGCTGGTGCTCGGCATCTCCGGCGTTTCGATCATAACGTACGGAACAAGCGGCTTTTTCATCTTCGTGCTGAAGCCGTGGCTTGCCCCGAATATGGCCGACTGGCTCTACATCTGCGGGGTGCTGGCGCTGGGCATCCTGTGGACGAGCTTCCTCGGGTGGCTGGCGGCGCAATTTATTATCCGCCCGCTGCTGCGGCTGTCCGCCGTCGTGGATGAGGCCGCTACCGGGAATTTGAATGTGACGATTCCCGAGTACCGGTCCAACGACGAGATTTTGCAGCTTCACCGGTCGTTCGGGACGATGCTCGGCAACCTGAAGCAGATAATCGCCGAGCTGAAAGACAGCGTCGGCGTCACCGATCAAAGCGCCAATTCCCTCAGCTCCGCGATCGGCCACGCCGCGCATCAAATCGAGACGATCGCCATCACGATCGATCGGGTCGCCGAAGGCGCTTCGACGCAAGCCGAATCGGCGCAGACGATGTTCCGCTCCGTGGAGCGGGTGACGGAGACGGCGGGCGAAGTAAGCCGCCAGGCCGAGCATGCGATCGCCTTGTCGGAAGCGATGGTGAAGACGATTGCATCCAGCGGCGTTACGTTCCGCTCGCTCGTCGGGGGCATGACGGACATTTCCGTCATGAGCGAGCAGACGCTGACGATCGTCCGCAAGCTCGAGACGCATGCAAAGGAAATCGGACAAATTTCCCATCTCGTCGGGGAAATCGCCGCACAGACCCAACTGCTCGCCTTGAACGCTTCGATCGAAGCGGCGCATGCCGGCGAGCACGGACTCGGCTTCTCCGTCGTGGCGGATCAGATCCGCAAGCTGGCGACGGACAGCTCCGAAGCCGGGGAGCAGATCAACCGGCTGGTCCGGCAAATGCAGGAGCAGACTGCCAGCGTCTCCCGCGAAACGAACAATCAGGTGATGCTGATCCGCCAAGAGAAAACCAAAGGCGAAGCGGCCAACCGCGCCTTGTCCGAGATAACGGCCTCCGCGGACGAGTCGGCCCGGGCTTTGCAAAGCATCGTCGTCCATATGAACGGGCAGACGGAGCAAATCCGCCGGACGTTCGGAGACGCCAAAGAGATCGCCGATATTGCGGCGACCATATCCGAAGGCGCCTTCCGCGTCGCCGACGCAGCCCAGGAGCAGACGGCCGTCATGGAGGAAATATCCGCTTCCTCGGACGTGCTCCGCAACCAGGCGGAAGGCTTGAAACGAAAAACGGTCGTCTTCCGCTTATGACGGCGCAGACGACGTAATCACTTCCCAATTGCCGTCCACAGTGGCGGCAACGGTTTTCCGTTCCAGTATATAATTGGCGATCAGCTCGGAAACGTCGGTCGGGATATCTTTCACGACCGGCTTTCCTTGGAACATCGTGTAGTCCCCGCCGCCTCCCGCGCGATAATTGTTCATGGCGACATCGTACTCGCCGTTCGGGTCGACAGGCTCCCCCCGATGCATCAGCCGAACGACGCGGCTCCCTTCCGGACGCGATACGTCGAGCGTATATTCGATGCCTTCCCACATGTCGTAATTGTAATGCTGAGGCTTGGGCACCGCGAACTTCGGGTTGATCGCCGCTTTTCCGTTCCCGTCCGTCGTGAAATAGGTGGCGTTGCGTTCCAGAGCGTCCATCATGTCCCTGCCGGTAATGCGGATCACTTTCAGCGTGTTCGGATAAATGTAGTTCGATACGATATGGCGCATCGTCACTCGAGGCGGGAAACCGGGGGAGTCGTCGGTAAACAAAGCCGTATTGGAAATGGCGGCGCCGGAATTCTCCATCTGCACCTTGTTGATAAACTCGATCATCGCGTTGTCCTTCATGCGGATTTGCATCGGGTCGCGCACCGTCATGTCGCCTTCGATCGATCCGATCGGCGTATCCAGCCATTGCTGCGTCGCGGCTTCGTAAGGCTCGGCGATATCCAACACCTCGGGATCCGGCTCTATCCCGTTCACGGAGAGCAGCTCGGACGCCTTCTCCGCAATTCTCCATCGGTTCCCGTCCGGTACCAGCACCATTCTGACGATTCCGGCCTGCTGCCCCAAATATCCGGGCTGCACGATCGTCACGCCGTTCAACGTCTTTCCCGATATTTCCCTATGCTGGTGTCCCGTCAGCAGTACGTCGATTCCGGGAACTTCCATGCACAACCGGTAGCCTTGATTTTCTCCTGTCGGCGTTTCCGTAGCCTCGCCCGTATCCGGATCCTTCTCGAAGCCCCCGTGGTACGAGACGATAACGACATCGGCCCCTTCCTCCCGGCGCAAATAAGGGACCCATCGGTCAGCCGTTTCTACCGCGTCCAAAAACGCGAGACCTTCGATATTACGCGGGTTTTCCCAATTCGGGATATACGGCGTTGTCAGACCGAGCACGGCGACCTTGACGCCATTGCAATTTTTGATCAAATACGGCTTTCCGAAATAAGGCTCTTCCGTACCCGCCTTGACGGTATTGGCCGACAGCCACGGGAATTCCGATTCCGACACCGCCTTGTCCAGAACGGACATCCCATAGTTGAATTCATGATTGCCGATGACGGCCGCATCGTATCCGAGCCTATTCAAAGCCAGCACCATCGGATCCGCCGGCGCGTTGTCGATCCGGGCGTGATAGTAGGCGAGAGGCGTCCCTTGAATCAAATCACCGTTGTCGATCGCCAGAACGAATCCGCCTTCGCTCCCGGCCCGTTCCCTTTCCCGGCGAAGCAGCGAAGCGACCTTGGCAAGACCGACTTCGTTTTGCTCATTATTTGCATAGCGAATGGGTAAAATACTCCCGTGCAAGTCACTTGTTTCCACCAGCGTAAGGCGGACCATCGCGTTCGCTTCCGGCAAATCGGTTCCCTCCTGCGATCTATTCTCATCCAACTATAGCAGGGTGGTCCCAACAATACAAACGTCGACGGTTTACGACAACTTAACATGCGATTCGTACCAAACAAATGTCGAATTGTGATATATTATTTCTGCGTTTACTCTGGGTAGGGTGTACAAAAGGGAGGACACAAAACATGTTCAAGAAAGCATCGGCTATCGGCCTATCCGTCATTCTGGCCGCAGGTCTGTCGGTAGGCTGTGCGCAAAAGGAAGCGGGCACGTCCGACAACGGCAAAACATCCGCCTCGCAAGGATACGTGCCGAAAGAACTGAAAGTACAGTTCGTGCCTTCGCAAAACGCAGAGACGCTGGAAGCGAAAGCGAAGCCGCTCGAGAAGCTGCTGGGGGACAAGCTCGGCATCACGGTCAAGGTCAGCGTATCGACCGATTACAACACCGTAATCGAGGCTATGGCTTCCAAACAGGTTGACGTAGGCTTCCTCCCTCCGACCAACTATGTCGTCGCCCATGACACGAAGAAGGCGGCCGACCTGCTGCTTCAGGCTACCCGTCTCGGCGTCGACGACAAAACCGGTCAACCGACGCAGGATCTCGTCGATTCGTACAAATCGATGATCGTCGTCAAGGCCGATTCCCCGATCAAAGAAATCAAAGACCTGAAGGGCAAAAAGATAGGCTGGCAAGGCACGACATCCGCCGCCGGTTACACATATCCCGCCCTATTAATGAAGAAGAACGGAATCGATCCCGTTTCCGACGTGCAAGGCGTCCAGTTCCAAGGCCACGACAAAGCGATTATCGGGCTGCTGAACGGTCAGGTCGACGCCGTCGCGGTGTTCCAGGACATCCGCGCGCAAATGCAGAAGGACGTACCGGACGTTATGCAAAAAACGCGGGTTCTCGCGTTTACCGATAAAATTCCGAATGACACGATCGCCGTCCGCCCGGACATGAGTACCGAGTGGAAGAAAAAGATTTCCGACGCCTTTATCGCAATCGGCAAAGATCCGGAGGGCCAAAAAATCATTTTCGACGTCTACACGCACAAAGGGTACGTGGAAGGCAAAGACGAGAACTTCAACGTCGTACGCGACGCGAACAAGCAGCTCGGCGGCAAGTAATCCGCTATCCCGCTTCAACACGCTTGAACGATAAACAGCCATCCCGCATGTGCTTCCGCACATCGGAATGGCTGTTTTAATCCATAAGCATATTGCCGCTTTATGATTTATTCGTCTTGGGGCAACCTACAAGCGATGACAACTCAAAGGAGCGTTCGCCATGTCTGGAGTCAAAAGCCTCGATCCCGCCGTCCTTGCCCTGCTGGAGCCTAAAGTACAAGTGATTCCCGGGGAAAAAGGAGCGATTTATTTGGTCGGTCCGATTCGGCTGCCGGTCGATCTGGATGGGGAAACGGTCGAATTCAAATGGTACTGCTGGCTGAACTGCGAGGAGGTGACCGATCATTTCGAGCGAATCGTCGGTAAATTGTCCTCCGTCAATTTGGCGGAATATCAGCAATCGAGCGTACTCGTGTACGGGGATTTCGAGAACGCGGAGCATGCCTGGATCCGGCTGCATTCGATTTGCCATACCGGCGATATTTTCGGCAGCAAACGGTGCGACTGCGGCTTCCAGCTTAAGCAATCGATGAAAAAGATTGCCGGACACGGCACCGGAGCGCTATTTTATTTGGCCAATCAGGAGGGGCGGGGCATTGGACTTTTCAGCAAAGCCCTTGCCTACATTTTGCAGGAAAACGGATACGATACGGTCGACGCCAACCTGTCGCTCGGCTTTGCCGACGACTCCCGCAATTACGGCGATGCCATCCGCGTTCTCCGGACGCTGCGCAGCAAGCCGGTTACTATAATCACGAACAATCCGAAGAAGCTGGAGGCGCTGCAAAGGTCGGGAATGGCTGTGGAGGGCCGGGTTCCGTTATGGGGAGATGTGTCCGAATACAATGCGAGCTATTTGCAGACGAAAATGACTCGGTCCGGGCATATGGAGCAGGACGGCTGCTGCAATAACGACTGAGTGTTGCCCTGAATCGTTAAGGGGAATAATGGGAATGCTACAACCCATTAACCATTAACGACAAAAAACAGTTCGTCGTACACATCGATGACACTGCGGGAGAATTGACATGGACTGTAAAATCGTAATCGGCATGCCCGTCTACAATGAAGAGGCTGCTCTGCCCAAGCTGTTCGTCCGATTGAAGCAGCTGCGGCGGCATGTTGGCGATTCGCTCCACCTCTGCTTCGTGAACGACGGCAGTACGGACGGGACGGGCTCGCTCCTCGGCGAATTTGTCCGCACGTTTCCGAACGCCACATTGCTCGTTCATCCGGAGAACCGCGGGCTCGGAGAAGCGATGCAAACGATGCTCGCGCATACCGCGCGGCATTTCTGCGGAGCGGATATTTTGATCACACTGGATGCGGACAATACCCACAGTCCGGAGCTGGTTCCTGCCATGGTCCGGAAGCTTCGGGACGAGCGGCTGGAGCTGGTCATCGCCTCGCGATTCACTCCGGGCGGGATCGAACGCGGCGTGCCCTTTCTGCGCAAGCTCTACAGCCGGGGGGCCCGGTTGTTTTTCAAGCTGCTCTTTCCGATTCCGGGCGTAAACGACTATTCGAGCGGCTTCCGGGCTTACACGGTGCAAATCATACAGAAAGCGTTTCAGCACTATGGGGGAAATGTCGTGACGTCGAAGGGGTTCGCCTGCACGGCGGAAATTATAGCCCGGCTCGGCCAAATCGGGGTGAAAGCCGGGGAGCTCCCGCTCAGACTCGATTACGACCTGAAGGAAGGCCGCAGCAAAATGAACGTGGCCCGCACGATCGTCGGGTATTTTCGGCTTATTCGCGCCGTTAAATATACTTCAGCTCGCACTGAGCCGGAAGTATCTGCTTGGATCGAGCGGAACGGCGAAGGCGGAGCATGAAGTCCGTCCCGGTCTCCGTGCGGACTCTGCTGCGCGCAGCCATGCTGGTCGGGCTGTTTGCGCTCGTCTTTGCCGTCCGGCTGCCCTATTTGTCCGATTCCCCCTACGGGTACGACTCTTGGCGGCAGTCCGATACGGAGGCGATGGCACGGAATTTCGCGGAGCACCGGTTCAATGTATGGTTCCCCCAGTTGAACTACCAGGGTCCGATGCCGAATTACGCGCAGCTGGAGCTGCAAATTACAACCGGGCTGATCGCCGTTCTGTACGAGCTCTTCGGCTACCATTACGCGTTGGCTCGCTTGGTGCCGATTTCGTTCTTTATGGGGTCGGCTTTGTTCGTTTACCGGATCGCCCTGCGGCATTTTTCGCCTTTCGTGGCGGGTTTGTCCGTTGTTCTATACGGATTGCTGCCGTTGAACGTCCTGTATTCCCGGGCCATCATGCCGGAGTCCGCCGCTTTGTTTTTCTACACCGGCGCCTTTTATTGGTTTGGCGAATGGATCGCGAGAGGGAAACGCAGCCTGCTCTTCGTCTCGGCCCTCTTCACCGCGCTGGCCGTCTGCGAGAAAGTGCCTGCCGTCTTCGTCGGCATTCCGATGATCGTCATGGTTTTGGTAAAATACGGGTGGCGTGCCGCATTACGCTGGGAGCTATGGGCATTCGTCGCGTTGGCGCTGCTGCCCCCATACACCTATTACCGTTGGCTCGGCACCGTAGCGGAGTCCGCCTTCGTATCCGGCATCGCCTCCAAGCACATCCTGCCGGCCATGGCGAGCGCGACGCACGCGAAGGAAGCATGGGCTTTTTTTGCCTCCGAGCTGCCGAAAGCGTTTACTTGGTGCGGGCTCGCGTTATTCCTGCTCGGTTTGGCGATGGCGCTGTTCCGCCTGCGCTCTCATCTCGCCATATGCGCTTGGACGTTCGCCATGCTCGTCGAACTGGCTACGATCGTTGCCGTTATTCGGTTCAACTACTACCTCGTTTTCATAGGACCGTTAGTGGCGCTGCTCGGAGCGTATGCGCTGGGGAAATTGTTCGAGCGGGCTTGGACATCCGGCCGGGCGCGAAAGCTCCACAAGGCGGCGGCAGTCGGAATCGTTGCGGCCATCAGCGTTTTGACGTTCGAAAGCTTCGCGACCGTCGCTCCTGTCATCGGCCTGCAGAACGAAGAAGTCATCCGTCAGGCTGCCGTCGTCGGACGATATTCTGCCTCGGACGATCTCATTGTCACCGGCACGGACGATCCGTCCCTGCTGAACGCTTCACACCGGGCCGGTTGGCGCGTGACGAATTCGAATCCGGAGGACCCGATCGCCGAGCTCGATTATTTCGTACGCGAGGGGGCCGCCTATTTCGTGCCGCTCAAAGGGTACATCGACGGCGATCCGGAAGGCCGGCTGAAGATGTATTTAAACGAGCGGTTTGTCAAGCTCGAGGCGGATACGGAGTACTATATATACAAGCTCCGATGATCCGAGCGGTTCATCGGTTCGCTGCCGGCGCGTCACAGAATATAATTCCGTGACGCGTTTGTCATTTCGTTGGATCAAATCAGTAATAGTGTGATAGAATGAATAATAGTAGGATTACCAAAAGGATGGTGCGACATGAACCAGATAATGAAATTAGAAAGTGAAATTCGTACAAAATATCAAATTACAATTCCAGAGGAAATACGCGTAAAAGCAAAATTGACGGTTGGCGATAAATTGTTGTGGCAATATGATGAGGTTCGTGATGAGATCATTGTTATGCCGAAACCCAAATCATTCACTGACAAACTTTGGGGGCTTGGGAAAGAGCTATGGACAGACGAATCGAGTGATGACCATATCCGGAAGGAGCGAGAAAATTGGTAATCGCCTCATCCCTTTCGTCTTTTAAAAAAATCGCGCTGGATACGAATATATTTATTTATGTGTTTGAGCAACATCCGGATTTTGGCGAGAAAGCCAAGTGGCTGCTCGAGCAAGTTGAGGAAGGAGCCTATTCAGCCGTCGCTTCGACCATTTCGTTGACAGAAATCCTCGTGAAACCGATTCGGGAGGCGAACTTGGCTCTAGAGAAACAATACAAGCTATTATTCGCCCATTTCCCAAATCTTTCAGTTGTGCCTGTCGACAATCCGGTTGCCGAGCGAGCTGCTTTTCTAAGAGGAAAATACGGCATAAAAACACCGGATGCTCTTGTAATCGCTTCGGCCATCCTAGCACAAGCTGACGTTTTCGTTACGAACGATTTGCGGCTGGAACAAGTGGAAGAAATAGCTTGTAGAAGTTTATCTCAACTATAATTTTCCGTTTTTGAAAATCGGTAACAACAATTCCCGTTTACCCAGCTTCCACATCTGCATCGGCCCCACTCCCCGACGCAAATTTGAAGGGTCTCCGCGAGATCGATTTCTTCCTTTCCTCTCCATCCCCCATACCTGATCCCTTGTTAGGCAGCGATTGATGACCGGGTGACCGACAAACGACAAACAAGCCCTTCCTTTCGGAACGAAAGGCAAGCGCTTGTTCATCGCATACGCAAAGAGAAGCTCTCTCACACGATCCGTCTCCGCAGTGAGCCGGAAATGTAGTCGATGATGGATACCGTGACGATGATCCCTAGCAAAATGATGCCGACGCGCGGCCAGCTGTAGCCGTTGATCGCGAAGATGAGCGGCGTCCCGATGCCGCCCGCCCCAATGATACCTAGCAGGGTGGCCGAGCGGACGTTGATTTCGAACCGGTATAGCGCATACGACATAAAATCCGGCAGCACCTGCGGAATGATCGCGAACGCGAGCGTCTGCCACCGGTTCGCGCCGCAGGCGGTGAGCGCTTCGATGGGCCCCATGTCCATGTTCTCGATCGCTTCGGCGTACAGCTTGCCGAGCATCCCAACGGAGTGGACGCCGAGTGCGAGCACCCCGGCATACGCTCCCGGTCCTACCGCCTTGATGAAAATGATCGCCATGATCACCTCGGGGACGGTGCGGATAACGCTGAGCACGATTTTGCCGCTCCCCGACACGAGCCTCGACCGGCTCATATTCGCCGCCGCCCAGAACGCCAGCGGAATACAGACGATCATCGAGACGATATTGCCCAAATACGAGATCGACAGCGTCATGAGCAGGTTGCGGATCAAATCCTCGCCTTCCGGCAGCCAGACGTACTTCCAGTCCGGATGCAGCAAGCCCTTGATCATCGCTTTGGACATCACCTTGGCCGTTTCCTGAATGCCTTGGAATTCGAGTCCTTTCACCGACCAGGCGACGAGCAGCACGGCAGCGGCTATGCCGGCAACCCATCCCCAACGGCCGGCGGCCGGGGACATCGGCTTTTTCGTGCCTCTCAGCAGCAGGGTGCGGATCCGCGTACTAATCGTATCGATCACGATAACGACGACCAGCGTCATGAAAATAAGGACAAACGCCTGATCGTAGCGGAACAGATCGAGCACGTTTTTCAGCAGCAGCCCGATGCCTCCGGCCCCGACGAGACCAAGGATGGCGGACGCGCGGATGCTGACCTCGAACGTATAGAGCAAATGAGCCAGAAACGTGGGCGCCACCTGCGGAAGCACCCCGAAGCGGATCCATTGCAGCTTGTTCGCGCCGACCGCGGTCATCGCTTCAAGCGGACCGGGATCGATCGCTTCCACGGATTCGTAGGCGAGCTTGGAAATGATTCCATAGGTGAAGAAAAACAGGGCGAGCGTACCCGCCGTCGGGCCGAACCCGACAACGACCGCGAACAAGGCCGCGTACAGCAGATCCGGAATCGTCCGCAGCAAGTTCATGATTAGCCGGGCCGGGTAAAACAACCACGGCGAACGCGTGACGTTGCGCGCGGCCAGCAGCGCGGTCGGGAACGCGAACAGCGCGCCCAGCAGCGTGCCGACGATCGCCATCTGCAGCGTTTCCTTCATCGGCTTCCATACCTTCGGGGTAAACGACCAGTCGGGCGGGAACATTTCTTTGATGAACGCCCATATTTGCGGCGTTCCCGTAAACAGCTTCGTCAGCGTCGCTTCCGTCTGATAGACGCTGCCGATGAACAGCACGGCAAGCACGACGAGCCAGCCGTACAGCTTCATTCGGGAAGGGCGGGCGACCGGTGTGGGCGATTTCAATGTCCTGCTCCCCCCAACAGCTCGTCCCGCTTGATCGCGCGGCCGTATATGTCCGAGAACGCATCGTCCGTCGCCTCCGAGACCGGTCCGTCGAATACGACCTGGCCGGACCGCAGCCCGATGATCCGCGTCGCATATTCCCGCGCCAGATCGATAAAGTGCAGGTTGACGATCGTCGTAATGCCCAACTCCTGATTGATGCGCCTCAAATCGTCCATAACCTGCCGCGTCGTCAGCGGGTCGAGAGAGGCTACGGGCTCGTCCGCCAAAATGATCGTCGCCTCCTGCGCCAGCGCCCGGGCGATCGAGACGCGCTGCTGCTGTCCGCCGGACAATTGGTCGGCGCGAACGTAAGCCTTCTCCAATATATTGACCCGCTCCAAAGCTTTCAGCGCAAGCTCCACATCGCGCTTCGGAAACGCGGCGAACATCGTCCGCAGCGTCGAATGGTACCCGACCCGGCCGGACAGCACGTTGCGCAGCACCGTCGACCGTTTGACCAGATTGAAGCTTTGGAAAATCATCCCGATCCCCCGGCGCATTTTGCGCAGGCTCTCGCCTTTGGCCGCCGTAATCGATTTGCCTTCGATCAGAATCTCGCCTTCGGTTATATCGTGCAGCCGGTTGATCGACCGCAGCATCGTCGATTTCCCGGCTCCGGACAAGCCGACGATGACGACGAATTCGCCTTTGCCGATAGTCAGGTTAATGTCGTTCAGACCGATCGTCCCATTGGCGTATACTTTCTTGACATGCTTGAATTCGATCATCCGACTCAATCCTTCTTTGCCATGGTTTTACCACGATAGACATCATTCGACATTACGCAAATATATCCTTTTGCGTGAAACAAATTTACAAAACCTCAATGATCGAACACCGGGAATACCCGACTATACCTGTACTAGTATGCTCCAAACGGCTCGGGTACCAAACATTGCGCGTATCGATCCGGGCCTTGGCAGTATGGAGAACCTCGGCCGATGTCGGCGGAAGGAAAGCAGGCAGCGTCGAATGCGCCGACAAAAGCGAAAACCTCCGTCCTCCTCGCAAGAGGGACAGAGGTTCATCGTCGATCGCATAGGATCGGCAGCGGGCTGGATCCTTTTCGGTGAACGCGATAACGCAGCAGTTCGCTACTTCTTTTTCAGCTTCATATACGATTCCTTGTATTCGGCCATTATTTTATCGCCGCCGGCTTTTTTCCATTTGGCGATTTCGTCCTGGTAAGCGGTCTCGTCGATTTTGCCCATAATGAATTTCGTCTGCGCGTCGTTGATTTGCTGCTCCAGCTCCTGCCCTCTTTCGGAGAACGTCGCCGACGTCAGGGTCAACGCCGGATTCGAGACGATATATTTGATGCCGTCCGATTCCATCTTCGTCCCCTTCTCCCCGATCGGCACGTCCTTGAGCGGAGCGACGTTGTAGCCTTCCAGCACGGGCAGATTGTCCCGGTAAGGCTTCACCTCGCGCTGGAACATATTGAAGCCGTCGCCGATAAACTCGGTGCGCTTGTCGCCCGTATTCGCGAAATGCGTCCCTTCGAGTCCGCGCAGCAGCAGCGTCGACATGTCCGGGTCCATCAGCTTATCCAGGAAGCCGAGCACCCGTTTCAGCTCCGCCTCCGTCTTGACCGACGACTTCGGAATGACGAGGAAGCCGTTGTTGCCGTTCTCCGACGAGATGCGGATACCTTGCGGACCTTCGAAGCTCGCGACGTCGACTACGGCTGAAGGCGTCGTTTTGCTCAGCCGGTCCTGCTGGCTTTTGCCGTTCGTCGCCACCGCGAGCCGGATGCCGACGCGGCTCGTGTCGAACAGCTTCTCCGCTTCGGTCGCATCGAGCACGGCGAAGTCCTGGTTGATCAGCTTTTCCTCATACAACCTGCGGAACAGCTTGAGCACGTCGGTGAACTCCTTGGTCATAAATTCCGGCGTGAACGCCCCGTCCTTGTCGACGCCCCATTTATTGACGCCGCCCATCGCCACGGACAGCCGGGTGAGCATCGAAGCCGCTCCCTGATTGTACGTTTTGTTCAGCACGATGCCGTACGTGTCGTTTTTGCCGTTCTTGTCCGGATCGTTCAGCGCCAACGCCCGCAGTACGTTGTACCAGCCGTCGATCGACTTCGGAATCGTCAGGCCGAGCTGGTCCAGCCAGTCCTTGCGGTATACGATCGCCCCGCGCCCCATGTTGCGGTACAGCGGCACCCCGTATATTTTGCCCTCCACCGATATGTTTTGGAAAAACTGTTCGTTTTGCGCGCTCATGTTTTTGTACTGCTTGAGCAGCGGACCGATTTCCCAGAACAGCTGGGACTCGATCGCATTGACGACGCCCGGCGTCTGGTTCACCTTCAGCAGCTTGGGCATTTCGTTCGAAGCCAGCATCACGTTGACCTTATCGTTGTAGGCGGCGCTCGGAATCCATTGAATGTCGAGCTTCGCGTTCGTATATTTCTCGATCGCCTGCTCGACCGCATTGCCCTTCGCCGGAATGTCCCCGACCTGCGCGATGGCGATGCTCAGATTCAGCGGAGCCTCTGTTCCTTGGGCCCCCTGCGGCGTATCTCCCTGCTTGGCGGAATCGCTGCAGGCGACTGTCAGGAGCGAAGCCGCGACAACGGCCGCAGACAACATAACGAGCTTTTTATTGGATTTCATCGTACCGACCTCCCGAATCGAATTATCCTTTTACCGAGCCGAGCATGACTCCTTTGGCAAAATGCTTTTGCAAAAACGGGTATATCGCGATGATCGGCAAGGTGGCGAATACGATGACCGCCATCTTGATCGTCAGCGGCTGAATGAGCATCTCCTCGATGCCCGTATCGCCGATCCGGCTGTTGGCGTTAATGACGATCTCTCTCAACAGCACCTGGACCGGCCACTTCGTATTGTCGTTAATATACATGATCGCCTGAAAGTACCGATTCCAATGATCGACCGCGTAAAACAGCGCGAAGGTCGCCATCGCCGGCAGCGACAGAGGGAGCACGATTCGGAACCATATGCCGATATCGTTGCAGCCGTCGATTTTCGCGGAGTCTTCCAGCCCGTCGGGAATTTGCTGGAAAAAGTTTTTCAGCACGATAAGGTTAAAGGCGCTGATCGCGGTCGGGATCATGAGCGACCACAGCGTATCGATCATATGCAGCGACTTGACCACATAGTAGGTCGGGATCAAGCCTCCGCTGAACAGCATCGTGAACAGAACGCCCAGCATCATCCATTTCCGTCCTCTGAGGTTGCGGCGGGACAACGGATACGCCAGAAGCGAGGTCAGCACCAGATTGATCAGCGTCCCGAGCACCGTTACGTAGATGGAGACGCCCAAGCTGCGGACGAGCGTGCTCGTCGAGAATATATATTCGTAAGCGGCCAGTGAAAATTGCTTCGGGAACAAAATAAATCCGCCCTCGGCGACGATGTGCGGAGCCGTA
Source organism: Paenibacillus hemerocallicola (assembly GCF_006265175.1). GTDB lineage: Bacteria > Bacillota > Bacilli > Paenibacillales > NBRC-103111 > Paenibacillus_AB > Paenibacillus_AB hemerocallicola. Next base: position 30,982 of record NZ_VDCQ01000023.1, on the reverse strand, counting down.
AACGACACGGCCAGCACGTAGATGAACGGCAGGATGCATACGAGCGCGATCAGGATCAACAGCGCGTAGTTGACTGTATCGAACAGGCGGTTGCTCCACGTTTTATCTTGAATCATGGCACATTCTCCTTTCGCCCCCGGTCAATATATGCCTTCTTCGCCGAATCGTTTGGCCAGCCAATTGGCCGATACGACCAGCAGCAGACCGACAAGCGACTTGAACAGCCCTACGGCGGCGCTGTAGCTGAACTGCCCTTGGGTAAGCCCTTTCACATACACGTACGTATCGAATACTTCCCCGACCTCGCGGTTCGTCGCGGTCAGCATCAGGAAAATGTGCTCGAACCCGGAGTCCAGGAAGCTCCCGAGCCTCAGGATGAGCAAAATGACGATCGTGCTGCGGATCGCGGGCAGCGTAATATGCCACAGCTGCCTCCACCTTCCGGCGCCGTCCATGCGGGCCGCTTCGTACAGCTGCAGGTCGACGCCGGCGAGCGCGGCGAGGAAAATGATCGTGCCCCAGCCGACTTCTTTCCAAATCGATTGACCGACGATCATCGTCCGGAACCAACCGGGCTCCAGCAGGAACGGAATTTTCTCGCCCGTCGCGGCATATACCAGCTCGTTGACGGCTCCTCCCTCGGTCGTGAACAAGATGTAGAAAATGCCCACGACAACGACCCACGATACGAAATGGGGAATGTAGACGAGCGTCTGGATAAACCGCTTGAACCGTTCCCGGCCGACTTCGTTCAGCATGAGCGCGAGTACGATCGGCAGCGGGAAGAAGAAAACGAGATTGTACACGGCCAGCAGAAACGTGTTGCGGAACAGCATCCAAAACTGCTCCTCGCCGAAAAAGCGCTGAAAATGTTTGAGACCGACAAAAGGACTGTCCATAAAACCGAGATGCGGCTTGAAATCCTGAAATGCCATCATGATGCCGTACATCGGAACGTACTTGAAGATCAAAAAATACGCAATGCCCGGCAAAGCCATTATATACAGCCAGCGGTCCTTGACGACGTCCTTGATCCATTGCGGTCTGTTTGCGCTTTCATTTCGTACGTCCGCATCTTGCGGATTCGCTTGGGCTTGGGCTTGCGCGTTCACCATGGCATCCTCCCTTCCATCGCTTGCTCGGGTCTTGATTTGGATTATGGGGGGTATGCCGGGAACATGCTATGCACCGAATCCAACTTGTTTGCCGAGTTTGGCGTCAATCCCGCAGCCGCGCCCGTTTTTTACGTTCCGGCATCCACCTTATTTAACCTGCCATGCACCGTTTTTAACTTTGCTCTCCCGAGGTTGGAGTATCGGACTACAGGCGGTGAATAAGTACGGATAGCCGACTATGGAGCGTGAACGACGAAGCTCGTCCTTCCGCATACGGACTGTAAAACATACAGCTAAATTTAGAAAAAAAGCAAAAATCGCCGAAATAGCTGGAAAATAGGCAGTTAAATCGAATCGAAACCGCTATACGGTCAAAAACGAACAAATCAACTGTATTTTTTCCAGCTAACCATAGTCAGTAGACGCTCGCTCCTCAAAATAACTGTATATTTTGAGGCTGATGAAAAAGTCTGCAAAGAGAGGAGGCGCCGGAGACAAGAGGTGGGGGAATGCGCTCCACATCCGTTAACATCGTGTTGTTTTTAAGATTTTAGCGGTTACAACTCGATTTAAAAGTCAACCGCTTCGCTTTCCGCACCTTTCCCCCACTTCTTTTTGTAGGGCAACTCTCTCTTTTTGACTTTTTCAACAACCTGTATGTTTTACAGTTAGTTCGAACTCATCCCCGCCCTGTTCGGAAATTCCATAGGAATGATCGCAAACAAAGCCTTCGCCGGCGGAGATCGGTCGATCCGCCGCGGCGAAGGCCCCGGTCAAGCTTTGTGGTGACGTTCCCGGTATTGTCCCGGGGTCATGCCGACCACTTTGCGGAAGATGCGGATAAACGCCGTCGTGTTGGAATAGTTGAGCCGCTCCGCGATTTCCGACAATTTCATCGTGCTCGTCTCCAGCCATTCCTTGGCCAAGCCCATCCGGAATTCGGCCAAATATTCGCTGAACGTCACGCCCATCTCCTTCTTGAACACCCGGCTCAAATAAACCGGGTGAAAGTTGAGCGTTTCCGCGCAGCCTTCCAAGGAAATGTCCTGATCGTACCTCTCCTGGACGAGCTTGACCATACGGCTCACGATGCCGATATATTGGGACTCGGCTTGACGATTCAGGAAATCGACGATCGGCGCAAGCAAATCGCGCTTGAACCATTCGCTTATATCGTGCGGCGTGCTCCGCTTCATCAGCTGCCCGTAGGATGCCTGCTCCCCCAACACTTGATGCACCGCGCCCCCTTGCTCCTGCACGATCTGGTACAAGCGCGAGACGAGCTGCATCATGAAGACGGGATATTCATTTACGCTCGCATTGTGTTCCGCCATTTCGGACATATATTTGTCGAACCATTCCGTCGCTTTCTCCGGCTCTCCCGATTTGAGCGCCTTGATCAACTGGTCTTCCGTCCCTTTCAGCTTCGTATAGGCGGCCGAGGCGGGTTCGCGATGCTCGCTCTGCACGTCTTCAACATGTACGATAATGCCGCCGCCCAAGTAAATCCGGCTGCGAAGCGCCTCCAGCCCTTCGTTATAGGCGCGCACCGCGTCCGTGGGGGCGGAGAACGGTCTGCTGATGCCGATGCTGACCTGCACCTGCAAATATTCGCGCACCTTCGTTTTGAGCTGCTCGGCTATCCCGTAATAAAACGCCTTGAGCTCCGCGGCGCTATCCAGATCGCTAGTCACCAGCGTCACCTGCGACCTGTCCAGCAGCACCGGGCTGAACCGCCGGCCGGCGGGGATCAGTTCCCCGACCATATTATGGATCGCGAACAGCAGCAGGTCTTTATCGTGATCCCGGTAGCGCGTATCCTGCAGCGTATCGATCTGCAGCGTCAGCACCGCGAGCCGCTTCCATCCGGCGGGAAAACCGAACTGCTCGCTGCGGCTGGCGAAATCCCGCTCGGACAGCTGTCCGGTGAACAGCTTCAGCATCAGAAATTCGTTCAGCTGCGTAAACTGTCCCTGCATTTGCTGCTTCAGCTGCTGCCCGGTGCTGAACAGCGTCCGGAATCGCTCCTCCATCGAGATAAACTCGTCCCGGCTTCCCGTTTCCCCGATATGGCCGATCTTGGTCACCTCGGATAAACGCTTAATCGGCGAATACATCCGCAGGCTGATGAGCAGCGCCAGTACGCCGACCACTGCAAAAATAATGCTGCAGGCCACGAACGTGGCTATGGCGATTTTGCGCGTTTGCCGGTTTATCTCGTCCAGGGAAACCGCCGATACGTATATCCAGCCGTTGGAGGAGCCGCGGTAAGCAAACATCATCTTCGTCCCGTCGATCTCGTCGTGGATGACGCCCGAGCTATGACCCGTCCGGAGAACCGTCTCCGCGATCCTGTCGTGAACCCGCCGGTGCGACTCGCCGCGCCCGGCATTGTCGCTGAGGAAGTCGCTGCCCTCCCGGTTCAGCACGTAAATGTCGCCCAGCTTGTCGTGATCCGCCGCCAGCAAATTCCGGAATTGCGTTTTCAGCATTTCGATGACGAGAAAGCCTTTGGGCTGCTCGGTAAAAGGCAAAATCGGCAGCTTGTAGACCATGCGGACCGTCGGCGGTCGCGAAGCCTCCTCGGGAAGCGGATCGATGTCCCAAAACAAATTGTTCGGATGTTTGGCGTACAGCTCTAGCTGCCTCCGCAGCGGAAATTCGTCCAGCGGGGCAACGGCCGTAAAGCTGATCACCCAATTATGCTCGCTGCCGATCAAATAGCCTTCGCTGATTCCGGAAAGCGTTTGCAAATTATACATGCCGGTATGCAGATTGCGTATCCGGACGAAGTCCGTAACGTCGACGGGTCCGTTCAGCACCGACGTGACTTGCGGGGAATTGGCGTATTGCATCGCCGTCAGCTCCAGCATCTTCATGAACTGCTCGACGCGCATTTGCGTTTGCAGCAAAACCTGCATGTTGCTTTCCTTGATCTTCTGTTCGACGTCTCCCGAGGCCGTGTAATAAGAGAACAGGCCGAGTGCGAGAACGGGGATGGTCCCGATCAGCGTACTGAATGCGAGCAGCAGCAGCATATAACGCGGTATTTTCAGAAAATGCTCTCTCCAGCCAGTCATCATACGAGAACGGATCACCTCTTCGATTGTGTACTATCGGTTCCGATGGATCGACCTCTTCTCCAAATTAGCATTACAGTCTAGATTATGCAATAACTTGTAGCCGCATGGCACCCGTTTCCTCCTCTGCCGCAGGCCGCCCGTTTATGGTAGTATGAAAAGGAACCACGAGCGGCGAACAACAAACATGCGACCGGTCTCATTGACGCGATGCGTGCCGGATTGTTCGCCGGACTTTCATACCGGGGGAAAAGCATTGAAGACATTGATTATTGCCGAGAAACCGGATATGGGCCGGAATATCGCCGCCGCAATCGAGCCGAGAGCGGCCAACAAGCGTACCCACCTCGAAGGGGAACGCTTCGTCATTACATGGGCGATCGGACATTTGATCGGACTGGCAGAGCCCGACCTTTACGATGACAAATATAAAAAATGGAATTTCAACGATTTGCCGATCATTCCCGATTCGTTCAAGCTGCTGCCGAATCCGCGGACGAAGGACCAGTTGAAGGTCATCCAGACGCTCGCCAAAGATTGCGGCGACATCGTCAACGCCTGCGACGCCGGACGCGAGGGGCAGCTCATCTTCGCCTATATCCAGCAGCATCTGAAGCTGCGCCAGCCGGTCAGGCGGCTGTGGATCTCCGACCTGACGCCGGAGACGATCCGGCGCGGCTTCGCGGAGCTGAAGGACGGCAGCGCGTACGATCCGCTGACCAGAGCCGCCCGGGCCAGAAGCGAAGCGGACTGGCTGATCGGCATGAACGGCTCGCGCGCCTTCACGACGAAGCACAACGAGCTGCTATCCGTCGGACGCGTGCAGACGCCGGTGCTGGCTCTGCTGTACGACCGGCAGAAGCAGATCGAGGCGTTCTCGTCGGCGAAATTTTACGAGGTGGAGGCGTATTTCGACCAGTCGGAGACGAGCTATCGCGGACTGTGGCAGGGAGACCGGCTGACCGACCCGGCCAAGGCGCAAGGGCTTGCCGACAAGGTGAGGGACAAGCCGGGAACGGTCGCCAGCTACGAGGTCAAGGATACGAAGGAATATCCGTTCAAGCTGTACGACTTGACGCTGCTGCAGCGCGACGCGAACGCCAAGTTCGGCTTCTCGGCGAAGAAGACGCTCGATATCGCCCAATCGCTCTATGAGAAGCATAAAGTCATTTCGTACCCGAGAACGAACTCCAACTACGTCAACGAGCAGAACATTCCGGAAATGCACCGGGCGCTCGATGCGCTTAAAGGAACGCCGTACGAAGCGTTGGCGAGCGGCGCGGACAAAAAGCTCGTCCACAAAAACAACAAAGCCGTGTGCAATCCGGCCAAGGTCGAGGATCACCACGCCATCCTGCCGACAGGCAAGCGGGCGGGCTCGCTGACGCCCGAGGAGCAGAAGCTGTACGACCTCATTATCCGCCGATTCCTGTCCCACTTCTATCCGCCCGCCGAATACAAGGTGCACACGGTGCTGACCGAGGTGGAGAAGGAAACGTTCAAGACGACGATCAAGCAGTTGATCAGCCTCGGCTGGAAGACGATTTACGAGGACGACAAGTCGTCCAGGGACGGCGGCAAAAAATCCGGCAAATCCGGCAGCAAGCCTGAAGGCGGTAAGGACAATAAGGACGGAGAGGCCGACGGACCGAGCGAGCCCGAGGAGGAGCTGGTCGAGACGCCGTTCGTGCTGGCGCCGGACGAGCCGGTGCACTGCCGCGATTCGGCCGCGAAGGAGAAGGAAACCCAGCCGCCGAAGCCGTACACCGAGGGCACGCTGCTGAAGGCGATGGAGAGCGCGGGCAAGCAGCTCGAGAACGAGGAGCTGCGCGACGCGATGAAAGATTCGGGGCTCGGCACGCCGGCTACGCGGGCGGCGATTATCGAACGGCTGAAAAACGTCGGCTACGTGACAATGCAGGGCAAGCGGATCGCGATTACGCTCAAGGGCCGTACGGCCGTCGAGCTGATCCGCGGCGCGGGCGTCGAGCTGCTCACTTCGCCGGAGATGACCGGCCAATGGGAGCGCCGGCTGCATGAAATATCGCGCGGGCAAGCTTCCGACGAGACGTTCATGGAGAACGTGAAGAAGTTTACCCGCTCCATTATCGACAAGGTGCGCACACAGCCGCGGGCGGCCAAAACCGCCTTCGAGCCGGATCAGGCCGCCGCGGGAAAAGGCGGCGCGACAGGCAAGGGCAAGTCCGCACGCGGGACGCGGGCGGGAGCCGCTGCGGCGGACAAGCCCGCGCGCGGGGCGCGTGCCGGGGGAGGGTCCGCGAGAGGCGGCGCGGCTTCCGCCTCGACCGCCGCCGAGGCGGACGGCGCCGGACAAGCCGCTCGAGCGGCGCCCGTCAAGACGGGCGAGCGCGAAACGATCGGCGCTTGTCCCCGCGAAGGGTGCGGCGGCCATATTTTCATGGGCAACAAAGGCTACGGCTGCAGCAACTACAAGCTCGGCTGCAAATTCGTCATCTGGAAGGAAAGCCTCGGCAAGACGCTCACGCCGGCCATGATCCGCAGCTTGATCGAGAAAGGGCGCACGGGCAAGCTGAAGCTGATCGACCGCTCCGGAGCGCCGATCGAAGGACGCATCGTGCTGAAGGACCCCAACGTAGGTCAAGTGGAGATCGAACCCGCTACTTAAGGGACGGTTTGGAGAATCGCACGGGGGTTGACTCAAGGGGCGACTTAGGGCTCTATACAGGTCTTTGAGTGGCGCCGGGCCGTCTGGAGCGTTAGTCTGGACGCCGACGCTTACCGCGCCCGAATCAACAAGCCCGGCCGACTCCATTTCCGGCCGTCCGCTTCAATCTCGATGCGCGGGTATATCGCGGAGGAGCGATGCGGCGGATCGGTGAGGCAAGCGGAGAAATGATCGCCGACCCACAGCGTGTCCTCGGACTTTACCCCGGGCAGCGTCGGATTCCAGGCGTACAGCTGATTCGTCTGCACGGCGCCTGTGCTTGCCGGCAGCGCCAGCTGTTCCCGGGTGGCATAGCCGGCGAGCCCGCCCTGGTGATGGCGCCGCTCTTCCCCTGGAAAACCGGCTTCGCCGTAAAATTGTTGCAGGCTGGCATACAATTCTCCCCATGTTTTCCCCGGGCGGGTCGCCGCATGGAGGCGGGCGCTTATTTCCGCGACCGCCCGATGTCGGCGGACCAGCGCCTCGGGCGGCTGTCCGAAATGCACCATCCTTGTCGCCGATACGATTTTGCCGCGCCGTCTGGCGCACAGCACGAGCATGGCGCAGCTTTCGAGCCGCCGGGAGGTCGGCAGCGGATGCCGGCGCTCGGCGATTCGCTCGTCCGCCGCCGTCAAATAGACGATCGGCTCCAGCTCCCGCTCCAGACAGTTCCGGGCGAGCATCGCCGCCAGCTCGAATTCGCTTTGTCCCGCGGCGATACGGGCCGCCGTCTCTTCAAGCGCTTCCCCGGCCAGCTCGCCCAGGCCGCTCCACTCGTCCAGCTCCAGCGGATGCAAAACCGTCCGCAGCCCCCGAAACTCCGCTTCCATATCCGCATCGGTGCCGATCCGGGAGCTGCCCGCGAGCAATTCCGCCAGCAAGCGCTCCTGCACGGCAGGCTCATGCCAAGGCCAGACGAATACGCCGCAGAGCGCCGGGGCAAAGCCCGACGGGACGAATTCTTCCTCGGCGAGACGCTCCGCTTCTATATTGCTGGCCACAAGATATACGTCCCGGGCCGTGACGACCAGCTTGCAGCAGGCCGGCTCGGACGCGGTATTGATATGGCTTCTGCTTCCGGCAAGCCAGCTTACATTTCGCTGCAAAGTTAAAACGACCGCATCCAGTTGCAGGTCCGCCAGCATATTCCGCAGCCGCTGCAGCTTGTCCCGCACGATAGGAGACAAGCCGTCGGCTTCTTTTTCCGGTTGTCGCATTTATTTCACGCTCCCCGCCGTCAGCCCTTGCAGGAAATACTTTTGTACAAACATGAAGACGATGACCAGCGGCGCGCTCGCCATAAACGAAAGAGCCATCAACTGATTCCATTGCGTCGTATATTCGCCGATCAGCATGCCGATGCCGAGCGTCAGCGGACGGGACGTAATATCCTGGGTCAGCACGACCGCGAACAAATATTCGTTCCAGGCCAGAATAAAGGTGTATACGGCCGTGGCGATCAGCCCCGGCAGGCACGGGGGCAGGATGATGCGGAAAAAGGTGCCGTACGGCCCGCAGCCGTCGATCGTCGCCGCCTCGTCCAGCTCCCGCGGAATGCTGTTGACGAAATCCCGCATCATCAGAATGGAGAAAGGAAGCGCGAACGAGGTGTAGGCGAGAATGAGCGCCGTATAAGTATTGTACAGACCCATTCCGGAAATAATCAGGAAATACGGTATGCTGAGCAGCACCATCGGGAACATTTGCGTCAGCAAGATGTACAGCACGACCAGCTTTTTGGATTTGTACTGGAAGCGGGACAGCCCGTAACCGGACAACGCCGACAGCAAAATGCACAGCAGCGTGACCAGAATCGAAACGAAGTAGCTGTTCATAAACAGCCGGACCATATCCGGATTTTGCAAAATTTGGCGAAACGCATCGAACGTCGGATGAGCCGGAATCAGCTTCAACGGAATCGAGAACACTTCCAGATTGGTCCTCAGGGCAATGGACAGCATCCAGAACATCGGGATCAGCACGATACAGATGAGCAGGGCGATCAGCCCGTACAGGCTCCATTTTTTGAGCGGCATTTCAGTCCCCCTCCTTCTTCAACGTGCTGCGGATGTAAAACAGTGAGATCAGAACCATGACGATCAGCATGAAAATCGCCAGCGCGGAAGAATACCCGAAGTCCAACGAGCGGAACGCTTTGTTGTATACATAAGTGGACAATACTTCGGTTGCATGCATCGGGCCGCCTCCGGTCATCAGGAAGACGAGGTCGAACGAACGGAAATTCCAAATAATTTCCAGGATTAAAATAGTCAGCATAATGCCTTTAATATGCGGCAGCACAATCCGGGTGAACCTGGTAAACCGTCCGGCCCCATCGACCTGCGCCGCTTCCTTGATGTCTTCCGGCACCGTTTGAAAGGCGGCCAGCAGCATTAGCATGGCGAACGGAAAGCTTCTCCAGGCATTGGCGAGAATGAGGCCCGGCATAGCGAAGCGTCCGTCGCTCAGCCAGGCTATGCTTTCTTGGATCACGCCGACTTGCAGCAAAAACCAGTTGAGCAATCCGAACGGCGCCAGCAGCAGCATCCAGATCGAGCCGACAACGCTGCTGGACAGCAGCCACGGAAACATCAGCACCGAGCGGAAAGCGCCTCTGACCTTCGGATTGATTTTCAGGTTCAGCAGCGAGGCGAACGAAAGCCCCAGCAGCATGACAAGCACGACCGTACCAAACGTGAATACAAGCGTATTGCCGAGCGCCTTCCAGAACAAAGGGTCTTTCAAAACAGCTATATAATTGGATAGCCCGAAAAAGCTCGGTTCGGCCGGATTGGCGTAATTAAAAAAGCTCATATAGACGACATTGGCCAGCGGGTAGCCCGTAAGCAGGACCAGCAGCATCATCGCCGGCAATATAAAGGACATTCTCTGTGCGGTTCTCATGGCGGAATTGGGTTTCATGATGAACTCCTTTTGGGCAGACGGAGGGCCGGGCGGCCCCCCTGCTCCGCTACTCAGTTGTACCGGCTGAAAATATCGTTCCAAGCTTTGGCCGCATCATCCAGCGCCTGCCGGGCGGTTTTTTTGTCGGTCAAAAAGTTCTGCACCTCATTGATGAACATTTTTCTCATTTCATTGGACTGAGGCATTTGCAAATCCGGGTTGACGGGATTGATGGCAAATTGGTCGGCGAACACCTTCAGCATCGGATCGCCCTGAATGAACGGATCCTGCAGCGCTTTTTTGTTGTGCGGGAAATTGTTCGTCGATTTGGCCCACATCACTTGCGCTTCCGGACCGGCCAGGAACGAAACGAACTTCCAGGCGGCTTCCTTGTTTTTGCTCTTGGCGGCAATGCCGACGGACGTTCCTCCGGCGATCGTGCCTGCGGCGACGTCTACCGGCAGCGGCACGATGCCGAATTCCAAGTTCGGATTCGCCTTCTTCTGGATGCTGATGCCCCATGGGCCTTCCAGCATAAAGGCCGTATTTTCCGAGCTGAAGTTGGCCCGTTTTTCTTTCTCGCCGGCCGACAGCTCTCCCGGAGTGGCCACTTTGCGTGTTTTGATCAGGCTTTTGTAGTATTCCAGCGCTTTAACGCCGGCATCCGAGTTGAATGCGGCCCGGTTGTTCTCGATCAGCTTGCCGCCCGCCTGCAAAATGAGCGGCCACACTTCATAAGTGACGGTGGAAGGCGGTTCGGCCCCGATATTGCCGGTTATCGCATATTTATTTTTGCCCGGATCGGACAAGGCAACGCTTGCTTTCAAAAATTCATCCCAGGTTGTCGGCGGCTTCACCCCCGCCTCCTCCAGCTTTTTCTTATTGTAGAACAGCGCGACATTGCCGGTAAAAAAGCCGATGGAATAACGCTTTCCCTGCCATGGCGTCCAGAGGGGACCTTGAGCGTTTTTCTGAAACTCCTCGGGCATGGCTTTGAAATAATTGTCCAGCGGCTCGCTGATGCCGGCAATGGCGAACTCGGCCACCCACGGCGAGGAAATCGTCAGCACGTCCGGCACATTGCCCGATGCGTTTAAGGTGACCAGCTTGTCGTGCACCTGAGCGAACGGCATATCCTGAATGTCCACCACAATGTCGGGATTTTTTGCCTCGAATGCCTGCTTCAGCTCATTGAGCGGCCCTTCGCCTACATCGCTTTTCCACCATTGCAGCCAGGTGATGACCGTTTTGCCGTCCTTGTTTTGATTCGAACCGCTCTCGCCGCCTTGAGGCGCAGCCGGTGCGGAGCAGGCCGCAACCAACGAAGTCATAAGCAGTCCCATTCCCGCCGTTTTTACGTGTTTCCAAGCTTTCATTGTGAAAACCCCTTTCTGTCCAAGTCGCTCAAGCTGAATAGGCAATCCGGCGTTTCGCCGTCGATAAGAGGAAGGAGATAGTCGGCGAAGGCCGCGGTCGGCCGATGCTCGTCCGCATTCCAGTAGGCGGCGGGAAACGTCTTTTCTTGTCCGGCCACTCCGTCGAGCGCCACCCAACGAATGCGGCTCAAATAGGGCTTGGCGGATACCCGTTCCAGACTTACCATGCCGCCCGTATACCCGGCCGCCGCGTATTCGACCGCTTTCGCGCCGAGCTGGTAAGCTTCCTCGAGATCGACGGCCGATACCGCTCCCGGCGCGATGCGGTACAGCGCATAAGGGACGGTTGTGCGCGTCGGAATGCCCAGCGTCCGGGTAATATGCTGCGACAACCGAAAACCGATTCCCGTATTATTCCCCCGCAATCGGTCCTCTACCGCCAGCGGATCCGTAGGCAGCCCGTTCACCCGAAGGTGATCCGGCACCATCATCATGATGCTTTCCTTTCTTTGGAAAACGCTTTCAACATCATTCAAGATCGTCGTCGCCTCGACCGGCTTATCCGGCAAATAGACCAGATTCGGGTAGCCGCTTCGGGTTTTGAACAGCGCGCTTGCCGCCGGAAGCCAGCCCCGGTTGCCGCCCATCACTTCGATGATTTCGATTTTGGGTACGGTTTGCAGCGAAACCATATCGACGGCGAACCATTGCGTCATATGAGAAAGAAATTTGGCGGCGCTTCCATAACCCGGAGTATGGTCCGTTCCATCCAAATCGTTGTCGATCGTTTTCGGAATATGCACAAACCGGATATCTTTTCCTTTGCTTCTGGCGTATTCCGCCAATGCCAGCACGGTGCGGGAGGAGCCGTTGCCGCCGATATAGCAGAACACTTTGGCATCGGCCTGTTCCAGATTCGCGATGATCCGCTCGTATTCCGATTCATGGAGCGGGTGTCTGGATGTGCCGAGCACGGCGCCCGGCTGCCTTGCAGCTTGCCGGATTTGCGGCAGCTTGCCGTTCAGGCCGATCAGTTCATTGCGCAGTATGCCGGACAGGCCATTGGGCGTACCGTAAATTCGATCCACCTGCTCCGCCTTGAGCGCCTGTTCCACCACGCCGCGCAAGGACGCGTTGATTACCGGCGTCGGCCCCCCCGACTGGCCGACTACCACATTGTAAGTTTTCATCGATTCACCCTCTCTTGGCCACAAGTACCCGGCATTTCTGCTCCAGCTGCCGCATAATTTCCGGCGGGAGTCCGTCATCCGTAATGATCGTGTGGTCCGGCAGGATAGGGGATACCTGAATGGTGCTGATCGAATTGATTTTGGTGGAATCGACGAGCCAATACACTTCTTTGCCCGATTTGAGCAGTTGGCGCTTGACATCCGATTCCAGAAAATCGTTGCCGGTAAAGCCTCGGTTTACCGATACCGCCGTCACTCCGATAAACACCTTGTCGGCATAAATCTCGGTCAGCATCCGGTCCATGATCGGGTTGACCAGCGTGGTCGTCCTGGAACGAAACAACCCCCCGGTAATGATGGTCGTTACGCCTTCCCGGCCCTCCAGTTCCTCGGCGATATTAACCGTGGTGACAATCGCGGTTACGCCTTTTTTCTGATAGAGGTGCTTGGCCAGTTCCATCGCAGTCGATCCGGCATCGATCAGGATCGTCTCGTCATCCTGGACGATGGAGGCGGCCAGACTCCCGATCGCCTTTTTTTCCTGCTGCTGCACGGACGCCTGATTGTGGAAGCGGCGGTTCAAGAAGTTCGTATCTTTCTCGACATGCTCGCTGTCCAGCAGCTTGGCGCCCCCGCGAATGCGAATAATTTGATTGCTGCTCTCCAGCTGCTCCAAATCGCGGCGGACCGTAATTTGCGAAACTTGCAGCTCGGAGGCGAGATCGGCGATACTGACCTGATTTTTTTCTTTCAGCAGGCCGAGTATGCCTTGATGCCGTTGTTCAGGCAGCATGAAAGGAACACCTCGTTTCAAAACAAATCGGGACGATAGTCGATAATCATGATAATTTTTGATAACTTTTGATAATTCAACTTTCGATTCGATTATATAAACATTTACGTGTTTTGTAAACTATTTTCTCCAAAACGGATTTAAAAAATAACAGTTGCCTTTTGTTGGAGGATGAAATAATATGAACACATCGGCGATAATATTTGATAATTTATGATAATTTACACGATCTTTTTGCTAACAAAAGATATCATTTGATAATTCAACCGCTCATTATTTCAGACACAGGAGGATTCGGCATGAGTTTGGTTTCCATGAATGAAATGCTCGCAGAGGCAAAGAAGGGGCGTTACGCGGTCGGACAATTCAACCTGATCAACTTGGAATTTGCCCAGGCGATCGCCCAATCCGCGGAGGAAGAGCAATCTCCTCTAATTTTCGGCGCCGGGGAGATGGCGATTCAATATATGGGGCTTGACACGGTAGTCGCCATCGCGCAGACGCTGGCCAAGCAATCCCGCATTCCGATCGCCCTGCATCTGGACCATGGGGGCAGCTTCGACATATGCATGAAGTGCATTCGCGCCGGCTTCAGCTCGGTCATGTTCGACGGCTCCCACTTCCCCATTGAAGAAAATATCCGGCTTACACAGCAAATCGTAGCGGCCGCTCACGCAGTAGGAGTATCTGTGGAAGGCGAGCTTGGCCAAATCGGCGGCACCGAAGACGAACGCCATGTCCGCGACGAGGATGCGGCGATCACCAAAGCGGCGGATGCGATCTCATTCTGGGAGCAAACTCGCGTGGATGCGATGGCTATCGCTGTCGGAACCGCGCACGGCCTGTACCGGCAGGAGCCGCATGTGCGCTGCGACGTCATTCGCGAAGTGGCCGGGGCCATAGAAGCGCCGGTCGTGCTGCACGGGGGATCCGGCGTTCCCGATGCTACCATTCGGGATGCGATCGCGTCGGGGATCGGCAAAATCAACGTCAATACCGAGAACATGGCCGCCTTTACGGGCAGCGTGCGGCAATTCCTCGATGCCAACGGCACGGAGCTGGATCCGCGCAAATATTTGGGACCGGCGCGGGAGGCGATCCGACAGGTCGTCCAACAAAAGATTCGGCTTTTCGGCAGCAACGGCAAAGCCTGATTCGATTGCGCGATCAACAAAAGAAAAGCCCCCATTCCGCCTATATATTGCGGTATTGGGGGCTTTTTCTCTCGCCGTGCAAAAAAGATCGTTGGCCTAAATTTGTCATTGGGCGTTAGCCTGCTTCCTCTCCTATTCCCGGCATATGCTGAAGAAACACGCGACAAGGAGAGCGACCCTATGGCCTGCCGGAACAGCCGGAGCATTTTGTCCAAATCGGCTTTTCTTACCGCTGCGGACCATATCCGCGCATAGCGTTCGTCGCGGGCGATTTTCCGATAGAAGGGGATCATGAGTGCACGGCCCGGCTGCGCAGTCCGAACCTTTCGACGAACGGAATCGGTTATTTTCTTGACGTTTCGTTCCCCGCACCGCTGTACCAATATACGAACGGTACGTCCCTGCGGCCGGGCACGACGCAATTCCGGTTCAGCACGAAAGCGCACCGGGCGATCGCAGCGGCGATCCTGCCGTTGTATCGCACCATCCGGGACAACAGGCCGTTTGCATCGGCACTCGCGGCCGCCATTCGCCGCGGCAACCGCTCATTCGTGGAACGGCTCGTCCGCAGCCGGGTTCATTCGCGCCATTTACATTCCGTCACGTTAATCGAATCCGGATTCGCGATGGGCTTCCGCGTTCCGGGCGTGAAGTTTACGTATTATAACGAGTTTTTCCGCGGGTATGCGGGGTAATTCGTCAGCAAGGTTCATCTCCCCGCTTATGCGGCAGCGCTTCGAATCGCGTGCCGATTAAACGTTACTTGATCGTATAAGGCAGCTTGAACGTCCACAGCTCCGTGCCGTTCTCGGGCAAATCGCTGCCCACGCCAAAATCGTTGTCGTTGACGATGACGATCGTATCGCCGCCTACGAGCGACAGCCCTTCCACTTTCTCGTACGGGAACCGGAAAGCGACCAGATCCACCACGGTCCGTTTGGAAGGAGGCGTAATCCCGTTTGCCTTCAACTCTCCGACGCTCATTTGCTCCAACGTCTTCCCGGCCGACTGATTATCGTCGTACTTGCCGAGAATGTTCGTCGCATTCGACAAGTCGATGGCGAAGATGCGCTTCAATTGGGCGCTGTCTCCCGCGTTTTTGTCGCGTTCGTCGATGAGCAGCACGTTCTCGTTCACGGCGACGAGATCGGATATGACGATATCGCCCTGCTTCAGCCCTTTGAATTGATTCGCGTCTTCGGCGACATAAGCGAACTCGGCTACCGGCTTCAGCGTCGCCAAATCGAACTTGATAATGCGCAGCTGGCGGGAGTTGTCGGTATCTTTGTTCGGATTGCGCAGCGGGCTTTGCATCGCCATGAACATGTAGCCGCCGTCCGGCGTGATGCCTACCGCCTCGGCTCCGCGGTTTTGACGCAGCTTGTTGTACGCGGCCGGCAGCGCTTCATGCGCCGTTACCAACGGGGTAGCGGCTTGCGCGGTCCAGCCCTTCGGTACGATTCGCTCGATCAGCGTGCCGTCGCGCTTCACATGCGCAATCGACGGACCGTACTCGTCGGAGATCCAGAACGTATCGTCCTTCGGATTATACGCGAGTCCTTCCACGTCGAGACCGTAAGGATCGTAGGCAAGCTCCTTTTCCCCCTTGGGATCATAAGGCGTCTCGTCCCGGCCCTTGATATTCGGCAGACCGGTAATGCCGGCTTTGCCCGTTACGGGATTCGTTCCGTTTACCTTCAGCGGGAATTGCTCCAAAATCTTGATCTGCCCGTCGGCTATTTCGATTTTATAAATCGTCGGCGTGTATTCGGCGAGCGGGAACGTGCGGACGGTTGCTCCATTCACTTCGATTTCCCCGTTGGGACCGCGGTCGGCGGTCGTATAGAACACATTGTCGGGATCGCCCGGCAAATGCGTCAGCGAGGAACCGACGCCCATCTTGATTCCTTGCGCCAAATCCGGCGCGACGAGCTTATATTTGCCGACAAGCTCGGGCTTGTCCGTCAAAGAGACGCTGCTGCGGAATTCGTCCCAATCCACGTATTTGCCGGTTGCTTCGCCGAATGCGCGGATCGGCAAGTACAGGGAACCGCCGATGTTGACCGCGTTAGCGGAAGGCGAGACCGCTTCTCCGTTGCTCGAATACTTGATTGTCTCCGCGGTAGTTCCCGCCACCTCAGCAGCGGAAGCGATTACCGTCCCCGTCGTCAGCGCGAGTGCTGTCGCAGCGGCAGCGAGCCATGTTTTGTTCATCAAATGCGCTTCCCCCTCATTAGGTTTGTCCTCATGCTTTCTCCAACCTTCCAACAGGATAGCAACCGATTGTTAACGCGGAATCATTGGATTGAAAAGATTTTGTAAAGCCGGCACACCGGGAAATCCGGAGTCCGTACGATCTCGGCGCGGTACTGGAAAATGAATCTTGTATGCCCGTCCCGGACATCGGCCCGCCGTCATGCTACAATAGGAAGACAAAAGAAAAAGAGAACCGACGGTCTACAGGGGGAACGCAACATGAAACGCACCGTTTTCGTCCGGCTGCTGATGCAGCTGACGCTGGCCATGATTTTGATAACAATCGTCTCGGGCACTGTTGTATACGGTTACATGGACCGTATGCTGAAGCGGGAGGTGTCCCGCTCCAACATCGAGGTGCTCGGGCAGACGAGGAAGCTCGTGGAGAACACGTTGGTCGAGGTCCAACGGCTGGCCTCTTCCCTCGCCTTGAACAAAGATATACAGCGGGCCATCGGGCTCGATTGGGATATGAATGCGGAGTATCGTTTCCTGGAAAGCATCAACGATTCGTTTCGCGACAAGGTCGCCTCTTCCGCCTATATCCACTCCATTTATTTATATAGCGGCCGCAACGGCAAGGTCATCTCCAACTCCGGCATCGCCGACCTCGCCGGCTTTTGGCACAAGGACGCCATCGTCCCCTTCATGAAGGAATCGAAAGCCTCCTCCTGGTACGACACGAACCCGATCTCGTACGCCGAAGGCACGAAAGAAAACGTGCTCAGCTACATGATGAGCGTTCCGCTGCATGCGTTGAACAAGTCCGGCGTGCTCGTCATCAATTTGAAGGAGGATCTGCTCTATAACGCCGTCGTCAACACGAACAACAGGAAGCTCGGCAACGTCGCCATCCTGAACGCTTCGGGCAGCGTGTTGTCTTACAAGGACAAGGAGCTGCTGTTTACCCGGTTCGAGGCGGCGGATGCCGATGCCATGAAGAACGGCCAGGAAGGCTATTTTACCCATGACGTAAACGGCACGGACACGTTCGTGTCTTATCTGACATCGGATTTTAACGGCTGGCAGTACGTCACGTTCAATCCATCGCGAGAAGTGTTCAAGCAATCCCGCGCCGTCCTCGGCGTCACGCTGACCGTATCCGGACTATGCTTCGCGATCGGCATCGCCTTGATGGTTATCGTCTCCGGCCGGTATTCCCGTCCGATCAAGCGGATGGTGCAGGCCATCGCCCAACGGGCGGAGCCGGCTGCGGGCTACAAGGACGAATTCAGCTTCATCCGCGGCTCGTTCGACAGGCTGTGGACGATGAACGACGAGTTTCAGGAAAAGCTCAAGGAAACGGAAATCGTCATGCGGGAGCATTTCCTCCTCCATCTGCTGCTCGGGAAGCCCGCTACGCAGGAAGAAACGGTTCGCGAGCTCGACTATTACCGCATTCCGCTGCAGCCGGAACGGATTGCCGTTCTGGTCGTGCAGACGTCCGCTTCCGGGGACGCCGACCATTCCGACGACTCCTACCGCAGCCTGCTGCATTACCGGATCCGCAGCATTTGCGAGCAAATCGTCGAAGAACACGGCGGCGGGGTCGTCGTAAGCCAGGTGCAGAAATACGACGTAGTCGTGCTGAACTTCGCCGAAGGTGCAAGCAAGGAATCCGCCGCACTGGCGGCCAAAACGATCGCCATGAGCATTCAGAGCGGCATCGCGGAGCAGACTGGGCTAAAAACGACGATCGGCATCGGAGGTTATTACGACAAAGTATCGGACGTCTCGCTTTCGTATCACGAAGCGATCGACGCGCTTCTGCTGGAACGGATGTCGGGGGCCGGCAGCATTGTGGCGTTTCAGGATTTGCTGGCGAACCAGGCGAACCGCAACACGTTCATCGCCTATCGCAGCCAGGCGGACAAGCTGATCGTCGAGCTGAAGAGCGGCAGCCTGGACAAGTCGCTCGCGATCAAGACCGAAATATTCGAGCGGCTGGGCGGAGACGATTCGCTCGGCTACCATTACAAAAACATGATTTTGACCCATATCGTCAACGGGATAGTGACCGTTATTTTCGAGCTGAACGGGAACGCGGAGGACGTATTCGGCACCGATCCCGCCATGTACTACGACTACGGCAAGCAGTCTTCCTTATCCGGCATCAGCGCCTGGTTCGACGATATGATCGGCCGGGCGTACCGGTTTATCCAGCATAAGAGGGATCATAAGAACGCCGATTTCATGGATAAAGTAACGGCCTATATACGCCAGCACAGCAAGGATCAGTTGAGTCTGCAATCCGTATCGGAAACGGTTTTCATGAACGCCAACTATTTCAGCAAGCTGTTCAAGGAAACGACCGGGAAAACGTTCGTGGAATATTTGACGGAGGTGCGGCTTCAGGACGCCTGCGCACTGCTGAACGAAACGGACAAGACGGTAACGGACATCGCCGAGTCGAGCGGCTTCGGCACGAAGCTCAATTTGATCCGCGCCTTCAAGAAGCATTTCGGCATGACGCCGACCGATTACCGGAAAAACGGGGTTATGGAACGACTGGAAAACGGGTGAAACCGGGCATTTGATTCCAATGTGAGAAATGGATACCGCGGCGAATGAGGATTTGACACCAATGTACGGAAAGCGATTCTTTTCGCCGCAGCCGACTCCTTATATGCTGATAACCAGAAAGACGGTCCGCCGCCATTACACGGCATGACATGACGATGCGCAGGCGGTCGCGGTCTTGAAAACGTATCCATATAAAGGAGGTCGAGCCATGAACCGTGTCGTTCCCGGCAGCCGGCCGCATCCACGAAATACTCCCAAGCCGCTAAGGCCATCGGGCGCTCTCGGGAGACATTTGTGGGCGAACCGCTACTTGTATTTGATGCTCGTACCGGCGCTGCTGTATTACGGGGTATTCCATTATTACCCGATGTACGGGGCGGTCATCGCTTTCAAGCAGTTCAGCTTTACGAAGGGGATATTGGGTAGTCCCTGGGTCGGGTTTCAGCATTTTCAATACTTGTTCTCGCTGGACAAGTTCTGGGAAGTATTCTGGAATACGATCATCATCAGCTTGTACCGTCTTACGTTCGGCTTTCCGCTGCCGATCGCCGTCGCCCTGCTGCTGAACGAAATTCGCCTGAAGACGTTCAAGCGGACGGTACAGACGATCATTTACTTGCCCCACTTCATCTCCTGGGTCATTCTCGGAGGACTTCTGATCAACCTGCTGTCGACGGACGGAGGCGTGGTCAACAAGCTGATCCAGGCGTTCGGCGGCGAGCCGGTCGGCTTCCTGAGCAGCGAGGACCATTTTCGCGATACGCTTGTCTGGTCGATGATCTGGAAAGAATTCGGGTGGAACACGATCATCTATATGGCAGCGCTTGCAGGCGTCAATCCCCAGCTGTATGAGGCGGCTGTCGTAGACGGAGCCAACCGCTGGAGGCAGATGTGGCATATTACGATCCCTTGTATCCGCGGAACGATCGTCATCCTGCTGCTGCTTCGCATCGGCTCGCTGATGGAGGCGGGCTTCGAGCAAATATTCGTCTTGTATCATCCCGTCGTCTATTCGGTTTCCGACATTATCGATACGTACGTGTACCGGATCGGTCTGACGGAAGGACGGTTCAGTCTGGCCTCGGCGGTCGGCTTGTTCAAATCGGTCATCAACTTCGTTCTGCTCGTCGTCGCCAACAAGTTGGCCCGGATGATGGGCGAGCAAGGCGTCTACTAGAGGAGGGACCTTGGATGAAGCAAAGCTTTGCGAGCCGGCTGTTCGACGTGTCGAACGTCATATTGTTAACCTGTCTGTCGATCATTACGCTGTATCCGTTCTGGGATTCGCTGATCGTGTCCATCATTCCGCTTCAGGAAAGTTTGGCCAGCAATATCCATTTGTTTCCGAAAACGATTACATGGGAAGCCTACGCTTATATTTTCAATATGAAGGAGCTATGGTCGTCCTACGGGGTCAGCCTGTTCGTCACCGGCGTCGGCACGCTGCTCAGCATGCTGATGACCGTACTGGCCGCTTATGCGCTCTCCAAATCGCACCTGAAAGGCAAGCGGACCATTATGTTCCTGATTGTATTCACGATGATGTTCAACGGCGGGTTGATTCCGACTTATCTCGTCGTCAAGCAGCTTCATCTGCTGAATACGGTTTGGGCGCTCATCATTCCGACGGCGCTCACCACCTACAACCTGATCATTATGCGCAATTTCTTCACGGCTCTTCCGGAAAGCTTGGAAGAATCGGCTCGCATCGACGGCTGCAACGATCTGGGCGTCCTGTTCCGCATCGTCGTGCCGCTGTCGATGCCGGCTATCGCCACGGTGGCGCTGTTCTACGCGGTTGCCCGCTGGAACGAATTTTTCACGGCGATCATGTACATTACGGATAAAGATAAATGGCCGCTGCAGCTGTTCCTCCGGGCGATGCTCGTTGAGAACGAGGCCAGCTTCCAGAGCGGGGGCGACAATCCGTTTCTGATGGGCCAGTCGATGAAGATGGCTTCGGTCATGGTTTCGACGATTCCGGTACTGCTCATTTACCCGTTTTTCCAAAAATATTTCGTACAGGGCGTTACGCTCGGAGCCGTTAAAGAGTAACGCTATCCGATATAACCGAAGGAGGTCGCAGCTATGAACACACAATGGAACAAAACGAAAACGACCACGATTGCGGCGGCATTGATGATCGTTCCCGTATTAAGCGCATGCGGCGGAGATTCCTCGTCCAAGGAGGGTGCGGCGGCAAATACCGGCGCCCCGGCCAAGATCGTCTTCATGACGACCGGCGACGTCGCTTCCGGCAGCATCAAGCCGGACGACCGCATCGTGGCCGAGATCAACAAGCGGCTGAATATCGATTTGACGCTGAAGATCGTGCCGGAAGGCTCTTACGATAAAATCAATGTGGCGATGGCGACCGGAGATTTGCCCGACGTCGTGACGATCAACTATCCGTCCAACTCGCTCACCCAATGGATCAACGACGGCATGATCGTCCCGATCAACGATTACTTGTCCTCGATGCCTACCGTCAAGCAGAAGCTGGAAAGTCTCTCCTGGACGGCAATCAACGGCAAATATTACGGCTACCCGTTCATCGAGAGGGAACGCTCCAACGTGCTCATCCCTTACCGGGCAGACTGGCTCGACACGCTTGGCCTGAAGCCGCCGAAAACGTTGGACGAGTTCTACGCCGCGCTGAAGGCGATCGCCACGCAGGATCCCGACAAGAACGGCAAAAACGATACGTACGGCTTCACGTCCGTCAAGCCCGGGCCGAACGCCTTCGAATTCGTCTTCTACGCCTACGGGATGCCGTACGGGGACTGGGCGCTTGACGACAAAAACAATGTCATCCCGAAATTCGAGCATCCTTCCTTCAAGCAAGGCATGGCCTATATCAAGAAGCTGTGGGACGAGAAGCTGATCGAGCCGGAATATATGCTGAACGATACGCAGATGAAGGAGCAGAAGTTTTATCAAGGCAAGGTCGGCACGATGGACGCGAGCATGTATCGTCACGTGAACCGGATCGAGACGAGTCTGCAGAAGGTCAATCCGCAAGGAAAGCTGGGTTACATGGCTCCCCCGTCCGGACCGGACGGCAAGGCGGGCATGGTCGCGATTCCGAAGAACGGCTTGTTCACGGCGGTTACGAAAGGCGCGAAAGATCCGGAGAAAGCGGCCAAATTCATCGAGTTCATGCTCTCCAAGGAAGGACGCGACCTGCTCGAGCTCGGGATCGAAGGCGTCCACTACACGAAGCAGGGCGACAAAATCACATATAATGAAGCGGAACGGGCCAAAGACAGCTTCGCCTCGGGCGGCTGGGCTCATGCTCTCGCCTGGGGAAGCGTCGCTTGGCCGCTTACGAACAACTACTTGCCGCAAACCGAGCCGCAGGCGGACCGGGCGAAGGAATCGGTCGAGATCGCCTCGAAATATATGGTGCCGAACCTCGTCAATGTGACGACCAATGCCGAGACCGAATTCGGCGGCGTCGTCAAGGAGCTGTACAACCAGGTGTTCATGAACATTTTGACCGGCAAAACGGATATCGACGCCGGCATCGCCGAGCTGTCGAAGAAATGGCGCGACCAGGGCGGCAACAAAATTTTGGAGGAAGTCAACAAAGCGTATAAGGAAAAGAAATAGCCGTCCGGTTAAGGATGGCACGGCAGAGCTCTCCGGCAATACGGAGAGCCTGCTGCGCATGTTCCGGGCCGCCGATCGTGCGGCGTTCGAACTATAGTCGGACTATAAGATGGAGGGAAACGTATGGAACAATTTGGGCGGACGCCGAATATCGTCTTTATTTTATCCGACGACCAGGGCGCCTGGGCGATGGGATGCGCGGGCAACAAAGAGGTGAAAACTCCCAATCTGGACCGGCTGGCGGCAACGGGCATGCGCTTCGACAACTTCTTCTGCGCCTCCCCCGTCTGCTCCCCGGCCCGCGCCTCGCTCATGACCGGCAAAATCCCGTCCCAGCACGGCGTTCACGACTGGATTCGGGAAGGTAACATAGGGGAACGCGCCGTTGCTTATTTGCAAGGCCATCCTACTTATGCCGAGACACTGGCCGATAACGGGTACGTTTGCGGCTTGAGCGGGAAATGGCATCTGGGCGACAATCGGCAGGCAGCGCCCGGCTTCGCCTTCTGGTACGCCCATCAAACCGGCGGCAGCCCCTACTACAACGCCCCGATGGTCCGGAACGGACATTGCTACGACGAGCCGGGTTACGTAACCGACGTCATTACGGACGAAGCGCTCGGTTTTCTCGATGCTCAGGACGGCGAGAAGCCTTTCTACTTGAGCGTTCATTACACCGCTCCTCACAGCCCGTGGGTCGGGAACCACCCCGAGGAAATCGTCCGGCTGTATGACGACTGCCCGTTCGAATCTTGCCCGCAGGAGCCGAAGCATCCTTGGACGATCCCGAATCCGCCGTGGGGCGACGACTGGAAAGCGAACCTGAAAGGATATTTCGCCGCGATCACGGCGATGGACCTGCAAATCGGGCGCATCCTCGACAAGCTCGAACGGATGGGCGCACGGGAGCATACGCTCGTCGTCTTCATGAGCGACAACGGCTTCAGCTGCGGACAGCACGGCTTCTGGGGCAAAGGAAACGGCACGTTCCCGCAGAACATGTACGACAGCTCGGTCAAGGTGCCGGCGATATTCAGCCACCCGGGCCGCATCCCGGAAGGCGTCGTCAGCGACGCGCTCCTTAGCGCTTATGACTTCATGCCGACGATATTGGAGTATGCCGGGATCGGCGGGAGAGTCGGAAGCGACGGGATTGGCGGAGCGGACGGGGGTGACGGACGGAGCGGGGCGACCGATCGGTCGGACGGCGGCCCGACAAGTGCGGCGGATGCCTGCGGGGAGCCGCACTATCGCTCGCTGCCCGGCCATAGCTTCTACCCGCTCCTGGCCGGACAGCCCCACGAGGAGAGGGAAGACGTCGTCGTCTACGACGAATACGGTCCGGTGCGGATGGTGCGTTCGAAGACCTGGAAATACATTCACCGGTATCCGTACGGACCGCACGAGCTGTACGATCTCGCGGCGGATCCCGGCGAGAAGCGAAATTTGGCGTACGAGCATCATAGCGTGGAGACGATGACGGCGATGAAAGCGAAGCTCGACGACTGGTTCGTCCGCTACGCCGATCCGGCCGTCGACGGTTCGCGCGAGCCTGTTACCGGCGCGGGTCAGATCGGCTTGGCGGGTATTCGGAGCGGCGGGAAAAACGCGTTCGCGCGTTGAGTATCCGCAGGAAGACCGAACGAGGGAAGCGGTAAACGGTTTTTGGCGGCAGCAATATCCCCTTAGCAGGGACGTCGCTGCCGCTTCTCGTACCGCTATCGCTCTATGCCTCGCTGAAGCCGGCCGCCAGTCCACCCGGCAGTTCTATCCGGCAGTTCCACCCCGCGGCCGCTCACACGCTGCTGTCCTCCAGCACGAACACCTTGACGTTTTTCTTCACTCCGAATTGCACCGCTTCTTTCAAGTCGTTCATGTATACGTCTATGCGCGCTCCGCGGATCGCGGAGCCGGTATCCTCCGCCTTGCGTATGCCGATGCCTTCGATCAATACGGTGGAGCCCAGCGGAATAATGGACGGGTCGACCGCGACCGTCCGGCCCTCCTCCGCTTTGCTGCCGCTGCGCGTAATGCCGTAGGCCGGGTGCGAGGGCGTTTTGCCCGTAGACTCCTTGCCGGCCGTGTATGCGGTCAAGGTGGAGCTCAATACCCGTTGTACGATGGGCCGTTCCCCGTCGCCGCTCCAGCCGGACTCGAGCTGGGGAATGTCAAGCCGCTGCCCGACGCTCAGCCGGTTGGGGTTATCCAGCGAATTCGCCGCCAGCAGCTCATTGACCGTAATGCCGAAAGCGCGGGATATTTGATACAGCGTATCTCCGGCGTTTACTTGATAATGCAAAATGCTCACCACAGGGGCCGCAGCACCCTCGGATGCCGCTTGCGTGTACTGCAACTCTTGCTGTTGCTGGGGCTGCTGTTGCGCCTGTGCTTCCCGCTGGGCGGGAAAAGTGAATTTCCACTCGCCCCCCGCGTATGACCAATTATCGGCTATCGCCCACTCTTCATCCTGACTGTTGTATGCCGACGCCGTCGAGCCCGCGCCGGTTGCGACCGTTACTCCCGCAACGACCGCCATGCACCATTTCATCCAGCTTCGCATTCTAGCAACATCCTCCTCGTTTCGTCAAAGTGATAGATAGATTTGGATGTTACTAGAGTTACCCGCGTGCGGATGTTTTAAACATCGGGCGGATAAAGCCTGATCTCCCCTCTAAGTCATAGACGAATAATCCATGCTCATTTATGGTAAACTTGATCGTGTTAATGCAGGGTCACGGCTCGCTTTGGGGCAAATAGCTAACTCTCTTTACTAGTAGAACGCAGCGCAAACGCTAGCTCCGTATAATTGCCGATAGCACGACGTTGGGAGTCGATTTGCTAATCGCTCCTTTCCGCCGTCGTCCTACTGGATCGGTGACTACTGATGGACTAACTGAGGGACGGACTGAGGGACAAACTGGCGGATCACGGGCTCATGGGCTAACGGACAGGAGCGACGCTATTGGGGCGAATGCCCTTCTTCGATCCGGCTAACGGACGGGAGAGCCGTTATCCCCTCGGAAACGGGCCGAAAAGCGCCTCGTTGCACGCCATAAGGTCTATGGTGTCCGTTCGGTTACGAATTCGACCCTTTTTCGCCCCATAAGGTCTGGGGTGTCCGTTATCCTGACCATTCATCTCTCACTACCTAAGCAGTAACTGTTTTCAGCATTACTTGCTCGACTATGGCAAACTGGGAATGGTTACTTTAACCAACAACGTTAATTATTAACGGCATTTCATTCACCGGCCGTAGCAATTGCGGCAATCCCCCTTCTGTTCAGACAAAATAACGGCAATGCCGCGAAGGCATTGCCGTTATGGTGCGAAGCTTTTTTGCCAAAATATTGCCGAACCCGTTCGCGTTAGCTTAACCGTTCCCCACCGCCGGCAAAGCTTCGGCCGGCTGACGCAGCAGCTCGGGAATCGAAAATGCGCGCCCGTGGGCGATGGACAAGTTCGCAGCCGCGCCTATCATCATCGACATCGCGCCTTCGCGGGAGCCGGCCTGCTGGCCGAGCGTGTCCTTCACGTCGCCGACGAAGATCATCCGACGCAGCCTGTGATCTCCTCCTCCGTGCCCGCCCTTTGCCTTGCCCGTCGCGGTGGTGATTTTCTCCCCGTTCGCGTTGTACACGTGAATGTACTGATTCGGGTCCTCCGAGCCTATGCCCCGATGGCAATCGGAAGCCTCCAGCCTGCCCTTCGAGCCGATAAACGTCGCCTTCCAGCCCTCCATCGGGTTGTAGGCGGTCAGCGAGTAGGTGAGCAGCGCGCCTTTCGCATACTTCACGTTGACGGATGCGGTATCGTAAATATCGATATCGTCGCCGAATACGCACTGGTCGCGATAATAGCCGTCGAGATGCTCGGCCTCGTAGTAGAGTGAGCGAGCGATGCCGCTCTTGCGGATATCATAGTAGAATTCGCACTCGGCCCCGTGCCCGCAAGTCAGGCACCGTTCCCCCCGCCGCTCGCGGTTCGGTCCGTAAAACCGGTTCGAGCCGAAGGCGAAGACGGTATCCGGCTCGTCGTTCAACCACCAGTTGACCATATCGAAATGATGCGTCGATTTGTGCACGAGCAGCCCTCCGCTGTTCTCCATGCGGCGGTGCCAGCGGCGGAAATAGTCCGCCCCGTGAATCCGGTCGAGGTGCCACTCCAGGTTAACGCTCTGGATCGTCCCGATGACGCCTTCGTTCAGCAGCTCCTTCACTCTGACCACGTACGGCATGAATCGGCAGTTGAACGTGACCGTTACTTTCCTGCCCGTTCTCCGCTCCGCCTCCAGTATGGCCCGGCACTTGTCGGCGTCGGTCGTCATCGGCTTCTCGGAGATGGCGTCGCAACCGGCCTCCAGCGAACGGATGATGTACTCGTGATGGATGCTGTCGGGCGTCGTCACGATCACCGCGTCCGGCTTCGCGCTGTGCAGCATATCGTCGAAATCGGTAAACACGGGAATGCCCTCCCCGATCCGTCCCATCTCCTCGGCGCGATGGCGGTTCACATCGCATATCCCGACCAGCTTGGCGTGCTCCTGCAGCTCCTGTACGAGCGGCTTCGCAAACATCGACGTTGCGCGGACTCCGGCACCTACGATCGCATATGTCTTCATCTCATCGATCTCCTCTACTCGGCTTCTAAACTCCGTTTCGTTTACAGTTCGCTCAAATCGGCCGCTTCCACAATATGCCCGAGCGTTCCCAGACTGCGGTATACGTCCTCCGTCCAGGCGTAGCCGTCCGGACGCGATCCTACGAACACCAGCTTGGTCGGCCATAGCATCGCCGCCACTTGGGGCAAATCCGCATGGCGCAAAGCGCCGATCAATTCGTTCGCGGGCCCGAAGCCTTCCGGATCGCCGGGGGCATCCAACGTTTCGGGCGGCTCCTCCAGCACGACGGCCGCCACCCGGCCATCCAGCAGCGCGGCGTATAACGCAACGACGGCCATTTCGCCTTTGCCCGCCAGCACGATCCGGTCCGGATCGACCTCCGGCATGCCGCGAACGGCGGCCAAGCCGCGCAGGGCGTCCCATACCCGCATCGATGCG
The DNA here is from genome assembly GCF_006265175.1 of Paenibacillus hemerocallicola. GTDB lineage: Bacteria > Bacillota > Bacilli > Paenibacillales > NBRC-103111 > Paenibacillus_AB > Paenibacillus_AB hemerocallicola. The sequence goes on along the minus strand of NZ_VDCQ01000023.1, from coordinate 3,237 downwards.
ATCGTCCGGCCCGCGGCGGCCGCGGCTCTGCGGATATGCCAGTTCAGCTCGGACCCCCAAGCGGTATCGCCGGTGCCGCGCGGATCGATGCGCGCCCTGAACCACACGTCCGGAGAAAGTCCCTTCAAGCTGCCCCACGACGCCGTTCCTTTGCCGTCGCCGGGCATCCGCAGACAAACCGCCGCGGGACCCGGTGCGTCCGCATGATGTCCGCGTCCGCGTATTTCACCCCACAGCCGCCAATTGTCTTCCGAAGCAAACGTAAATTGCCGGAACCAGTTGTCCGCCGCGTCCATATGCTCCTGCTCCCACACAGTGCCTAACGGCTCCGGACTCTCCGGAAATGCGGCGAAGCAATCGCGCCGCAGCCTTTCGATCAGCCGCCGCTTCTCCGTCTCCAGCCGCTCGGGGGTGTCCGGCGCAACGGATGCCGGCGCCGGTATGAACCAATCCTGCACCGTCACCGAACGATCATCCGCCGGAGGGCTGCCCCCGAACACGAGCAGCTGCTCTTCGGGCAGCCGGATTCCGTCGATGTCCGCAGCCTCCTCCGGAGCCGTCGGTTTGCCGGCCAGATGGGTCAGGAACCAGCTGAAAATCGTTTTCCGGGACTCCGGCGTATACATATGCGGAGCGCGGAATGCCAACAATCGGAGTCGGTCTTCCGCGCCCGCCTCGCGGTACACGTCCCGAAGCCGCTCGTACGCGTAACGGATCGACTCGATCCGGAATACCCGGTCGCGGTCGGGAGCGACGATAAGCACCGGGCGCGGGGCCGCGAGCGCGTACATCTCGATGAGCGACCATCCGGACGGATTGTTCGGAAAGTTGCAGTCGCAGTGCAAATCGAGCGTCCGCTCGCGGATATGCGAGGCCAGATGGCCGGTGCCGGACGAGTTCGCCATCGCCTTGATCCGGTCGTCGGCGCATGTCGTCCACCAGCTGATCGCGCCGCCCCCGGAATGGCCGGTGACGCCCAGCCGCTCGCCGTCGACCTCGCCCAGCCCTTCCAGCAGGTCCAGCGCGCGCATCGCATTCCACGTCTCGGTCGCCGCCGGCGTATAGCCTTTGCTGACCCAATTGAACAGGCCGTGGGAATACGTGCCGTGGTGCATGCCCCGCACCTCGCCGAACTGGATCGTATCGATCGCCAGCGAGACGAAGCCGAGCTTCGCGAAATGGCGCGGATGGTCCTGGTAATGGATTTTCTGCTTCTCATGATGGCCGCACAAATAAACGATGCCGGGAGCGGGACGCTCCAGCCGGTCCGGGATGTACAAATGGGCGGCAACGTACAGCCCCGGCAAGCTTTCGTAGCTGAGCTTGTCGATCCGAAAGCCGTCGCACCGGACCGTTCCCGTCACCTTCACGTTCAATGGCGTTCTCGGCCGTTCCAAGTAACGGTCAAGCCCCATCATCTCCAGAAACTGCTTCTGCCTCCGCTTGCGCCATATTTCCAGATCGGCGGGCGAAGCGAAGCCGGGCAGCGTCCGTTCCGTCATCTCCGTCGCGATTTTCAGCAAATACGATTTCATATGCACCGGACAGTCCCCCTGTATCCATCATTCAGTAATCGATTTCTAACAAATAAAAATAAAATGATCAAGGAACGGATTACTAAAACCTTTCGCAAGTTGCCGCAAGACCGCAAATTTTATATACTTTTAGAAAACGCAACCGTATATCGTTACTTTTCGCAGCGTTCCGGAACAGAGTACGTTCGACCATCAGCGCACATCCTCCGGGGTATATCCATTACGACGAATTGAGGGAATACATCTCATGGCTACCATTAAAGATATCGCCCAAGCCGCCAAAGTGACATTGGGAACGGTATCCCGGGCGCTCAATAACGAGCCGGGCGTCGGCGACAAGACGCGCGAGCGCATATTGCAAATCGCCAAGGAGCTGAACTACAGCCGGAGCGTTCCGGCCAAAAAGCAAGCCTTGCAGGCGGAAGCGAAAAGCATCGGCATCATTTGGCATCGCGGAAACGGCCTGTTTTTCGGGCATATGTGCAACGAGATGGAGCGTCAGGCAAACGCCCGCGGATATTCGACGCTGGTCAGCATCGCCAATCCGGAGAAAGCGTTTCAGCTGTTTCATCGGCATCAAGTCGATCATATCGCCTCCTGGTGTTTGCCGACATGGACTCCGACCTATGCGTTCCTGCAGACGAAGGAGCAATTCAAAGGCAACATGCTCATGCTCGGAGGCGCTCTGCTGGACCGGTCCCATCGTCTGACGATCGACCGCAAGGGCGCGATCTACGAGGGCGTGCAGCATTTGGCCGAGCTCGGGCATACGCGGCTCGCATTCGTCGGTGCCGAAACGGAGAAGCTGATCGGCTTCACGATGGGCATTCTCGACTTCCAGCTTCATTACCGTCCCGAGTCGATCGTTCTCACGGATAGGCTCGCGCCGTTTCCGGAGGAACGGCTGCTGCACTTGCTGCGTCAGCCCGAAGCGTCCCGCCCTACTGCGTTTGTCGTGGACAGTCAGGGCAATTTGTACCGCTTCGTTCATTTCATTCGCAAGCACGGCTATCGTGTCCCCGACGACTTCTCCCTCGTCGTGTACGACGCCATCTACGAGATGGAATTCGTGCTCGACGTGCCGCTGACGACGGTCGGCCCGAATGTGGAGTCGCTGGCCAAGCAAGCGATCGGCCTGCTGCTCGACGACGCTCCCGCCGGAGAGGAACAGTGGCGGAACGCTACGGCCGAATCGGAGCTGATCGCGCGGGCATCGACGGTGTCGCCGAAATAAACGAGCCGAGCCTTGCGTCTCGTCTGCGCCTGACTCCCCCCTTCAAAACGCCCCGTACAGGCGGCGCTGTCGCGGCCGAGTCGGGCTTGTTTGCCTTTCGCTTCGTCATCCGGTCCGCTCTCTGAATCGCTACCAATACTAAAACCCCCTTGATTATATGCGATATTTTAGTTTCCCTCAACAAAAAAATATTTTAGTAAAAATAATATTTTTACTAAAATGCTCTTTATAAAACTACGACCGTATAATCGGCATACAAGCTGGAAGCGTTTTGGCAGGCGTGACAAGAAGTTGCCTGTACATAGCGTCACTGGATTCCGTTATTGACTCGAATTTCGTTACACTCCTGAAAATAACGGCACAGACTTCCGTTATTTCGATCTCGCACGGTGAAAGTCGGTAATAAACAGCGGAATAGAGGAGTGGTTGCATGTAGAATAAAAAGTGGACACCCTTTAAGAGAAACGA
>NZ_VDCQ01000022.1 GCF_006265175.1 Paenibacillus hemerocallicola | reverse complement strand
GCGACGAATGCGAAAGTAACGTGGACGAGCAGCAATACGTCGGTGGCCACGGTTACGTACGGAGTCGTTGCACCGCTCACAGCCGGAACGGCGACGATCACGGCGAGGACGGAAGACGGCGGGTATACCGCGACGTCTACGGTCACGGTAAGCGACACGGCGGTGCCGGTAACCGGCGTAACGGTAACGCCGGGGACACTGAGCCTGACGGCGGGTGGAGCGCCCGGGGCATTGACGGCGACGGTCGCGCCCGCGAACGCGACAAATCCGAAGGTAATATGGACGAGCAGCAATACGTCAGTGGCCACGGTCACATACGGAGTCGTCACGCCGCTTACGGCCGGAACGGCGACGATCACGGCGAGGACGGAAGATGGCAATTACACAGCGGCTTCGACAGTAATCATTGCTTCGTCCATGCAAGCGCCGGTCGCTCCGACGAATTTGAGGGCGACGGCAGGAGACGGTCAAGCTGCGCTTCGCTGGAATCCGGTGGCGGGCGCGACGGAGTACCGGATTTACCAGAGCCTGGTCTCGGGTAATTACGGCACGGCGGCAGCCACGGTAGGCGGTTCGGTATACGGCTATACCGCGACAGGTCTCGCGAACGGAACGAGTTACTATTATACGGTCAAGGCGGCAAACTCCGCCGGAGTGAGCGGAGCGTCCAACGAAGCCGCGGCGATTCCGATGGGGGCGCCCGATCGCGACAACGATGGAGTGACGCCGAATGTTCCCGGAACGTCTGGAGGCAGCGGAGCAGGCTCGCCGACAACCGTTCCGACCGAGCCCAGCGCGCCGAGCGCAGGCGTGGAAGTGCTCGTGAACGGCAAAACGGAAACTGCCGGAACGGCGACGACTACAAAAGTGAACGACCGGACGGTCACGACGATCACCGTCGACCCTCAGAAGCTGGAGCAGCGATTGGCGGCGGCGGGACCGCATACGATTATCACGATTCCGGTCAATACGAATTCCGATGTGATCGTCGGCGTACTGAACGGTCAACTGATCAAAAGCATGGAGCAGCAGCAAGCCGTGGTGGAAATCCGGAGCGGCAACGGCTCCTATACGCTGCCCGCGGGTCTTGTCAACATTGACGCCATCTCGGCGCAATTGGGCACGGCGGTGCGGCTGCAAGATATTGAAATTCGGATTCGGATATCGAGTCCTGCCGACGGCATGGTGAAGGTTGTGGAAAGCGCGGCTGCTCAGGGCGGGTTCTCGCTCGTCGCTCCGCCGCTCGAGTTTGCCGTCAGCGGAACGTACGGAAACGAGACGATCGAGGTGACGAGATTCGATGCATACGTCGAGAGAACGATCGCCATCCCCGACGACGTAGATCCGAACAAAATCACGACGGCGGTTGTGATCGACTCGGACGGCACCGTGCGCCATGTGCCGACGATCGTGGTACGGGTCGACGGCAAATATTATGCGCGAATCAACAGCTTGACGAACAGCACCTATTCGGTCGTATGGCATCCGCGCGAATATAACGATGTGGCCGACCATTGGTCGAAGGATGCCGTCAACGACATGGGATCACGGATGGTTATCCAAGGATCGGGGGAAGGTTTGTTCAATCCCGACCGGAACATAACCCGCGCCGAATTTGCAGCGATTATCGTTCGCGGTCTGGGACTGCGGTTGGATGGAGGAGCAGCCTCCTTCTCGGACGTAAAAGGATCGGATTGGTACTATAGCGCGATCCGTACAGCCTATGATTACAAGTTGATCAGCGGCTTTGAAGACGGACGTTTCCGACCGAATGATAACATTACCCGGGAACAAGCGATGACTATCGTCGCCAAAGCGATGGCCATCACCGGTCTGAAAGCCAAACTCGCGCCCAAAGCAGCCGAAGACTCGTTGAGTGCCTACACGGATGCGGCGACCATTTCGGAATGGGCGAAGAACGGTATTGCGGACAGCGTAGCGGCAGGCATCGTATCGGGAAGAGAGGGTGCCGAGCTGGCCCCCGAAGCGTTTATTACAAGAGCCGAAGTTGCAGCGATTATACAGAGGCTTCTGCAAAAGTCCGAACTGATTTAGAATTTCCCCGATAAGCGGGGCTATCCTCCGGCAGTCGAAAGATTGACCGGAACGATAGCCCCGCTTCGTCATTTATCCGAGAGAGTCCGAATGATATTCCGGATTCCGTCGCAGGTTGGGAGCGTCTCGATGAAAAGGCGGCGTAGTCGGTAGTATAATGTTGAATGCGGGCAGCATCATTGAAAATTCGAGGCGAGGAGGCAAGCTTATGTTCGATCAAGCCCCTTACGAATGCCGAGTGGAATGGGGAGAACGCGGTGCAAGGGAAGCCGCAAAGAGAGGGGATATCGTCATCGTGGTCGATGTGCTCAGCTTCTCCTCGACGGTGGTGACGGCGCTGCATCACGGCGCAGTCGTGTTTCCTCATGCAAAAGACGACACGCTCGGCGAGTTCGCCCGAAGGCATGGCGCGCACGTTATTCTGGGCCGTGCCGAAGCGGCGACAGCCGGGGTGCCGACTTTGTCTCCGGTCACATACGGACCGGAGCATGCGGGGCGCAGGTACGCGCTCTGCTCGTTGAACGGAGCCGTATGTGCCAGGATCGGGGGAGCCTCGTCCGCCCTTCTGGTCGGCAGTCTGCTCAATGCTTCCGCAGCAGCCGGGGAAGCCGCCCGACTGCGCGGAATAAGCGGAGCCGGCGTTACAGTCGTGGCGTGCGGCGAGAAGTGGAGCGATCCGCGGCAAGGGGAGAACGTGCTGCGTCCTTCCTTGGAGGATTACTTGGGCGCTGGCGCGATCTTGCAGGTGCTGGGAGGAAGCCGCTCGCCCGAAGCGGAAGTATGTGCGGGCGCATTCCGCCAATCAAAGTCCCGAATCGCCGAGCTGGTATGGGATTGCGGCAGCGGTCGGGAGCTGCGGGAGAAAGGATACGCCGAAGACGTAAGGCATTGCGCCCGATTGGATCGTTACGCGACGGTTCCGCGGCTGCATGAAGAAAGGTTCGTCGAGTCGGCGGAATTGGCGTAAATACGCGAACTTCATTACGGCAAAACAGAGAAGCCCCGAAGCGGATACATACAATCGCCTCGGGGCTTTTTGTAGCGAACATTTAACGGTCGGCCTGAAGCGGCGTCTCGTCCTCCTTGTGCTTGAAGCTTCGGGCGATATACATGACGGGCGTGGAGGCCGCCGTTATGACGAATTTGAACAAATACGTCGAGATCAAAATTTGCAGCCAGACGTCGAACGAATATAAGCCCGCGAAAGCGATCGTGCAGAATACGAGCGAGTCGACCAGTTGACTGAGCGCCGTGCTGCCGTTCGTGCGTATCCACAGCTGATTGTACGAAGCGAATTTCGTCTTCAAATAGCTGTACACCCGGACGTCCAGAAACTGGCTGATGAAATAAGCGCACAGACTGCCTGCGGCCAGCCGCGGCATCAGCCCGAATATCGTGCCCATCGCTTGCTGCGCCTCCCGCGCGAACGGGTCGTCCTGAGGCGTGAACGCGAGAGCCATCTGCATCATGATCGTAGAAGCCAGCAGGCTGAAGAAGCCGAACCAGACGGCTTGCTGCGCCGCCTTCTTGCCATATTTCTCGTTCAGCAGGTCGGTAGCCATATAGATGGACGTATAGATCGTATTGCCGAGCGTCATGACGATGCCTAGCAGCACGATCGTCTTGGTTACCTGAATATTGGCCAGCACAGTGGCGAAGCCGATCCACGCGTACAGACCCTTTCTTCCGAACAGCTTGTAGCATAGCAGAAAAAGGCCGAAGTTGACGATAACGAAAAATAGGCCCCAGACCAAATTGAACATGCCGATTCCTCCATAGTTTTGGTATCGCGGGATGGTTTCGAACCGCGGACGGGCGGATGCCCGATTGTGACATCATACCAGATTCGCCGGCCGGGCGCACTTGTTTTCGAACGCTTCGCCGGCCGGGAGACGTTCCCGGAACGTATAAAAAATCACTTGCATTAAGTGTATTAAGTGATATAATACACGTATAGCAGATAGAACAGTAAACATGCAAGAGGGGAGTAACGCCTATGACAGGACAGGAGGTTGGCCCGCTCCGATTCCAGATCGATTTCAGCCAACCGCTTTACGAGCAAATATTGGATCAAGTGCGGAGTGCGATCGCGAAAGGAGAAATCGGCTTGGGAGACAAAATGCCTTCGGTACGGGAGCTGGCGCAGGAGCTTCGGATGAATCCGAATACGGTGATGCGCGCCTATCAGGAATTGGAGCGGGACGGTTTGACGGAGAAACGCAGAGGTCAAGGCACTTATGTGACGTCATCCCCCGAACGGGTGAAGCAGTTCCGGACGGCGCTCGCCGCTCAGTATATAGAAGCGTTCATGGCGCAGATGGAAAGCTTGGGGCTTACGTGGGACGATATCGAGCAATATGTGAATCATAAATCGGCAGCGGATAAAGGAGGAGCGGACCAATGACGCAACCGGTCGTCGTTTGCGAGCAAGTCACGAAACGATACGGCAAGAAGCTGGCCCTCGACGGGCTCACGATTACGATACCCGCCGGGCGGATCGCAGGCATACTGGGACCGAACGGCTGCGGCAAATCGAGCTTGTTCCGGACGATTGCGGGGCTGGTCGCTCCGGATGACGGGAAAATCGAGGTGTTCGGCGGGAAGCCTGGCTGGCAGACAAACAAAAATATCGCCTACATGCCCGACCGGGCGCGCTGGTATCCGGGGCATACGGTGCAGCAGGCTTTCGAATGGGGACACGCGTTTTTGCCCGGCTTCGACAAGGAGGGCGCGATCCGGTTCGCGGAATGGATGGATATCGATCCCGAGATGAAGATCGGCGGCATGAGCCGCGGACAGGAAGCCCGAATCATGCTCATCCTGTGCATCGCCCGCGACGTGCCGCTCATCATTCTGGACGAACCGTTCGCCGGCATCGACGTCATTTCGCGGGAAGCGATCGTTTCCGGCATTATCGATCATTTGGAAAACCGCGGCCAATCGATGCTGATCAGCACCCACGACATCCAGGAGGTCGAAGGACTGTTCGACTATACGGTCATGATGGACCGCGGCCGGGCGATTTGGTCGGGCGATACGGAAGAACTGCGCGCCGAATACGGGTCGTTGCAAAACGTGTTTCGGACTTTGTACAAAAAGGAGTGGAGAGCGTGACATCGAACGAAACGTTCTGGGCGCTCGTGCGTCACGAATTCAAATTGAAGGGGAGCTGGCGGAAGCAGAATCGTTCCCCGATCGCCAAATGGTGGTGGATCGGCTACGTATCGCTGCTGCTTATCGGAGCGATCGCCTTGACCGCCTACTTTGCGATAAACAGCTCGTTGAACCTGGAGTATTTATGGTTTGCGACCCTCGGTCTGCCTTACATTCTGTTCTTCCTCGGCTTCGGCAGCCTGAAACGGGAATGGGAGAACGATACGTACGGCTGGTGGCTGACGCTGCCGTATCCGAGATTATGGTTGGTCGGCGCTAAATGGCTGGCTTGCCTGCTGCGGACGCTCCTTATTTTTATCGGCATACTGGCGCTCGGAACGCTGTACGCAACGATCATTGCCATATTGGCGCCATCATATTCGCTCGCGGACGTCGGTTCCTTCATCCGGTCGGGCGGGGGCTGGCTGCTCACCATGATCGGCTTCAGCCCGCTGCTGACGATTCTGGGCATTTTGACCGCCAGCGCTCCATATACGGCGCTTCGTCCGATTACGCCGATTCTGTGGGTGCTGTTCATGGGGGGAGGAGGCATGATTTATGCGGACATACCGGGAAATTTCGGCGAACCGTCGGTATACGATGCCGCTACGACGCCGACGATCTCGTGGAACATGCTCGCCGCCATGGTCGTCGGCTGGGTTGTCGCCTACGTGGTCATCCGTCTGATCGCCTACTTGCTGGAGAAGAAATTGCACATTTAGCGGAGTTGATCAGCAGACGGTTTTTCAGGCAAACGACTTGATTAGGAGGAGAAGATGGCCATGGAGCATGTATTGGCGAAGCCGCGCGTCGAAACGGGCGCGAACGATAACTTATTACTGGAGGTTTCCGGGCTGCGCAAAGGCTACGGGAAAAAGCAGGCGCTGAACGAAGTCACATTCTCGCTGCGGGCCGGCACGTCATTCGGCTTCCTCGGACCGAACGGCGCGGGGAAATCGACGACGATGAAAATTTTGACCGGCATCGTCAAGGCCGACGGCGGGCAAGTGAAGCTGTTCGGCCGGGATATTACGAACAATACGGGAGCCGTAGCCGAATATATCGGATACGTTCCTCAGGAAATTACGCTTTATGAGAAAATGAGCGCGTACGACAATCTCGAGTTTTTCGGCCAGGCCTACGGCGTCCGCGGCAATGAGCTGAAGCTGCGCATCCGCGAAGTGCTGGAGAAGACCGGTCTCGGCGACAGGGCGAAGGATGAAATCAAGACGTTCTCCGGAGGCATGAAGCGGAGAATCAATATCGCGGCCGCGCTGCTGCACCGGCCCAAGCTGCTTATACTGGACGAACCGACAGTGGGGATCGACCCGCAGTCGAGAAACCATATTTTTGAAATGATCCGGGAGCTGAACAACGAAGGCGTCACGATCATCTATTCCACCCACTACATGGAAGAAGTCGAAGTATTGTGCGACGAAATCGCGATTATGGATCAAGGCTCGATCAAGGCTTCCGGTCCTCTCGGAGAGCTGCTGGAGCGATACGGCCGCCAGGCGATATACATGGAAGCGGCAGGCATGAAGGAGCCTCCCCGCGATCCGGACGTAATCAAGACGACCAAGGAAGGCTCCGGTTGGATCATGGAGACGGCGAACGTCGGCGAGGTCATGCAGCGTCTGTTACTCGCGGCATCGCAGCAGCGTTATGACGTGAAGCAGCTGGAAGTCGTGAGACCGTCGCTGGAGCAAGTATTTTTGACCGTGACCGGCACCGCTTTGAGGGATTGACCCGCATGCACGGACAGCGTCTATTGAAATCAAGAGGAGGAAATAATCGATGAAGGCCATCATCAGTAAAGAATTAAAGCTGCTGCGCAAAGATAAGCAAAGCTTCTTCTTCCTGCTGCTTATGCCGGTCATTTTCATTGTCATGTTCGCCTCCATTTTCGGCGGAGCGGGCGATTCCGGCAATATATCGCTCCATGCGGTCGATCTGGACGGGACGGCGGCATCGGAAGCGCTGCTGAAACAGACGGGACAAATTATGGATGTGAAGCTCGCCGAGGCGGCCCAGCTGGACGATCAGCTCGATAAAATCAAGAAAGGCCAATATTCCGCCGTTCTGGTCATCCCGAGCGGATTTCAAGCGGATATGCAGCAAGGCAAGCCCGTAGACGTAAAACTGTATCAGGATCCGGCGGCACAAACGTCGGTTGCGCCGATCCAGGCGATAATGAACAGCATCCTGAGCCAATACCGGGAGCAGAAGCTGACCGACGCGCTCATCCAAATGGGCCAATCGAAGCAGCAAGCGGAGCAAACGCTCGCATCCCCGATCCGCGTGGAGAACGTGTCGACCTCCTCGGACAGTTTCAGCTATATCGATCAGGTCGTTCCGGGAATGACCGTCATGTTCGTCTTCTATATCATGATTACGATGGCGAAGCGGTTTTTCGACGAGAAGAAGAGCGGACTGCTGTCCAGAATCCGCAGCACGGCCATCAAGCCGCTGCATTATTTGATCGGGATGTGGATTCCGTTCGTGCTGTTCGTCATTGCCCAATGCACCCTCTTGTTCACGTTCGGTCATTTCGTATACGGCTTGAACTTGGGCGATTTGTCGGCGCTTGCGCTGATCGTGGTCGGCTTGAGCATAGCCGGTACGGGAATCGGGCTCGGTCTGTCGTTCCTGGTCCCCGGCGAAGGCGCGGCGATGGCCGTTACGCAAATTATCGCCATGGGCGGGGCTATGGTAGGCGGTCTATGGATGCCCTCGTATTTGATGCCCCAGTTCGTGCAAAATATCGGTCACTTTACTCCGCAGTTTTGGGCGCAGCATTCGCTGCTGGATGTCATTGCCCATGGAGCCGGTATCGGGGACGTAGCCGGAACCGTACTCATTTTGCTTGCCTTCGGATTAGCCGGCCTTGCCGTCGCTTTCTTCCGCTTGCCGGGGTTTCTGCGTTCGGCGGCCAATTAATCTTATGCCTGCCGTTCCGCAATCGGCATAACGGCCGAGTATCCGCACGACCCGCAGTACGTTTGATGGATGCATAGACGGAGGGCAAGATCCGGGTACCCGTTCGTCAGCTTGAGATCGTCGATGGAACGATAAGGGGAATAGGGGCCGGAGTAATCTTCGAGCCGTCCGACGTCCGACAAAGGCTTGCCGCATAGCGGGCACAGCGAGTCCAGAGCAAGCATTCCATTGCAGTACAGGCACATGTAGGACATGTGGCGCTCGACCTCCACCTGGTTGATACGGTTAGAGTGCCCCGTGCGGCAGGCGAGGATTCATTTCCCTGAGGCTCGGCTCGATTATGCCGTATATAAGGAAAGAAAAAGGTACTGCCGCCTGTGCGCGGAGTACCTTTTGGTCTGTTAAAACTTCATGTTGCTGCTGTGGCCCGGGGAAAGCTTCGCATCCGGATCGATGTATACTTTCGCGTTGTTGATCGCGGTAGGAGCTTCGCCGAATCCTACGGCAATGAGCTTCAGCTTGCCCGGGTACGTCGTAATGTCGCCGGCGGCGAAAATACCCGGAATCGAGGTTTCTTGACGGGAGTCGACGATGATGGAGCCGCTGTCGATCTCCAAGCCCCACTCGGCGATCGGACCGATCGAGGAAACGAAGCCGAAGTTGACGATAACGGCATCTACCGGGATATCCTCGGATACGCCGGATTTGATATCCTTTATCGTGACCGACTCGATAAGATCCCCGCCGTTCAGCTTCTCGATTTCTTTCGGCGTCACGACATTGACCTTCGACTTCATCAACAGCTCGACGCTATGCTCGTGCGCGCGGAATTTGTCCCGGCGATGAATGAGCGTTACCTGCTCGGCGATCGGCTCGAGCATGAGCGCCCAGTCGACCGCGGAGTCGCCGCCTCCGCTGATCAATACTTTTTGTCCGGCGAACTTGTTCAGGTCGCTGACGAAGTAGTGCAGGTTTTTCTTGTCGAACCTTGCCGCCTCGGGCAGGTCCAGCTTGCGGGGTTCGAACGCTCCCACGCCGGCCGTAATGATGATCGCTTTGGACTGGTGGATGCCCGCATCGGTTTCCACCTCGAACAGCCGCTCGTCCTTCTTCGTTACTTTCAGCACCTTTTCCTCCAGCCGGACATCGACGGGGAAATGGCTCATTTGTTCGTTCAACCGGTTGACAAGCTCCTGAGCAGTCACTTTGGGGAATCCCGCTACGTCATAAATATATTTTTCAGGATAAAGCGCTGCAAGCTGTCCGCCCAGTTGCGGCATGCTCTCGATAATTTTTACGGAAGCTTGGCGCATTCCTGCGTAAAACGCCGCAAACATCCCGGCAGGGCCCCCGCCGATGATGATGATATCCGTCACTTGTTGATTGTGTTCACTTCCTGACACGAAAACAGACACCTCCAGATCTTTTTTCACACCCTACTATTATAAACGTCTCGATATGCGAAGAAAAGCGGATTTGTCACAAATAACGACAAAATTTAGACAGTTTGTCGCTTGAAATTTTGAATGGGAAGATATATGATTGCTTTTGATAATAAAGCGTTCATAATAATGTCGAATAAACGATGCAGTTGCAGGATGCAGAATGGCTTTACGGAACTCATTTTTGCATGCAATGGGTGTCTCGCTAGTTCGCTTGTGTTTTTTTTCACAATGTCGAGGTCGTACAGAGAAGCTAAACAAACAAGGATATGGATGGGATAAGAGATGAGTACAGTTCCAAGAATCGTCATTTTGGGTGCCGGTTATGGCGGTGTGCTAACCGCTCTGAGATTGCAGAAGGAGCTCAATTATAATGAAGCGAACGTCACGCTGGTGAACAAGCACGACTATCATTATATAACGACCCATCTGCATATGCCCGCCGCCGGAACGGACGATCCGGAAAATGCGCGAGTCAACATTTCCAAGCTGATCGACGAGTTCAAAATCGATTTCGTCAAATCGACGGTCGTACAAATCAAACCGACGGAAAAGAAAGTCATTCTCGAGGACGGCACGCTGTCCTACGATTATTTGGTTATCGCTCTCGGCGGAGAATCGGAAACTTTCGGCATCCCCGGGCTTCAGGAATATGCACTTGCCATCCGCAGCATCAACAGCGTCCGTCTGATCCGCGAGCATATCGAGTACCAGTTCGCCAAGTTCAAGCGCGAACCGGACCGCACCGATTATTTGACCTTCGTCATCGGAGGAGCGGGCTTTACCGGCATCGAATTCATCGGCGAATTGGCCGACCGCATCCCGAAGCTGTGCAAGGAATTTGACGTCGATCCGGCGTTGGTCAAAATCATTAATATCGAAGCGGCGCCTACCGTTTTGCCGGGATTCGATCCGGAGCTTGTCGAATACGCCATGAAGGTGCTTGCGGATAAAGGCGTCACGTTCAAAATCGCTACCGCGATCAAACAATGTACGCCCGACGGCGTCGTACTGGCAACCGGGGAAACGATCAAAACATCTACCGTAGTCTGGACGGGAGGCATTCGCGGCAATCGCCTCGTGGAGCAGGCCGGTTTCGAGACGATGCGCGGCCGGGTGAAGGTCGATCCCTACTTGCGGACGACGCAAAACGGTCATGTATATATCATCGGCGACTCCTCGCTCATGTTCAATGACGAAGGCCGGCCTTATCCGCCGACGGCCCAAATCGCCATGCAGCAGGGTGTCACCTGCGCGTTCAATCTGGTGGCGGCGATTCGCAACCAGCCTATGCGCGAGTTCAAGTTCGACAACAAAGGAGTCGTCGCCTCGCTCGGCAAGGGCGAAGCGATCGGCATCGTGTTCGGCAGGAAGCTGAAGGGCGGGTTGGCGGCCTTTATGAAGAAGCTGATCGATCTGCGCTATTTGTTTATTATTGGCGGCGTTACGCTCGTGTTGAGAAAAGGAAAGTTTTAGTCGGTTGCCGGTCGAAGATTTCGGGAGGCGGTTTATCCATGAGACATTGCAGCGTCCAAGTGCGCGGGCTTCTGACCCGCGAGGAGCTGGACCGTTATAACGCTTTGATGGAGGTAGGCTCGTTTCTCGAATCGCAAAGCCGATACGACTTGGCCTACACGGTACAGAAGGAAGTCGATCTGCTCATCATGCCGGCGATCGAACGGCTGAAGGAGAAAAGCCGCGCCCGCGATCGGGCGGATGAGGCATATTTGCGCGGCCTAGCCGCGGATGATGAGGAAGACGAGGATTGAGAGTTCGGCTATAAGCATGCAAAGCGGCTGTCGGGATAACCCGGCGGTCTTTTTTTGCTACCGCGGCATAATTCGCCTCCAGAGAGCATGTATCGCATGATCGGCAAAGGGCGACTGCCTTTGCCGGTGCCTCGCGGGACCGCGAGTCCAGCAAATAGCGGAACTGGAATATGTTATTGACCCGAGTGTTGGCGTTGATTGCAAATAACGCAAGACCGTTCCGCTACTCTGCCGTTTATGGTCATTTTCACCCCGAACGGTCGAGATAGCGGAAGTCTGTTCCGTTATGATCGAGAGTATAACGGAATTCGTGAGGATAACGGAAGACGGTTCCGCTATTCCGCTGTTCATGATCATTTTCACCCCAAACGATCGAGATAGCGGAAGCCTGTTCCGTTATGATCGAGAGTATATCGGAATTCGGGAACATAACGGAAGACCGTTCCGCTATTCCGCTGTTTATGATCATTTTCACCCCGAACGATCGAGATAGCGGAAGTCTGTTCCGTTATGATCGAGAGTATAACGGAATTCGGGAGGATAACGGAAAACCGTTCCGCTACTCCGCTGTTTATGGTCATTTTCACCCCGAACGATCGAGATAGCGGAAGTCTGTTCCGTTATGATCGAGAGTATAACGGAACTCGGGAGGATAACGGAAAACCGTTCCGCTACTCCGCTGATCATGATCATTTTCACCCCGAAAGATCGAGATAGCGGAAGCCAGTTCCGTTATGATCGAAAGTATAACGGAATTCGGGAGCATGACGGAATATAGTTCCTCTATTTACGGCAACGCGTTGCATCCGCGCATCATCAAGTTGCCTCCGGGCTGCAAGGGAATGATGCTGTCGCAGTTTTTTTGCTATTGACAGAAAGGGAAACTGCGTTTACATTGAGGTTATCGGTAACCTTAACTCCGGGGAAACGAGGTAGGATAATGAACCATACAAACCTGAAGCTTAACTTTGCGCAGCCGGCCAAAAACTGGGTGCAAGCGCTTCCGATCGGCAACGGACGGCTGGGCGGAATGGTATTCGGCGGCATCGCCGAGGAACGTATTCAGATGAACGAAGATTCGATATGGTACGGGGGTCCCCGAATCCGCGACAATCCCGACGCGCTGCATCATCTTGCGGAAGTTCGCAGGCTGCTGTTCGAAGGAAAGCCGCGGGAGGCGGAACGTCTTGCCCGGATCGGGATGACGTCGACGCCGCAGCATTTCGGTCCATACCAGCCGCTCGGCGACCTGAAGCTTCATTTCGAGGGTATGCGGGGAGAAGTAAACGGCTATGTCCGCGAGCTTGATCTGGAAGACGGCATTGCGACGGTCCAATATACGGCCTCGGGGACAACGTTTCGCAGAGAGCTGTTTGCAAGCGCGGTCGATCAGGTGATGGCCATGCGGCTGACCGCCGACAAGCCGGGGAGCTTGACGTTCAGCGCGATTGTCAACCGACGCCCGTTCGAGGGAGTCGTCGAGCTCATCGATGAGAAAGCGCTTGCCATGAGCGGAAGATGCGGAGACGACGGAATCCGGTACAGTACCGTGCTGAGGGCGGACGCCGAAGGCGGCACTGTGCGGACAATCGGCAATTACATATCCGTGGAAGGCGCCGACGCGGTTACCTTGATCGTGGCGGCGCAAACCTCGTTTCGCCACGAGGATCCTCGAGGCGTTTGCCTGGATCAGGCGGATGCCGCCGTGCGATCGGGATATGCCGCTTTGCGCGACCGCCATAGGGCGGAGCACCGTTCGCTTTTCAACCGGGTGGAGCTCGAATTCGATGTGCCCGATCCGGTGCGCGAAGCAACGGAAGCATTGCCTATCGACGTACGGTTGAAACGGGTGCGGGACGGGGAACGAGACATCGGCTTGGAGGCGCTGTTTTTCCAATACGGACGATATTTGCTGATGGCCAGCTCCAGACCGGGCAGTTTGCCCGCGAATCTGCAAGGAATATGGAGCGAGAGCCATACGCCTCCGTGGGATGCCGACTATCATATCAACATCAATCTGCAAATGAACTATTGGCCGGCCGAGGTGGCCAATCTCGCCGAATGCCATGAACCGCTGTTCGACTTGCTGGACCGTCTCCGGGTGAATGGACGCCGGACGGCGAAAACGGTGTACGGGGTCGGAGGCTTCGTCGCCCATCACGCCACCGATCTGTGGGCGGATACCGCCATTCAAGGCTCTTATGTGCCGGCCGTGTTTTGGCCAACCGGAGGCGCCTGGCTGGCCCTTCATTTATGGGAGCATTACAAGTACGGAGTGTCGGACAGCTTCTTGTCGGAGCGGGCTTATCCCGTCATGAAGGAGGCGGCGCAGTTTTTCCTCGATTTTCTCGTCTTGGATGCGCAAGGACGGCTCGTAACGGTTCCTTCCTTGTCTCCGGAAAACAAATATGCGCTGCCGAACGGCAATACCGGCTGCTTATGCGTCGGCCCCTCGATGGATACGCAAATCGTGCACGCCTTGTTTGGCGGCTGCATCGAAGCGTCGCTGCGGCTCGGCGTGGACGAGGGGTTTCGCGGCAAACTGGAGGAAGCGATCCGGAAGCTGCCGGAGCCGGCAATCGGCAGGCACGGGCAGCTTATGGAGTGGTCGGTCGATTACGAGGAGCCGGAGCCGGGACATCGGCATATCTCGCATTTGTTCGCCCTGCATCCGGGCGAGCAAATTACGGTGCGCGGCACTCCGGAGCTGGCCCGCGCGGCCCGGGTAACGCTGGAGCGTAGGCTCGCGAACGGCGGCGGGCATACGGGCTGGAGCCGGGCGTGGATCATTAACTTCTGGGCCCGTCTCGAAGACGCGGAGCAGGCTTACGAAAACTTATCGGCGCTGCTGCGCCATTCGGTCCATCCGAATTTATTCGGCGACCATCCGCCGTTCCAGATTGACGCCAATTTCGGCGGCGCGGCGGCGATTGCGGAAATGCTGCTGCAGTCGCACGGAGGAGAGCTGAAGCTGCTGCCGGCGCTGCCGCAAGCGTGGCCGGGAGGAAAGGTCAAAGGCTTGAGGGCGAGAGGCGGCTTCGAGGTCGACATCGAATGGGCGGAAGGAAAGCTGGCCGCCGCAGTGGTTCGCTCGATGAACGGGGGGGTATGTGCCGTACGGACGGATATTGAGCTTTCGGTCAGCGCAGACCAGAGTTCGGGCGATGAAATAAGCAGGGGCGAAGGTCTGCTGCGCTTCGAAACGAAAGCCGGTCAAACGTACCGGATCTGCAGCGTGTGACAGTCACCGGTCTCCGATTAAAGGTATCGTAAAACTATTCGATATAAGGAGAGAAACGATTATGACGGTCTCGCCGCGCACCAAGCCGACTGCCCGGCAGCTTGCTTTTCAGGAATGGGAATTCGGACTGTTTTTGCATTTCGGGCTTCGCACGTTTTATGAAGGTTATGTCGATTTCGATAAACGGCCGATGTCGCCTTCCGCTTTCAATCCGGTCAGGCTGGATTGCGGGCAATGGATCCGGACCGCCAGGGAAGCGGGAATGAACTATGCGGTGCTGACCGCCAAGCACCATGACGGATTTTCCAATTGGCCTACGAAATATTCGACGTTTTCCGTCTCCGCGTCTCCCTGGAAAGAGGGAAAAGGCGATGTAGTGAAGGAGTTTGTGGAGGCGTGCCGCAAATATGGGGTCAAACCGGGAATTTACTATTCTCCGTATGATGGCTCCGCCGATTTTTACAACCAGGATGCCCAGGCGTATGACGACTATTTCGTAGGGCAAATTACCGAGCTGCTGACCGGTTATGGGGAAATTGACGTATTATGGTTCGACGGCTGCGGCTCCGAAAATCACGACTACGACTGGCCCCGCATTATCGGCGAAATCCGCCGTCTGCAGCCGAATATATTGATTTTCAACATGGGCGATCCCGATTTTCGCTGGATCGGCAACGAAGACGGCATTGCGCCGATTCCATGCTGGAATGTGGTCGATTCGACCGATTTTTCGATTATGACCGACGATAAGGAAAAGCTGAAGGACCGGCTCTGGCTGCCTGCCGAATGCGATGTGCAGCTGCGCTCCAGCTGGTTTTATAGCGACGACAATGCACATGCGCTCAAAAGCTTGGAGGAATTGATGGGGCTGTACTCGCTCTCGGTCGGACGCGGGGCCAACCTGCTGCTGAACATCGGACCGGACCGCGACGGATTGTTTCCGGATATCGATGCGGAGCGCCTGCTCGAATTCGGTGCGGAAATTCGCCGACGTTACGGCAAGCCGATAGCGACGCTTGCCGATTTTGAAGTGCGGGAAGGCAAGTGGGTGTACGACACGAAAGAAGCGCAATTGATCGACCACGTCGTGCTCGGAGAGGATTTGACGGAAGGCGAAAGCGTCAAGCGTTTCGCCCTCTCGATCATAACCGCCAAATCCCGCCGTCCGTTCCGGATATACGAAGGCCGGAACATCGGACATAAGGCGATCGTCCGGCTGCCGGCCGTCAAGGCGAGGGGAATCGTCCTCGACATATTGGAAAGCGACGGCGAGCCCGCGATCCGGAGCTTGACGCTCCATTACGCGGGGAAGGCGTGATCAGGATGGGATGCGACTGTTGGGCGCGACATGACGTTGCCGTAAATAGAGGAACTCTATTCCGTTATTGTTCCAAATTCCGTTGTACGCTTGAAGATAACGGAACTGGCTTCCGCTATCTCGACCGTTCGGGGTAAAAATGATCATGAACAGCGGAATTGCGGAACGGTTTTCCGCTATTTTGCAATCAATACCAGTACTCGGATCCATAGCATACTCCAGTTCCGCTATTTGTTGGATTTGCGGTCCCGCTTGGCGCCGGAAAAGGCAGCCAACCTTCACCGAACAGTCGTTATTTGCACTCCAGTACACGAATTCCAGCTATCTCAGAAAAAACAAACAAAACCGCCCCGTACCGGAGTCATACCGGTTCGAGGCGGTTTTGTCGCTTGTCCTTATCGTTCCAAAAGCTTAAGACCGCTTCTGCGCCAAACCGTTATCGATCGCTTCGCGGACGAAGCCGTGCGATTGCTCGAGGAGCGTCGTCGCTTGCTCGTACGGGGAGTTCGTGGCAATCATGACGGTGGCCGTCTTGACGTGGCCGCTCGTAGCATGGAATGCCCGCTCCACCTCGTCCTCGGGAGCGCCGGTAGCCATGCGGATCATTTGCTTGGCCCGGTTGACGAGCTTCACGTTGGTGGCCTGCATGTCCACCATCAAATTGCCGTAAACTTTGCCCATCTGGATGAAAGAGGTCGTTGTAAGCATATTCAATATCATTTTCTGCGCGGTACCCGCCTTCAGCCGCGTGGAGCCGAGAACGGCTTCCGGTCCGACGACCGCCTCGATCGCGACATCGGCGTGCCGGCCCATCGCCGTATTCGGGTTGTTGCATACGCAGACGACCGCGGCGCCTGCGGCTTTGGCATGCTTCATCGCGCCGATGACGTATGGGGTGCGTCCGCTGGCGGCGATCCCGACTACGACGTCATTTGCGCCTACATGGCATCGTTCGATATCCTCCGCTCCGAGCGCTTCGTTATCCTCCGCGCCTTCGACCGCCGTACGAATGGCCGTGTCTCCTCCGGCGATAATGCCTTGGACGAGCCCGGGATCGGTTCCGAACGTCGGAGGACATTCCGATGCGTCGAGTATGCCCAGCCTGCCGCTAGTTCCCGCCCCTACATAGAATAGTCTGCCTCCAAGACGGAATCGGGCCACGATAAGATCGACGGCTTTCCCGATCTCGGGAATCGTTTTCCGGACCGCTGCGGCGATCAGCTGGTCCTCGTCGTTCATAAGCTCGAGCATGCGGACCGTGGACACCCGATCGATGTCGCGCGTCCTTTCGTTTTGGCGCTCCGTAATCAATCTTTCCAAAGAATAGTTCATCAAAATCCCTCCGCAACTGTTTTCTCATAGATGGGCATCGAGAAGTTGTCTATGTGCGCTCTGAAATCCGGATAGGGCAGGCGGGTAAAATAAGGACGCCCTTCTTCGGCTCAGGCCGATATAAGCCATTATAGAATCCGCTCGCAAAGACGATTTTCTTAACGTTAAGGAATGCTTATCCGTAACTAATTAGGTATTCCATACCAACAATAAGCTGCGGTTAAATCGCGGTCGCTCATCACTGGAAGGCGTCGATAGAAGCTTTTCTTACTATAAACGATAAAGGGCTTGTCTGTAAAATATTTTTTTAAATATTATTTTATTGTTGAAATTTAATTTCACGATGCTATAATGGGGCGTGTGGATGAAAATAAATTTTAAGACTCTGGACACTGATTGAAATTAAATTTTGATCGTACTAATTGTTAAGTCCTGCGGATCAACGATTTCCGACTTAACATATACCGGGGTCTGTGAAAGCGTTGTCAAATTTAGATTTATAACGGTGAAACGAAAAAAAAGACACGTCGATATTTCGACGCAAGCCAAACGGCATAAGCAACATCTTTGGCCGGAGCTTTAAGCAACCAAAGCGATAAAGCTGCAAAGCCGTGAACGGTCAAAGCGGCTGTCCCCGTCTAGACGGACCCGTTCGAATGAGAAGAGAGGAAGGAACCCCGAACATGGATAGTTTGGAATACCGCTGCTACGAGCCCGGAGACGAGGCGGCGATCGTGGAGATGTGGAACGAATGCTTGCATCGCGACCCGATCACGCCTGTGCGATTCCGTCATATGGTGCTGCTCGACGCCAACTTCGATCCCAAAGGATGTCGTCTCGCCTTCGCGGACGGACGGCTGGTCGGAGCGGTTTACGCGGTAAGAAGGCAGCTGCCGATGCACGGTACGGAGCTGGAGCCGGATAACGGCTGGATCACGTTTTTCTTCGTCGCTCCGGATTATCGCCGCCAAGGGATAGGCACCCGGCTTATGCGGGACGCTTTCGGATTTCTTGCGGAGCTTGGTCGCAAGCACATCTTTTTCTCGTCCTACGCGCCGAACTATTTCGTTCCCGGCATCGACGAGAGCAGCTACCCCGAAGGCTACTCTTTGTTGCAAAAGCAGGGCTTCTCCAAGCTGTATTCCCCGGTAGCGATGGATTACTCGCTCGTAGGGTATTCGGTACCCGAGGAGATCAAGGCTTTGAAGCGGCAAAGGGAGTCGGAAGGGTATACGTTCGCTCTTGCCCGGGATCGCGATCTTGTCGAAGTGATCCGCTTCGCCGCCGATAGCTTCAACCCCGATTGGGGCCGGGCGATCCGGGAAGGCTTGCTTCGCGGGCTGCCGCTCTCCGCGATCCATATCGTCCGGGAGCGGGGGAAGCTAGTCGGCTTCTGCATGCATGGCGGGTATGAGGGCATCCTCGAGCGGTTCGGTCCGATCGGCATCGATCCGTCCCAGCAGGGGAAAGGACTCGGCAAAATCGTCATGCACGACTGCATGGCGAATATGCGGGCGCAAGGGCTGCACGGCGTCTGGTTTCTGTGGACCGGGGAAACGTCGACGGCAGGACATTTGTACAAAAAGCTCGGCTTCCATATTACGCGCCGCTTTCACGTTTGCCGGAAAAGCTTGTAAACGTTTCGGATGCGGCGGAATATCGCCGGAAATCGGGTTCATGCGGTTTTCCTTGGTTCGGAAAGCAGGCTGCGCCTTCTTGCTTCGGCGCAGCCGAACGGACCGAATCCTTTATATACCAACATTTTCAGGGAGGTCTATTTCATGAAGAAGAAATTCGCCACACGCGCAATCAGCCTTACCGTTACATCGGCGCTGGCCGTAAGCTTGGCCGCCTGCGGCTCGAGCAAGGAAGGCTCGGAAGGAAACGGAAGCGGCTCGAAAAGTCCGGTAACCCTTACGCTGTTATCGCACTATGCCGGAGCTCAAGACGAGAAGCTCAAGCCGTACGTCGACATGTGGAACAAAGATCATCCGGACATTCAAGTAAAGCTGGAGCCGGTCGATTTCGGCGAGCTGCTGAAGACGATCCAGGCCAAGCAGACGGCGGGCCAAGTCGCCGACATTATGCACGTGTATTCGCTCTGGGGCGGACAGCTGACGAAGAATAAGGTGCTCGCCGAGCCGCCGGCCGACGTCACGGACGATATCAAGAAAAACTATCCGGACGCTTCCATCAAGGGCGCCTCGATCGCAGGCAAAGTGTACGGCTTCCCGACCGAAGTAAACGCCTACGCCTTATTCTACAATAAGAAAATGCTGAAGGATGCCGGCTTCGACAACCCGCCGAAAACGTGGGACGAAATGTACAACATGGCCAAGGCGATTACGAAAAAAGACGCCTCCGGCAAAATTACGCAGCAAGGCTTCGGCTTCGCCCGCGGCTACGCTTCGATTGTCGACCAGCCCTTCATGTCGCTCATGGCGACCGCAGGCGGCCAACTGATCAGCGACGACCTGAAAAAAGCGCAGCTCGATTCCGACGCGGGCAAGAAGACGATGGATTACGCCGCGAAGTTTTATAAGGACGGCATCGCCGACGTCTCGTTCAGCGTAAGCAAAACGTTCCCGGCCGAGCAGACGGCCATGACGATCCAAGCCGGATGGTATGCGGGTTCCCTGCAGGGCACGATGAAGGACGCGTACAAAAACATCGGCGCCGCTCCGCTGCCTTCCCCGGACGGCTCGAAGAAAGGCTCGGTCGCCTATACGTGGATGTGGGGCGTAAACAACAAATCGAAGCATCAGAAGGAAGCTTGGGAGTTTCTGAAATGGTTCAACACCGTGTCGGTCAAAGACGGTCTTACGCCGGAGGGCAGCTTCCTGCTCGACGCGTTCAACTCGCTGTCGACCCGCAAGTCCGACCTCGACGCGAAGCCGATCAAAGACAAGCTGGCTGACGACGCCGTGCTGAAAACGTTCGTGGATGCGCTCAACTATGCGATTCCGGAACCGAACCCGGCTGCCGGAACGGAAATCCAGGATATCCTGTTCAAGCAGATCGAAGCGACATGGACCGGCCAAGCGACGACGGACGCGGCGGTGCAAGCGGCGCAAAAAGATATCCAAGCGAAGCTGGCGGCCGAATAAGAGAATCCGCCGAGCCATGGCGGGGAAGCGCGGGCCGGGTATTCCGGCCCGACCTTTTTTACCGCACGACATGCTTTACTTTTCGGGGAAGGGAGTAGTGGCAATGCATGAGCGGAAATAACAAACTGAACCGCGGCCAAGGAGCTTTGGGCTGGTTGTTTTTATCGCCGGTCGTCGTGTTTTATGCGATCTTTTTCCTCATTCCGCTGTTTTTCTCGCTGTTTTTAAGCTTTACGGAATGGGGCGGCTTCGACCTTACGCTGATCGACTGGGTCGGGCTGAAAAACTATAAAGCGCTGTTCGCCGACGGCTCGACCTTCGTCAATCCGATCATCAAGAATACGTTCGTATTCGCGTTCGGCACGGTCGGCTTGTCGTTTTTCATCGCGCTCATGGTAGCGTACATGATTACCCGTCTTCGGTATGAAGGGTTCTGGCGGACGCTGTACTTTCTGCCTACGGTGACGACGGTTGTGGCTATCGGCAATGTGTGGCTGTACTTGTACAATCCGACGAACGGCCTCATCAACGCCGTCCTGAACAAGCTCGGCGTGTCGTCGATCAAATTTCTCGACGATCCGAACACCGCGCTCGCCTCGATTATCGTCGTTGGCGGCTGGCTCGGTATCGGCAGCTCGGTGCTTATCCTGACGGCCGGGCTCAAAGCGATCTCCGACGATTTCTACGAAGCGGCTACGCTGGAAGGCGCAGGCCTGACGGCCATTTTCACGAAAATTACGCTGCCGCTGCTGAAGCCTTCCATTTTATTCGTACTTATTACTTCCTTTATCGGAGGACTGCAATCGTTCACGCTGTCGCTCGTCATGACGAAGAACGGCGGTCCCGGCAATTCGACGAACGTAGGCGGTCTGGAAATGTACAATCAGGCGTTCTCCTACGGCAACTGGGGGACGGCCAGCGCGATGGCGTTCGTGCTGTTCATCTGCGTCTTTATCGTCACTATTATTCAGCTGACCGTATTTCGCCGGGGGGGAGTGGAAAGTTACTGATGAAACCGAAAAAATTTCCATGGTTTTCGTACACGGTCATTATTATCGGAAGCATCATGATGGTGTTCCCGTTTCTCGAGATGATTTTCTCCTCCTTCAAAGGTCCGGCGGATTACAACCGGCTCGATTATTCGCTGCTGCCGGAGACGTTCGAGATCGGCAATTATGAGACGGCGTTCGAGCAGCTCAAGCTCGGGCTGTTGTTCAAAAACAGTCTGATCAAGTCCGTCGTGACGACGGCGATCGTGCTGCTGACGAGCTCGCTGGCCGGCTACGCGTTGACGAAGCTGCGCTTTCGCGGACAAAAGACGATTTTTCGCTTCATTCTGGCGACGATGATGTTCCCGGCGTTTTTGTTTCTCATCCCGAACTTCTACATCATGGTGCATTTCCCGTTCGTAGGGGGCAACGATTGGATGGGCGAGGGCGGGGACGGCGGCATGGCGAAATATACGCTTGCGCTCATTTTGCCGTTTACGGTCAGCGCGTTCGGCATCTTTCTGATGCGCCAGTTCATTATGACGATCAACGACGCTTATATCGAAGCCGCGCGGATCGACGGGGCGTCGGAGCTGCGCATTTTTTTCCAGCTCATCCTGCCGATGACGGTACCGGCTCTCGCGACGCTGGCCATCTTCGAGTTTATCGGCAGCTGGAACGAGTTCATATGGGCGCTGCTCATGTATACCGTCAATAAAGATTTGGCGACGCTGCCGGTCGGCATCCAGCAGCTGAAGTCTCACCTCGACTCCAATATGACCCAGCCGCTCGTCAACGCGGCGCTCGTCATCAGCACGGTGCCGATTTTGCTCGTCTTCATATTCCTGCAAAAATATTACGTGCGCGGCATGATGAATTCGGGCTTGAAGGAGTAGCGTTTGAATTCCGCCCCAAAACGGATACAATAAAAAGGAGAAATGAGACATGTCCGATCAACCGAAAAAGCACATATTGGCCATTAGCGCCCATGCGGGAGACCAGGAGCTGACGGCCGGCGCGACGATCGCGAAATATACGCAGGAAGGCCATAAGGCCACTTTCCTGCATTTGAGCCCGGGGGAGAAAGGCCATCCGCGTCTGAATCCCGACGAATACGCCAAGCAAAAAATCGAGGAATCGTATAAAGCGGCGGAAATACTCGGAGCCGACGTCCGCTATTTGTCCTACAAGGACGCCGAAATTCCGGTTCATGACGAGATCAAATACGAAGTGGCGGACGTCATCCGGGAGCTAAAGCCGGATATCATCATCACGCACTGGAAAAACAGCATTCACAAGGACCATGCGAACACGCACAAAATCGTCGAGGACGCGCACTTTTACGGCGCTCTGAAAACGATCGAACGGGAGCTTCCTGCCCATTACGCGCGCAAGGTGTACTTCTCGGAAAACTGGGAGGATATGCACGAGTTCGTGCCGGAAGTATTCATAGACATCCCGGAGGAAGCGTTCGACGCCTGGGTCAGGGCGCTCGGCCAATACGCGTTCGCTCGCGGGGAAACGTACGGCTTCCCGTATATCGACTATTACAAAGCGTTGACGGTCGTCCGGGGAGCTCCGGTTCGCTTCAAGCACGCGCAAGGATTTATGGTGCCGAAGGGCGGCCTGAACAAACGGCTGCAGTGGTTGGAATAAGACGGCCGGCAAACGGCAAAGGTGGAATCGAATTGAACGGCGGGTTGGTTCGCATAAGGGAAATGGTGCAGCACATTACGCCATCGGAGCGTATTATCGCGGAATATATTTTGGCTCATCCGGAGGAAATGGCGCACATGTCGGTCGCCGATTTGGCGGAACGGAGCGGGGGCAGCCAGGCGGCGATTATCCGGTTGTGCAAATCGCTCGGGTTCAAGGGATACCCGGATCTGAAAATGAAAGTAGTCGGAGACCTGCAAATGCAGGAAACGTATGAATACCGGGAATTCAGCCCGAACGATCCGATCGGGTCGATCGTGCAAAATGTGTCGCACAACAACATGCAGTCGATCCGGGACACGATGAAAATATTGGACCTCGGCCATTTGCAGCGGGCGGTCGAAGCGCTCAGCAAGGCGAGCCGCATTTTTTTCTTCGGGACCGGAGCGTCCAACCTGATCGCGCAGGACGCCCAGCAAAAGTTTCTGCGCATTAACAAAGCGTCGTTCACCTTTACCGATCCGACCGTGCAATTGACCGCGGCCGTTACGATCCAAGCCGATGACGTTGCGGTAGGCATCTCGTATTCGGGCGAGACGAAGCCGGTTATCCAGAGCCTGATGTATGCGAATGAAGCCGGAGCCGCCACGATCTGCATTACCAAATACGGCAATACGACGTTGGGCGGCGTAGCGGGCATTCCGCTCTACATCGCGTCGACCGAGAACGAAATACGCAGCGGAGCGATGACGTCGCGGATTACGCAGCTGAATTTGATCGATATTTTATATTTGAGCGTGGCCAGCGCCAATTATGCGGAATCGGTAGTATATTTGGAGCGCAGCCGCAAAGTATTGCGGGATATGGAGCGGATCGAGACGAAAAAATAGAGCCGGTGCTTCCCGCACCGCAGGCAGCTCCCGGCGAGTGGTGTCGCGCTGCATGACGGCGGTCGGTCGAACGCGGCGCGGTGATGTTCCCGCGTTCCGGGTTTTCCCCGGTCACCCCGGTCACCCCGGTCACATCGGTCACCCCTGTCCTCGGTCCTCGGTCCCTCCCGCCGGCAGATGGAAAATATGCAGTTATTTTCGATCATGGAGTATGCTTAACGTACATTAGCTGCAAAAAGTCCAGTTATTTGTCCCGTCTGGGCCCCGTTCGCCTTGATGGCGGGGAAATAGCTGTAGGTTTTCCCGTTAAATGTCGGAGACGACCTTCGAGACGGATATTAGGTGCAGGTTTTCCATCTATTTGGACTGAAGGGGATAAAAGTCGAATACCGGTTGGAAGCAGACATGCGGCGGACTCGATGGGCCAAACCGGATCGAACCGGAGTAAACCGGAGCATGAAGGCTGATCAGATTGCCCGCTCCTATTCGATTCCAGGCTGACAGGCGTCCCCAACACTTGCAGCCATAGCCTTGCTGTGCCTTTATGTAAAATATTATTTTATATTATATAATTATAATTGAAATATTGTTTCATAGTGCTATAATGGGGCTGTAGCGACAAACCGATTTTTGGATTCGATTCATAAGGAGCAGCGAGAAAGCGAATATTGAAACGGAGTGGAGGAATTTGTAATGGAACTGTCGAAGCTGCAGCCCGTACTTTCGGGCGCCGACCGGCTGGAACGATCGGCCTCGGCTTACTTGGACGGCAAACGGATCGGCGTACTGACGAACCCTACCGGAATTACGCGAAATTTCCGCTCAACCGTTGATGTGTGCGCGGGACAGTCGGCCGGGAAGCTGACGGCATTGTTCGCCTGCGAGCACGGCATCCGCGGCGAGCGGCAGGCGGGGCTGCTGTTCGAGGACGAGACCGATCCCGCTCTCGGCATTCCCGTATACAGCCTGTACGGGAAGCACCGGGCGCCGACGCCGGAAATGCTGGAGACGGTCGATGCGATCGTGTTTGACTTTCAGGACTTGGGCGTGCGGTTTTATACGTATTTGACTACGTTGATCTATACGATGCAGGCATGCGCGAAGGCGGGCAAGGAGCTGATCGTGCTCGATCGCCCGAATCCGCTCGGTGGACGGAACGTGGAAGGCGGCATTCTTCGCGACGGCTATCAGTCGATGGTCGGGGGTTGGCCGATTCCGTTTCGTACGGGATTGACGATCGGCGAATTCGCCAAGCTGGTCAATGACCAATCGGAACTAAAGTGCAGCCTCCAAGTCGTGCCGCTGGACGGTTGGCGCCGGGAGATGGAATATCCCGAGACCGGGCTGCCTTGGATTATGCCTTCGCCCAACATGCCGACGATGGATACAGTAAGGGTGTACGCCGGTACTTGCTTGTTCGAGGGGACGAATCTTTCGGAAGGACGCGGGACGACACGGCCGTTCGAAATGATCGGAGCGCCTTGGCTCGACGGCAGACGCGTAGCCGATTCGATGAATAAGCGGGGACTTCCGGGAGTTACGTTCCACCCGGTGTATTTCACCCCGATGTTCTCCAAGCAGAAGGGCGAATTGTGCAGCGGCGTACAATTGTATGTCAACGATCCGGCGGAATATCGGGCCGTGCGGACCGGACTCTATTTGCTGAGACAAATTCAGGAGCAACACGAGGAGCATTTCGCCTGGCTTCCGCCTTTCAAGGAAGGCTCGAAAGGATTTATCGATTTGCTGACCGGCAGCGACAAGGTGCGGCTGACGCTGCACGAAGCCGGAGCGGCCGAGCGAATCGCGGACGAATGGGACCGGGAAGCGGCCGAATGGGCCAAAACGCGCGAGGCTTACTTGCTGTACGAATAAGCCGTAAAGGGGAGATCAGGCATGGCACAAATCAACTACCGGCATTACGAGCCGGGCGATGAAGCGGCTATCGTGGCGTTATGGAACGAAAGCCTGCACCACGATCCGATCACGCCGCTTCGGTTCCGCAATATGGTGCTGCTGGACGCCAACTTCGATCCGGCGGGATTGCGGCTCGCCTTCGAGGGCGAACGACTGGTCGGAGCGGTATACAGCCTGAGAAGACTGCTGCCGATGCACGAAACCGAGCTGGAGCCGGATAACGGCTGGATCACGTTTTTCTTCGTGGCAAAGGATAAGCGCCGCGGCGGAATCGGGACCCGCCTCATGCGGGACGCGTTCGAATTTTTGACCGGGCAAGGCCGCAAGCACGTATTTTTCTCTTCCTACGCGCCAAACTATTTTGTGCCCGGCGTAGACGCGGACAGCTATCCGGAAGGCTACGAGCTTCTGCAAAAGCTCGGCTTCAACCGGCTGTATTCGCCTGTAGCCATGGATTACTCGCTCGTGGGTTACTCCGTGCCCGAAGATATCCGAGCGCTGAAGCGCGAGCGCGAAGGCGAAGGCTATACGTTCCGTCTGGCGCAGGACAGCGACCTCGTGGAAGTGATCCGCTTCGCCACCGACGCGTTCAACCCGGACTGGGGACGCGCTATTCGCGAGGGCGTGCTTCGCGGGCTGTCGCTCGGCGCGATCCATGTGGCGCGGGAGAACGGCAAGCTCGTAGGCTTCTGCATGCACGGCGGCTATGAAGGCATTCTCGAGCGCTTCGGCCCGTTCGGCGTAGATCCGTCCCAGCAGGGGAAAGGGCTCGGCAAAATTTTGCTGCACGATTGTTTGGCCAATATGCGGGCTCAAGGGCTGCATGGCGCCTGGTTTCTATGGACCGGGGAGACGACGACGGCAGGGCATTTGTACAAGAAGCTCGGCTTCGAGATTTCGCGGCGTTTCCATGTATGCAAGAAAAGCTTTTGAAGCCGACTGTTTACAGCTGAGAGACGGGCCGTTAAAGGGCGGCGATAGATAGATGGAGGGAGAACATACCATGTCCGAACAACAGAAGCATCATATCCTGGCGATCAGCGCCCATGCGGGAGATCAGGAGCTGACAGCCGGAGCGACGATCGCGAAATATACGCAGGCCGGCCACAAGGCGACGTTTCTTCATTTAAGTCCCGGAGAGAAAGGGCATCCGCGTCTGTCGCCGGAGGAATACGCCAAGCAGAAGATCGAGGAATCGTACAAAGCGGCGGAAATATTGGGCGCCGACGTGCGTTATCTGCAGTACAAGGATGCGGAAATCCCGGTCAACGATCAGATCAAATACGAAGTGGCCGACGTCATCCGCGAGATCAAGCCGGACATTATCATTACTCATTGGAAAAACAGCATTCACAAAGACCACGCGAACACGCACGCGATCGTCGAGGATGCCCACTTCTACGCCGCTCTCAAGCAGATCGAGCGCGAGCTGCCGGGCCATTACGCCAAGAAGCTGTACTTCTCGGAAAACTGGGAGGATATGCACGAATTCGTGCCGGAAGTGTTCGTCGACATTCCGGAGGAAGCGTTCGAGGCCTGGATCAAGGCGCTCGGCGTATACGCCTTCGCTCGCGGGGAAACGTACGGCTTCCCGTACATCGACTATTACAAGTCGCTGACGGTCGTACGCGGGGCGCCGGTCTACTTCAAGCGCGCGCAAGGATTCATGGTGCCGAGAGGCGCGCTGAACAAGCGTCTGCAATGGTTCGAGTAATATAGAGGATGGTTGGAGGGCCGACTTCCGCGCTTTTACAGGCTGCGGGAGCGGTCTTTTTTTGTAGGATAGCAAGATTCCGCGTTCAGGAGTGCATGTACCGCAGGATCGGTGAAGGCAGGAAGACTTTGCCGGCGCTTGCGGGACCGCGAATCCAACAATAGCGGAACTGGAGTACGCTATGGATCCGAAAATCCATGTTGATTGCAAAATAAAGGAAAACCGTTCCGTTATTGCGCGATTTTCTACCCATTTTCACCCGGACAGATCGAGTTAACGGAAGCCTGTTCCGTTATCTTCAAGCGTGCAACGGAATTTTGGACAATAGCGGAACACAGTTCCTCTATGTACGGCAATACGTCGCGCCCGCTTCATCAAGAGGCTTCCAGGCATGTATGAGGGAGGAAAATGCTGTCGTGTTTTTTGCATCGCCGCATCGCCGCCGCATTCCGGATTCTGAACGCGGATGCTAGACCGGATTGGAAGCCGCGTTAAGTGAAACGCTGGGGATGTTCGGAAGAGCTTAACCGCTTTTTGTACGACAGGGGAGTCTCCTTGACCAGCTTCTGAAAATCCCGATAAAACGAGGACGCGCTCTGGAACCCGCACTGCCCGAGTATGTCCTCGACGGACAAATCCGTCTGCACGAGCAACCGCTGCGCGGCTTGTACCCGGAGATGCGTCAAGTACGTTTTAAATCCTTCCCCGATTACTTCCGGAAACAGATGACGGGCTCTCGACGGGCTGAGCGACATCGCTTTGGCGACATGGTCCAGGCTAATAGGTTCATGATAGTGGGACTGGATGTAAGAGAGTCCTGTTCGAAGTGTTGCGTATTTGTTATAAAATCGGTGCCACATGTCACTCGTCTCGACATGGTAATGGCGGAGCAGCAGCGAACTGATCTGAAACAGCATGCTTTTGATCAGCGGGCCGTGAGCCGGCCGCTTTGCGAGAAGCTCTTCCTGCATGCGCAGCATAAGCTCCCCGATCTGCCGGGCGACCGGGAGATGCGACGGTATTTTATGGGTGAATCGACTCCGGTTATATATAAACGGGCGGAGCAGATTATAGTCCAATTGCTCGATCGTCGAGGCGTGAAAAAATAAAAATAAGTTCGAGCATGGATCGCCTCTGTACGATTTGGACGTATGCCGCTCCACGTTGTTCACAATGATCAAGTCCCCGGTCGTTATATCGTATTGCCGGTCGATAAAATAAAATACCCCTTTTCCGGAAACACAGTAGCATATTTCCAATGTATCATGCCAATGAGGGATTTCCGGAATCGTCGGCAATGTCCACGGAACGAGGTCAATCCCTGTCTCCAAGCTGGGCTTATGCTTATTTTGTATAGCATCGACAGTCTGAATGATGTTCATTTGGCGCCGCCTCCCATTCCTCTACGCATGACCATTTCCAGTATACGACCACGACCGTCGGCCAGCCAACCCATAATAAATAGTTAGCCGTTTTTGGGAGTAAAGGGGACGCTGCCGTTATTGTTTCGGCTTCTGTTTGTTTCTAAGATAAAGATAGCTTAAACAGAGGAGAGGGTTAACGATGGCAACCGAAACGACAGTAAACTTCCGCTATGAGTTCGACCGGGACGAAGTGGCGGAGATCGTAAATTGCAACAGGCGGCACGGATTTGCCATAGTGAAAGGGCTGTTGCCTGCCGGTATGGTGGAGATGCTGAAAGCGGAAGTACGCCGCATACTCGAATCTATCGTTCAGTCGAAGGGCCTCGTGACGCATACGCATGACCACTACATCGAATATTCCCCCGTGTATGCCTCGCTGATGACCTATGAGCCGTATATGCGCATCGCCCGCGCGTTGTGCGATGACGAGCCGATGACCGTAAACCGTTCGGCTGCCATTTACAAGAAGGCCGGATGCGGTCCGATGGCATGGCATACGGATTGGGGGCCGCTCGAGCACCAGTATAATACGAACAACGTACTCAACAACTCGGGAGCCTCGTCCATGTGGTTTTACTTAAACGGGATCGATGACGTGCGTGGAGGATTGGCGATTATACCGGATTCTCATACGGAAGATTGGCCCGCTCCCGAAGGCTTCGAGTTTACGCCCCACAAAAAGTCGTTTTACGCAAAAGGAAGCGAGCCGCGGCCTCATCTTCAGATGGACGATGTCCCCGGGGCTATGCCGGTTATCGCCGGGCCGGGCGATATGATCGTGTTCGCGGAACGAACCTATCACGGAGTGTACCCGCACCGCGGATCGGAAACGCGGCTCAGCTGCGGCATGAGCTTCCGCAAACGCAGCTACAAGCCGGAGCAAACATGGCCGTTATCCGAATCGGCCAAGCAGTTTATTCACTTTTGCCCGCCGGAAGCGAAGCCGTTCGTCGAAGGATATTTGGGAATGGGCGGGGACTGGAAAGGCGCTCCAACACGATAATGGCATAGAACATCCAAAGTGGCATATGGGACAAGGCGGTGCGAATATACTCCAATGAAGTTGCGGACGGCCAGCCCGGGAATCGATTGCGGCTGTGCGCTCCCGCGACCAATATCGATAACGGAGGAATCGAACCGATGCCGACCAGTGCCGAGTTGCGCGCGACCGCAAGAACAAGTTTGAGCGGGAATTGGCTTCCCGCGATAGGCATTACGCTCCTGTTCGCAGTCATCCTAGGAGTCGTCTCGTACATACCTTACATTGGCGAAATAGGAGTGCTGCTGCTGGGGGGACCGCTTACGCTCGGTCTCATCACTTACTTCGTCATGCTGGTCCGAAACGAAAAGCCTCTAGTCGGGCTGTTGTTCGGCTCGTTTGACCGGTTTCCCGTCTCGTTTCTCGTCTACCTGCTCGTACAAATTTTCGTGTTCCTGTGGACGCTGCTCCTGATCGTGCCGGGGATTATCGCGGCATTGCGGTATTCCCAAGCGTTCTTCATTTTGCGGGAAAATCCGAACATCGAAGCGATGGACGCGATCCGGCAAAGCAAGGAAATGATGGTCGGTCACAAAGGCCGCCTGTTCGTGCTGTACTTGTCGTTTATCGGCTGGGCGATCTTGGCGGCGATTCCGTTCGGCCTCGGCTTCATCTGGCTGTATCCGTATATGCTGGCCGCTCAGGCGGCGTTTTATGAGGATTTGAAGGGGCGGGCGAATGTTGGCAGCATTTAATGCAAGGATGGACGCGAGCCCATAGGAATTAGGAATGACGTGAGAGCCCTTGTGATAAGGGCTCTTTTTGTGTGTTTTAGAGAGAAGAAGCCAGAGTCTATAAACCGAGACGAAGCTAAGTATACCGGTGAAAGGATACGTATGAAGGGGAGATTGCGGATCCGCTGCTGAGTCTTAACCTGTACGCTTATTTGGCGAATAATCCGGTATTCTGTTTTTTACGAGGTGAATTTGAAAACATGGGAATCAGCAATAAATCGGCATGAAAGACCACCACCAGGAGTAACAGGAAGGTGGTCTTTTGTATTCCGATAAAGACAGGTGGACTTCTTTGTGTTGTTCATTGTTAGAATGAAGCTCCAGAATGGTATTCAGCAGAAAACGATGGTGGGCCGAAAATTGACCTTCGAGGGACTGGACCAGCTCCGGCAATTTCGGTTTGACATCGGTCTTTCTCCCCGGCACATGCTTGATATGCCTGGCGTTGACCACCATGACTTCAAAATCCGATTCCAGCATGTTATATACCGGTTTCCAATAAACGCCGGAGCTTTCCATCGCAACGTGCGTGCATCCTTTCACGGTCAGCCAGATCATTCAACGCCAATAGATCAACGGTCATCGTCCCATACGTCTTCGTTTCCAGGACTGGCTTTTTGCCAAATGTCCCGGTGATGATCGTGGCTACCACTGATCCTTATGAACATCCAAACCAGCACATCGTTCAACGAGACCTTCCATAGGTATTCCTTCTTTCCTGCAGTGATGGAACAGGGTTCGCTTTGATCGGAGTTTGAAGTAATTTGATATACGAGCTCTCGGCAACAATGATTTGTGCTTTACGATCGATGCTGTCCGTTTAGTTCGCGGGGTCTGATCTTGCTACCACCATAAAGAGTACCGACTTTGCAGCGGAAGTCTCTCTTTCCTTGTGGGAGATTTTTGCTTATTATTTTTAGAAAATTTTTCCTTGACTTCTTGTGTCACCCTATTCTATATTGGCACAAGATGAGAAGTAAAATTCATCTTGGCAATCCCAAAGGGGGGCGCTTCGAAATGAAAAACAGAAGGCTGCAAATGCATTTTCCTAATACGAGCAGCGTTTTTTTCAAGCTGCTAAGCTCCTTTATCATTTTGATTTTGGTGCCGATTCTAATCTTTGGAAGCTTGGCTTATTTCCTATTCTCGAATGCGCTTCAAGAGGAAGTGAAAAAGAACAACGAACTCCTGTTGAAGCATGTGCATGTCAACATTGAGCAAAAAATGGAGGAAGTCCGGCAAACCTTGTATCAAATTTCGTTGACCGTTGATGTCGATCCCGGCAATCCAACGAAATTGCTGGATGTGTCCAAAACATTAAATCGCATCAAAGGCACGCAATCTTTTATAGACGATGTATACGTGTACTATAAGGAGAAGAATTGGATTATCACGGAGTCGGGTTTGTTTTATCCGGATTATTTCTTCGACTACGTGTATAAACCCGAAACGAACGATCGAGAACAATTGCTTCAGAAGCTGCAGGACCGCAATCTCTTTCAAGATCTGGGTACTTTCAAGCTGACAGACGGTGCTGGGTCCGGCAAACGGTATATCGTGGTTTTGTCGTCGTTTCCCCTTTACAACGCTGGGATCAGGGGGACCCTTGTTGTCTTGATCAATGAGACTAAATTTATGTCCATGATGAATTCCGTGAATCCATCGGACGCTCAAACCGGTTTTTATATCGTGAACGAGCAGCTTCAAACGATCATGGAATCGGATGCGAACCATTTCAATGTACGATTCTCGGATTGGAAGCTGCAGCAGTTTTTAAATGAGACTCTGATTGAAAGCCCTTCCAATAGAGTGCGATACAACAATTACTTCGTTTCCCAATTTCATTCCAATGTGACGGATTGGAAATATATCGCGTTTTCATCGGCGGCCCATATTTTTAAACCGGTTTTCTTTTTACGCAATTGGATGGTGATCACCAGCTTATTCCTGCTAAGTTTGGGCGTAATGCTGTCCATCTTTCTCGCGAGAAATTTATACAAGCCGATTGGAGAAATTATGAGGTCGTTCCAATTCGACATGTCCGCCGTGGATTGGAAAAAGGAGAAAAAAATAAGCGAATTGGAGCTGATCTCGAGCCACATTCACTACATCACAGAGCGAAATCAGCATTTGATGCAAAGCGAAACGGAGCATATCTCTCTTTTGAAAGATTATTATGCGAAAACGATGATCCTGGGCGTACCGGAGGAACGGATGAAGGTCAGGCCGGACTCAGCGGCTGGATTCAAGTATCCGTTGTTTTCCGTTATCGCGGCGAAGATCGAAATGACCGATCCTTTAAGCACCACCTTCCAACAAATGAATTTCAATAGCCGCCTGATCGAGGTGTTCAATCAGCTCTTGAACAATGATGCGGATATCTCGTGCATGGTAACGAATATTGGCCGGAATCAAATCTCCATTCTTGCGAATTATGAACAAGAAGACAAGCTCACTCTGAACTTGCAGGCGGCCATGGAGCAAATATCCGGGTTGCCAGAAAAGGTCCGCTTTTCCCTTGCGCTAGGGATCGGAAGACCGTGTGATGATCTATTGACCGTGAATCGATCTTACGAAGAAGCACTGGAAGCATTAAATTATCGTGAAGTAGACAAAACGATTCAGCTTATTCAACATCAGGACATCCACTTCGTACAGAAGTTTGTGGATTATCCGATCGATTTGGAACAGCAAATCATTGGAAATGTTCTTTCCGGCGATTACGCGAAGCTCGAAACGGTATTGAATGAAACCATCGACAGAAACAGGCATGCCATAAACTCGTATTTGCTATTGAACGATCTTTACAACACGCTTATGGCTACGGCCAACAAAATCATCCAAAGGAGCAGTGGGAAGAAGGAAGAGGTGTTTGACGAAGCCGTCATCAGCATTTATATGAACAAAGAAATGACGAGCCTGGAAAGTATGAAGGACTCCGTATTCGGCATCTACAGGTATATGATCGAAACGTTATACGGGAATAAGGAGAGCAAAAACTACGACTTAAAGAACCAAATGATTCACTATATCGAATCCCACTTTAGCAGCGATATTTCTTTAACAACACTTGCGGATCATTTTAACTTGAATCCCAAGTATTTGAGCCGCTATTTTAAAGACCAGACCGGAACGAACTTCATCCAGTATGTCAATCGGCTGCGGATAGATCAAGCCAAACTGCTATTGCTAAAAGAAAAAAGTCTCCATATCGACGAGATTGGGGAAAAAGTTGGCTATTTGAACAAAAATACGTTTATTACCACTTTCAAAAAACATGAAGGGATGACTCCCGGAAAGTTCAGGGAACTATCGACCCAAAACCTCTGAAGTGATCTGCTCAGAGGTTTTTCTTACTCTGACAAACGTAACGCCGCAATTTTCCGATTTATCCCATCGAACCCCCGCTTTACGAGCCTAACCGAACGCCGAAGCCAAAAACCGTCCGCGAACCGGACGGTTTTTCTTAGGACTTGCGGTTTTTGCGAAACAAATATAGAAAATAGATGCCGAATTTGCCCAGAATGTAGAATTTGAATTCCTCTTCGAAATTGAATGCTTGAATCGCATTGAAACCGCTCTTATGATCGGGTTAACACAGAGTGAGCAGATCCAACACGATGCGGAAAAGACATGCAATTGGTTGCGATCAGGAAGAGGGCGATAAGTTGAAACAAACCTTACGATTAATCAAAAGAGACCGCTTGCTTTTATTCATGCTGCTTCCCGGAATCCTTTATTTTCTCGTCTTCAAGTATGCCCCCATGTACGGAGTCGTCATCGCCTTCCAAAGATACAATCTGTACAAAGGTATTTTTCACAGCGAATGGGTGGGCCTCAAGTATTTTATAGAGTTTTTTCAAGGCCCGGACGCGTGGCGGCTGATCCGCAATACGCTGCTCCTCAATGTGTATCAACTCCTGTTTGCCTTCCCCGCGCCGATCCTTTTAGCGCTTGCTTTTAATGAATTGAGAAAGGCCTGGTTCAAAAAGATTAGTCAGACAATCAGTTTTCTGCCGCATTTTATCTCTACCGTTGTCATCGCCGGACTTGTCGTCAATTTTCTTTCGCCATCGACGGGGCTTGCCAACAAATTGCTGGGCCTATTCGAGATCAGTCCGATTTCGTTTATGATGATGCCGGATTATTTCAGGACGATTTTCATCAGCATGGGCATCTGGAAATCGGTCGGATGGGGGACGATCATTTACTTGGCAGCGATGGCGGGGATTAATCCGGAATTGTACGAAGCCGCTTCCATTGATGGAGCCAGTAAGCTTAAAAAAGTGTGGTATGTGACACTCCCGGGGATAATGCCGGTCATCATCATCTTATTCATTTTGCAATTGGGCGATATCCTGAGCGTCGGCGCAGAATCCATCATTCTTTTATACAATCCGGTCACCTATGAAACGGCCGATGTGCTGTCGACATACGTTTACCGCAGAGGATTGATTTCTGGCGAGTTCAGCTTCGCTGCAGCGGTCGACTTGTTTAATTCCGTCGTAGGCCTCATTCTTGTGTTCGCCGCGAACAAAATCAGCAAAAAAGCAACGGAAACCAGTATATGGTAAACCGGGTGGGGGAACATCCAATGAAAATCGCCGATAGCTGGGGAGACCGAATCTTTGCCAATATTTCGCGGATTCTGGTTTGGTTCGTCGTACTCGTTACCTTGTATCCGTTTGTATACGTTTTCTCGTCTTCGATCAGCGATCCGACAGCGGTATATAAAAATCAAATCTTTTTGTGGCCGATCGGGTTCAGCTTGAAGGCGTATAAAACCATATTAAGTTACCCGGAATTAAGAATGGGATATGTGAACACCGTCTTCTATACCGTTGTAGGAACGGCCATCAACATGTTGCTCACTTCCTTGATGGCTTACCCACTTTCCAGGAAGAATCTCGTATTCCGCAAACCGTTCATGATCATGATCACCTTCACCCTTGTCTTTTCCGGAGGTTTGATCCCTACGTTCCTGATCGTGAAGTCGCTTGGTATGGTGGATACTTATTGGGCGCTGTTAATCCCAGGCGCCATCAGTACGTGGAACGTTATTCTGATGAAGACCTTCTTCGAAAACTTGCCCAGAGAGCTGGAAGAAGCGGCCACGATCGACGGCGCGTCGTCGATGCAAATTTTGTTTCGCATCATCTTGCCTTTATCGAAACCCGCCTTCGTAACGATTGCCTTGTTTTATGCGGTCGGACACTGGAACAGCTATTTTCCGGCGATGATCTATTTGCAGAGTGAACACTTGTATCCCGTGCAATTATTTTTGCGCAAGATCGTATTGCTTGGTCAAACGGCCGATATCACGGGGGGGCAAGGGAGCACGGAGACGATCTTGATGGCGGAATCGCTCAAATATGCAACGATCATGATTGTTGCTTTGCCGATCATGCTCGTATACCCGTTTGTCCAGAAGCATTTTGTAAAAGGTGCCATGATCGGCTCGCTGAAAGGGTGAAGAAGCGCAAGCTTTTTACCATATATCCAAAAACACTTAGGAGGGGTTCGAAGTCTGAAAACTAAGCTCACCGCACGTAGTACGGAGAACGGGCATAGCAAAATAAGTCGTGCTCAGAACGACTTAATGGAAAAAAAATGTATGTTGGGGCGCGTAAAAAGTCAGGTGGCCACGGCATCACATGGTAACTGTAACCTTGGGTTTGCAACGACAAAGGTTTGGTGAACGTCAATCCTGCAACCGACCCATATAACGATGCGGTCACCTCGTGAAGAGGCGGCCCACTCACCTCCGCGTGATTTGCAGTATACGGGGTCTCTGTATTTCCAGCATACAAAAAGAATTGCTCATCGCCGCCAACGGATTTCATTCCGTTTTGTGTTTTGAGCGAAGCGAAAGGAATGGTATAACGATGAAGGAATTCAAGAAAATCTCGTGGCTGATGACAGCCGGTTCGGCTTTGGTGATCTGCGCTGCAGGATGCGGCAGCTCGGATTCGGGTTCGGCAGGGCAGTCAAGCCCGAGCGCGGCGCCGTCTGCCGGTGCAGCGTCAAGCGCGCCGCCAGCTGCCACATTCCCGCTAAAGGAAAAGGCTTCATTCGAAATATTCTCCGCCGCCCACGATACGAAACCGCAAAGGGGAAATGAACCAATTTTTGCCGAAATTGAAAAAAGAACGAATGTACAGCTGAAATTGACCAACATTCCCTCTGCTAGCTACGCCGATAAATTCAAGGTGACTCTGGTTTCCGGCGATTTGCCGGATGTGATGGATTCGGACGTCGCCTCGGCGAAAAAGTACGGCATGGATGGAGCGTTCCTGGCGCTGGACGACTTGCTCAAAAAGTTCGGTCCCAACATTTTGAAAGCGATCAAGGAAGAAGGCATAGATACTTCCTTGCGGGCAGCCGACGGCAAAATTTATGGAATTCCCTATTTCTCCATGCCAGGTACCACCGCTACCGTCCCGCAATACAGACAGGATTGGTTGGATGAGGTGAAACTGAAAGCCCCAACAAACCCGGATGAGTTTTATCAAGTCCTCAAAGCTTTCAAAGATGCGAATTTGGGCGGCAAGGACACGATTCCGTTCGCTCCGCAAGGGTATAACAACTTCCCGATCTTCAGGGCGTTCGGAACGGATCCGCGCATGTATCTGAACAAAGAAGGGGTGTATCAATTTGGCCCTGCTCTTCCAGGGATGAAAGATGCGCTGACCTTCTTGAACAAACTATATAACGAAAAATTAATCGATCCCGAATTTGCAATCATCTCGAAACAGCAATGGGAAGCGAAGGTTAGTAAAGGCAATGTGGGAGCGATCTTCTTTAACCCGGGCCGCACCGATTTCTTCACGGATGTGCTCAAGAAGGAAAATGCGAAAGCCAAGATGGTGGGCGGCGGAGCGCTTAAGGATAAAAACGGAAAAGGAGAGTTGCTGCCGGATTTCAGCCTGAAAGGTGTCATGGCGATTTCGTCCAAGTCCAAAAACGCGGAGTTGATCGTAAAATATTATGACTTCTTGTACAGCCCTGTAGGCAAGCTTCTGACGCAATATGGCATTGAAGGTCAGAGCTACACCATGAAAGATGGAAAGCCGCAATATACGGATGATTTCAAGAAAGATATGGTGAATAACCCCACAAATCTAGGCATAGGCACATCCAAATATTTCTTTACCGCTCCTCTGCCGAGCCTATTCAAGGATCGAAATGAAGGCATGTTAGTGGCCGCTGCCGTAGAAACTTCGAAGCCCGATTGGACCAAGCAGGAGCCGCAACTGAGCTTTACGCAAGCGGAGCAGGATATCGTGTCCAAAAACCTGCAGCCGATTATGGACAAAACGAGCGAGTACATGATCAAATTCATCATCGGCCAGGAGCCGTTGACAAACTTCGATAAATACGTAGGAGAACTGAAGCAACGCGGTTTGGATGACTTGGTCAAGACTTATAATGCAGCGTATCAACGTGCTTTGAAAGCTTCCCAATAATCCAAGAATGCAATAAAGATTCTAAATTGGAAGGCAGTTGCTGCCTTCCAATTTAGAATCGCGATTGATCGGGTTAATCACAGCATGAAGCTTGATTGAGGAGGAGATGCGCGAATGATATCGCTCCATTTCGAGAAAATTTCCATGTATCCCAGACATGAGGAACCGTGCATGATGGCGGTGCCATTCGCGAAAGGGGCAGTGTCTGATACAACAAGAGTATCCGTCCTTGACGGCAACGTGGCCGTACCGACGCAAACAAGGGTGACCGCCAAATGGCCCAATGGTTCTGTAAAATGGCTGCTGCTGCATTTTCTAGCCGATCTTCCGGCCAATTCGGGCAAAGCGTTTGCACTCTCGACGGATCGCGTAACGGCAGTACCTGCGAAACCGGTTGTGATCGAGCCGGTGAATGGCACGTTTGTGATCCGCACGGGTGCGATCGAAGCCGAGTTGACAGCCCCGGGAGGAATGGGATTATTCCAATCGTTGAAGCGAACGGGATTTGTACCCACCCATGATGTGGTTGGACCCTCGCTTCGAGACGCTTCCGAACAGGAGTATGATTGCGAGATTTCCGCAGAAGGCTGGCGCGTCATCGAAGCGGGTCCGGTTCGCTGTGCGGTTGAAGCGAGAGGAAAGCACCGCGGTCGCGCAAAAGAGAGCCACTGGTTGGATTTTGTTGTCCGAGTTTATGCGTATGCCGGAAAACCTTGGCTGATGATCGATTATCAGATCGTCAACAAGGAGCCTGAGAGCGAGCAGGTGATTCATGCGGCCCAACTGCATGTTCGTTCAGCGCAACATATTGTGACGTCCGATCAGCTTCGACTGGGGATTAGCCGCGCCGGAGCCGATCGCAGGATGAAGAGCGGATCGGCGGGAGAACGGTTGTCGTGTACATTTACGGCTGAGGTTCTCGAAAAAGAATTTATTGAAGACCAGGCGGAAACGTTCGCGGGTACATTCTGGGCGGATCTGTCCGACGAGAAGCAGGGCGGAATTACCGTTACGTTGTTTCAGGCCCTGCAAAATTGCCCCAAATCGCTGGATGTTACAGGCGAAGAAATAACCGTCGGCATCATTCCTGCGGGACATCCGATTACTATGCTGCAGGGGATGGCCAAGACCCATCGATTGTTCCTGCATGTGCATGACGGGGACGAAACGCTAGAAGAGGTGAATGTGCGCAGTCTGCAATTCCAGCTTGCGGATCATCCTGTTCTGGAGTCCGCTGCGTTCGAGCGGGCCGGCATAATCGAATCGATTCCCGGCGATCAGACGATAGATTGGGTGGAACGCGGATTTTATCGGATGGCCGACGGCCGTACGAAAACATACGGCATGCTTTATTGGGGAGATGCGCCGGATAAAGACTATACGGCCCAGGGCAGAGGCGGCGGAGATTGGGTATGGGTGAACAACGAATATGATCTGCCACATGCGATGATGCATTTGTATGCGAGAACCGGGAAACGAAGGTTTTACGACTATTTGATGAGAGCGGCGGAACATTGGAAGGACGTGGACATTCTCCATTACAGCCCCAATCCGCTGCGTCATCAAGGTCAAGTGATGCATTCCGCCAAGCATGTAACAGGCGAGGTGAAAATATGTCATGAGTGGGTGGAAGGGTTGCTTGATTACTACCACCTAACGGGGGAAGCATCCGCACTCGAGGCCGCAATCGGCATCGGAGACAATGTGAGGAGGCTGCTGGCTACTCCCCGTTACCGAGGCGAAGGCGGCATTTCCGCAAGAGAAAGCGGTTGGGCGCTTCGCAGTCTGGGAGCTTTGTATACCGAGACCCATGACGAGAAATGGCTGCAATCCGCCGACCAAATCGTCGATCATTTCGAAGCCTGGAAAAAGAAGTATGGCGCCTGGCTGGCACCGGCTGCAGGGCATGTCGTTTATCGTTCAGGCTTCATGATATGCATCGCCGTCAACAGCTTGATGCGCTATTATCGAATCCGCCCGGAAGAACGAATCAAGCAAATGATCGTGGACGCGATGGAGGATTATGTGGAGCATTGCTATGTGAAGGAAACGGGCATGTTCTATTACAAAGAACTGCCGAGCACGCAGCATCTGCACAGCAATCCAATCTGTCTGGAATCGCTCTCCTATGCCTACGAATTCACCGGCGACCTCAAATATTTGGAAGCCGGCCGAGTCACCTTCGAAGAGGCCATCAGATTCGCTCAGGGGAGTGGTAAAACAAGGGAAATATCCGGCGAGGCACTTATTTTTTGGGGAGACAGTCCGAAAAAGTTTGCCCAGTACTACTACCCGATCTTTTATTATTATCGAACGATCCTAAAAGCCGAAGAGGAAACCGGAAGACTGCAGCAGGAATTTTTCGCCGGAGGTAGGCGTAAATGATCACGCTGCAGACGAGCGGCTGTGGAAGCCTGCGGTGTTCAAACGTTAAAAGTGGTGTTTGAATCCAGGCATGGAGGGGACTGGATGAGGCTGCAGCTTCAAAATAAAGTGATTGTCATAACCGGCGCGCTGGGCAAGATCGGCTTCTCTTCCACTCGAATGTTTCTGGAGAGAGGCGCCAAAGTGGTCGCCAATGA
Organism: Paenibacillus hemerocallicola; assembly: GCF_006265175.1. GTDB lineage: Bacteria > Bacillota > Bacilli > Paenibacillales > NBRC-103111 > Paenibacillus_AB > Paenibacillus_AB hemerocallicola. Next base: position 83,791 of record NZ_VDCQ01000022.1, on the reverse strand, counting down.
TTGGGTAGTTGCGAATGATGCTCCCCGGATGTTGGCGCTGATGGAGCAATACGGCCCGGAAAGGCTGCTGTTTGTGGAAGCAGACGCGAGCGATGAGGATCAGGTCATCGGCCTATTCAGCCAAATCCGCGATAGGTTCGGCCGCCTGGACGGGTCATTTCATAATTGTTATTTGCAGAATCGGAAGCCAGTTACGGGTTATACGCTGAAGGATTGGAACCAAGTGATCCAGGGCACGCTCACTTCGACATTTCTCATCAGCAAGCATGCCATTCTGCTGATGAAGGATTCCGGTGGCGGGTCCATCGTCAATACCTCCTCGATCTTGGGCATGAAACCGCGAGTGGGCGAAGGGGCCTATGGATCGGCTAAAGCCGGGATTAACTTCTTAACGCAAGTGATTGCCGCCGAGAATGCCAATCATGGCATCAGGGCGAATGTGATCGTACCGGGGGACATAAAAGAGCCGAAGCAGCGGACACCAGAAAAGGCGGCGGAGATTCGTAAGGACATCTTGCTCGGGCGAAGCGGAACTCCGGACGAAGTATCCGAGCTGGCCGCCTTCCTGCTGTCAGATGCCTCCGCCTACATCACGGGATCGCTGTATACGATCGACGGAGGGATCCGGATATGAGGAAGCGGGTTGCGGTGATCATTACCCAATACTGGCTTAATTCCCACGCTGATGTGATCGTCAGCAGGCTGCTTGGCGAGCTTGGATATAAACCGCAAGTCGAGCTTGTCGCTATGTACGTCGAACAAGTGACAGCCAGAGACTTGAGTCGTGAGCTATCCGTGAGGCACGGCGTACCCATCTGTGCCACCATTGAGGAAGCAGTCGCCTGGGGTGCCCCAGAACGGCCGGTCGACGGTGTTGTCGTCATCGGGGAGCATGGAGATTACCCGTGGAATGAGAAGCAGCAGCACTTGTATCCGCGGCTGCGGTTCATGCAAGAGACGCTGGCAGCCATGGATCTTCACGGCATTCGCGTGCCGATCTTTCTGGATAAGCATTTCTCATACAACAATACGGATGCGCGCTGGATTTATGATGAGGTCAAGCGCCGGGGTATTCCTTTCATGGCCGGTTCTTCCATCCCCTACACGGATTATTTGCCTCACTTCGATCGGGCGTTTCTGCAGAAAGGACGGATATTCTTCATCAACAGTCATGGCGGGTATGAGTCTTACGGATTCCATGGCATGGAAGTGCTGCAGGCGCTAGCTGAACACCGCCACGGGGCGGAGTTGGGCGTCGCATCCGTTCATGCCTTGTCCGGTGACGAGATGTGGCAAGCGATGGACCGTGGAGAATGGCCGGAAGCGCTGATGCTGCGTGCCCTCGCACTCGAGCCGGAGCTAGCAGGGAGACATCCCCGCAAGGAGTGTCCTAATCCCGCGCTGTTCGTCGTAACCTATCAGGATGGTACGATGGGGTACGTGGCTCAGCTCGATAAATTTGCAACCCGATGGAGCTTTGCCGTTCAGGATGATGAAGGAGCTTATATCGCTGCGTACTGTAATACAGGGACCGAGAGGCCTTATCGCCATTTTACCAGGCTGACCGAAATGATGGAGGAGATGTTCATCAACGGGACCCTTCCTTGCCGGATTGAAAGAAATTTGCTTACTACTTACTTGATCAATTCCGCCATGGAATCCTTATATCTGAGACGCCCGTTGTCCTTGGAAGAATGGAATGTTGCTTATGACCCGGCACCGAACCGCTGATCTTCACCTCGGGCATGGAAGGACCTGCTTGTGACCGGGAAGTTTTATAAAGCGGACGAATCTTACCAGTCATGGCTGGCGGTGAAAGCCGCGGATGCGGCGATCATGGCGTTTCGCAACCGGGTGGAAGCGAGAGTCGGCGTCGGTGCCGGATATGAAGCCGACATCTCTAATGTGGATACTTACCGAGAATTATTATATCTCGATGAAACGATTGATCGAAAAATGGGGAGGAGACGATCCTGTGATTGTATTAAACAAGTTCGATTTTGCAAAAGAATCCGATGCATGGGTGATCCCGGTATCGGATCGGGTTGTACGGCAGGAGAACGGATTGTCCGTACGGGCTTCGGGCGGACCGTCGATTGAGATTGAAGGTCCGGGCGTTCATACGCGCAACGGCGACGCCATTCACTTAGTTTTCAAAGATCTGGGCAGCGGCTCCGGTTATGTGCGATTCGGCTTTGACGGCGGTTTCGAATACGCCTATGTGGAATGCAACCTCGCCTGTCGCGAGGCTGCGCTTTTCACCAGCGAGTGGAATCGCGCACAGCCCGTCGTTCGGGTCGCGTTGCCGCCTGCTGTGCAGGACGAGAACGAAGTTACTTTGGTCAAAACAGAAGGAGCCGGCAATCGGATCAAGCTGGCCGATCTGGCAATCTATTGGAATGGCGAATGCGTGATTCGCAGCGTCGATCATGATATCATCCCTCAGCTGGGGGTAAGGATTAGTGTCGAGGATGCGGATGTGGAGCTGCGGCGATTCGCGCATGAAGGTCCAACAGCGCTGATGAAAGAGTATCTGAAGACGGGCGCCTGGCAAATGCTGAATTCCCGCGATGTGAAGGACAATGTTCGATCCATTTGCAAAGGGATACGAAGCGCGGCGGAGCTCGGTATTGAATTATTAGTGGCGCCGGAATACTGTATATTCGGTTTTTTTCGCACCAAGCCGACGCTCGATCAGATGGAACCGATGCAAGAGGCCGAAGCGATCATTCGAGCCTGTTTGCGGGAAACCGCAAACTCGCCCTACCTGATTGTCGGGAGATCGAATTGGGATCAGGTGAGACCCGGTTCGTCCGAACCTGTCTTCAATTCTTGCAGGTTGTACGATCCGGAAGGCAATACCGTGCGCGACAATCTAAAATTCAGGACTTGCGAAAGGTACTATTACCATGGGCACATGCTGAACGAATTTGACATTTACGGCGTCCCGGTCAGCCTGCATGTATGCCATGACCGAAGATATCCCGATCTGAGAACGCTGCCTGTCATGTTCGGCTCACGACTCATCATTCATCCGGTTAACGGAGGACTCGTTACAGGTGCCCGTGTAGCCGTACAGGCAGTGGCCAAAGATGAAACAGCAACCACGCACGCATTCTACCTGAGAGCCGCTACGGATGGGGGCAGTTATGTGATCGGACCGAAAAAATTCGACAACCTGCTCGCCATCAGCTCGGAATGCAAGTTGACGGATTCTCCCGGCGAGCTTGCAGGCGCTCCTGCCGAAGAATTGGTCGTTGCCACGATTCGAACGCACGACGCTTTTGGATACTGGCCTGTCCGCGCCTACCGGGCATCGGAAGCGATCGCAGAAGCCTACGAGCAGCTGTACCGAACGATGGGCGGACGGAATATTTGAATCGATCCTCCGGACCGGTGCAGTCAAGGAAACGTTGCACCGGCTGGAGAATCGGAGGATGTATCACGGTCACGGACGTTCGCTCGGAGAAGGATTGTGGAGAGAGAAGGAGACACTTTCATGAGAAGTTTGAAACAGCAAGTGTATGACATGGGCAAGCCCGAGTGGAAATCGATGCTGGAATATACGGTAGAGCTTCATAACAAGTGCACGCGGGAACCGGAGCCTCCCTTTCATTATCCATGGGAAGAAATCGGAACGGGGTACTGCTACGGTCCGGCATTCGGTCACATCGATCTAACCCATGCGACTTTGGACACCCTCCGTTATCAGCCGGATCATGCCAAACATCAAATGTTAAACTACTTAAACCTGCAGACTTCCGACGGATTGATCCCCGGCTGCATTTGGTTCCGCGGCGGCGAGGTGAAATGGAGTACGGTGAAGGGACATCCTCCGTTTTGGCCGGTGGCCGTGCAGGATTATGTTGACCTATACGAAGATATCGATTTGTTGAAAACAGCCTACCTTGCCCTGGTTCGTCAAATCGGTTGGTTTGAAACCAAACGGAAGGCTGAAAATGAAGGTTATTATTATATCGATCTGTGGAAAAAAGTATGGGAAAGCGGTGTCGATGACGGAATTCGTTATGACCATATCACACCGGGTCCCTATGCGTGCGTCGATGCGACTGCGCATGTTTATCAAATGCATGTCTGCGCTGCACAATGGGCGAGCCTTCTTGATTTGCCTGCTGAATCCGCGAAATGGCAAAGCAGAGCCGGACAGCTGGCGGAATTTATGCGCAGCGCCTTGTTCGATGAAGAAACGGCTCTATTCCACGATATTTGGTCGGTTAATAATCCCGGGAGCCGTCGCCTTACGTTTGAGGGCATGTGGCCGATGATGGTAGGTGCGGCAACCGTGGAGCAAGCGAATCGTGTGATCGATGAAAATGTATTGAATCCAAAGCGTTTTTTCACCAAGCATCCGGTTCCGACCATCGCTCTGGAGGATCCGGCCTTTGAACTTCGCATGTGGCGGGGGCCTTCTTGGAACAGTATCACCTATTGGGTCGCCCGGGGTTGTACCCTGTACGGGAGAAACGATGCGGCCAAAGTGATTCTGGAACGCGCATTGGACCATACAGCCGAGAAATTTTCCGAGACCGGGACATTATGGGAGTTCTATCATCCTCATGGAGGACATCCGACCGAACTCCAAAGAAAACCTTATACCGAGTTTAATCAACCGTGTCGCGAGTATATGGGCCATAACCCTTTGATCGCCATGACCGATTTATGGGCTTCCCTATGAAAAACCAGACCCGTCCGGAAAACGCAGAAAAGCTTATCGGGAGAGGTGCAACCGGTGATCGCTTCTTCACTGTTAAGAAGATGGTTTGTGTTCAGCACGCTTCTTACGCTACTCCCGATTCTTTTTTTGGGAGTGTTTTCATATACAATTGCATCCAAGGGCATTCAGGAGAAAGTAGACGAGGGCAATCTGCAAAATCTGTTACAGACCCAAATGCGGGTGGAGCAGCTGCTCAAAACACTGGAGTACGTGGTGATGCAATATGTCAGTTCGCCAATTGTTACTAATGCTCTTTATAAGCCGCTCACTACCACCACCCACTTCAAGGAAATCAACGATTTGTCGCAAGGATTGCATAATCTTCATTTTTTCGTCGGTGTGCAAGATGCTGCTTTGATTAATGTGAGGGAAAACTGGTACATAGGAAAAAACGGATTCGGAAGCAACCTTAAGGAGCTTGCCGATTATGAAAGCTTGGAACGATATACTTCGATGAGGAACAATTTGGTGTGGATGCCGGATTCGACTTCCTCCCCGGAGATGGGAACCTTGAATCTGATCTGCAAAGTGCCACTATTGAATTTTTCCGTGGAAACTAGTGCTTTGCTAATTTTAAAAATCAAAAAAAGTGAATTGAATCGGCAATTTTTGGCGCAAAATGAGCTGGGAAACTTGTTCGTGCTGGATCGTTCCCCCCAAGCCGTGCTCGGTGATCCGAATATCGGTGAATTATCTGTGGAAGTCCAAAACCGGATTACTGAAAGGATAGAGTCCTTGCAAAGTCGTAACGGTCACTTTCCGATGGATTGGGAAGGGCGAGATGTACGGATTCATTTTATACAATCATCCCAGCACGGTTGGACATATCTAGCCGTTCAAGATGCCAAAAAGTCTACACAGGAGGCTCGACAAATCGGGATCTTCACATTGGCCAGCTGTGCGGCGTTATTCCTGCTTTTCGGAGCGGCAGCCCTTTATGGCTCCCATTGGATGTATTCGCCAATCCGGGGATTTGTCCAATTCCTGCGAAGTGACTTAGGCAAGAAAGAAGACGGGGATGTGAAGGATGATTTCGCCGACTTGGCCCAACGTATTCGTCATTTGATGAACAGCAGTCTTCAGATGCAGGACCAATTGACCTTCTATGCCGTCCAACTCAGGGACAGCTTCGTGCAGCGGTTATTGGCCGGAAAAATCACTAAAAGCAAATTGCTGGAGCACTTGTCCGCAATAGGCTTTCCCGTTGCTTGGAAGCGATTGATTGTGCTTGTTGTCCAAATTGATACTTTGAAGAATACCCGTTATCAGGAACGAGACCATGATTTGTTACTTTTCGCGATCGGAAATATTGTGGGCGATTTGGTAGATCCCATGAAAAGATTTCAGCCGGTATCCATGGACAACTCGCAAGTGACGATTCTGGCTTCGGAATTTGAAACAGATGAAGAATGCAGCAGATGGGCTCTCTCGATTGCGGAAGATATTCGAATCAAGATAGCGGAATTCCTCGGTTTGAAGGTAAGCATTGGGGTCAGCCGTTCTTATGTCGACCTTGTCGATGTATCGGGTGCTTACCAGGAAGGTCTTGAGGCTCTGAAGTATAGGTTCCAACTGGGATCGGAAATGATATTGCACATTAATGACATTCAATTGAACAGAAGCAAGCAAACCGTATACCCCAAGCAGTTGGAAAGGGATATTGTGGATGCGGTTAAGCTCGGGCATCCCGAGCGGATCTCCGCAAGCTTGGAAGTCTATTTGGTACATGCCATCCAATCCAATATCCATATTCAAGAATTCCAATTTATGCTGATGCAATTAATCGGAAGTTTGACTGAGTTGCTTTACGATTCAGGTTTGTCGGCCGAGAAGGTTCTTGGCGATAAGCAGGTTACCCATCATTTGTTGCAAGGAAAATCATTGATTGAGTGGAAACGATGGCTATTGGACGAAATCGCGATGCCTATAGCCAACCACTTAAGGGATGAACGCGAATCGCACAATAATCGGATAACGGAAGATCTGATTCGGATAATAGAAAGGGAATTCGAGTCCAATTTAACGCTGGAGGATTGCTCGGCGAGACTGAATTTTCACCCGGTTTATGTCAGTCGCGTGTTCAAGAAGGAAACCGGGTTAACCTTCAGTGATTTTTTGGCGCAGTATCGGCTACGGTTCGCCAAGAAATGGCTGGTCGAGACGGATATGACCATTTTGGAAATCGCCACGCGGCTGAATTACGCGAATTCAACCCCGTTTATCCGATATTTTAGCAAGGCTACCGGAGTTACACCTGGAACGTATCGTAAAGATCATATGCAGTTGTAGGACATACAAACACCCATGCTTCCTAAGGAAACTTGGGTGTTTCTTCTTATCAGACCTAATAGCTAAATGGGGTGGATGTATAGGTTATCTGCTGTATATAACGATCATCAATGTCGATCTCGGTGAAATAGTTAACTGAGGGATATATACTTCTTTGAACACGGCGCGTTACATTTCAGGTATCCAATAACGATTAGGGAAAGGAGAACATCAAACATGAAGAACAACGCCATGGCGACAACCGATCTTCAAAGCACTCCGTCTGTTAAAAAACGCAGGCCGTGGGTAGCCGACCTGATCATGGATCGATGGTTGTATGTAATGCTTGTTCCAGGTATCGTTTTTTTCATTTTGTTTAAATATGTACCCATGATTGGTATAGCTATGGCGTTCCAAGATTATAGGCCGCATTTGGGGATCTTAAACAGTCCGTGGGTCGGGTTCAAGCATTTTGAACGTCTGTTTGCGGATCCGCAGTTTATGAATCTTCTGAAAAACACGTTGATTTTGGCCGTGTACGACATCGTTTTTTATTTCCCTATACCGATTATTTTGTCGCTGCTTCTCAACGAGATTCGTCTTCAATTGTTCAAGCGAACCATCCAAACGCTGGTCTATATTCCACACTTTATATCCTGGGTCGTTGTGGTCGCGATTTCTTATCTTTTCTTCACAACAGAAGGCGGGGTCGTGAATGACCTGATCGCCTCGATGGGAATGGAGAAGATCCCTTTTCTGCTGAGCGAGGAATGGTTCCGGCCTCTGTTTATGCTTCAGGCGATCTGGAAGGATGCGGGATGGGGGACGATCATCTTCCTGGCCGCTTTGGCGGGAGTCGATCCCCAGCTCTACGAGGCCTCTCGTATAGACGGAGCTAACCGTTGGCATCAGCTATGGCTGATTACTTTGCCCGCCATCCGCAGCACCATCGTGATTTTGTTTATCCTCCGTCTGGGCAATTTCTTGGATGTAGGCTTCGAGCATATTTTTCTGATGCTGAATCCGATGAATCGGGAGGTTGCGGAAGTGTTTGAAACTTATATTTACAGAGTCGGCTTGACACAAGCACAATTCAGCTACAGCACCGCTGTAGGTCTATTCAAATCCTTAATCGGACTGGTTCTGGTATTGTCGGCCAACTGGGCGGTACGAAAGACGGGAGAGGAGGGAATCTGGTGAATCATCGAGGCCTCGGGGGTCGTATGTTTGACGCATTCAATGTCATTCTTTTGACCTTGATCGGTTTATCGGCGGTACTTCCCTTTATATACATCGTCTCCGCATCCTTCTCATCGGAACATATTGTTGCGAAGGGAACGTTCTTGCTTTTCCCGACTGATGTAACGCTTGATGCATACAAGTATATTTTTTCCACCAATACACTCGTTCGCAGCATGATGATTTCGTTGTACGTGACCATTGTAGGAACGCTGATCAATCTGATACTCACTTCCTTGATGGCGTATCCGCTTGCCCATCATCGTCTGCGCGGAAGACGAACCTTGCTTATACTCGTGCTATTTACGATGTTGTTTACAGGCGGCTTGATTCCGACCTATATCGTCGTCAAGTCATTAGGTCTGATCAATTCCTTGTGGGCACTAATGATCCCGAATGCGATCAGCGCATTCAACCTGATTATTCTGAAAAACTTCTTTCAGCAAATTCCGGATGGACTGCAGGAATCCGCCAAGATCGACGGCGCAAACGATATGCGGATTCTGCTCCGCATTGTGCTTCCCCTGTCGGCACCGGCTTTGGCCACTTTTGCCTTATTCTATGCGGTCGGACACTGGAACAGCTATTTCAACGCCATCATTTATTTGAACGATTCCGATAAATGGCCGATCCAAGTTATGCTGCGGCAAATTGTCATCTTAGCGCAATCCGGCTTCGCGGATTCGTCTTCGCTGGAGGATGCGATACTCCCGGCGGAAACCGTGAAAATGGCAGTGATCACTTTTGCGACGGCACCGATCCTAATGGTGTATCCGTTCCTGCAAAAGCATTTTGCTAAGGGCGTTCTGTTGGGTTCGGTAAAAGGCTAGTCTTGAGGGGGGTGAAACGAACGAATCGGCAGTGAGGGATGGCTATCCGGAAATCAGAAGGGACCGTTTTTATTACAAAGAGAGGGGAGCATTTGTCAATGAAACAGCAAGGATGGCTACCGGTGAAAGGGATGGTTGTTGCTTCGATGCTCTTGACGACCTTAGCTTGCTCCACCGCAGGAACTAGCAGCTCGGGTAATCCGGAAGGAAGTGCAGTCAAGAAGGAGGAAAAGCCCCTCGAGCTCACAATGGCCGCGGTGGCTTATCAAGAACCGCCCGTCGATGGTAATGAAATCGAAAAACGGATTGCGGCATTCACGAATACCAAGCTGTCCATTCAGTGGATTCCCTTGGCTGCCTATACCGACAAAATCAATTTGATGATTGCATCCGGAGAGCTGCCTAAGGTCGTGAATGCAAACTATAGTCCTACGATTCAAAGTGCCATGAAATCCGGCATGTTTTGGGAAATCGGTCCGCATTTGTCCAAATTCAAAAACTTATCCACTTTCAATAAAGCGTATTTCGATCATACTGTGGTCGATGGAAAAGTTTATGGAATTCCCTCTTCACGGCCGATCACAAGGCAATCACTCATTTACCGCAGCGATTGGCTTAAGAATGCAGGTTTGAAGGAGCCGAAAAACTTAGAGGAGCTTTATCAAGTCTTAAAAGCGTATACACAAAATGATCCGGACAAAAATGGCGTTAACGATACGGTTGGCCTAGCCATGGAAGGCTTAGGCAAGCTCAACAACATCGTTGTGATGCATGGCGGTCCTAACAAATTTGCGATCGAAAGCGGAAAGTTGATTCCCGATTTTGAGACCAATGAGTACATGGATGTTTTAAAATTCATGAAGCGTTTATATGCCGAAAAATTGATGAATCAGGATTTTGCGGTCGCCACGAGAGCTCAAACGCAAGGCTCATTCACTACAGGAAAGTCGGGCATGGTTCAAGCCGTTTCCGGCAACGCGTATAACTTCTATGCAGTTCTGGTCAAACCGGTGCCTCAAGCGGAAGTGGATTATTTCACAGCTTTTGAGGAGCCAAAGGGCAGAAAAGTGGTTGCGGAGATCAATACGGAAACCTTGACCCTTATTCCTAAATCATCCGTGAAAACAGAGGAAGAGCTGCTTCGCATTCTCGCCTTCTTCGATAAACTCGCGGAACCGGAAATGGCGACCCTGCTCGCGAGAGGGATCGAAGGAAAGCACTACAAAGTTGAAGACGGCAAAGCGCTCACCACCGACGGCGCATTATTCCTTAAGGAAGTAGCCGATTTACGCAACCAGCTTCTGAAAACCTGGATATTTCACAACACCATGCCGCCCAAACAGCATGCTCTATTGGATAAATCGGATCGCAGCGACAAAGATGATGAAAAATACGGTGTTTTTGATGCTTCCAAGACTTTGACCTCTGCAACCTACATGGAACGCGGAAAGGAACTGGAACAAATCATCACGGATGCGGCCACCCAATTTATTATGGGCAAAATGGACGAAGCCGGTTTCAGGAAGGAAATCGAGAAGTGGCGCAAAACCGGTGGAGACAAAATGTTGGATGAATTTATGGCCGATTCCAACAAAAAGAACAAGAAATAATTTCAGTTCATTGTGGAAAGCCGCATCTGTATCCGGTGCGGTTTTCCCTGCAAGAGTGGAGAGCGATGCTGGAATATACGGGGGAGCTTCATAACAAGTGCACGCGGGAAGCGTGCGGCGAGTATAGGGGCCGTAACCCTATGATCGCCATGACCGACTTATGGGCTTCCCTAAACCAAGAAGAATAGGAGAGGTAAAAGCCGTTGAAAAACGAGACCCGTCCCAACATCTTGATCTTTATGCCGGATCAAATGCAGGCCCAAATCACATTTCCCGGTCACCCCTGTAAAACCCCGAACATGGATAAAATCAAAGAAGCCGGCGTTAGTTTTCACTCCGCGTATCCGCCTATGGCACATTGCTGTCCGGCAAGGGCTTCATTCATGACAAGTCTTTACCCTTCGCAGCATGGGATCTACAATAACGTTTCCAATGATCAGGCGATTCATAGCCATCTAAACCCCGGGATCGAAACCTTTTCCGAGAAACTGGCGGAGAGCGGTTATCAAATGTACTATGCCGGAAAGTGGCACGTTTCGGCCGCAGAAACGCCGCAATCCAGAGGGTGGACGGAATTGTACCTGAAGGAACAGGAATTGGACAATGGATCACGCAGAAAAGCGTATCGGGAAATGATCTGCGAAAGCGGCCAAAGAAGCCGAAAACGAGGGGAAATCTTGCGTCCCGGATGGGGGGGCTATACCCTTTACGGCACGTCGGACAAATCTTACACCGAGATAGACGACTATGAATGTGTGCATAAAGCCATCTCGCAATTGGATAGGCTGCAAGATAGTGCTGATCCCTGGTGCATGTATATCGGACCGAACGGTCCGCATGATCCTTTTGTTATTCCGGAAAAGTACGCCACGATGTATGATCCCAATCAGATCGATCTGCCGCCCAATTACGAGGACGATATGCAGGATAAACCCCGAATCTATCAACGCATGCGAAAGGTGTTCAGCCAATTAAGCGAACAAGAAGTGAAGGGATCCATTGCGCATTATTGGGGTTACTGCACGCTAGTTGACGATTTATTCGGGGAAGTCCTGGATGCTTTGGCCCGCAACAACCAGATGGACAATACGCTGATAATCGTCGTATCGGATCATGGCGAACATGCGGGAGCCCACGGGTTATATTGCAAAGGAATCAGCATGTTCGATGAAGGGTATCGCGTTCCTCTTATTATGAGCTTTCCCAAACTTGTCCAGAATCCGGGGAGAGCCGTCGAACAATTCGTGACACTCATGGATATAGCCCCTACATTGATCGAACTTACTGGAGCGGAACCGCTGGGCAAAACGAGCGGGCGCAGCCTGGTTCCGTTCCTGTCCGGTGAAACGCCGGATAACTGGCGGGACAGCATATATGCCCAATGCAACGGTACGGAATTATACTATACCAGCCGGATGGTCAAGACGAAGAACTATAAGTTCGTCTATAATCCTACCGACTTTGACGAGCTATATGACCTGGAATCGGATCCGCATGAAATGCACAATATTGCGGACCGTCCGGAATCGGAAGCCCTTTTGAAGGAAATGTACGGCAAGATGTGGGAGCATGCCTTTGAATCCGAGGATATGAATATGGTGAAATATATTCCGGTTACCACAGGAGAGTATGGTCCGGCTATAGTCAACGCAAAGGAGAGATTGATGAGATGACCAAGTATACGGTAGCGGTGACCGATTATGGCTTTCCTGATTTGCATCAGGAAGAAGATGTGTTACTTCCTATGGGCTTTGAATTTGTAACGGGACAATGCAAAACGCCGGATGAAGTGATGCAATTAACCAGACACGCGGATGCGATTTTAATCGAAAGAGCGCCGATCACCAAAGAAGTCATCGAGAACTTGGAGCGTTGCAAAATCATCGTAAGGTATGGCGTCGGTGTCGATAGCGTGGATATTCAAGCGGCAAAAGAACGAAATATTCCCGTTGTCAACGTACCGGATTATGGGACGGGGGAAGTCGCCGATCATGCGATGTCGCTCTTGCTCTCGAGCGTTCGGAAAATCCCCCAAATTGTTTCCCAGGTGCGCCGAGGGGTGTGGCAAACGACTCCGTGCCGACCGATTATGGGCTTGCAAGGGAAAACGCTCGGAATCGCCGGCTTCGGCCATATCGGAAAAGATGTGGCAAGGAGAGCCCAAAGCTTCGGCATCGACACGATCGCCTACGATCCGTATGTGCCGGAAACCGTTTGTAACGAGTGGGGAACACAGAAGGTCGATTGGCACTCCTTGCTGGAGCGAAGCGATATGATTTCGGTTCATCTGCCCTTAACCCCGGAGACCAAACATCTCTTTCATGATGAAGCCTTTGAGCGAATGAAATCAACCGCTTACTTGGTGAACACATCCAGAGGCGGAGTGATCAAAACCGCAAGTTTAGTGGATGCGTTGCAAAGCAACAAAATCGCGGGTGCGGCGTTGGATGTATTGGAGGAGCAACCGATTCCGATGAGCAGCCCGCTTCTCCAATTCGACAACTGTTTCATCACGAGCCACTGCGCCTGGTATTCGGAAAGCTCGTTAAACCGGCTGCAGCGACATGCAGCTCTGGAAATTAAGCGAATATTCAGCGGCGAGAGTCCCAAGCATATCGTGAATGGCGTAGAGGTGTAGGGACATGAAGACTTTGGTTTATCACGGACCTGGGCAAATCAGCGTCGAAGAGCAAGAGCTGCCGAAGGCAGGCCCGCACGAAGCCTTGATCAAAGTGGAAGCCGTAGGCATTTGCGGGAGCGAGTTGGAAGGGTATTTGGGCCATAGCAGCGTGAGGATTCCTCCGTTGATCATGGGACATGAATTTTGCGGAACGATCGTCGAAATCTTCGGACAATCCGGCCACAAATCGAAATGGTCCGTAGGGGATAAGATCGTTGCGAATCCGCTTATCTCTTGCGGGAGCTGCGATCGTTGCACGAAGGGGAAACATAATCTATGTCGCAGGCGCGAGTTGATCGGCGTTCATCGGCCCGGTGCCTTTGCCGACTATGTAGCAGTACCTTTGAGCAATTTGTACCCCGTTCCCAAGGAGATGAACGCCTCGTTAGCTGCTTTGGCGGAGCCGTTAGCGGTTTGCATCCATGCGGTCAAGCTGGGTCTCCAGCCGTTTGAGGATGTCCTTATTTTTGGCGCCGGAGCCATCGGGCTGCTCACCGTGCAAGCAGCGATGAGGATGGGTGCCCATCGAGTCCTGGTCGTGGAGAGGCAAGAGGCGCGCATGCACCATGCCAAGGCGCTGGGGGCGGACGTTGTCACGCCGGAACGATTGGGCAACGGGGCGAATGACTGCTTGCCGCAAGGAATCGATACGATCATTGATTGTGTCGGCGTGACGGCCACTCGCAACCAAGCTCTGCAACTGATTAATTCCGGCGGGACAATCATTATGGTCGGCTTGGGGCATGAGGAATCGCCGATCCTGATGAGCCGCCTTGTGCGGCAAGAAGTATCCATCATCGGTTCCTATTCGTATTCCAACGCGGATTTCCAACAAGCGGTTCAGTTGTTGGCCGGAGGTCACATCCGAATGGAGCCGTGGACGGCTGCCCGCAGCTTGACGGAAGGCCCCGCCTCTTTTCAACATTTAGTGGAAGGGAAATCCCCTTTCAGCAAAATCATTCTGAATCCGTAAAGAAGGATGCGATGCCATGAGATTCGATAACAAAGTGTTCATCGTTACCGGCGGGGGCACCGGAATCGGGCGGGCAACCGCTATACGCTTGGCTGGCGAAGGGGCTCGCGTAGTCATCGCGAACCGGTCGGAGCAACATGCCGAAGAGACCCTGGAGCAGATTGAAGGTCTGGCGGGACTTGGGTTGTTCGTGAAGACGGATGTCGGGCAGCATGACGATATTCGGAACTTGATCCAAACCACGATTGATACCTACGGGCGGCTGGACGGGATCGTCCATAGCGCCGCCATTGAATCCTTACGGGGAGTCGTGGATTTATCGGTCGAGGAGTGGCATACGACGCTCAATGTCAATTTAACTTCTGCCTTTCTGCTCGGGAAATACGGGATTCCGCCTATGATCGATGCAGGTGGGGGCGTGATCATCCATGTCGCTTCCGTACATGCTCAGGCTACGATACGCAATTATGCCGCCTACGCCGCATCCAAAGGAGGATTGATGGCGCTGACCCGAAGCATGGCCATCGATTATGCCAAGCAGGGGATCCGCGTGAATGCCGTCCTTCCGGGGGCCACCGATACCGGCATGTTGAATCGATATGCGGAATTGGGGGGATTGTTTCATGCGGATTTGAACGAAGCATGGAAAGACTCCCAACCGCTGGGCCGAATCGGAAAACCCGAAGAGATCGCTAGCCTTATTTGCTTTTTGGCAAGCGATGAAGCCAAGTTTATTATTGGTACCGGTGTGGTCATTGACGGAGGGATGCTGGCCGAATTGTAGGAAGCCAATAAGTATGGGATGAAACAACCTCACCTATAGAAGAGGAGTTGATGATATGTCTGCGAACAGAATCATAATCGATACGGATATTGGAACCGGGGCCGTACTCGGAGGGGACCCGGACGATGCTATAGCCCTTGCGCTCGCCATGAACTCACCGGAAATCAAGCTGGAAGGCGTGACCACAGTTTATAGAGATGCGATACCGCGCGCCCGCTTTGCACAAAAGATCCTGCATTTGGGAGGCAGGGATGACATTGACGTTTATCCCGGATTAAGCGAAACGATGCTGCGCAATCGTCCTGGAGGGCATACCATTGACGGATTGCCTTGGGAGGCCGGTCGCCAGGATGAAGGTGTTGACATCGGAAGGGAATGGAAAGGGCATGCGGTTGACTTCATGATCAAGACCATTATGGACAATCCCGGGGAAATCACACTTGTGGCTCTCGGTCCACTGACTAATGTTGCCGTTGCCATGGTCCGGGAGCCCAGGATCATCCAACATGTCAAGGAAATTATCCTGATGGGGGGAGCTCACAGACTGGGGGGCAACGGAGCGGGGCTTAACCCTGCCGAAGCTAACGTAAAGCGCGATCCCGAAGCGGCCTCCGTCGTGTTTTCATCCCAAGCACCGATTGTGATGGTTGGATTAGACGTTACTATGAAGGTGGGATTCACGCAAAATGAATGCGATCTGTTGCGAAAATCAGGAAATCCGCTGAACGAAATGCTGGCGAACATGGTGGAACAATGGTTTGAAGTGATTCGCACCAAGAGACCGGATATCCGTCAAACCGGCCAAGATAAAACACATATGCAAGATCCATTAGCGGTCTCTCTATTGTTGAACCGTTCGTTGGTTACCACCCGAAAAATGAAAGTAACGGTCGAGTATGACCACCGTGTAGGTACCGGCCAAACCGTTGCAATAGCTCCGGAAGAGAGTATATGGCTGGACTTGGGAAACACTCGCGGAAATGTCGAGGCCTGTATCGATGTAGACAGCGAGGCTTTTCGTGAGCTGCTGCTGGAAAAGTTGAATTGCAAAAATATTGACACAGCCAAAAGACATCTCCCGTTTGATCGGTCTTCGCATACCGATGACGGTATCCTGTTTGGAAGCGCTGACTGAAAAAGGAGATTCATAAATCATGACTATGAAAAAGTTTCTCAATCATCCTGAGAAAGTCGTTGACGAAATGCTGGAAGGATTACTACTCGCCCATTCCGATCTATTGAGGAGCGTAATAAGCGATAATCGTGCGCTGGTCAGAGTGGATGCTCCTGTACATAATAAAGTGGCCATTTCTACCGGGGGCGGTTCCGGGCATCTTCCATTATTTTTAGGCTACGTTGGAAAAGGGATGCTGGATGGAGTGGCCGTAGGCGATATTTTTGCTTCGCCGAGTTCAAAGCAGATGCTTGATGTGACGCGCGCAATTCATGGAGGGAAAGGAGTCCTTTATATTTATGGCAATTATGGCGGCGATGTAATAAATTTTGATACCGCTGCGGAACTTGCAGATTTGGAAGATATTCGTGTGGAGACGGTAGTTGCAACGGATGACGTCGCCTCGATGCCCAAAGGGTATGAACAGCAGCGTCGAGGTGTCGCCGGCCTCTTCTATCTCTATAAACTGGCCGCAGCAAAGGCAGAGACAGGTGCAGATCTGGACGAAGTGAAAAGAATTGCGGAAAAAGCAAATGCAAGAGTACGCACAATGGGCGTGGCTCTAAGTCCATGTATTCTTCCTGCTGTCGGGCATCCGACATTTCAGGTGGCAGAAGGCGAGATGGAAGTCGGGATGGGGATTCATGGCGAGCCGGGCATTCAGAGGGGAAGCTTACAAACGGCCGACGAAGTCGCCGCAACGATAGTATCCGCCATTCTACAGGATATGCCTATTGAGAAAGGGGAGAAAGTATCCGTCCTGATCAATGGGCTAGGAGCAACGCCGTTAGAGGAATTATACATTATATACAAGGCTGTCTATAGCTTGCTTACAGATCAGGGAATCCACATTAACTGCCGCTATATTGGCGAATTTGCAACGTCATTAGAGATGGCCGGACTTTCTGTTTCCATTCTGCATCTGGACGACGAGTTGTGCAGATTAATGGAAGCGCCGTTCGTTACGCCTTTTCGCATTCAACATTAAGGCTCGCGCATTCCGGGAAGGGGAATCTTATGAAGGAATCGCTTCGGAAAGAAGATGTCTTTCAGATTTTAGAAGAAATCAGCAAGATAATGGATGAAAATAAAGATTATTTGTGCAGGCTTGATGGGGCGTTAGGGGATGGCGATATCGGATTGACGATGTCCAAGGGATTTAAGGCTATCGTCTCCAACCTGCCTAACCTGGCTGATCAAGATATTGGCGGGATATTCGTACAGTGCGCGCTTCTCATGGGAGAGACGGTCGCTTCAACCATAGGTACACTGATATCAGTTGGATTGCTGCATGCAGGAAAAGCGCTGTCGGGAAAAAACGAGCTAAGCAAAGAGGACTTGATTTTACTCTTTGAAGCAATGATTAAGGGAATTAGCGGCAGAGGCAAAGCCAAGGTCGGTGAGAAAACGATTCTGGACTCCCTTGGGCCTGCTGCCCAAGCCATGGCGCTCGCAAACAGCCAACAAGTATCATTAAAAGAAATGATGAATAGGGCTCTCGAGGCTGCCGAGAACGGTGTGAAAGAGACGATTTCCATGCAGTCCAAACACGGAAGAGCTAGCAGGTATCTCGAGCGGTCGATTGGTTTACAAGATCCTGGTGCAACTGTCGGAGCGCTTATGATAAAAGGTTTTGTCCGTCTGTTCTGACTGTTCTGATCGTGTCATCTGTCGTGATAGAGGTAGTGGGAAAAATCTTCATCGTCCACACAATTTGTAGAATTTGTGTGCCTTGTGAAAAAGAAGTCCAACTTGGAATCGAGAAAACGCCGGGGCTTGTAGAATAATAAGGACCGATTGGAAAATGATTGATTGAATAGAATGGAGCGGTTGTTTTATGTTTTTCTTAACTCGACGAGACTCCGTTACCATTGCGACACAATACCTGCGAAACTGTGAAAAAAGGAGGGGTGAATAGTACTTTATATTTTATAAGACCTGTGTGTAGAGAATCCGACTGCAGGAACGGGTCAACCCATGATCGTGGATGTGATGGCGGATCATCTCGAGCCATGCTTTGTTGTAAGCGCTGTCGTAATCTGATGGATTTACCGGCAACCAGATATTCCCGGAGGCAATCAGCAAATCGAAAAAGGGAGGCTGTTATTGAAATGGCCAACAAGGTGAAACCAAGGTTGAAATTTATTTTTGTTGTTGCCTTACTTCTTTCGCTTGTTTTTCCTACTTCGATATGGGCGGGATATACGCATGCGCCTGTTACAATTACAAGCCCGGCCTCGCCGATCAATATAACGGTGAACGGCAAATTAGTGAAATCGGATTTACCGCCCAAATTTATCGACGGTAAAATCTGGGTATCGGCCGAGGCAATGGCTCATTATCTCTATTCGGTATTTTATGAAACTACCGATCACACGCAATTTGTTTTAAAAAATGATTACTATAAAATGACAGCCGAATACGGAAGCAATCAAGTAACAGTAAATAACGGTTCAACGACTACAACCCTTACTACCGCAATGCCCTTTAAAGACGGCTATAGAAGTTTTATCCCATTGGATACGCTCATGTATGCGTTTGAAGCCACATACACGTGGAATGCCGGGAGCAATACGGCGGAAGTGCTCTATGATGAAAACCGGCATATTACCGATGAGGCCGCTATACCTACAGCCGTGCCTGGTGTTGATATAACAGCCGTAGGAAAATCGAGAGACGGCTATTATAGGATTCCGCTTAGCGATCCGAATGCTGTAGTAACGGTATGGCGGAAATCAGCGGATCCGGCCAACTATGTCATCCCTGCTAAACCGAGAAATACGGGCTACGCTTGGCTTGAAATGCCTAAGCCCGGGTATAATGCGGCAATAGGCGCCTTTGAAGGAGGCATTAGTTATGCGGGCGGCCCCGGCAACGAAATCATTCGCGTTAGAATTAAATACTCAGACGGCATCACGCCGGATAAGTGGTTTAAAACCACCATTTCCACAGTCGTCGGAGGCGGTAACAGTATACCCGACTACACCTATCATCTAAGAAGTACGTTCAACAATATAAGCGTGTATCTGGATTATTTCGGTTATACAGCCGGAGATTCAATTACATATACGCTTCCAGTTGCATCTCCTAACACCATGCAAGTTCCCCTTGATCCTGCTAATGAGGTGCGTTTCAGGAAAGTAGGAGCTGTAGCATGGGAAGAAGGCCTTTCATTGGCATACGATTCGGCTAACAGGAATTTCAGAGGCTCTATCGTCGGTCTTGAGCCCGACACGGAATATGAAGTGCAAGTGAAAGTCCTTAAGGACAATTCTACGTACACCGATATAATCCGAACATGGAAAGAAGACGTCCCGATCGCAACGAACATCCCTATCTCATCCATCTATGAGCCGGGTAAACCGCTGTCCGTTCAAGGGTTGAGAGGAACAGCAAGCGGATATATCCGTATCATCGGAGACGGAACTACTGTGATCGAAGTAACCGATGAATTTTGGGAAGCGGTCATGATCGCGCAGTCCGAATATGTGATTTTGGAAAACGTAATCATCCGGGGAGGCAAAAGGAGCGGGATCTCGGTCCTCAGTTCCAGTCACCACATCCGAATTATCAATTGTGATATTTCCGGTTTCGGAAGAGAAGCAACTCTCTACTTGGGAAAGCAAACGATAGTCAACAATTCAAATCCTAATCTGGCTGTTGACCTGCGCACAGGGCAAGTTTATTCGGCCAACGCCACGCCTGTCAACAATGACTCGGGTATCCATGTAAGCGACGCAAGTTATCTTGTCATTGAAAAAAACTTTATTCATAATGCAAGAACAAAATCCAATGCTTGGAATGCCGGTGGAGGTAGAGGATGGTACGAAAATGTGCCGGGGTTCTTCGAATGGAATGAAAAACATCCGCAAGGTGTAAGCGGCATGTATGCAAGAGGAGGAGTAGGCGTCGTGATTCGATACAACGATATTGTCGGAAGCGACGATCACCGTTTTAACGCTCTCATTGAAACTTACGGAAATCACGATACAGACGGCGGTATCGGGGTCGATTCCGACGTATACGGAAACTATTTGGCGTTTGGTCAAGCCGATAGCATGGAATTAGAAGGCTCGAATATGAACGTAAGGTTTTACAACAACAAAATAGAGGGCATGTCTGGCGGATTAGGGATGGATTCGGTTTATATAGGTCCCGTGTATGTGTTTAGAAATCTGATCACGAACTTGGGTGACGAATGGGGACTGGTTACAGGAGTAACCAAGCACGGAACAGATCCTGCTGATTGGAGAATGGGATTGGGCGTTAACTATCTGTTTAACAATACGATCATTAGTCCAATGGGGCACATAACCCGGAAAGACGCTCAATTATACAGACCGTATTATCGGAATAATATCATTGAATCCCAAGATAGTCCTGTTGGCGGCCAGAACGTAATTACGCTTAAACATATGTACAATTATCCCGGCGTTAGCTACGATTACGACTTGCTTAACGGAGCTTCGACATCCACGAATAATACCAGTACCGGCGGACCTGCGCCGATCGTTGAGCCTCACGGGATCACCGGGGTAAAGACCGGAACAGCTATAGCACCCGATTCGAGCAAAAAGGCGACGTTCTCCAACAGAACGGAAGGGGATTATAGCCAAACGAGCGGGAGTCTCGGTTTTGATGCGGGCACCACGATTCCTAACTTTGTAACCAGTGCTTCGTACTCAGGCTCCGCACCTGATATTGGAGCTATCGAAAGCGGCAAAGATGTGATCATTCCTACCAGACCAACCGCTTTAAGGTCAGATGGCAACAAATATCAGGTCAACATTACAGGGAATACAACTCAAACCGTCACGATCAAAACGAACGGTATTCCGACCGGAACCAAATATGATCTACGGAAGAACAACGATAATGTTTGGTTTACCGTTACAAATGCTGCAGGGGGTACCAGCGGCACGATTACAGAGGGTGTCGACCTGGTGCTCACTGTAACCGGCTATCCCAAGAAAATCGGTAAAAATTTCATGGGTGGACAATTCGGAACAACGATAACAAAAGGTCTGGTTGACCTTGCTAATTCGAAGTTTAATGTATTAACGGGTCAACCGGCAAAAGGGAAAGGAGCCTTCTTTGTTAAATTGGAAGATGGTCTTTCCTTGCCGATTTCCGTATATGTGACGGAAGGCAGCTATAACGCGAGCCATAATGTTACCTTTAAAGATGGGGCATTCGAACAAACGGTGACAGTCAATGCAAACGGAATGTCGCTCGGCGCAAATGTTACCCCTCCGACGCGGACAAAAGAATTTTATGCCTTCTTAGGCTGGTTCGACGCCACGTATGCGAACAAGTTTGATTTCAGCAAACCAGTCGAAGCGGATACCGTTCTATACGCCAAGTGGCAGCCGGACACCACTCCGCCCGTAAGCTCTGCAGCTGTGTCCGGAACGGCCGGATCGGGAGGATGGTATAAATCGGACGTCACGGTTTCGCTCTCAGCCTCATATGACATTGCCGGTATCCATGCGACCCAATATGCGTTAACCGTCGTACAGAGCGTTTACGGCACGCCACCGACGATTGGCTTTATAGCATACGCTTCACCGCTTGTGCTTGGTGACGGCATCTATGATGTGCAGTATCGCTCGATAGATAAGGCGGGCAATGCAGAAACCGCCAAATCCATAACAGTGAAGTCCGATAAGATTGCACCGACGTTTACGGTATCGGCGAACGGAAATCCGCTGATGGAGGGCGCGGTGTTTGATGACAGCCAGCCCGTTACGCTGACTATTGTAAGCGGAGATAGCTTATCCGGTGTTGCCTCACAGGTGGTTACTGTCGATGGCCAGCCTTACGTGCCGGGAACAGCATTGAATTGGGCAGGTCAGTTAGGAGCCCATGTCGTTCAAGTTGCGGTGACGGATCAAGCAGGAAACTCGAGTCAACGGACGACGAATGTCACCGTTAATTGATTAAAAAAATTCTAGTACTTCAAAAGTCGAGTTGCAGCCCTGGTCTCGTTATGAGATCAGGGCTTTTCATCATAAGCCTGCACTCTGCCAAAGCCACTTGTAGAAAATATGCTTGCCAATGGTAAAAATAAAACCGGTCCGGAAGGAAAAAAACGTCATACTTGTGGAATTATAATGCCTGATTGGAAATGGATTGATTGAAAAGAAAGGGGCGATTGTTTACGATTTGCTTAACTTGACGAGATCCGACCCCGCAGCGACACAATACCTACGAAACATTATGAAAAGAGGAGTTGGAGAAGCAAATGAACCAAAATGAATTGTTTGCGCTGTCATTCTCGCCTGAACGTTTAGGGATTCCCTAATTTGGTCAGCGGCTGGCTACGTCATCGCACTCCGTACGGAGTGCGTGGATTGAAACTGATGGCCGAGAAAACCGGACAGCGCATCCTTGGGGCATCGAGCCTATTGCTACCGTGATCCAAGAAACCGAGAAGAGCATAATTATTCAAGGGATTGCCCTGTTCAAGGGGGACCGGATGGTAGTCCGGATCAAGCCCGAGGACAAGGTGGTGCTCGGACTTCTTCGCGATCATGTACAAACCGGCGAGTTGTATATGGATTTGTCCGAGAGGAAAGGGAGTGGCGACCAAACGACTTTATCGTATATTTCCAGCCGCAGAAACGTACGTGTCGAGCCGCCCGGCGCCAATCGGGAAGGAAGTCCGTGGAAAGCGACCGTGGCGATCTCGATCAAAGGGTCGCTGCTCGAATATATCGGGGATCGGAGCGTTAGCGACGTTGCCGACGTTGCCGATCAGTCGGAGCTGGAAGCGGAAATGGCTGATCCGCATTATGCAGCAGAGCAAGACCGATTCGATCGGAATCGGTCAACATGCGAGAAATACGATTCCGTATGCGGAATGGAGCCGGCTCGATTGGAGTGAAGCGTTCACGAAAGCGGACATTCGCGTGCAGGTCGATGTCCATTCAAAGATTAAGGCGAACGATAGCCGAGCTGGATGGAAATATCCAGGGCGGCTTGTTTTACTTTTTCCCCGATAACGGCGATTTCGTGGATTTGCAGATCGGTGCGCAGCGCGGTAATGCTGATCGACGCTTTCAGCTCCCGCCGGTGGTCCCAGATGGCGGAGCCTACGCAGCGGATCCCCGGCTCGCCTTCCTCGTCCTCGACGGCGTACCCCTGTTTGCGGATGACCTCCAATGCACTCCTGAACTCGCCGGGGCTGGTAATCGTGTTCTCCGTCCGCTCCGCGAGTCCCTTCTCCCGGATGATCTGGTCCAGCTGCTCGGGCGGGATATAGGCGGCGAGCGCCTTGCCGACGGCGGAAGCATGCAACGGCTGGCGCTGGCCGATGTAGGTGTTGAATTTGACGAACCCTTGGTTCTCCACCTTCTCCACGTATATCGCTTCGCCTTCGTCGAGTACGGCCAAATGTACGGAAAATTTCGTTTCCTGCAGCAGCTTGTCCATGAAGGGACGGGCCACTTCACGAATGTCCAGCTTGTTGAGGATGCTGAGACCGATGCGAAGGAACGTGTTGCTGAGCTTATATTTGCCGTCGCTCGTCTTCGTAATGTATTTATGCTGGTCCAGCGTGTTCAATATGAAAAAGACGCTTGTCTTCGGGATGTCCACCAGCTTGCACAGCTCGCTGACTCCGATCGCCTCTTCGTGTTCGGACAGCGTTTCGATGATCGCGATCGCTTTTTCCAAGGCGGGAACGTTATATTTTTTGGACAATTCCATGAAAGACACCTCGTTTGAAAATTTGAAAACGATTGCAAATCAGTTTAACTCAGTATACCGATGTCCGGTTTGAGAATCAAGTATTTTTTAAAACAATAGTTAACATGTAAATCATATGCTGCAGCGGTTGAAACGATCCCCGCCTAAGCGGTCGTATTCGTGCTGATGGGAGGACGTTCAAATCATATCGTTAACCACAATTGGCTGGAAGCGTAGCACGTGTTCTATAAAGGAAAAGGCGAATGGCGAATCAAAAAGTTTGTTGTCAAATCATTGTTTATAATTTCCATCTGATTTTGTTCCGAATATAAAGTCGTCAATATGAAAATATACGAAAGTAATGGATTATGTACGCGAATATACGGAAAGAAAAGGTGGGAAAGCGAAAGTGGATGAAATTTGTTTTGTATATTGACAATTGTTTAGAATAGATATTATAGTTGTTTTATAAATTTCTTAAACATTGTTTATGAATTAAACGTGCGTCACGATTGTATGCGCATTCATTAGCGAGTGCGAACGCTCAGTCCGTTTTCGATTCCGTGAGGGCGCTTACAAGTGCCGAGAGCTCTCCGGAATTTGCCGCCCGGCCGTCGCGATCCGAATTAGGAAAGAGAGCCGGCAGCGAAATATTCCGCGCAACCGCGCAACGCTCTGTAAGCGCTTTTGCCGCCAAGTCTTGCCAAGCAAAGGGAAACCAACTTTAAGGGGGAAGTCTCGATGAGAAGAATGCTCAACCTGTTGTTTATCGTCCTGCTGTCGATTTCCGTGGCCGCTTGCGGCGCCGCGAAGGAGTCGGGCGAGAGCGGGGAACAGAAGCCGAACGCCGAAGCGGGGAATAACAATGCTGCGCCGAAATCGGGCGGAACGCTCCGATTTGCCCAAAACGCCGAGCCTACTACGTTGAACCCGTACATTTACTCGACGTTCAACGACCGCAACTCGTTCCTGCCGATCTTCAACAGCTTGATGGAGTACGATCCGAAAACGTTGAAGCCGGTGCCGGGGCTGATCAAAGAAGCCAAAATCAGCGGCGACGGGCTCGTCTACGAGCTGACCGTACAAAGCGGCGTCACGTTCCACAACGGAAAAAAATTGACCGCGGACGACATCAAATATTCGCTGGAGAAGGCGAATGCGAAAGAAGCGACCCGGACGAACGCGCTGCTCAAATCGATCAAGGACATCAAGGTCGTGGATGAAACGCACTTGACGGTTACGCTGTCCAATAAAGACTCGCTGCTGCTCGATTCGTTCGTCGAAGTATTCGTTACTCCGAACGATCCGTCGATCGACCATACGAAAAATCCGGTCGGAACCGGCCCGTTCGTATTCGAGAAATGGAGCCGCAACGAGAAGATCGTGCTGAAGAAAAATGCGAACTATTGGAAGCAAGGACTGCCTTATTTGGACAGCATCGAAATATTGACCGTTCCCGATGCGGAAGTCAAAAACCTGCAGCTCATGAACGGACAAGTCGACGTGATCGACATCGTCCCGACGAGCAAGGTGGCGGAAGTGTCCAAAAACCCGAACCTGATCCTGGCTAAAATCGACGATGAAGTTACAGTGGCGAACCATTTCCTGCTGATGAACAATTCGAAGGCGCCATTCAACAACGTGAAGTTCCGTCAAGCCGTCAACTACGCGCTCGACCGCAACAAAATGAAGGCATCGCTGTTCGGCAATTTCGTCGTGCGCAGCTCGCCGGTACCGAGCGGAGACCCTAATTATAATTCGAGCGTTCCGAAATACGACAAGGACATCGAGAAAGCGAAGCAATTGCTGAAGGAAAGCGGATATAACAACGAGAAAATGACGCTGGTCTACCACAAAATCGACCTGATGTACGATACGATCGCGCAAATTACCGAGCAATCGCTGAAGGAGCTGGGCCTTAACGTCGAGCTTAAGGGCGTCGAAATCGCCCAATGGGTAGAGAGCGTATTCAACCAGAAGCAGTTCGACATGGCTCTTACGGGCAGCACGCCAAAGCCGAATACGGTCGATATGCTGAACCATATGTACGGCAAGCAGAACGGCTCCGCCATCCAATGGAGCAACAAGGCATGGGGCGACAAGCTGCTCGGCGTCAGCCAGCTGTCGCCGGAGGAAGGCTCCAAAGTGCTCAAGGAGCTGCAAGCCGAGGTGCTGGACCAATCTCCCGGCATTATCGTAGGCGGACTCGTGCAGGCGCAAGGGCTGTCGAAGAAGGTGCACGGCTTCATTCCAAGTCCGCAGCAGAAAATGTATTTCGAATCGGTCTGGAAGGAATAGTACGACCGGCAAGTGCGGCTGCACGAGCGGCGAGAGGCGATCGCTGCGGCTGCAGCCGCACTTGTTCGGCAAGAAGGGAGGAGCAGCATGCTTAGACTTTTGACGAAAAAATTGACCGAACTGTTCCTGGTGCTTTTTTTCGTGACGCTCATCGTGTTTTTCACGTTCCGGCTGCTTCCCGGCGATCCCGCGCAGATGAGGCTCGGCATGGATCCGGCCCCCGAGGCGGTGGCGGCGCTTACGATCGAGATGGGCTTGGACAAGCCGTTGATCGTGCAGTACGGCAATTGGATCGCCGACGTCGTTCGCGGCGACCTGGGCAAATCGATGTTCGACGGCAAGCCGGTAACGGAGCTGCTGGCGGACAAAATTCCGAAAACGTTCGAGCTGGCCGTTCTGGGTGCGCTGCTGTCGATCATGATCGCGGTTCCGTTCGGGGTGCTGGCCACATTGAACAAGAACAGCTGGATCGACAAGCTGGCCCGCGTCTTCTCGCTGTTCGGCTTCAGTATTCCGGCGTATTGGCTGGCCGTGCTGCTGATGCTGCTGTTCGCCTATCAGATGCACTGGCTGCCGGCGGGAGGCTACGTCTCGTTTACGGAATCGCCCTCCGGCCATATGAAGGCGCTCGTCTTGCCGGTAGTTACCGTAGGCATAATCAATTCCGCGCAAATATTCCGGTTTCTGCGCTCGGGCATGCTCGAGGTGATCAGCCAGGATTTCATACGTACCGCGCGAGCGAAAGGCGTATCGGAATGGGTCGTCATCGGCAAGCATGTGGCGCGCAACGCGATGCCGAGCCTGATCACGATCGTCGCCTTGAACTTCAGTCTGCTGCTGAGCGGGATGGTCATCACCGAGCAAATTTTCGCTTGGCCGGGACTGGGCTGGCTGATGATCCAATCGATCCTGTCGCGCGACTATGACGTCGTGCAGGCCGCCGTACTGATCTCCGCCGTATTTATCGTCATTATCAATTTGATAGCCGATCTGATCAACGCTTGGCTCGATCCGCGAATCAAATACAACTAAAGCAGGAAGTCATTCCGAAACGGGCAGGGGGATCCGATGAAAAAACTATGGAAAGACACAACCGCCCTGGCAAGTTTGATCATTTTTGGCTGTATCGCCGCACTTGCTTTGCTTGCTCCGGTCATTACGCCGTTCAAATACGATGAAATCGTCGACGCGCCGTTACTCGGGGCTTCCGTAGCGCATTTGCTCGGAACCGATGAGATCGGCCGCGATATTTTCACCCGGATCGTATACGCCGGCCGCGTGTCGCTCATCGTAGGCATTTGCTCCACCTTGATCGCGATGGTCGGGGGAGTCGTGCTGGGGTTGATCAGCGGTTATTACGGAGGCAAAATCGATACGCTTATCAGCCGTTTTCTGGACGGCTTGCTCGCTTTCCCTTCGATCATATTGGCGCTGGCCGTCATGGCCGTGCTCGGACCGGACATTTACAATGCGATGCTGGCGATCGGCATCGTCTCGATCCCGATTTTCGCCAGAATTACCCGCAGCAGCGTGCTGACGCTGAAGGGAAGGGAATTCGTGGAGGCGTCGCGTTCGATGGGGGCGGGCGACGGACGGATCATGTTCGGGGTCATTTTGCCGAACTGCCTCTCTCCGCTGCTCGTGCAGATCAGCCTGACGTTCGCTTCCGCGGTCCTTACGGAAGCGGCGCTGAGCTTCCTCGGCTTGGGCGTGCAGCCCCCGACGCCTTCCTGGGGCTCGATGCTGAACGCGGGCCGCAGCTTTTTGTCCCAGGCTCCGCTCTATTCGATCATTTCGGGAGCCGCCGTATTTTTGACCGTGCTATGCCTGAACGTTCTCGGAGACAGCCTTCGCGACCTGCTCGACCCGCGGGAAGCGAAGAAACGCGCATAAGGGAGGTGACCGATCATGAACAAGCCGCTGTTGAACGTGAACCAATTGTCGGTAGGCTACGAGAACAAAAACGAACGCATCAGCATTTTGCAGCATGTGACGTTTTCCGTGGCCAAAGGGGAAATCGTCGGCATCGTCGGGGAGAGCGGCTGCGGCAAAAGCTTGACCTCGCTGTCGATTATGGGGCTGCTCGGCGAGCCTTTGCGGGTCCAGACGGGAACGATCGATTTTAACGGAACGGACTTGACCCGCCTCGGGAAGAAGGAGCTCAACCGGATTCGCGGCAAAGAAATTTCGATGATCTTCCAGGAGCCGATGACGTCGCTCAATCCGGTATTTACGGTCGGCGACCAAATCTCCGAGTCGATGATTACCCATTTGGGACTCGGGAACAAAGAGGCGCTCGCCCGCACCGTTCATTTGCTCAAGATGGTAGGCATTCCGTCGCCCGAGCAGCGCGTCCACGAATACCCCCACCAGCTGTCGGGGGGGATGCGCCAACGGGTTATGATCGCCATGGCTCTCGCGTGCGACCCTTTGCTGCTGATCGCCGACGAGCCGACGACGGCGCTGGACGTGACGATTCAGGCGCAAATTCTCGAGCTGCTGCTGGACGTTCAGCGGAAAAACGACATGTCCCTCATCTTCATTACCCACGATCTCGGCGTCCTGTCCAAAATGGCGGACCGGGTCATGGTCATGTACGGCGGACGGGTGATCGAATCGGCACCGATGAAGCAGCTGTACGACAATCCGCTGCACCCTTATACGCAAGGCTTATGGAAAGCGATACCAGGCAGCGCCAAAGGGCAGAGACGCCTGTACAACATTCCCGGCACCGTGCCCGATCCGCGGGACGACATCCGGGGCTGCCGCTTCGCCTCGCGCTGCCAGTTCGCCGAGCCGCGCTGCCGCGAAGCCGAGCCTCCGCTGCTCAAGACGGAAGAGGGACGGGAGATCGCCTGCTTCTTGTACGATAAATGAAGGGAGAGGGACCGATGGCGGACATTTTGCTGAAGACGGAAGGATTAACGAAGCATTATCCGGTGAACGGCGGCTTCTTCGCCAAATCGAAGCAGAAGGTGCACGCGCTGGACAAGGTCGACCTGACCCTCTACAAACGCGAAATCGTCGGCGTCGTCGGGGAAAGCGGCTGCGGCAAATCGACTTTGGCGAAAGTGCTGCTGAGGCTGATCGAGCCGACGGAAGGCAAGATTCATTTCGAAGGACGGGAAATTACGGGGCTCGACAAAAGGCAGATGCGCGACGTCCGCAGACAAATGCAGTTCGTATTCCAGGACCCGTTCTCCTCGCTGAACCCGCGCAAAAAAGTGATGGAGCTTATTTCCGAGCCGCTCGACATTTACCGGATCGGAACGCGCAAGGAACGGGAAAACCGGGTGTACGAGCTGCTGGAGACGGTCGGACTGACGCGAAACCACGCCGAGCGCTATCCGCACCAATTCAGCGGCGGACAACGGCAGCGTATCGGCATAGCGCGCGCGCTGGCGCTCAATCCGAAGCTGGTCATCTGCGACGAACCGGTATCGGCGCTCGACGTATCGGTACAGGCGCAAATTTTGAATTTGCTGCAGGATTTGCAGGAGCAGTTCGGGCTGTCGTACTTGTTTATCGCGCACGGGCTTGACGCCGTTCGCCATATCAGCAACCGCATCGCCGTCATGTATTTGGGCAAGCTCGTCGAGATGGGGAACAGCGAAGAAATCTTTACTCGTCCGCGGCACCCTTATACGCAAGCGCTCATCTCGGCCATTCCGGAAATCGATCCGGAGCATGAGGCGAAGCCGATCAAGCTGACGGGGGAAATTCCGAGTCCGATCAATCCGCCGTCCGGCTGCCGTTTTCATACGCGCTGTCCGTATGCCGTCGAGCGGTGCAAAAACGAGATGCCGGAGCTTCGAACGGCGGAGGACGGACATGCCGTTGCCTGTCATTTGGTGTAAGAGCGGCGTATGGTATAAAAAAAGGAAAGGGAACGGATGCGACCGGACGGTCTGCGTTCCGTTCCCTTTGTCGTTACGGCTTCCGTTTTCTTGCGATTTCCTCGTTGATCGCCTTGTTGATCGTCTCCTCCGCGCTGCGAAGAGCCGTGTTGACGTCATTCTTGCCTTGGATGAACCGATTGAACATAATAATTGAAAATATGGATATTCGTCTTATGCGGGGAGCGGTTCTAATCATTTCCTCATGCGGATCGATCCAAAGTATGCTATGATACGTTTGCTTACATATATGGATTGTAATTTTCTTTGCGTAAGGAAAGGTGACATCATGACAAGCACATCGGAACATCCCGCACCGGCGGCGACCCGCGACATTCGTTTGTTTCGGCTGACGTGGCCGATTTTTCTCGAGCTGCTGCTGTTTTTGCTTATGGGCAGCGTCGACACGTTCATGCTCAGCCGCGTGTCCGACAACGCCGTCTCGGCGGTCGGGGCCGCCAATAATATCATAATGATCGCGATACTCGTGCTCGAAGTGATAGGAAACGGAGCGGCGATCGTCGTAGCGCAATATATCGGTTCACGGCAGTATTACGAAGCGTCGAAAATATGCGCCGTCGCCATCACGATGAATGCGATCATCGGCTTGGCGCTCAGCGCCGTTTTTCTGTTGTTCGGCAAAAGCATGCTGGCGGCGATGAACTTGCAGGGCGACATTTTGGAATACGCCGATACGTATTTGTATATCGTGGGCGGAGGCATTATTTTACAGGCACTGATCAATATTGTGGCGGCCATTATCCGAACCTATGGATTTACGAAAGAAACGATGTTCGTATCGCTCGGCATGAACGTGATCCATGTCATCGCCAACTATGCGCTCATATTCGGCCATTGGGGCTTTCCCGAGCTCGGCGTGGAAGGAGCGGCGATCTCCACCGTCGCCAGCCGGTTCGTATGCCTGATCGTATTCGTGTGGCTGATGTACCGTCTGATGGAAGTGCGGGTCTCGTTCGGCCAATATTTCCGGCTTCCGAAGGCGTACGTCCGCAAAATATTGAAAATCGGCATCCCTTCCGCCGTCGAGCAAATCATGTATCACTCGTGCCAGCTCGTATTCGTGTTCTACACGACGTTTCTCGGAGCGACCGCGCTGGCGTCGAAGCAGTACGCGTCGAACATCTCCATGTACATTTACTTGTTCAGCGCCGCTGTCGGGATGGGCACCGCGATCATGACGGGGCGACTAGTGGGCGCGAACCGCCAGAACGACGCCTACCGCCGGGTATGGTCGAGCGTGAGATGGGCGCTCGCGATTACGGTTCTGATCGATGTGGCCGTTATCACGTTCCGCGAGCCGCTGCTCGGCTTGTTTACGGATAATGCGGATATTGTCCGGCTCGGGTCGCAAGTCATCTTGTACAGCATTTTGCTGGAGACGGGACGCACATGCAACATCATCATCATCAATTCGCTGCGGGCGGCCGGAGATGCCAAATTCCCGGTTTATATAGGCATCGTCTCGATGGTCGGCATCAGCTTGCCGCTCGGCTATTTGCTCGTATTTCAATGGGGCTTCGGGCTCGTCGGCATATGGCTGGCGATTGCGGCGGACGAATGGATCCGCGCGGTCATCATGTATTTCCGCTGGCGCAGCCGGGCTTGGGAGAAGCACGGCCTGGTCGAGAGAAGCGGGCAGGAGCAGCCTCCGGCCGGGGCGGCACCGGCAGCCACGTTATGAGGCGTGCGGGGAAACCGGACAGCGAGATAAGCCGAATACGGAGAAAAGCCGAATACGGAGAAAAGCCGATTAAGCCGAACACGGAGATAAACCGAACACGGAGATAAACCGAACACGGAGATAAACCGGATGCGGAGATAAACCGAATACGGAGATAAACCGAATACGGAGATAAACCGAATACGGAGAAAAGCCGAATACGGAGATAAACCGAATACGGAGAAAAGCCGAATACGGAGATAGGCCGAACGAAAAGCATAAGCCATTGCGTGCCGGAACTGGATTCGGCAAACGACAGCTGCAAAAGAACCGCATGATGACGAAAAGTCTCGTGCGGTTTTTTACACCGGTCCGAACAAATACTGCAGCAGATCATCGTGTGGATCGACTGGTTCATCAGCGCGCCGCCGCCATCCAGCGCCCAAGTCCCCCGCCACTTCGCGCTGTCGTAATAATCTTTCCCGCGAATACCAGTTGACCGCCGCCGTCCCGAGGAAAAGCCGTCCGAACCGGCCTGCCTCGATTTGCCGCTTTACCAGACGACGGACGGATCGAATCGGTGCTGCGAAATGACCGACAGCTTTTTCCCCGCTTTGCGGAATGCTGTGATCATCCGATCGGCCTTCTCCAGCGTCACGTCGATCGGCTTCTCGACAAGCGCATGCTTGCCCGCTTCGGTTGCAACACGTAGCCGTAAATAGAGGAACTGGCTTCCGCTATCGTCCCGTATTCCGTTGCACCCCTGAAGATAAAGGAACAAGCTTCCGTTATCTAGATCTTTCGGATGAAAATGGAGAGTATACAGCGGAATAGCGGCACGGTTTTCCGTTATTTTGCGATCGACATGGGTACTCGGACACAATAACGTACGCCAGTTCCGCTAGTTGACGGATTCGCGGTCCCGCAAGCGCCGGCAAAGGCCGCTAGTCTTCACCGATCATTCGGAATATGCACTTTGGTACGCGAATCATGCTGAAGTAGTTTTTGTATGAGCGCGAATCGAATAAGCCTGCCGAATCGGTAGAAGCTTATCCGACGATTGCAAGCGGGAGTTGAGCTTTCAGTCCGTAATTCGGGATGATGCGGAACAAAAAGTTCCTCTATGCTGCAAAGGAAGCGTGCCCGGGAGGTCAAACGGAACGATAAGTTCCGTTATTCGGCAAAAGCATGACGAATATCGCCTTTCAGGATGCAATAAAGGAAAAAATCGTTCCTCTAAGGCCGTCTGAGCCGTCCGTTTACGAGCATAGAGGAACTTTTTGTTCCGTAAGCCCGATTTCGCAGCCTATGGCGGCAAAACGCTAGGCCCTCTCAGCCTCTCGACTCTGCATCGGTCTATTATGTCGTCGACCAATCGCCGTCATGCAGCGAAACACCGTGCGCTGGGGGTTGCGCGCGGTGCGAATTATGGGGAGTAAAACTCCTACAGCTGCCATCCCTATTAGCCTACCGTTTCCGCGCGATACGAGTGGAGCATGAAGGGATTTTCCCGGACCCGAAGGCAGCGCTCCCTATCAAACCGATTTTATACTTTTTTTAGACTTCCTTTACGAGGGCTTTAGACCTCCCGGCTAATATAAAGATGCAAGAGAAAGTGTCGGGAGGGAAACAATATGAAAAACAATAAATGGATTGCAATGGGCGCGGGACTGGGTGTAGGCGCCGTTCTGCTGACGGTGAGCGGCTTGACGGCGATGGCCGGGGCATCCGGATACGACGCATGGAAATCGGCTTTGAAGCAGACGAAATCGGTGGCCAGCATTGCCGGAAGCGTGAACGTAGCCATGACCGACAACGGAACGAAGCTGGCGGGCGTCGAAGCGTCGTTCAAAAAAGCGGATAGCGCGGCAAGCGCCAATGTGCTGCTGAGCACCGGCGGCGCATCGCGGGGCATGGACGTGTATTTGCAGGACGGCAAAGCCGTTCTGAAGGCGAGCGATAGCGACGTTTACCGGGTAGCGGAGCATGGCGAGGGCAACGGACCCGACTGGAAGCGGAATGCCGACCATAAGATGGATCCCGCTTTTGCCGAGCGGGTCGAGCGGGTGTTCGATGCGCTGGTGGGGAATCTGAAGGACAGAGTAGAGCTCGACACGAATGCGGACGGCAGCAAGCACGTATCGCTCCATCTGAGCGGCAACCAAGTTCCGGTGGCGGTCAATGCGATCGGTTCCTTCGTCATCGGCGGCGTATCCGACGGAGGACATTGGGAACACGACGGGAAAGCGGGCCGGGGAAATCGGGAGCAAGCGGCTGCAGGGAAGACCGCCGACGCAAACGCGCTGTTCACGTCGGAGATGAAGCCCGATTTGCCCAAGCTGACGCAGGATGTCCGGATCGAAGAGATCAAGCTCGACGCGACGATCGACGCGAACAACTATTTCGAGAATAAAACGGCGGAAATACGCGTCACCGGCAAAGATGAGGCCGGAGCGCCGCACAGCGTCGTCGTCCGTGCGGAGGTCGACTTGACCGGCATTAACGCAACCAAAGCGGACTCGATCGATTTGACCGGCAAGAAGGTGGAAGCGATCGAGCGCGAAGCCGGTTTCGGGCACGGGCAGGAGCGCGGCCGTCGATAAGCAAGCGCGATACCCGATACGAAAGGAGTGACCGGAGATGGAACCCATTCTGCAAGTCCGCCAATTGTCCAAACGGTACCGCAATGGTCGAGGCGTGCGGAATATCAGCTTCGAGGTTCGCCGCGGCGACGTATACGGTTTGTTCGGCCCCAACGGCTCCGGCAAGACGACCGTGCTGAAAATGATCTCGGGGCTATGCAAGGCGGACAGCGGAAGCGTCTCCTTGTTCGGCCATGATGCGGCCGAACAATTCGAGCCTGCGATGAGCCGGGTGGGCTGTATCGTGGAAACGGCCGATGCCTACGACTACATGAGCGGTTACGACAATTTGAAGCTGGCCGCAAGACTTTACCCCGAACTGCCGAAGACCCGCATAGACGAGGTGCTCGAATGGGTCCGGTTAACTCCGTACAAACGGGAAAAGGCGGGAGGGTATTCGCTCGGCATGAAGCAGCGGCTGGCGCTCGCCGCCGCTCTTCTGAACGAGCCGGAGCTGGTCATTCTCGACGAGCCTTCGAACGGGCTCGATATCGAAGGCGCGGTCGAGCTGAGGGAGCTTATTTTGCGCCTTTCCGCCCAGAACGGCACGGCGTTTCTCATATCCAGCCATCAGCTTGACGAGATGGAAAGGGTTTGCAGCCGGATAGGCTTCATGTACGGCGGCGCCTTCATCCGGGAAGGTGGAATCGGCGAGTTGACGGGGGAAGAAAGCTTGGAGCGGACGTATTTGTCGGAAATTCGCAAAGCCAGAGGGGAGGGAGGAGCCGATGTCTAACCGGTACACGCTGTATGCCAACACATTGAATGAGACGGCCAAGCTGTTTTACCAAACGAAGACGAAGCTGACGCTCGTACTGACTGTGCTCGTGCCGGTGCTTGCCGCCGTAATGCTCGGCAATCTGGAGTCGGGCATCGGCATCGCGCTGGGCCGCGATTTTCCGCAGCTCATGCTCGGTCTTTTCACGGTCGTATGGCTGCCGCTGTTTCTGTTCATGGCCGCGGCGGAATCGTTTTCCGGCGAATATGCCGCCAGGACGATCAAGCTGGTGTTGCTGCGGCCCGTGTCGCGAGCCAAAGCGTTCGCTTCCAAGGTGCTGGCGCTGCTCGGCTATTTGGCGGTCCTGCTCGCCGTCGTATGGCTTGTCTCGATTGCAGCCGGTCTCATTCTGGATTCCGGCACGACGCTGTCCGGGCTCGCGGACTCCGCAATAGCTTATGCGGCGGCATTCGTGGCCATGTCGTCGATCGGCATCGCAGCCTCGTTTGTCGCGCAATGGCTGCGCAGCGGCGTAGGCACGCTCGCTCTGTGCGTGTTCCTATATGTGGCGGCTAAGCTGCTGCCGTTCTTTTTCCCGGAAGCGGGGGTCTGGTCTTTCCTGGCATACGCGGACTGGCATACGCTGTGGGTCGGAGATGCGGCGGGGGCAGGCAAGCTGCTCCAGGTATTCGTTTTCCTGCTGGCAAGTTGTATGATAAGCTATACGGCAGGCTGGTATTTGTTCGAGAAGAAATCGTTTTAATCCCCCAAAAGTGAAGTATGCCTTCGAAGTGTAGTCTGAATACTTTTGGGGGAGCCTGCCCCCGGAATAACTCCAAAAGTGAAGTGGTCCAGAAAATGACGAACGGGAGAAATGCTTATGTCGATCCGCAAAAAACTGCTGTTGTCCAATTTCGGCATGGTGCTGATCCCGCTCGTCTTGTTTTTCATTTGCAGCATGCTGCTGTACGGCCTGTTTAAACGGGATATTTCGTCCATCACGGGGTATTACGGGGGAGACGGGGCAAGCCGGAAACAGATCGTCGCGGTCCGGGACATATTCGAGCGGCGCAGCGAGCTGTTCGCCGGCATCCGGTTTATGGTCAAGTACGATTCGGAAAGGCTGACCGACGAAGCCTTCTTGAATGAGGTGGGCACAAGGCTGACCGATACGAAGGCGGGTATTTTCATGACCAAGAACGGGGAGCCGTCCTTCATCTCCGCTTACGTAAGGGACTTGGATATCGGGAAGCTGGAATCGTTCGAGAGGGAGCGCGGGAAATCGGAGTCGCGCCACGGGGATGCCCCCCACCTGCAGAGCGGAGAACGCCGATATTCGATAGAACGGCTGGATTTCGCTTATCCGGACGGGAGCGGCGGCGGCGCCTATTTCGTGACGGACATGAGCCCGATCGCCCGTTTCTTTCCGAAGGTGATGCCCCTGGTGGCTGGGGTGCTGCTGCTCATCCTGTGTCTGACGAACGGCGCGCTGACGATACTCGTCTCGCGGAGCTTCATCAAGCCGCTGTATGCGCTTAAAGGAGCGGCCGAGCAAATCAAGGAAGGCAATCTCGATCAGGGGCTGGCGCTCGGGCGCAAGGACGAGTTCGGCGAGGTCGGGGCGGCTTTCGAGGAGATGCGCGTCCGTCTGAAGCAATCGATCGGGCTGCAGCTGCAATACGAGGAAAACCGCAAGGAGCTGCTGTCCAACATCTCCCACGATCTGAAGACGCCGATTACGGCGATCAAAGGCTGTGTGGAAGGCCTTCTGGACGGCATCGCGGATACGCCGGCGAAGCGGGAAAGCTATCTTCGCATGATCGGCAGGAAAGCCGAGGATATGGATCGCGAGATCGACGAGCTGTTCCTGTTCTCGAAGCTCGACTTGAAGCGGGTGCCCTTTCATTTCGAGAGGCTGGAGCTGGCCTCGTATTTGGGCGATCACGAGGAGGAGCTGCGTCTGCAGCCGAAGAACGCGGATATAACGATCTCTTACGAGCGGCAAAGCATGCGGAACGTTTATGTGCAGGCGGACCGGGAGAAGCTCCACCGCGTCATCCAAAACATCGTCGATAACAGCATCAAATATATGGACAAGGAGCCGAAGCGGCTCGATATCGTGCTGTCCGAGACGCCGGACGAAGCGGTCGTGCGCATTCGGGACAACGGAGCGGGAATAGCGCCCGAAGCATTGCCGCACGTATTCGACCGGTTTTACCGTGCGGACCAGTCGAGAAGCGGCAGTGGAGGCGGCAGCGGTCTCGGTCTCGCTATCGTGAAGCAGATCGTAGAGGAACATGGCGGCCGCGTCTGGGCGGAGAGCGCCGTGGGAGAAGGAACGAGCATCTTATATACGCTGCCGAAATCGGCATCCGCAGGGGCGGGAGGGGAACGGGAATGAAACGCGTACTGATTATCGAGGACGATCCGGTCATATCCGAAGTGCAGCGGGATTATTTGGAGGCGGGAGGCTTCCGGACCGAGGTGGCCGTGAGCGGGGACATCGGTCTGGAGCTGGCGCTGAACGGCGGCTACGATCTGATTATTCTCGATCTCATGCTGCCCAAAACCGACGGCTTCGAAATATGCAGGCAAGTCCGTCAAGCGACCAACATCCCGATCCTGATCGTATCGGCCAAAAAAGAGGAGGTCGATAAAATCCGCGGTCTCGGGCTCGGTGCGGACGATTATATTATGAAGCCGTTCAGTCTGGGGGAGCTGGTGGCGCGGGTCAAGGCGCATCTTGCCCGCTATGAACGGCTGGTGGGCAGCGGAGAGCGCAAGCCCGACGAGATCCGGATCCGCGGCATCCGCATCGACAAGCTGTCCCGACGGGTGTACGTGAACGAAGCCGAAGTGCCTTTTACGTCGAAGGAATACGACCTGCTTCTTTTCCTCGTTGCGAATCCGAACCGGGTGTTCAGCAAGGACGATTTGTTCCAGAAAATATGGGGCTTCGATTCGCTGGGAGACATCGCCACCGTAACCGTGCATATCAGCAAGCTGCGCGAGAAGATCGAAGCCGATCCGTCAAGACCGCAATATATCGAGACGATCTGGGGAGTGGGCTACCGGTTTAACGTTTGAGCGCGCTTCGGTCCGTTCGGCGCCACCGCATCCGGTGGGCGATCCAGGTCTATCCGGATGCAGCCTGAAAGGAGGGTATTATGTGAAAAAAATCACAATAAATCAAAAAAAGGCGCTGCTCACCGCCCACATTTTGTTCGCGTCAATTATGCTCGGCGTGATGGTGACCTTCCTCGTTCTGAGCATAGCGGCGGCAACGACCGACGATCCCGAAGTTTTCCAAGCATGTTATGCGGTCATGCTCGTCCTCGCCGGGTCATCGGTGCGCGCCTCGACAATCGGCACCGTCGTGACCGGAGTGCTGTTGTCCGTCCTTACGCATTGGGGGCTGCTGAAATATTACTGGATCATTGCCAAAGAGCTTCTGACGGTCGTTGCGATCGGGATCGGAATGATCGGCATTTACGTGTGGTCGCTCAAGGCGGCGGACTTGGCGGGCGAGGCCGGATGGGATGCGCTGCACAACCCGGAATTTTTGGCGAATCGGCTCTATTTGGTTACCGGTATCGTATGCCAGCTCGTTTCCCTC
The DNA here is from genome assembly GCF_006265175.1 of Paenibacillus hemerocallicola. Classification (GTDB taxonomy): domain Bacteria; phylum Bacillota; class Bacilli; order Paenibacillales; family NBRC-103111; genus Paenibacillus_AB; species Paenibacillus_AB hemerocallicola. The sequence continues at coordinate 44,958 of NZ_VDCQ01000022.1, read as the reverse complement.
GCCGGGATGTTTGCGCTATCCGTCTACAAGCCGTGGGGTAAACGCGGTTCAATCGTTTAATCCGGAACTGAATTCCTTAGAAGACGCTGGTCGCGGAGTTTCACAAGGCGTATCCCGGCATTCGCATCGATTCCAGTACGTTTCGGCGAAAGTGCTGGTCGATGTATGGATGGTTGCCATGTTCCATGGAGATGGATGACAAAGCATGAAGCTTCCGGGGAAGCAGTTCGCTTATGCGGCTGACCGCCGCGATGCGGACGGATACGCTTCCCCGGTTTGCCTCACTTTTCGTCATTCTCGATCATTCATTCCCGCTATAGCGGTACAAAGCAAAGCTTAGAGGCTGGGTAAGCGTGATCCGGATTTCCCCGGTCGAAGATGGAGCCGTCCGTTCGATTGTACCCGGGAACGCCATCTGCTGTCGCCCTTCCGAGCGCACCAGACACTCCAGCCGGGTGGAGGCAGAACGGCTTCCCCACAATCGGAACGTGCCCGTATCTTCGCGGGTATACTCCCGGAATGCGAGCAAGTAGCCTTCCTTGTCGCCCGTCATGCATTGCAGGCCGGTCCAGCCCGTACCGCTCGGCTGCTCGCCGATGGGCAGCACATGCCCATGACCCGTTTCCGATTTGATGCGATTGAATAGTGCGATAAGCGGCTTAAGCGTCTCTACCTGCTGATCGGACAAACCGGACAGCTCCATCCATGCCAGCGGACTCGCGAACATCGTGACGGCGAACGAATACCCGATCCCGCACATGGAAGGCGATAGCGGGTCGTCCTTATAAATCGCCGTATTCCGTTCCGTATTCAGAAATTCCATCTGCAGCTTACCCGCGGGTACATAGGGGGACAGCATCCAAATATTGCGCAGCGTCCAATGCGGGTAGTAGCTGTTGAAATCGGTGTAGCGGTTTTCCAGAAACAGATTGCCGCCCGACGTATGGTACAAGTACCCAAGCCGTTTGCCGTTCGTCGTATCGAGATTGAAATAAATGTTGCCGGAAGTCCGATTGGCCGTCTCGCTCAAAATACGCAAAAACCGGGACTCCCCAAGCTTGTTCCGGATGGAGATGCCGTCCAGCTTGAAATACCGCACCCCGTAATCGTTCCACAATCGATATAAAACCTCGACGTCTTTCTCCCAATGCGCGAAGTCGTCATTGGAATCCGGCGAAAACCATAGACCGAGCCGGATATTCAACTGCTCGGCGCGCTGCACGACGGGAGCCAGCCCGTTCGGAAACCGTTCGGGATGGACGTCCCAGAAATCCGCATGCTTCGAGTAGTAGTCTGCCCACGTACCTCCGGCAATGATCGAATTCGAGGTTGCTCCCTTCTGCCAGCCGTCGTCGATCTGGACATGAGTGATGCCGAGCCGGGAGGCTTGCTCCAGTTCCCGCAAAATAAACGATTCCGTGATGCGGCCGTCGCGGGATCGGTCTCCCCAGGTGTTGCTCATGATGTAACAATCGCCGTCCGTACTGTACGATTGCAAACATGCATGATAATGCCGGATCAGGCGGAGCCGTTCCAGCTCGTCACCGTGATAGATGCCGACGGCGGAGCCGTAGCATTCCACCCATTCGCCGCTCTGCAGGTCTTGTTCGGATACGCCGGAGCCTGTCACCCATAACCGTCTCCCCGACACGCAGAAATCGTCGGATGCGGCCAGCAGCTGTCCGAAGGAAGTCGGGCTTTCTTTGACGAGCAGCAGTCCGTCTTTCGTCACATTGTTGCGGAGCGATAAATAATTGCCCGACAGCGGGTGAAGGGCTTTGTCCGTGTAGAGCAGTCCTTCCTTTACGGTCACGAGATTGTTGTTCGTATCGGTCACGTCGTGCAGCTGGATGGCTTCCCAACGGCAATGCAAGGGAGCGATCGCAAGGAAGTCCATATAGTCGGTTGGCGAGACCGGTTTAGGGGCATTGCGCTCCGTAGCTCCGTTGTTGTACAGATCCTTGTTCAAATACTCTATCGACAATGGTTCCCCGCCGCTGTCCGTAACGCTCGATTGGTCGGACTTTCTGATGAACACGGTTTGTCGGATCAAAGGGACGTCGGGATAGATGCGGAGGCTCCAGCACATGTCGAAGCTTCCGGACACGGCCGTTACATGTACGAGCAAATGATCGGGAGCGCGGCCATTATCGTTATCGGGCTGCTGTCGAACCTCGTAATCCGCAAATTTCGTTATCGCCGGATGCCGGAAAGCAGGGGCTGTGCTTGCGGCTTTCTGTTCAAGCCATTCGGTATTCCGTTGACGATCCAATACGGATAAGGGAACTACCCCTGCGGAATCGAGGGTCCATTTGCGCTCGATACGCGAGTTTCCGATCGTCAATATTCCATCGCGGACATCCGCATAACAAGCCGTGGCGGCTTCAGGCTTCATATCGAAATCCCACCATTCATGATAAAATATTGTTATAGTTCTGAATACTGCAAGTGTATGAAATGCGCCATATTTATACAAGAGAACGATATTTCGTCGAATGAGGGGTAAAATATTGTGCTATCCTCTTACGGATTTAGATATACCGAGCCGGCCGATGAGCTGCTGCGCATATATACGATCGGCTATCAGCGGATAACGGAAGCCGGGTACGATTTTCACGGACAGAAGCGGGCCAACAACCGGGGCATGCTTTTTCAATATTCCCTTGCCGGTACAGGCTATTTGGAGATCGAAGGCGGCGTGCATGCCGTTCCGAAAGGACATGCGTTTCTGGTCGAAATACCGGGGGAGCATCGCTACTATTACGACACTTCCGGCACGAAGCCGTGGGAGGTGCTATGGATTCGGTTCGACGGTCGGCTGGCGGTGACGTATTGGAACCAAATGTGCGGGCTCGGACATATCCTTCCGTTCGAGAAGGAATCGGCGGCGATCCGGCTACTGCTCCAGTTGTACGGCGATGTGAAGGGAGCGAGGCTGAGCGGCTCGGTCGAGCAATCGGTCCGCATCTACGAATGGCTGGTGAACGCTTGGGACCACGTCGTGAGACCGAGCAAGCCCGATACGTCGGCCGATGCCGAAATTTTTCCGAATGCCGTGTTATTTATGAAGGAGCACCTTCACCGGCCGATTACGCTTCAAGACATTGCGGACAGCGAGCAGCTGTCGAAATACCATTTTTGCAAACAATTTCATTTGAAGCTGGGAATGTCCCCGATCGCTTATTTAAACAAGCTGCGCATGGAGGAGGCGGTCTCGCTTTTGTCCACGACATCTTTGCCCGTCGCCGATATTGCCCGACTAACCGGTTTTGATACCCCCGGCTACTTCGCCAAAGTGTTCAAGCGGGTCGTGGGCGGCACGCCGACCGAGTACAGGGAGAGCAAGCACGAGCCGGCGGCTTCCGTGATGCGGATATATTGAATTTCCAGGAAAAAAACCACGACAGCATGATCCGCGTTCACCTGGAGGTATCTTGATGAAGCGGGTGCCATGTGTTGAAGTCAGTAGAGGAACTATATTCCGTTATGGTACCGAATTCCGTTATACTCTTGTAAATAACGGAACAGACAACCGTTATCTTGATCTTTCTGGGTGAAAATGATGGATGACAGCGGAATAGAGGAACGGTTTTCCGTTATTTTGCTACCAACACGAGTACTCAGGTCAATAGCGTACTTCAGTTCCGTTATTTGTTGGATTCAAGGTTCTCGCAAGACGCTGGCAAAGGCTGTCGCCTTCCCATGCATTTCTGTACGCGAATGATGCTATCGCAGAAAAAAACGGGAACGCACGTTCCTTGAAATCGGAAAATCGGTTATTATAAAGGAAAAGCAAGTCGCTGAAAGGGATGCCAACGATTTGAACGAGGAGCGACGGGAAAGCCCCCCACCGAGCCGAGGGAGGCGAGAGTGATGATTTCGAATTTGGAGAAGATGTTCGAGAATCTGGAATACGATATGGAACGCAAATACATGAAGATCGGAATCCAGAAAGGCTTTGAGCAGGGCGTCGAGCAAGGAATTGAGAAGGGGATTGAGCAAGGCATTGAGCAAGGAATTGAGCAAGGAATTGAGAAGGGGATTGAGCAAGGAATTGAGAAAGGAATTGAGCAAGGAATTGAGAAAGGAATTGAGCAAGGCATCGAGAAAGTGGCTCGTCGAATGTTGGGACTCGGTATGGATATTCCGACTATTATAGAGGCTACGGGATTAACGTCGGAGCAAGTAGAAGCTCTCAAGAAAAAGGATTAGTCTGAATAGGAAAAGACCGTGCTCTCAAGTCGAGTACGGTCTTTGTTGCTAGCAAGCTCGGGTATTTTGTCAACAAACCGGTCAAGCGGTGTCATGAAGCTCCCGCAGCTTATCCAAATACCGCCCCAGGTGGCTATACAGCACAATCGGAGTGCCGGCAAACGAAGTCCAACGATAATGATAAATCCAGCCGTTGTCCTCATCCTCGCTTTCCACCACATGCGTAAATCGATCGTCCGTAAGTTCGGCCTCGAGCCAGTAATAGTGGCGGATCAGATCGTGCCCCAGTTTCTCGGACAAGTAAGAGTATTCGCCCAAATAGGCTTTCACGGTGGCTTCGCCGATACCGGCTTCCTCGCGGATTTCCCGGAGCAGCGCCTGCTCCAACGATTCGTGCTCCATGACCGTTCCGCCCGGAACCTGCATCCCGAGGTGCTCGTAACCTTCTTCTTCGAACACGAGCAGCTTACGCTCTCCATCCCGCATCGCCGTAATGTAAGCCGTGACTTTTAGTGTCGGTGTCCGTTCTATATCGATTCACTCCTCTGTACAGATCAGGAAGTAGCGTCGGACGTCTCGGCGTCAGGCTGCTTCGGGCCTATGACTAGTTCGCGGAAACGTTCCTTCCAAGCGGGATCGGCGGCGGGAATGGCATCCATCGTTTCTTCCGCTTTTTGCAGGAACAGCGTCTTGATTACTTCCGTGTATTCCACGCAACCGGATTCGCGGATGTAGTCGACGCTCGCCAGCTTGTGCTTTAGAAATTCGTTGCGGTCGATTTCGCCGTCATAGTATTGACGGATTACCGGAAACGCTTCTTCTTCGTCGGCCAGCAGGAATAGGATGGGGAGCGTACGTTTCTTATGCAGCAGATCGTTCTTGATATCGTATCGCAGCACGTCCCGCAGATCGTTGGAGAGTTGGGAGACGACGCCCAAGTAACCGGCCAGCAGCTCCATCTGCTCGGCAACCGGAGGGACCGGCTGCACGGAAGCGTAGCCCATGAAGTAAGCGAGCTTAAGCAGCATGCACGATTTCTGCTGGACGACGGCGATATAGTCCTGTTCGGTGACGATATCGTTGGTCAGATCGCGGTATTGACCGTTTACGGCGTTCATCACGATAAGCGCGGCTTCTCCCGGGTCGGGAAACGTTTCTTCCGGATGCTCCGCTTGCAGCCGGCCCAATTCGCCGATCGTTCCCATCAGCAGCCCCATTACCGCGTTCAACGACAGCTCCGGCGGGCACTGCATCCAGCTTTTCTCGGCATTATCCTGATCCTGCAAATCATCGGCGATATCGAGCGCCAGCACGATCAGCTCGGTCAATGCCGCGATGCGGTTTATGTGCGGGGAATTGCCTCCGAACATATAATGCGCGTGCCGAGTCGTTTCGCCCCAACGCGACGCTTCCCCGGCCTTGTCTTTGACGAATGTGCGGAGCAGCGAGTTGAAGGCGGGCACCGGCACGAGCCGGTCGATCGTCTGCTCGATTTCTTGCAATAGGGCGGGCTCCATCATCAAATTTCCTCCTGCAAATCGACGTACATCGGGCTTCTGACGAACTTCTCGATCGCTTGAATGCGGCTCGTCACGTCGAGCTTGTCATATATTTTTTTCAAATAATTGTCGACCGACCGTTTGCTCACATGGATTTGATCGGCGATTTGCTCGTGGGTAACTCCTTTGACGAGCAGGGTCATAATTTGAATTTCGTCGGGGGACAAGTCGATAAACTCCGTATCGGCCGATTTTTGCCGGCTCGTGATCCTCATTTGCCTGTAGATCGGAATCGGAATCATCGTATGGTTGTCCAAAATACAGCGGACCAAATTTTGAATTGTCGTTTCGCCCGACTCTTTGGAAATGATGCCGCTGACGCCGATCTCGATCAGATGGTTGTACATATCGGCCAAGTCGATGCCGGTAAAGATGACGATATGCGTATTCGGGCTGCGCCGTTTCGCCTTCTCGGCGACTTGGCTGCCGTATTGGTCCGGTAAATGGTAATCGAGAAACAGCAGGTCGGGCTGGTGCTCCTCGACGAGCTCGATTCCGGCTTGTCCATTCGCGGCGATGCCGACGACGTCGACGCCTTCGACTTGCTCCAAAATATGTTTTGTAGCTCTGGCCACTACGGGGTGGTCGTCTACGACGATCGTTCGGATATTGCGTTTCATGCGGTCATCCCTTCTTTCATAGGAAACGAGATGCGGAGATCGACGCCTGTACCGCGACCGGCATCCAGCTCCAGATGGCCTTGCAAATGCAGGATGCGGCTGCGCAGCTGCTCCATTCCGACTCCGGAAGTACCTACATCCGGTGCGGTAAGACGATCCGGATCGAAGCCTACGCCGTCGTCCCGATAATGCAGCCAAAACTTCCCGTTGCTTGACGTCAGCCGAATGCTAACGAGAGTCGCTTCAGAATGTTTCTTCGCATTGTTTAACAATTCCTGCACGATTCGGAATAAATGTCGTTTTGTCTCCAAATCTTTCCTTTCTATCGCGTTTGCGCCAACCGCATCAAATCGGATTTGGAATGGGCAAGAGTACGATTCGCGCTCGATAATTTTCTCGATCGTTCTCACGAGCCCGATCTCCTGCAGCAAATACGGGTGCAGGTCGAAGCAGCTTTGCCGCAAATTCACATTGATAATTTCCACATATTCGATCAGGCTGCCGATGCTTTCCTTCGCATCGGCAGGGAGAGGATATTTCTCGCCGATTGCCGCCAGCTTGCGTTTCAGGAAAAATAAATCCTGCATCGTCGTGTCGTGAAGATCGGTCGCGATCCGGACCCGTTCGCGCTCCTGAAGCTCGAAGGTGAGCTTGCGGAACCAGTTGAAATCCTGAGCCTCCTGCTCGTCGGGCAATTGGGAGGCGAGACGGTTCAGCTTGTCCGTCAGCTTGCGGATCAAATACACGTTCTCGAGGCTAACGGCCAAATAGGAAATAATCAGGTTCAGCCACTGCACCTCCTCCAGTCCGAGCCGCGTGTTCGACTTTTTGCGCGTCATGATCAAGTAGCTTGTATATTCCTCGTGCCGGTTGATTTCGAAGCACATCAGCTCCGGGTGCTCCTCGGGGGTATCGTTGCTGACCAATTGCTCGATCGCGGCTTGGTCGATTTCGCCTTCCCGGATGGTCTCCATGCTGTCGCGGTATTTGAAGACGATCGCGCCTCCGTACACCTGCAGCGTGTTGACGATGTCAAGAAGGATCAGGTCCTTCAGATCGCGGAAGCTGGACGTGGAGGTGAGGTCTTTTGATATGCGCTTCAGAGCGGCTTGAAGCACGTGCTTCCGCGGGAACATGAACCGTTCCAGGCGGGTGTACATGTGTTCTATGGAGTAGAGGAAGAACGTCAGTGCGATTAAAATTGTGAAGAACAACATTAAAATTTTTTTGAAAGAATAGTCATTATAAAAGAAGATGATATCAAGTAAAGTAACAAGTAATGTCGGCGCCAAAGCCATAATAACAGTGAACAATATTCGTCGTAGTACAACATCAATATCATACAGTTGTTTTGTAATAATCAAGTATGCAAATGCTAGTGGAAAAATGAGCACAAACCAGCTTGAGTAATGGGAGGACACTGGGGCCGCACCGTAAATCAGACTTGGAATGAAGGACAAGAAAATAATGGGACAGAAAGACAAAATTAATGAAAAAATGACAAATCTAATAATAGTTGTGAGGTAAGATTGAGTTTTCTTATAGCGAATAAATATATAGATCAAAATACCGATAACCCAAAGCACACCAATAAGGAACATGAACATAGTCAATAGGCTTGTGAGACGGTAAATGCTGTAGTTCACATACTCAGGGAGAAAGATAATGAAGCTGAATATAGCTTTACAAGCTGCTAAAATATAAAGGTATTTTAAATAGTTGGAACGGAGGACCAAACTACCCTTTTCCTTAAAAAAAACAATAATGAAGTGCAGGAAAACAATCGGAATAGGTGTCATGGAGTTCACTATCAGTAACTTGCCAATGTTATCTCCTCTTACAGAGGCGCCCAGTCCCATAAAAGTTATACCGATATTTAAAAAAACTGCAGCCAAAAATATAGCCGATTTTGAGCCGCCCACTTTAGTATAAAGCAGAAAAGAGGCTAGGAAGCATATAAATTCCGCTACTATCGGTAAAATGTCGTAACTGAATGAACTTTGCAGCACACTAGTTTCTACTAGTATATTCTCTTCGTTACCACGAGTTACCTGTATGGAGTCGGCTTGTTCAAGCGCTCTCCATTTCCTGACTGTGATATGCTCGTCAGGGGGTCTGCCATCAACACTACTGATAACATCCCCGATTCTCACATCAAGTAGTATCGGGGTTTCTTTCCTGTCAATGGACTGGATCACCCATTGTTCATTACTGGATAAACTTAGATTGATGCCCAGATATGGATAACGATAGATTGAATAGAAAAACCAAATTTGAATAGAAATTAATAATAATATGATGAAAAACGTCAGTTTTTTTCTCAAGGTATTCACACCTTCGCATAAAATATTGTATAATTAGCACCAAATACAATAAATAGGTATGGAGGTTTGATATTATGGTAATGGTACAATGGTCACCTAACCTTCAAGAGGCAGTTCGAGCAGCAGTGAAAAAAGGAAAGTCGTTTGATAACGCTAACATCAATTATGGAATCGTTGATTCCGAGAGAAGAATGCTAGAAAGGGTTCTTTCAAAACCATCTGTTCAAAAAGTTGGCGTTGCGACAGTCTGGTTTTGACAGCGCAATTTCTGCCGGTCACCTCAATAGGGACCGGCTTTTTTTACGTTCTACGCCCCGTCCCCATAATAATCCGCCAGCTCCCGTGCCAGTTCCGCCACTTGCCGCCGCAATTCGACGGGCTCGACGATCCGGATCGTTTTGCCGAACGACAGGAGGTAGCGCGGAAAGAAGCCTTCGAAGGTCGGCTTGGTCAACAGGAGCGTCACGTCCGTCTGCGAGTGGGATACGACCCGGTCGCGCATGTACCAATTATCGCAAATGCTCGCAATCGAGTGAGGCTCCCCCTGCAGCTTGACAGTTTGATCCGGCTTATCGGCAGCCGGGTCGTGCCACAAATCGAAGCGGTTCTCCATAAATTCCCGCAGAGAAAACGACGCCGGCCGAACGAAGGTTAGCTCGGTCAGCGAAGCGCCGGCTATGCGATCCGCACGGAAGACGCGCATTTCGTCTCGCAGATGGCAGTGGCCGATCAAATACCATTTGTACAGCCGGTTCACCAGCCCGTAAGGGTCTACTCTCCGTTCCTCCGGGTCGGAACCTTTCCATTTCTCGTATAGAATGGACAGCGTGCTGCCGCTCGCGACAGCGCGCTCGATCTCTTGAAGAATGCTTTCCGATACCCGATGGGCCGACGGTTGCATCACCTCGAAGCCTGTCGTGTGCCGCTGCAACTGCTCCGCCTGTTCATCGCTAAGCCTGCTCTGCATTTTCCCCGTAGCCTGACGAAGCGGTTCGGTATACGGATAACCGGCCTGCTCCGCAAATTGCCCCGCGTGCACCATCGCCTTCAACTCGTCGATGCTGAAAAATAACGGCGCATCCCGGAATGTCGGAGGCAGCCGGTAGCCGCCGCCGTGTCCCGACTCGGCCTCCACCGGAACACCGCTCATGCATAGGGCGTCAATATAACGGTAAATCGTGCGCACGCTCGTTTCCAATTGTTCGGCCAGCTGTTCCGCGGTCATGCGGCTTCTCGATCTCAGAAGCCACAGCACGGCCAGCAGTTGATCCGCTTTTGCCATATATGATCCCGATCCTTTGTCGTCAAATCAAATCTATAAAACCATTATATCGTTTTTTCGGCTGAAAGGACGGTTATTTCGACTTCTGTCGGACATATTTCCTGCAAAAATTTGGGGAAGCTGTCATTCATAACTTCCTGAAAATTCGATGACCGTGCGAAATATATCGATGGAGTGCAAAATAAGGTGCTTTTGCAGGCTCCGCTTGGATTTGCATTCGGATGCAAACCGATTTGCATTCAAATGCAACAAGTTTGCGCTGACGCGGGACTCAAACTTCGTTAACATAGGTGTATAAATATGGAAGTCGTGTAACCGTTTAATGCTGCACGATGACAGCCTGGGAGGGGACGAGTGATGATGAAGGTAAGTCAAGGAGACGAACGTTTCTTTGAATTGGCGATTCAAACCGTGTTGCACAACAACAAGCACCGCCTCTATTTGCTGACCGATAGCGGAGAATCCGAACTCTTTTTGCGGGACATGTCCCGAGAAATATTGCAAAAGGCGAGAACTTTCAAGACGATAACGGATACGGCCGTACGTGAAATGGAGATCGGGCCGAGAGCGGTTGTCCGGGAGGGCGTACGATGAGACGGCTCAAAGACGAGCATTTGGTCGAATGCTACATCCGATCCGTTCAGTGGAAGCTCGATGAGGATTTTATTTTGATTTTGCGCAAAGAAATGGAGAAGCGCAAGTTGGACATTCCGGTCTGTTATCCTTTCTGATCTTGGCTTGGAGCCGTATCGTCCTCATAAAAAGCCCGGTCCTTCGCGGACCGGGCTTTCCGTATATCGGAACGACTTGCGAAAATTCACACTTTGAGCAAGCTGCCACATTTTTCGGCATCAAGAAGGTTGCCTACGTAAAAGGCGCCGAATTCGCCGAAACGGGCGCTCGCTTCATCGAAGCGCATTTCGTACACGAGCTTCTTGAACGTAAGCGGATCGTCCGAGAACAGCGTAACGCCCCACTCCCAGTCGTCGAGACCGACGGAGCCGGTAATGATCTGCTTGACGCGGCCGGCATAGCTGCGCCCGATCATCCCGTGGCTGCGCATAAAGCCGCGGCGCTCCTCCATGCTCAGCATGTACCAGTTGTCGTCGCCGGAACGGCGCTTGTTCATCGGGTAGAAGCAAATATGCTTGGACTTTGGCAAAATCGGCTTCAGGCGCGCCATAATTTCCGGGTCCTGCATCGGATCCGTGCCCGGCTTCGCCATATAGCTGCTCAATTCGACGATCGATACGTACGAATAGACGGGTATCGTATATTGGGCGAATGTCGTTTTGTTAAAGGCGTTCTCCAACGCGTTCAGCTCGTCCAGCGTTTCTCTCAAATGCATAAAGACGAAATCCGCTTTCTGTCCGACGACGGTATAAAAAGCGGTGCTGCCTTCCTTGCGCTGCTCGATCGCACTGTACTCCTGCAGCAGCGTATACAGCTCGTCCTCCGCTTTGGCCCGCTCCTCGGCGGATAGACGCTTCCAGGCGTTCCAATCGATCGCGCGGAAATCGTGCAGGGCGTACCAGCCCTCCAGCGTATTTACTGCCTCGCTCATAGATGCCACTCCTCTCGGATAGTCCGTTCTATTAGTCGGTTTCCAAAAATATTGTAACGAAACAATCAGAAAAGGGCAAATTCAACACATTTATTAGTTGAGAGGAGAGTTTCTCCATGTTCGAGCCTATGCAATCGATTTTGGACAAGCTGGATCGGATCGAACGTAATCGAGCATTAAACCGCACGTAAAACCCCCTGCCTTCGGCAAGGGGAGCGGGCTAATCGTTGATCGTCATCGGCTGGATCGGACTGCTGTCCGGAATGATGTCCTGCAGCGAGTAGACGGATATCGGGAACATCGGAAAGCCGAACACGTACGGCGTAATTTCGTATAACTGAAAATAGACGACGATCGCTTTGTCCGCGACGTAATAGTCCTGATCGGGACGAATCGAGGTGAAGGGCTGCAGCGTTTCGATGCCGCGTTCGGCGATTTGCGCCTTGACAATGTCGGAAATCCGTTTAACGTAATCGCTTCCCGGAGCGAACAGGTCGCCTAACGAATATACGTTTCCCGTCGTTATATCGAAGGTCAGCGACTTGAGCAGCGTCAAGCCGTGAGCGGCGTGCTCCGTGTAGCCGTAGATGTTCAGAGCGATGCTGAGCAGGCCCCGTTCGTTCGTCTTCACCTCGTAGAAGCCGTTGATTTCCGTCGTTTTCGAATTCGGGACGTAGCCCAATTGCTTCAGCATGGACTGCACTTCTTTGGCAATCGCGTTGTTGATATTCGTTTGCGCCGCCGCATTCGGGGCGTTCACGACCCGGGGGACGTACAGATCGAGCTTCGGTCCGATCCGGTGAATCGTTTGAATTTGCACGGGCAGCGTATACGGTTTGTTCAGCATGGGGCATTCCTTCCTTTCGGTTAGAGCCTATATTTCAATCGTATTCCGCTGTAGCCCGCGGCGTTCCCTTTTTTTGCGGCGGAGAAGTGACGGATTACTGACTTTCGCCGATGAGGCCTTTACTTCGCGGGCCGTTTCCTCTACAATGGACGTGAAATGCGGGAAAGCTTGCGGGAGGTACTAGTCATGATAGACTTTATCCAGTTGTTCATATTGATGGTGCTCGTGTTCGTGCTCATGTTCGGAATCGGCTTCATTTTCAACATGCTGCTGAAAACGACCCATTTTCCAATTTATTTGTACATCGTTGCCGTCATCGGCATGCTCTGTTATTGGGCTTGGAACTCGGGCTCCCTGCTTGCGCATTTGGCCGAGCTGAAGTTCGGCGAATATTTCTTGTTCGTCTGCGGACTGGCGGGTGCGGTGCTTAGCGGCAAGACGATCCATTTGTTGAGAGTGCGCGGTTACAAAATGTTTTGAGGGCAAGCTTCTCCTTTCCGGAGAAGCTTTTTTTGTCTGCAGCGTAATACGCATACGACAAGCGGCAAAAAGGCTGCCGGCGCAACTCCGGTCCCGATTGCTTTTCGGAGCTTACTGGTTTAAGAAATAGCGGAACATACGTACGCTATACATTCGAATACCGCTATCGACAGCACGATAAAGGAAAAGAATTCCGCTAATCCGCGGTTTCGGACCGTTGTTTAGCGGCAAGCGGGATATAACGGAACGAAGTTCCGCTATTTTTGGAAATATTGCGGAAATTGAAGGAGTAACGGAAAAACGTTCCGTTATTTGCGGAGACGTGAGGTTTTTTAGGTTGTTGGGAAAGTCAAAAAGAGAATAGAACCCCTTGCTTCCACAGCTTCCACTTTTTTGTACACTTCCACAACGTCTCGAGGTTCGGTCAAAGCTTTTTTGTCCTGTCATGATCGCTTGCTCGATAAAAGACCGCTTTCCGGGGAAACGTATAGGTTAGAAATGTCAACTTATTCTCCGGGAGGGAACGAATCCATGCCGAGTGCGGCCATTAACGGAACGGTTATCCATTATCAGGTTCACGGCAAAGGGACGCCGATCGTGTTCATTCATCCGCCGCTGCTGACGAGCGCCAATTTCCGCTACCAGCAGGTGCAGCTGGCGGGAGAGTTTTCGGTCATCACGTTCGACATACGGGGACACGGCAAAAGCAACGCGTCGAAAGCCCCGCTCACATATGCCCTGATCGTCGAAGACATCAAGCAGCTGTTGGATCATCTGGGCATCCGCAAAGCGTACATATGCGGCTATTCGACCGGCGGCTCGATCGCGCTGGAGGCACTGCTGACGCATCCCGAACGGTTTGACGGGGGCATACTCGTCAGTGCCATGTCCGAGGTCAGCGATATCGTCTTGAAGAGCCGGATCCGCATCGCCGCCGGATTGTCCGGAATGAAGACAATGACCAAGGTGCTGATGCGCGGCATCACCTGGGGGAATGCGGACAGCGGCTTGACGTACCGCAATTTGCTGCAGGATGCGAAGCGGGGCAATGCAGCCAACATTCACCAGTTCTACAAATATAGCCTGCGCTACAATTGTACGGGGCGGCTGTCCGAATTGCGGGCTCCGGTACTGCTAGTGTATGGGGAGAAGGACGGGGGCTTCAAACGGTATCGCGAGAAGCTGGAGAAGGAGCTGCCCGAGTGCGAGGTGCACGTGCTGGACGGCGAGAAGCACCAAATTCCGACAAAAGCCGCGGCGGAGATGAACGAGATCATTCGCCGCTGGATTCGCGCCCGCAAGCGCTTGGCAACGCCCGATCGAGCAACGGCGCAAGCAACCGGCGAACCGGAGTATGCGGCACAGGTTCCGGCCCCCGGCACCGCTTCGCGGGCGGAGGAGCAGGCGGAATTGTAAGCGGGATCCGGTAAGAGCTCCTGGCCTGAACGATTGGGCCGGGTCTTTTTTTGTTGAAGTTTGGACGTATTTTACTAGGTTGAGAGGAACAAGGTTTTCGACACTTTCGGAACTATTTTGTGATAGAATAGAGGAACGGATTCGATAAGCCGTTCGCATGGCCGTTGAAACAGGAATGGGGAAACTTTTTATGCGTATTACGAACATACTTCACTTTACGGAAAACCACCGGTTTTGCGTTTACCGGGATTTTGCGTTAAGCGGGCTTGATTACCGGATGTTCTCCGCCATCTATCAGCCGATGATCGGCGGCTTCGCCATCAGCGTCTACCATACGTTGTACCAGCAAGTATCCGGCGACCGCACAGGCTTCTCGGAGCTCGAGCAGCAGCGGAGGCTGTTCATGGCGCTTGAGCTGGAGCAGGGGGAACGGGGGCGCAGGCTGCTGGCCGAGCAGACATCGAGGCTCGAAGCGATCGGGCTTTTGCAAACGAACCGCAAATATTCCCCGGCCGCCGATGACTACATGTACGAATATGTGCTCTCCCAGCCTTTGACGCCGCAGGAATTTTTCAAAAACCAGCATTTGGTCATGCTGCTGCACGATAAGGTCGGCAAATACGCCGTACTCTCGCTAAGGGAGCAGTTCTACTCGCCGGAGCCCGAGGAGATGCAGGATCCCGGGCTTCATTCGGAAGATTTATCGATGCCGTTCTACGAATTGTTCCGCTTGAACGCGAACGTGATCGACTATGAGCTGGAGCAGGCGCTGCAGGAAACGGCCCCGGCCCGGGAGACCGAACGGACGATCGACATTACGAGCAAGGCGTTCCATTACAGCGAAATTATTCAGCGCTTCCCGCGCGGTACTTCCCGCAACCGGCCGTTCGTCGAAAACTTGCGGCACAATCCCGAACAAATGTTCGAGATTAACAAAATCGCCCGCAAATACAATTTATCGCTCCGGGAAACGTGCAGGCTGCTGGACGAGGACGGGATGTTCTCCGAGGACGGCGAGCTGGAGAGCGATATGATGCAGTATAAAGCGAACTTGTATTTCCGACAGGACAAGGATCGGGAGCAAGAAAGGGAGAGGCTATTCCACAAAATCGCCGGGATAGCGAAAACGGACCCGTCCGACGCGCTCGAAGAAAAGCCGGTCGAGATGCAGTATTACCTCGAGGTGCCGGCGATGTTCATCAGCCAGTGCAACCAGCATCAATACAATTTGATCATGCGCAACGAGCCTTATACGAAGGTGCTCGAACGGTTTTTCCCGAGAGGCTCCGTACCGAAGCCGGTTTCCGATATTTTCGAGAAAATCGACGTCAATTACCGGATGCCGGACGAAGTGATCAACGTCATGATCCATCATCTGCATGTGTACAAGGAATCGTCCTGGACGAAAAACTATATCGACTCCGTCGCCTCCAACATGATGGCCAAAGGGGTCGGCAGCTACGAGCAAGCAGTCGCCTACATACGCGATCAAACGATGAAGCGGACGAATGCGTTCGCCAAAGCGGACGGCAAGCTTACGCCGGTTCCCGGCAAAGGACGGGGAAGCGCACGTACGCAAAAGCCGAAAATCGCGATTATTACCGATATCCCGACGCAAAGGCCGGTCAGCGAGGAGAAGCTGGCGGAAATCCGCAAGCTGGCCAGGGAAATAGACGGCAAAGGGACTTGATGTGTCGAATCGGACACTCTGACGAAGAGGGAAGGGAGCGTGCTTATTCATATGGAATCGTTATCCGACGCGCTTGGAAATTGGCGGAAGCTTTCTTTTGCCCAGCGGGCCGAGAACAAGACGAAGCAGCTGCTTGACGATCCGCTCGTTCAGAGGCTGCGCGCGAGCTACCCGGAATTGGATGACCGGACGATCAAAATCAATATGAACCGGCTGTATCAATACGTGACCGAGCATCGCAATTGCTCGAATTGCCCGGGTCTGGAGCGCTGTCCGAACGATTTCGAAGGCCACTACACGATGCTGTCGGTGGAGACGGTGGGCGATACGACCTATTTGCACGACCGTAAAGTATCCTGCAAAAAGCTGATCGCCAAACAGTCCCAGGATGCGATCCGCAATCGGATCCGCAGCTTCTATATCGACAATACGGCGCTGACGCACGGCTATTCGACCGACGAGATCGTCGATATCGATCCCGAACGGGTGGAAGCGGTCGGAGCCATTCTCAAATATATTCGCCGCACGCAAGCGGAAGGGCTGCAAAAGGAAGGGTTGTATCTCGTCGGGCCGTTCGGCACCGGCAAAACGTTCCTGATGTGCTATATGCTGTACCAGTTGGCGAAGAGCGGACAGTCCGGCGCAATCGTCTATATGCCGGACTTCGTGGAAGACCTGAAATCGATGTTCTCCGAGCCGCAGCGGATGAAGGAAACGATCGATCTGCTGAAGGAAACCGACCTGCTCGTATTCGACGATATCGGCGCGGAGAACTTGAGCCCGTGGGTGCGAGATCACGTCATGGGGGCGATACTCAATTACAGGATGAACCGGAAGCCGACCTTTTTTACGTCCAACCATGAGCCGGAGGAGCTGGAGAAGCATTTCAGCTTTACGAGCAAGGACGGGGACGAGGAATACAAGGGACAGCGTATTATGGACCGGATCCGGCCGTTTGTCGAAGTCGTCGTCGTGAACGGCACGAATAAACGCGGCAAGGCGGGAGCATAAAGCTCCCGTTTTTGTTTGGGGGCGTGCAGGTCCCTTACGGAACAAACTGCCTGAACGGCAAAAAAAGCCCTCTCCTTAAGCGGAGGGGCTTTTTCTTCGTGTGCCGCTAGTCCGGGTCCAAGGCGGATCAGAACAAAGTAATGATCGTCGCTACGAGAGCCATCAAAAAGAAAATACCGAAAGTGACGGCGAAGCCCATGGCAACGTCCATAAAATCGTTTCTAGGCTCTTCGTTCGTGTGCAGTCTAGGATCTGTCATGCGCGTATTCCTCCCGTGCTAATCGTCCTATTAGCAAAATTGGCTATGATTAGTATACCGAATCGCGGATTCCATTGTAAAGCAAAATAAGTGTGACAATACTGCGACATTTGCAAATTCGTCGTTGTCCATAGTATGCGCGGATGTGCAGCGGAATATGTTTTCAGTTATGAAAGTAGCCCGGATTGTGGTATACTTTACATGTTGGACAATAATCATTAAAATAGTCAGGTACACACTTTTTGTAAGTATAAGGAGGAAATCCTGTGGCTATCGTTAACGTATCCGATCAATCGTTTAAAAGCGAAGTCGAGGGGAGCGGTACGGTTCTTGTCGATTTTTGGGCTCCATGGTGCGGACCTTGCAAAATGATTGCACCGGTTTTGGAAGATTTGGATAAAGAAGTAGGCGAGCAGCTCAAAATCGCCAAATTGAACGTGGACGACAATCCGGAGTCCGCTTCCCGCTTCGGCGTCATGAGCATTCCGACGCTGATCGTGTTCAAGGACGGCCAGCCGGTCGACAAAATTGTCGGCTTCCAGCCTAAGGATGCATTGAAAAGCGTAGTCGGCCGTCATCTGTAAGCTGACAAACGTTACATTCGCGGGCGGGATTGTGCGAACAGTCCCGCTCGTCGTATGATAACAATAGGGACGACGAAGGTTCTGTTTTCGCGCCTTGCGGGAACGGGACCTTTTTTTGGTCCCCCAAAAGTGCAGCGGGCTCTACGAAGCCTAGTCCAAGTACTTTCGGGGGAGCCCCCGAGAACCGGGAAGCTTGGGGTGTAGAAGGGAGAGGGAACCATGTCCGAAGAGGGTATAGGGGGAGGACGCGACAAAACGTCGGAATCGATCCGACGGAAGCTTGCTCTGCTTCCGGACAAGCCGGGCTGTTATTTGATGAAAAATCGGGATGGAACGATCATTTACGTCGGCAAAGCGAAAGTGTTGAAAAACCGGGTCCGTTCCTATTTTTCGGGCAGCCACGACGGGAAGACGCAGCGGCTCGTTACGGAAATATGCGATTTCGAATACATCGTTACCGCAAGCAACATGGAAGCGCTCATTCTCGAGTGCAACCTGATCAAGCAGTACTACCCGCGCTACAACGTCCTGCTGAAGGACGACAAATCGTTTCCGTATATCAAGATTACGCATGAAACGCACCCGCGTCTCGAGGTAACGCGCAAAGTGCTGAAAGATAAAGCGAAATATTTCGGTCCTTATCCGAACGCGTTCGCGGCCCAGCAGACGAAAAAGCTGCTCGACAGGCTGTACCCGCTGCGGAAGTGCAAAACGCTGCCGGATCGCGTCTGCTTGTATTACCACCTTGGGCAATGCGTGGCTCCGTGCGAATTCGAAATACCGATCGGCGAATACGAACGGATGGTGCAGGAGATTTCGCGGTTTTTGAACGGCGGTCACGAGGCGATCAAGGACGAGCTGTCCCGCAAAATGCTGGCCGCCTCCGAAGAATTGAATTTCGAGCGGGCGAAGGAGCTTCGCGACCAAATCGTCAGCATCGACGCCGTCATGGAGAAGCAGACGATCACGATGACGGATGCGGTAGACCGCGACGTATTCGGCTATGCCGTCGACAAAGGCTGGATGTGCGTTCAAATTTTGTACATGCGGCAAGGCAAAATGATCGAGCGCCACGTGTCGCTGTTTCCGTATTACGGCGACGAATACGAGGACTTCATTACGTTCGTGACGCAATATTACAGCGACAACCCGGCTCTGCCCAAGGAGATGTTTTTGCCGTCCTCGGAAGAACGCGGAACGGCTGGAGCGAAGCAAGCGAAGCTGACGGATTCGGCCGAATCGACCGAGCTTACGGCTATTTCCGAGGCGGCGGCTTCGACTGCGGAACAAGGTGAAACGCCCGCCCCGGTCAGCGATCCGCTGGCCAAGGAACGACACTCGGACGCCGAGGTGGCGGAGTCGTTGGAGAAGTGGTTGCGGATCAAGGTGCACCAACCGCAGCGGGGCAGGAAGAAGCAGCTCGTAGGAATGGCTTGCGACAATGCCAAAGTAGCACTCGAGGAGAAGTTCCGTCTGATCGAGAGGGACGAGGAGCGTACCGTCAAAGCGGTGGAGAGCTTGGGAGAATGGATCGGCACCGGAACGATCCGCCGGATCGAAGCGTTCGACAACTCCAACATCCAAGGCACCAATCCCGTATCGGCGATGGTCGTATTCGTCGACGGCAAGCCGGACCGCAAAGAGTATCGCAAGTATAAAGTCCGCACCGTTCAAGGTCCGGACGATTACGAGACGATGCGCGAGGTCGTCCGTCGCCGCTACGAGCGCGTGCTGAAGGAGCAGCTGCCGATGCCGGATCTAGTCGTCGTGGACGGGGGCAAAGGACAAATATCGGCGGCGGTGGACGTGCTGGAGAACGAGCTGGGGCTATATATTCCGGTATGCGGTCTGGTGAAGGACGCCAAGCACAAAACGGCGCAGCTCCTGATAGGCGACCCGCCGGAAATCGTTCCGCTTCCCCGGGACAGCCAGGAATTTTACTTGCTTCAGCGCATCCAGGAGGAAGTTCACCGGTTCGCCATCACGTTCCATAGGGAGACGCGGGCGAAATCGATGGTCGTTTCCCAGCTGGATTCGATCCCGGGTATCGGGGAGAAGCGGCGAAAGCTGCTGCTCAAACATTTCGGCTCGCTCAAAAAAATTAAGGAAGCGGCGGTCGACGATTTTCGTCCGCTCGGCATCGGCGACAAGCTGGCCCGCGATATATTGGCCGCTTTGCACGGTCCGGACGCTTCGTCCGATACTGCCGAATAAGGCAAATAGCGCAAAAAAGCCCGAAGGCGCAATTGAGCCTTCGGGCTTTTCATATCGGATTCGATTGCCACGAACAATCAGTTGACGCGGATGCTCCTCCGTCCGACGATGGCGTGATGCAGACGCCAAATGATCCATGCCACGAGTGCCGGCATCGCGATATAAAATAATCCGAGCCCGACATATCGGGCCTCTCCCAGATTCATGAGCGAGAAGCTCATGAGCAGAGTGTCCATCGTGGCGTGAGCGAATAAGACGGTCGCGAAGCCGAATTTCAGGAACGCGTATCCGAAGACGATGCCGAGAAGCGTCACTTCCACGAATCGGGTGTATACGGGATAGATCGGATACTGGGTATGGCTGAACGCCCATATCATGCTCGGCACGAGAACGGCCAGAAACGTACTGCGAAGCAGCTTTTTGAAAATGGCGATACCGAAAAATCGGTATATCGCTTCTTCGGATATGGCCGCGGTCCACGCCATCAACGGAAACAGCTCCGGCCTGAGCAGGTTGTACATCGATCCGGACGGGTCGTTGACCGCCCACATATCGAATCGTTGCTCGGCGATAAAGAACAACAGCGACTGGAGGCCGAGTATGAGGAAGGCAAGCAAATACCCCCGTTTCATACTATCCAGCGTATCCCGGCCAAACTCCGGCTCCCGCCATCTGGGCCATAAGTGCAGTCCGCGCTCGCGCCACATCGGTTGTCCGGAAGCCAATGAAAAATAGCCGATAATGCCGAGGAAGGCCACGACGACGTTCATGACCGTAATCATGACGAGCGCGCCGTCGCTCGTCAGAAACGGATCGGTCCCCGTTCCGTCAAGCGTCTTGAATGCCGGCAGCATATTCGCATTGTTGATCCAATACAGCACCAGGAACGTAATCGTCAGCCAAATACCGCGGAGGAATGCGATCTGCTTGCGGTGGACAATGGCCAGCACGATGGCGGCTATGCCCATCAGAACGGACAGGATCATATTCCATTGCGTCATCTCCGAGGCGGCGCGGTCCTGCTTGGCAACCCAGGCGTAATGGCTGTCGGGCACGCGCAGCTCCGTGCGGAATGCGCTGATTTGTCCTCCGCGAATTTCGACGATTTCCCGCAGCTTCGCTTCGCCGATCTTGGCGGTACGGTGCTCGAAGGCGAATTGGTAGGGCGAGGAGGAGTTCGGGAGGAGCATCTGGTAGTCGTCCAGCGGTTTGCCGGCTTGCCGCAAATACGCTTCCGCCATTCGCCGTCCGTCTCTTGCGGACGGCGCTTCGGCTTTGCTGCGCATTTGCCAGCCGATAACCGAGCCGTTCGTCATATGGACATCCACCATATAGTCCGCGTTTCGGTCCGTCTTCAGCTCGACCCGATAGAAGTCGATCGGAACGCGCTCGAGGAAGCGGGACTTGTAGTCCGCCGTCATATGCTCCTTCTGCACGTATCCGCTAAGCAGCTTATTGGATTGGTAGACGACGAACCGGCTGGTTGCCGCACCGCCCCCCAATTGCTCCACATACGTTGCCGCGGCGTCTGCGGCCTCCTGCTTCGATATCGACGGGCGCGTCTCCAACATCGCGTTTTTATTTTCTTTTCCCGTAAAGGTTGGCCACCAATTCGTAACGATAAATAGAACAATTCCGAGAATAGCGAGAGTCCCGAGCCATGATGTTTGCGGACGCGGCATGCAAGCCCTCCCTTTTTTTCTAACCGTATCACACTTTTTTTCGAAATGCCACTTCGGATGCCGTCAGCATTTACATGCGCTATTTGCGTAACAGCTCTTAAACGGAAGCAACGAAGGTAAGGACAACGAAAAGTGCTCGGCTAGCCGTCTAATTAGCCTCAAGCCGTGTTTTCAACTCGTTTTTCATGAAATTGCGGCTTTGTGATCTTCGCCCGGCAGGATTATAATCACTTCGTTAGCCAATATCAACCATACCGAGCCGAATTTCTTTACGAAAACGGGGGAACCATGTATTTCAGGGGTGAATTTCGTCAATCCGTTCCGGCGGAAAGGCGAATAGGGTGCCTAACAACCCGAATCCGTCAGCTAACCTCGTAGGCTCCAGTCAGGAAACCACACCGTTTGCGGCATTGGGATTCCAGTGTCTTTTTTTGTTGCCAAAAAAAGACAACGGTGCGGCCGGGTTTCCATCATAATGAGGTGATTTCGTTGAAAGGCAAACCCGTACTCGAGCGGCTTACGCCGCCGCAAATTCTCGTAATCGGATTCGCCGCAATTATTTTGCTGGGCGGCCTTCTGCTCTCGATGCCCGTCTCGACCTCGAACGGGGAAGGTCTTCCGATTATCGACGCGCTATTTACGGCGACTTCCGCGACCTGCGTAACCGGCTTGGTCGTCGTCGATACGGGAACTTATTTTACCGTTTTCGGGCAAGTGGTCATTATGGCGCTGATCCAAATAGGCGGTCTCGGTTTCATGACGATGTCCACGCTGATCGCGCTCGTCCTGCGCAAACGGATTTCATTGCGGGAGCGGCTCATTTTGCAGGAGGCGTTGAATCAGGGCTCGATGGAAGGGATCGTCCGGCTTATTCGGAAAGTGCTCGTGTACTCGCTGACGATCGAGCTGGTCGCCGCGCTGCTGTTCGCGATACGCTGGTCGTTCGACTACCCCGTCGGAGTGGCGGTCTACAAAGGATTGTTCCATGCCGTCTCGATGTTCAACAATGCCGGCTTCGATTTATCCGGCGAATTCCGCAGCCTGATGCCCTATGCGGACGATGTTTTGATCAATGTAGTGGCGATGGCGCTTATTATATTGGGCGGGATCGGGTTTATCGTCATGTCCGACGTTATGGATTATAAAACGAAGCGGAAGCTGTCTCTGCATTCGAAGGTCGTTCTAAGCATGACTTCGTTTCTGATCGTTCTGGGAGCGATCGTCATCTTTCTATTCGAATATACGAATCCTCGAACGCTGGGCTCGCTGAACGGAACCGGGAAAGTGCTCGCGGCTTTCTTTCAATCGGTGACGCCGCGTACGGCCGGCGCCAACACGGTGGATATCGCGGGTCTTCGCCAAGCGACGCAATTTTTCATCATTATTTTAATGTTCATCGGCGCGTCTCCGGGCTCCACGGGAGGCGGGATCAAAACAACGACGTTTACTACGCTTATCGGCGCGATGGTAGCTATGATCCGAGGAAAGGAAGACATCGTGCTGTTTCATCACCGTCTGGCCAAAGACCGTATTTATAAAGCGATTACGCTGACGTTGTTCGCCATCTTTCTCGTCATTGTCGTAGCGATGGTGCTGTCTACGACGGAGGACCATCAATTTTTGATGATTTTGTTCGAAGTGACGTCCGCTTTCGGTACGGTGGGGCTCTCGATGGGACTGACCCCGGATTTGACCGTCTTCGGCAAAATCATGATCATGCTGACGATGTTCGCGGGCCGTCTCGGGCCGATCACGCTGGCCTACGCTTTGCAGCCGAAACCGGAAAAAGAGCTGTACCGACATCCGGAAGGCAAAATCATTATCGGATAGGAGAAGTTCAATATGAAAATGAAGCAATTCGCCGTAATCGGCTTGGGAAGGTTCGGCTCCAGCCTGGCCAAGGAGTTGGTCAGCCAGGGCTTGGAGGTGCTCGGGATCGATCGGGACGAGGAAACCGTGGACGAGATGGCCGACGTCCTGACGCATGCGATCGTCGCGGATTCGACCGAGGAGGAAACGCTCCGCTCCATCGGCATACGCAACTTCGATTGCGCCATCGTGGCCATCGGGGACGACATACAGGCCAGCATCATGACGGCAATTTTGCTGAAAGATCTCGGCGTGAGAATGGTAGTGGCGAAAGCGTTGACAGAGCTGCACGGCAAAGTATTGGAACGTCTGGGCGTGGACAGGGTCATTTATCCGGAACGGGATATGGGGATACGGGTCGCTCATCAGCTCGTAAACCCGAATTTGCTGGATTATATCGAGCTGTCCAAGGAGTATACGATCGTAGAGCTTTCCGTACCGGGCAAGTTGAACGGGGTAACGCTCAAGGAGCTGGACCCGAGGGCGAAATACGGCTGCAGCGTCGTGGCAATCAATAAAAAAAGCGGCGTTATTATCGCCCCTGCCGCTACGGACGTGATCAACGAACGCGACGTCATGGTCATCATCGGGACGAACAAGCAGATCGAATCGTTCGAGGATGAGCTGGTCGGCTCATAATAGCAGGCACGGGAGGCGGCGAGCTTGGACAACGGAACGGATCTGATCATCCATCACGTCATTTTTCTGCTAGTCTTCCTATTCGCAGTGGGCATGGTGTCGGGGAAGCTGGCCTCCGTCCTCAAGGTGCCCGACGTGGCGCTTTTCCTCGTGGCCGGCATTGTAGTCGGACAAGGACTTCATCTGGTCACGGAAACGAGCAGCTCGTTTACGAACCAGTTCATTTTGACCATAGGCTCCGCACTCATCCTGTTCGACGGCGGCCGGAATATCCGCTTGTCCGGGCTGAGGAAGGTGTGGGTGACGCTGACGCTCCTGAGCGTGCCGGGCGTATTGATTACCGCTTGCATAGTGGCGGCGGCGTCCCACTACGTGCTCGGCTTGCCGTGGTTGCATGCCATGCTGCTCGGAGCGGTGATAAGCTCCACGGACCCGGCGACGATCATACCGGTGTTCCGTCAAGTGCGCATTCGCGAGAAGGTGCGGGAAACGGTGGAAAGCGAATCGGCTTTTAACGACGCCACCGGATCCATCTTGACCTTCTCGATCATGGCGGTTATTCTCGGCACGGAGAAGGTGACGCTTGCCGGAGCCGTCGCCGATTTCGTCAAATCGGCCGCAGGGGGCATTTTGCTCGGCTTGGTCGCCGGGTTTCTGATGACGTATTTGGTTGCCCATTTGCGGGTCGGTTTTCTGCGGGATTATACGACGATCGCGATGGTCGTTACGGCATTGGGCGCTTATTTGCTCGGGGAGCAGCTTGGGGTGAGCGGCTTTATGGCTACGTTTACGGCAGGGCTGTTATGGGGCAATTCCGGGGCATTCGGCTTGAGGATGGAGGACAAGCTGCATGAAATGGCGCATTTCTCCGATAACATTACGGTCATCATGCGGATGCTTATATTCATCTTATTGGGAAGCCAAGTCGACTTCGGCGTCGTGAAACATTATTTGCTGCCGGGGCTCGCCGTCATCGTCGTATTCATGGCGATCGCGCGTCCCGCAACGGTGTACGCGTGCGCTCTGCCGGACCGCAGAGCGAAGTGGGAGCGGAATGAGCTGCTGTTCATGTGCTGGGTGCGGGAAACGGGAGTCATCCCCGCCGCGCTGTCCGGGATGATCGCGGGAGCGGGTATCGCCCATGCCGACGTTATCGCCGCGGTCACCTTTATGGCCATCCTGCTTACGATTGTCGTGCAGGCCAGCTCGACCGCCTATGCGGCGAGGAGGCTGGGCTTGGAGGAGTAGCGCGAGGATCGCTTACAGGAGGGCGTTGCCGTCGCGCGCATAATGCTCCTTCGCTTTGCGAATCCATTGGCGCGTCGAAGCGTTGAGCGTCGATTCGTGACCGAATAGAAGGGACGTCGTTCTCGTCGTTTCTTGCAGCTCCGGAATGTTGCGCAGCACGAGTCCGTTGTTGTCCAGCATCATCTGGCGCAAGTATGATTTCGGCAGCAGCGTCGCTACGTTGCAGGTAGAGACGAGACGGAGAATCGCCTCGAACGAATCGATTTCCATCTTCACGTCCGGATACACCGTGTACCGGTGGAACAGCTCGTCCATCAGGATGCGGTACCACGTTCCTTTCGAGAACAAGATCATCGGCAGCTCTTGCAGCTCGGTGATCTCGATCGCCGGCTTGTCCGCCCACTTATGGTATGCGGGCAGCACGAGACAGAGATGATCGTCGAACAACGGGACGCAGGTGAGCTCGGGACTGTCGATTTTCGAGGCGACAAGCCCGAGATCGACTTTTTTTTCTTTGACGAGGCTGACGATTTCGTGCGTCTTCCCGGTTATGGCCTTAATATCCGTCTCCGGAAAATCGCGGGTATACAAGGCGATCAGGTCGGGAAGCGTCGATTGCAGCGTGGTCAGGCTCGCGCCGATCGTAATGCTCTTGTAGGACGAGCGGTATTCGGCGATGCGCAGCAGAAGCTTGCGCTCCATCTCGGACAGCTCGATCGCATACTCGTAGCAGATTTGACCGAGTCTGGTCAGCTCCAGCTTTTTCCCTTTGCGATCGAACAGCAAAATGCCGAGCTGCTCCTCGAGCTGGGCGATTTTCCGCGAAAGCGCGGGCTGCGAAATATTGAGCGTCTGGGCGGCCCGGTTCAAGCTTCCGTGTTCGACGACGGAGGCGAATGCTTCCAAATTCGGCAGCATGCGATTCAGCTCCTTCATTAAATAGGATAGCGCAATGAGGTTCAGCAATAACGAATTTGGTTAATTAATAGGGCGATGCTTGATGTGGTACCATCCAAATATACGGCTGACAACCGGGATCGTCCATAAGGATCTCTTATAGGCGCCAATGTGCTCTTATACCTTTATTGCATAACCGATTATAATAAATCGGCACTTCCATTATAAGACCTTTGGGAGTAACATGAAAGCTGTCAAACATTGTTCACAATCCTGGGTTTAAACATGTCCTTCCTTGGCAAAATAGGCAAGTATACGCATGATGCCGATAACGTCGAAATATCGACGATGTGCGATACTGTCGATATTTCGACTGTATACGACATTTTGTTGACGCTTGTCAAACTCGGGAGTACAATGAGAGATGGTTTGTTTTGCACACGTTGTCATATTTCTCTAGGGGGGAACTCGTTTCCATGACCGGTAATTCCTATTACTACCGAAAGCTTCACTCCTTGCTCGGTGTAATACCCGTCGGCTTTTTTCTGGTCGAACACTTGATTACGAACTATGAAGCGTTCAACGGAGGACATCAGGCGTTCATCGATTCGGTACGATGGCTGAACAGCTTGCCGCTCGTTATTTTTCTGGAAGTGTTCGGTATCTGGCTGCCTATTTTGTATCACGGCATTTACGGCTTGTTCGTCGCTTTCCAATCGCGCAACAACGTGAACCGTTACGGGTATTTCCGCAACCTGATGTTTACGCTGCAGCGGGTAACGGGCGTCGTCACGCTAATCTTCATCGCATGGCACTTCTTCCAAACCAGGTTCCAGGTGGCGATCGGCAACGAGACTCACGATGGTCTGGGCGTCGTCATGCACGAAATTTTCACCACACCGACCTACTTCACGCTGTACTTGATCGGCGTTCTGGCCGCGACTTTCCACTTTACGAACGGCATGTGGTCGTTCCTGGTCAGCTGGGGCATCACGATCGGACCGCGCGCGCAGCGCGTATCGAGCTTTGTCTGGATGGGCGTATTCGTGATCATGTCCATCATGTTCATCCTGACGATGGTAGCCTTCACCGACGCGTCGTTCCAGGATACTTCCGTACTGGATATGGCGGGCAAACATTAAGGGGGAGTGAACTGCAATGGCAAAATCCAAAATTATAGTCGTAGGCGGCGGACTTGCCGGGCTTATGGCTACCGTGAAAGCGGCCGAAGCCGGGGTTCACGTCGACCTTTTCTCATTGGTACCGGTTAAACGTTCCCACTCCGTATGCGCCCAAGGCGGCATTAACGGAGCGGTCAATACGAAAGGCGAAGGCGACTCCCCTTGGGAGCACTTCGACGATACGGTTTACGGCGGAGACTTCCTGGCCAACCAGCCTCCCGTCAAAGCGATGTGCGAAGCGGCGCCGGGCATCATCCATTTGATGGACCGGATGGGCGTTATGTTCAGTCGTACGCCGGAAGGACTGCTCGATTTCCGCCGGTTCGGCGGCACGCAATACCACCGCACCGCATTCGCGGGCGCAACGACCGGCCAGCAGCTGCTGTATGCGCTCGACGAGCAAGTGCGGCGTTGGGAAACCGCAGGGCTTGTCACGAAGTACGAGCATTGGGAATTCATGTCCGTCGCCATCGATGACGACGGCGTTTGCCGCGGCGTGAGCTCGCAAAACTTGCGAAGCATGGAAATCCAGACGTTCCGCGCGGATGCCGTCATTCTCGCTACCGGCGGTCCCGGGATCATCTTCGGCAAAACGACAAACTCGGTCATCAATACGGGTACGGCTGCCAGCGCGGTGTACCAACAGGGCGTTACGTATGCGAACGGCGAATTCATCCAAATCCACCCGACGGCAATCCCGGGCGACGACAAGCTGCGTCTCATGTCCGAATCGGCACGGGGCGAAGGCGGACGGATCTGGACTTACAAAGACGGCAAGCCATGGTACTTCCTTGAAGAAAAATATCCGGCCTACGGCAACCTCGTGCCGCGCGATATCGCGACGCGGGAAATTTTCAGCGTGTGCGTAGACGAGAAGCTCGGCATCAACGGCGAGAACATGGTGTATCTCGACTTGTCGCACAAGGATCCGAAGGAATTGGATGTCAAGCTTGGCGGCATCATCGAAATTTACGAGAAATTCATGGGCGACGACCCGCGTAAAATTCCGATGAAAATTTTCCCGGCCGTTCACTATTCGATGGGCGGCATGTGGGTAGACTACAACCAGATGACGAATATTCCCGGCTTGTTCGCGGCGGGCGAATGCGAATACCAATACCACGGCGCCAACCGTCTCGGCGCCAACTCGCTCCTGTCGGCTATCTACGGCGGCATGGTGGCCGGGCCGAAAGCGATTGAATACATTAAAGGTCTCAACAAATCTTCCGAAGACGTTTCGAGTTCCGTATTCGACCGCGAGACGAAGAAAAATACAGACAATTACGAAAGACTGCTGAAGCTCGACGGCACCGAGAACGCTTATGTGCTGCATAAGGAGCTTGGCGAGTGGATGACCAACAACATGACGGTCGTACGCTACAACAGCAAGCTGCAGGAAACGATCAACAAAATTAAAGAATTGAAGTCCCGTTACCAAAAAATCAACATGACCGATACCGCGCGCTGGAACAACCAAGGCGTCGCCTTCACCCGTCAGCTGTGGAACATGCTGGAGCTGGCCGAAGCGATGACCGTCGGCGCCCTATTGCGTGACGAGAGCCGCGGCGCGCACTACAAGCCGGAATCCCCGGACCGCAACGACGATAAGTATATGAAGTCGACGCTGGCCAAATGGACGCCGGACGGTCCGCAAATTTCGTACGAAGATATCGACGTTTCGCTGATCGAGCCGCGTAAGCGCGATTACACGGCGAACAAGAAGACGGGAGGTCACTGATCATGGCTGAGACGAAAAAAATCAAGTTGGTAGTCACCCGTCAGGACGGCCCGGATTCGCAGCCGTACACGGAAGAATTCGAAATTCCTTACCGCCCGAATATGAACGTCATCAGCGCGCTCATGGAAATCCAGCGCAACCCGCAAACGTCCAAGGGCGACAAAACGACGCCGGTATGCTGGGAGTCGAATTGTCTGGAGGAAGTGTGCGGCGCGTGTTCGATGGTTATCAACGGCAAGCCGCGCCAAGCTTGCTCGGCGCTGGTCGACCAGCTGGAGCAGCCGGTACGCGTCGCCCCGATGTCCACGTTCCCGATCGTGCGCGACCTGGTTATCAACCGCGAGCGGATGTTCGATTCGCTCAAGCGGGTCAAAGCATGGATTCCGATCGACGGTACTTACGACCTCGGCCCGGGACCCCGGTTGGCGGAATCGAAGCGTCAGTGGGCGTACGAGCTGTCCAAGTGCATGACGTGCGGCGTCTGCCTGGAAGCTTGCCCGAACGTCAACGACCGTTCGAGCTTTATCGGTCCCGCTCCGATTTCCCAAGCCCGCCTGTTCAACACCCACCCTACGGGCGAAATGAACAAGCACGAGCGGCTGGAAGCGCTGATGGAGGATGGCGGAATCGAGGGCTGCGGCAACTCGCAGAACTGCGTACGCTCTTGCCCGAAAGGCATCCCGCTCACGACGTCGATTGCGGCGATCAACGCCGAGACGACGAAGCATTTGTTCAAAAAATGGCTCGGCATGTAAGCCGGGTTTCAGCATAGCTGGATTATCGGAAAGGAGAATGCCGCGGCATTCTCCTTTTTAAATCCGCTAGAGGGAGAGCGACCGAATGATGTCAACGGAAGCCAGTCCCTACATGTTAACTGTAAATGATACAGTTATATGTAGCTAATTTGCCATATTTACTGAATGAACTGGAAAATATGCAGGTAAATCGCTACCAGACCGTAAAATGGGCGTAAACGATCAAGAATAACTGTATATTCTCCAGTTAATTACAGAAGTGAGACAAATCTTCACCGGAATAACTACATGTTTTACAGTTCGTCGGAGTGATTCCCCGGCCTTATATAACTCGGATGTCCTTCATCGAGAAGGCTTCGATCAGAAGCTCTTCTTAACGATAAGAAAGTTTTGCTTCGCTAAAGAGGTAAGAGCGAATCAAGTCTTTCTTTACCAAGGAAAACAACCGCTGAATCGCGGTCGGTCATCCTTCAAATACGCCGATAGACGTTTGGCTTAAAGCTACAGAAAGCCTATCTTCGCTAAAGCGATAAAGTGAAATGTTCGTTACAAATCAAAGAACCTTTTAAGCTCCGATGGTACATCGTCGATTACGTTTCGAGAAAAGCTTTTCAAGTGCGTAAACCGATGCCAAGTGAACGTGCGACGGAGCGGGCACGCAGATTGACAGTCTTTCACTTTGATCATTATACTCAATTTAAACGTTTAAACGGATAGGGAGGAAGCATCGATGGCGGAGTATCGGCAGGCTACCGTGTTCGATGTGGCCAAAGAGGCGGGCGTGTCTACGGCGACCGTATCGAATGTGCTTAATCGCCGCGACGTGCCGTTGAGCGAGAAGACGATCCGCAAGGTCGAGGAAGCCGCGGCGAAGCTGGGATACCGCCGGAACGTCATGGCCGCGTCCTTAAGCCGCCGCAAGACGTATGAGGTCGGACTGCTGCTGCCGGGATTCGTCGGCTATTACGGCTTGTTCGCCCAGCAGATGGAGCGGACGGCTCACAAGTACGGCTATCATTTGTCCGTTTTTTCTACGGACATGGATTCCAAGGTCGAGCGGCGGTTGCTCGAGAAGTTGCTTGAACGTCGCGTGGACGGACTTTTTTGCCACGGCTTGGCGATGTCCGGCGATTCCGCCCGCAAAGTCGTGAATGACGGGACGCCGATCCTCTTTTTCAACTGCTGGAACGAGCTGAAGCACCTGGCGATCGGGACGGTCAACCTGAATGTTTATCAGGCGTGCGTCGATGCGGTCGTTCACCTGCATGAGCAGGGCTGCCGTTCTTTTTTTTACTATGGCAATAAGCGGGCTTTCGCAACGAACGAGCAGCGTATTCATGGCTTTCGGGAAGGTCTGCGGCTCACGGGCGGCAAACATCCGGCCGATATGATCGACGTCGAGGATATCGCCGCCGACGATTTGGCGGAATGGCTTGCCGAGCGCAGCGAAGATGCAACGCCCGCCGGGGTTATGTGCTTCGACGACTGGAAGGCGTTCGTTTGCCAAAATCGGCTCATCGAGGGCGGGTACGACGTTCCGGGGCGGTTCAAGGTTGTCGGCATCAACAACGAATTTGTGGCGGGGCATTCGTACCCGGGCATTACGTCGTTCAACGTTCCGTACGAGCATCAGGCCGACATGTCGTTTCGCTGGATGCTGACTCATCTGGGCGAACAAGCGAAGCTCGAAGCCAAGGGCGAACGGCCGTTTTCGCCGCCGGTTGCGGGCGGGGAAGTGAAAATACCGCTGACGCTTGTCGAGCGGCTGTCTTCCCGATGAATGGTTAAGACGACGGCAGCACGCGGAGAACTCGGCAAGTTAACGGTAACTATGAATATTGAAATATTAACTTGCATTGTTTACAATAAGGGGAAACGTTGCGGACAGGGGAAAACGATATGACATCGATGAACGACATCGCAAAACTTGCAGGTGTCTCCAAAGCGACGGTTTCGCTGGCGCTTGCCGACCATCCGCGCATTTCCGAAGAAACGAAGGCCAAAATCAGGACGATCGCTCAACAACTCGGCTATATGCAGCGGCCTTCCTCGGCCAAATCGGATGTTGCGGAGCCGAGGAGAAAAGCGGGCATTTCGATCGGGGTGCTGTACGTCGGAGGGAACCAATCGTTCGCTCAAGGTTTTTTTCGCGACACGCTGATGGGGATATGCGGCGAAGGGGCCCGCAACCATGCGCATGTGGTTGTGATCGGAATGCACGCATCGGGCGAAGATACGGACACGGACGATTTGTACGGCAAAGTGATGGAATCCGGCGTGGAAGGCATCATCGTCATCTCCAGCACGCCGAAGCTGTACGGGTTCGACAGACTGGTCGAACGGGACTTCCCGATGGTATTCGTCGGGAACCGGCGGCTCGCGGACCGGGACCACGCGCTCCATTCCGTCTCCTCGGACAATTATGACGGCGGTGTGATGGCAACCGAGCATTTGCTCGGCCTCGGTCACCGCAAGCTGGCCGTCGTCGTCGGCCGCCGGCCGTTAACGTGGGAGACGGATCGCCTGAACGGTTTTTTCTCGGCGCTCCGAGCCGCCGGCATTGCCGCGGGAGAAGAAGCCGTCGTACGAGTAACGAACTCGTACGATCCCGAGGAGAGCGGCTGGAAGCAGCTCGAACAAATGGGCGCAACGGCCGTTTTCGCGACCAACTCGCTGCTCGGCCATATGACGCTGCGCCACTCCCGCAATATCGGGAAAAGCGTGCCGGAAGAGCTGTCGTTGATCGTGTTTGACGATACGGCGTTTTTCCCTTTGGAAAACCCGCCGGTAACGGTCGTAAAGCAGGATATGGAATCGCTCGGCACGCTGTCGGCCAAAATGCTGCTCGATCTGATCGACAATCCGGGTCAGCCGGCTAGACAGGTGCTGATCTCCGCGAGTCTGGCGGAGAGGGCCTCCTGCGCGCCTCCGGCACAGGTTGACATCTCCAAATAGGCAACGAACGATATACACAATCTTAGACGAAGTCCGTCCCGTCCGGGGCGGGCTTTTTCGTCGTTGCCGATAACGGGGAGGAGTGCCGGGGACAAGCCGCAACTGAAGGTGCTTTTCATCCCATCCGCGGGGACCGTGAGGTGTGCTGCAGAGAAAAACTGAGACTATCTGATCCGCATGCAAGCCGGGGGCCTCTTATGGGGAGCGTGGGCAGCACGTTGCCTGTATTTAGCGGCACTGGATTCCTTTATTGTCCCGAGTTTCGATATTTTGCCGAATTTAGCGGCGTAGAGTTCCTTTATTTCGATCTTTAGGGGTAAAACTGGGTAGTCAGCATCGCTATAGAGGAACGGTTTTCCGTTATTTTGCTGTCGACACCGGAATTCGGGTCCATAACATACGCCAGTTCCGCTATTTTATGGATTCGCGGTCTTGCGAGCGCCGGCAAAAGCGGAAGCCTTCACGATCATGCGATGCATGCACGTTTCTGTAGTCGAATTATTGCCGTCATAGAAAAAAAGGTTGAAATCCGAAAGTTACCGAGGTAGAATCAAGTTAACGCGATTCGTTAACTAAACGTTAACCATGAGAGGCGACCACTCCATCCAGCCGGAAGAGGGGGCCGATAGGGGGAGGCTGTTAACGAGTGTCGAACGTGAATCATCGCGAATGAAGAAGAAGACAATCATTCCATTCCGGCTAATGAATCGGAATGCGGCAACAACTACTGCAAGTCGAGCAGAATCCCTATCTTACTCATAGCGGCATAAGCCGCAAGGAGGCATCATGACTATGGCCATCACTAATCAATCATTCGATCTTATCGTATACGGAGCGACGCCGGCGGGCATCGCGGCGGCGATCGCTTCTTCGCGCCGGGGCAAGCGTACGCTGCTGCTGGAGCCTTCCGCGCATGTCGGCGGCATGATGACGAGCGGTCTCGGGCGAACCGACATCCGTTCCCTCGAGTCGTCCGGAGGCATTTTCCGCGAATTCGCCGAAGGCGTGCTGCAGCACTATACGCTCGCCTATGGAGCGGATTCCGTCCAAGTGAAAGAGTGCAACGGAGGGCTGTGGTTCGAGCCCGGAGTGGCGATGGACGTTCTCCAAGGACTGCTTCGGCGCGAGGAACGGATAACGCTTATGAGGGGGACCGAGTTGACGGAGGTCGAGACGGAGCGGAGCGAACTGCGGGCGATAAACGTCGCCGGTCCGGGCGGCCGAAGCGGGAGCCGGTTCGCGGCGGAGCTTTTTATCGATGCGACTTACGAAGGCGATCTCGCCGCCATGGCAGGGGCGCCCTATAAGCTTGGACGGGAATCGCGGGACGAGTGGGGTGAAGAGTATGCGGGCAAGCTGTACATGGATTTCCACCCTTCGAAGGAAGTGTTTCCCGGCAGCACGGGAGAAGGGGACGACCGGATACAGGCTTACAATTACCGTCTTTGCCTGACCGATCGCGCGGACAACCGGATCGAATTCCGCAAGCCCGATCCGTATGATCGCGAACGGTATGCGAGTCTGCCGGCGGACGTGCGCGAAGGACGCATCGGCGGTATACGCGACGTGCTGAACATGCTGCCGATTCCGAACGGCAAGACCGATTCCAACAATCATCATTACTGCATGTGCTCCAGCGACCTGCCGGAGGAAAATTTCGACTATATCGAGGCGGACCCGCGTTCCCGGGAGAAAGTCGTCGAGAGACACCGCAGCTACGTCGAAGGCTTGCTCTGGTTTTTGCAGAACGACGAGGAGCTGCCCGAGAGCTTCCGGCTCGACGCTGGGCGATGGGGACATGCCGCCGACGAATTTGCCGAATCCGGCCATTTTCCGCCGCAGCTCTATGTGCGGGAAGCCCGGAGGATCGAAGGGGAGTACATGTTTACGGAAAACGATGCGCGCATCGCGCCGGGCTCGGGCAGAGCGCCCGTTCATGCGGACAGCATAGCGATAGGCGACTACCCGATCGATTCGCATGCAACAAGAAAACGCGAGCCGGAAGGAAGAAATATCGCGCTGGAAGGCTTTCTCGCGTTGCCGTGGCTGACGGCCATTTATCAAATTCCGTACGGCTGCATGGTCCCGAAGCGGGTCGAAAGACTGCTCGTGCCGACTGCCGTATCGGCTACCCACATGGGACTCGGTACGATCCGGATGGAGCCCGTATGGATGCAGCTCGGTTTTGCCGCCGGAACCGCCGTGGCGCTTAGTTTGGAGCTCGGCTGCGGAGTCCGGGAGCTGTCGGTGGACCGTCTGCAAGACGAGCTGCTCGCAATCGGGCAGCGCATCACCTATTTCCGGGACGCATCGGCTTTCGGGCGCGAGGGCGGCGATATGGCGCAGGTGGCGGCCGAATACTTCGGGACGAAAGGGCTGTTTGACGACTACGCGGCATCGCTGGAAGAACCGGTAACCGTCAAGGAAGCGTCGGCTTGGATCGCTCTCATCCGCCGCTTGGACGGTGGAGCCGGACTGCCCGTCCTTCCCGCTTCGCCGACTTTGCTCAAGGCCGGGATTGATATGGGGCCCCGTCTGCCCAAATCCGAAGTCATGCCGCCGGATTATTGGGCCGCTCATCCGTTCCTGCCGCCCGCATTGGCGAGGGTATGGCTAGCCGCGACGGAGCGTGCCTGGGAGGTGTCAGGGCAAACGGGGATTCGGGACGATGCGGAATACGTGTCCCGGGGAAATTTCCTCGCTTGCTTGTACGAGCGGCTGAAGAAAAGAAGACGCGGGGCTGCTGAGGCCCGCTGACAGCCGACAGCAGACCGCTCCCCGATTCGTCGAATGGCGCGAACAGGGCGAGACGAACAGTGCGAGACGAACCATGCCATCATAAGGGAAGAGCGGGCGGATACGAACGGCAAGAATGAACCAAATTACGTTAACAGTGAACTTCATTTCGTCGCCAATTTGGTCTTTTTGAGCTGAGGAACGAAAGTAGTGAACCAAATGTTGCTGTTACTGAACCTAAGTTCATCAATAGTAAAATTTGGTTCATTCTTTTGCCCGTTCGCCTCTTTATTGCGGAAACATATGCAGCCGACACAGGGACCAGAGGTGTCCGTTAAGGTGATCTTCCGTAGTAACGCTTCGGTTCACCAATCGGCCGGATGGTGCGTCTACCGTCCAGTAAGGGCGGCACATCGGAGAGGTAAACCGATCAGGGAAGCGGCGGCACATGGGAGCAGACGGCCACGGAGTGTCCGCGAGAAGCGAGCGATGTGAACGGCGATCATTAGTTGTAAGGCTGTTTCATTATGCAACCGCTTTCCTGAGGGGAGTTGAGGAGGAGAGGTGTGTCATGAAGGTAAGAACGGAGAAGGGAAAGAGGGCGCCGCGCGAAGGAGAGTACGCTAACGCGTGGTCAAGACGTGCTTTTCTGGGAGCGGCTGCCGGGGGCGCTGTTGCGCTGGCCGCGGGACTGAATGCGACAACAACATTGTTCGCGGGGGCAGTCACGGGGGGACGTGTACGGCGGCCACGACTGCGACACCGCAGCAGATTGCGGAGCAAACCCCGCTTGCACCGCAGCGATCGGACCGCCGGACGGCTTCCGCTGGACGGATGTCCCCTTAACCGTATTCCGCGATACGCAAGGGGCGATCCGAACGGGCTTTGACGTCGCCGACTATAAGTTCACCGGAGCGGGCGGAACGTATTACGTCAGCTTGAGCGCGGGAAATAATCTCAATGACGGTCTGACTCCGGCGACGGCGTTCAAATCGGTCTGGAAAGCGCTGGCCATGCCGGATGCGGACATCGTGCATATCGATGAGGGGGTTTATCCGCGCACCCATGCCTTCAATGGCACGACGATCCCGAGAAGCGTCAGCCTGCTGGCCGTGCCGGGAAAAACGGTGGTGCTCGGCACGTTCGACCAACTGCAATGGACGCTGGAGGCCGGGAGCGCCCGTACATACCGCGCGGCTCGAACCCTCGTCGGACGGGTATTCGATACGAAGTTTGCGGATCCGTCCGGCGATTACCGCGAACTCGCGACCGACAATAAGATGTGGGTCGACGACTGCGTATCCGTCGGCAGCCTGTTCGATTTGCGTTCGTCAAGCGGAGCGGCGCTGCAATACCGCAATTTTCGCTCCAACGGGAAATTTTCTTCCGCTAGCGGCGGGACGATCGGGAACTACTGACAAACCGCGCATGCAAAATGAAACTTCTCCCATTGGAACGTAAGCTTGCCGTAAAAAAGCGAAACGCCCGCCGAATTGCTGCAGCGATACCCGCCACCTCGCCGTCATCGGCGTAAACGTCCGGATACATGTTCAAGCGAAAAGCAATAAATAAGGGTTGCTTTAACTTTGAGTTAACGATATAATTTCGTTAAACAGTTAACTTAGTTAACAATATGCGAAAGCAGGCAGACGGTCAGCGTTCAACCGAAATGCGGCATGAAAGCGCTGATGGCCGCCGCGGACTTTCCGTTGCCCAAAAGAAGAGGGGGAAATCGAATGAAAAAGAGATGGCGTCAAGCCGTATGTTTATCCGCTGCCGCCGCTATGCTTGGCGGGTGCTCGACTGGAAGGGAAAGCGTTGTACCTTCGGCCGAAGCCAACAAGCCGGCGCAACCGGTGACCTTGAAAATTTTGCAGGTTCAGCCGATTAGCGACGAAGACTTCCAGCTGCTGCTGAACGAGCCCGTCACCAAAAAATATCCGCACATTTCGTTCGAACGAATGTCCGGCAAAGTCGAAGAGCTGGTCGCGGCGGGCAACGTGCCGGACCTCATCCTGGCTCCGGACAGCGTATTGTCGCAATACAAAGATCTCGGCCTGACCGCCAATCTCGATCCGCTGGTCAAGGAGCAGGGCATCGATCTGAGCCGCTTCGACCCGGTGTATCTCGACGTAATCCGGGCGGTATCCGGCAAAGGCGAATTGTATGCGCTTCCGTATGCGCGGAACTTCAACGCTCTGTACTACAACAAAGATTTGTTCGACCGATTCGGGATCGGCTATCCGCAGGACGGCATGACCTGGGACGATGCAATCGACCTCGGGAAGAAGCTGACACGCGGAGACGGCGGCATCCAGTACCGCGGGCTCGACCCGGAATCGGTCAGCCGCGTAGCCCGCCAATTTGCGCTTGCTTACGTCGACTACAAGACATTGAAGGCGACCGTGAACAGCGCCGAATTCAGAACCTTGTTCGATATCGTCAAGAGGGTGTACACGATACCGGGCAACGAACCGAAGGATCCGGCGTCGAGCAAGGGGGAAGCGACCTTTACGAAGGACAAGACGCTGGCCATGTACGGGACCGTCAACATCTTATGGAAGCTGCAGGAGGCCGGGAACAACGGTCTTAACTGGGATGTCGCCCAATATCCGGCCATTCCGGGCAAACCGAATGTCGGCAACGACGTGGATTCCCATACGATCGTCGTCACGGGAACGGGCAAAAACCGCGCCGCTTCGCTGCTAGTCGCCGACGTGCTCACCTCGCCCGAAGTGCAGCTGCTCAGCGTGAGGAAGACGGCACGGGTATCGCCTCTTAAGGACGCTGCCCTGCAGCAGCAGTTCGGAGCGGATGTCGGGTTTCTGAAAGGCAAGCGGCTGGGCAGCATTTTCAAGAGCCGTTCCATTGCCGCGCCGGTGCGGGAGAAGCATCATTCCCAAGCTCAGGCGATCGCGAACCAGAGCTTCAAGGAGTATGTGCTGGGCAAAGATTTGAATACGGCTCTTCGCGAAGCGGAAGAAAAGATCAATCAGCTCGTGCAGACGACGAAATGACGATAGAGGACGGCGGCTAACAGGTGGAACCATAGACGATACCCCAAGCAGAGGAGGCTAATCGGATGACTGTGCATAAAGAGGAAGAGGCGGAACGGGGCAAAACGATGAGCAGAAGAAAGCTGCTCGCTTCGCTGGGTGCGGCGACGGCTTTGGGGGTGACGAGCGTCGCGGTCGCTTCTCCTGGAGGGGGAAGCGTCGCGAGTCTCATGAGCGGCGGCGATGCCGCAGTATGCGTACAAACGCTGGAGGAGCTTCTGGCGCTCGGCAGCGGCGAGCACTGCGTCGTATGGGCCGATCCGCAGCGCGGCGGCATTTTCGTCCATGACTCCGCAGCCGTACCGGATCACGCCACTGCCGCGCTTTGCGGCTTGCGGTTTCCGGCGTCAGGCGGAGGCTGCTGGGTCCGACAGTTCGGCGGCGCGATTTCCGTAAGCTGGTTCGGGGCTGCCGGGGACGGTGCGACCGACGATTGGCCGGCGTTCGATTCGGCCATAGCGCGGCTCGGCAAAGGGGATGTACTGCTCGTTCCCGAGGGCGTCTATGCGGTAAGCAGGACGGTAGTCGTAAACAAAGGCTTCGTTACGATAAGCGGTCAAGGAAAGCTGCTCGCCAAAGCTCCTTTCACGGGCGATTTCCTGGTCGGCATCCAGCGGGAGGGCGGTACGGATTACTACCACTGGCCTTGCCATATCGACGGATTGTGGCTCGATTGCGCCTTTTTGTGCCGCGGTCTCGACTGTTACCACCTGGATCATATCGAGCACCGCAACGTGCGCGTGGAGAACAGCTACGGTTATGCCGCCCGCTACGACCGTATCCGCGAATCGAATTCGTGGGGGTTCAAAGCGATCAACTGCCAAAGCCGGGAGGCGTTTCCTACTCCGGCAGACTGGTCGGGCGCTTCCGCTTATGCGGTCGGCAATCGGGCTCGGCGGCAGCCGGCCCCCTATGCGCCGACTACCGTGTATAGCGTAAGCGACAAAGTACTGGCCGGCGACGGCCGCAACTACGCGAGCATGGCCGCAGGCAACTCGGGCAACGATCCCGTATCCAGCCCCGATCATTGGGCGCTAGTACCGGCCGAGGATTACGAATGCCTGATCGCGCATACGAACCGGGACCCGTTGACGTATCATACGAACAACGGCACGGCCGGCAACCGGTTTTGGAAGCGGATCTATCAGGACGAAGCGCTCTTGGAAATCGTCGACAGCGTCCAGCAGACCGGCGACCGGACGAACCAGTTCAATTTTTTCGGCCCGGTGCTGCGGGATTGCGGCAATAAATGCTACATCCGCATCGACTGCAACCGCGGCTCGACCTTCGCCACGCACGTCAACGTGCACGGAGGACATATTCACTACTTGGGCGGAACGACGCCGGGCACGACTTATCCTAACGTTGTAGTGGAAAGCAACGTGCGTATGGTGGAAATCGGGCGATGCCAAAATATCAATTTCTATGGCTCGAACATCAGAATGTGGGACAGTCCGGACGCCATCGGCATTCTGATCGGCAATGGAGGCGGCAAAGGTCCGAGCAAGATCCGTTTCGTCAACTGCCCTATATCCGGCGATGCGGCGCGGCAGCGCGGCGTAATCGTGATGGGCAACGGCGGGAGCGGGCAAAGCCAGCTGCTGTCCGGCGTTTACTTGACAGGCGCCAATACGACCCCGATTGCCGATAAAGGGAGGTTTTTCCGCTTCGACCTGCAATCCGAGATGCGGGTCAGTATGCCGAAAGGGGCCGCTTCGGCGCCGAAAGCGTTCGAGGCGGTAATCGACAGCGGCTATGGGGACGCGAGGCCGTTCGAGGCATCGCTTACGGGAGATCAGGCGTCGCGCATTATGCTGCAAATCTCGTCGGGCGTCTCGCGGCTGCGACTCGGCAACGGCACGGTCAGCGACGTGGAGCTTAGGCGGGGCGGGACGGATTTGCTGGAGCTGGCCGCCGGCGACAGCTTCAAGGTGGACGGTGCGTGGAACGCCGGGATGCTGAAGCTGGGAGCTTATTGTTTATGGGTGGACAGCGAGGGGCGCTTGCGTATCAAGAACGGTGCGCCCGCCAGCGAGCTGGACGGCATCGCAGTCGGCGCTCAGGAGTAATGCGAACGCGGAAAAGGGCCTTGGACCGCCAAGGCTTTTCCGTTTATTTATTCCGGTGTCGATAAAGCAAAGCAAGCCGCCTCTTGCGAAATCGCGGAGGCGGCTAATAGATTGTGAGGCGCAGTCAGGCGGAGCTTGCCGCCGTTATTTGCTCCGGGCGGCTTCTTCCGTCCAAGCCTGGTCGAGCAGCGCCTGGCCTTCCGCCTGAATGACCCTGACGGCTTCTTCGTCGGTGAGGCGGCCTTTGACCGCGTCGTCCATAGCCCGGATAACGAGCGCTTCGAACGGAGTGTGGAACTTGGCGTAGAACGTTGCGGGCGGGGTGTAATCCACCGGCTCCGGCGTGCGCCGCTTGAGCATGTAGAACGGTTCCAGATTGCGGCCGTCCTTCGTTTTCGCGAAGGCCGTACGGGTCGACAATACGTCCGACGTCTTCTGACTCACCTTGGCGGCTTCCTCGCCGTTGAAATATTGCACGACCTTCCAGGCGGTTTCCGCATGCTGCGCATTGGCCGATATGGCATAGATCGGATTCACATTGAAGTAGCGGGTGAAGTCCGGATTCGCCGGATCGACGGGGACCGTGACGATGTCCCAGTTCAGGCTGCCCTCCCCCCATTGCTTCATGCGGAACATTTGCTCCGTGCCGCTGATCATCATCGCGGCTTTGCCCGAGCTGAACAGGTCCATCTGCTTCGTCTCTTCCGGACCGTAATTGACCCGCTTGCCGTCCTTGTAATAATAGTACAGGTTCCCGCTCCGGAAGCCGTCCAGCACTTGGCGGAACGCCTTCTTCCACACGTCCGAGTCCAGCGTCATTTTCTTGCCGTCGGGGCTCATGTATGCGGCGTTCTCGGTGCCGGCGATATCGTTGACGAAGTCGAACGGCGTGGAATATTTCTCGTGAATGCCGTATATGCGCTTAGCGGGATCCGGGTCGACCGGAAACCTGCGGGCGAGCTGCATCGTATCGTTCCACGACATTTTGTTGGTCGGGTACGGTACGCCGTATTGATCGAACAAGTCTTTGTTGTAGTACAGCGCGTAGCTGGTCAATTCCGGGGCGAGCCCGAACAGCTTGCCTTCCCCGTTCGCCTTCAGCTGGGCGATCGCGGCGGGGGTGAAGCTGTCCAGATCGAATTTGGATTTCCGCACGAACGGCTCCAAATCGAGCAGCAGCCCTTTCGCCGCCCATTTATCGTAGTCGCCGGAATAAGTAATCAGCAGGTCGGGCTTCTGTTCGCGGATCAGCTTCTCGAACTCTTCGGCATAATTTTTCCCGGGGCCGTACAGCCCTTCGGTCGGAACAATTTGGACCTCGACATCGGGAAACTTGACGGCGAAGTAATCGCCGTATTGGTATTGGAAAGACTGCTCGTTGCTATACGCTACGCGGAGCGTTCCTTTGGCCTGATCGTCTCCGGACTTCTGGCTGCAAGCGGCAAGCAGTACCGGGATTGTCAGCAAGACGGTAAGCGCCGTCCGGGCGAGCCGGGAGTCCGCTATGCTATCCAGCTTCATCTGATTTCATCCTCCATCCGGTCACGGTTTCACCGCCGCTTTCGCGTTCTCGATCGCTTGCTGCCCGCGTTGTTGAATGGCGCTTACGGCGGCGTCGAGATTTTTCGTTCCCGCGGCCGTTGCTTTGAGTTCTTCGGTGACGGCGGCCGACAGCGCGTTGTACGCCTCCCGGGGCAGCAGAGTATATCTGTCCGTCCGTCCCGAGAACGCGGGATCGGGCTTCAGTATGCTGAAAGCTTCCATCCGGCGGCCGTTCGACGGAAGCGAGACGCTTTTGCGCGTGCTTATGCCGACGGCGCCTGCGTATTGGAGAGAAAGTTTTTTCGCCATCGCTTCGTTATGAATCAGCTTGACGATTTCCCAGGCGTCCCGCGAATTGGCCGATTGCGCGGGAATGGCATAAACGCCGTCGAACGTATAGGAGGACGAAATGTCCGGCTTGGCCGGATCGACCGGCTCCGTGACGATATCCCATGCGAAATCGGCCAAATTGTATCGTTTCTTCGCTTCGATCAAGTCGGTTGCGATACTCGCGCTGGCTGTCATCATGGCCGCGTTGCCTGTCAGAAACGGGGTCCGCTTGTAATAGTCGATGCCGGATATGCTGCCCGTACGCGGCTTCATCTCGTACAGCCAGCCTTTCTTGACCCCGTCGGCGACGAATTGCCATATGTTTCGCCAAGCCGCCGTATCGGCGGTCATTTTGCCGCCGTCGGCGCTAATCATACTGAGTCCCATCGTCCATCCGGCGGCCTCGGCCGTTCCGTAGGGCGAAGCCGAATTAGTAACCAACCCGTATACGCGGTCGTCGCCTTCCCCGTCGGCCGGAAAACGCTGCGCCAGCCTGAATATGTCTTCCCAGCTCATTTTGTCGACAGGATACGGGATCCCGTATTTATCGAACAGCGATTTGTTGTAATAAAGCGCCTCGGTGCGGAATTCGGGAGCCAGTCCGTACAGCTTGCCTCCGCCAACGCTCCGGAGCGTTTCCAATACACCTTCGCGGAAGCCCGCCAAGCTGTACTTGTCCTTGTCGATCAAAGTTTGGAGCGGCAGCAGCTTGCCTTTATCGGCCAACTCCCGGTAAATGTCCATCGTCAAGTAGACGACGTCGGGCTTGTCCCGCTCGATCATTTCCTCGTACTGGGCTACCCGGTCTTTCTGCGGATCATAGGGCGGCGAGTTGACCGTCTCCACGTCCATATTCGGATGCTGGATAATGAACGCTTCTCCGTAGCGGCTCATGAACGACATGCCGTCGATCCAATGCACCTTGACGGACCGTTCCGTCGTGACATCGAACGGAAGCTCGTCCTTATCCTGCTTGAACAGGCTGAGTATCGGTTCCCGCTCGGCAACCAGTACGGCTGCGGCGAGCAGCAGGGCAACGGCGGCGGCCCAAGCTCCGCCCGTATATCGTTTCGGTGTCGCACCCATCGCGATTCGTTCCTCCACGCTTTGCTTTAGTTTGGCCGGCACGCCCTTCGGATTCAAAGGGAACTGCCGGAGTTCTTTTTCCCAATCCGTTCGTCTCGATTTC
Source organism: Paenibacillus hemerocallicola (assembly GCF_006265175.1). Lineage (GTDB taxonomy): Bacteria > Bacillota > Bacilli > Paenibacillales > NBRC-103111 > Paenibacillus_AB > Paenibacillus_AB hemerocallicola. The sequence continues at coordinate 1,010 of NZ_VDCQ01000022.1, read as the reverse complement.
AATCGGTTCGCCTCCTCGCTGTCAGACATCGCTAATCGATCAATTGTTCCTTCAAAATGGCGGGCACCTTCGCTCTCGCCCGGTGGAGCCGCGATTTGACGGTACCCTGCGAAATGTTCAGCATGGAGGCGATTTCGGGAACGGTCAACTGATGGTGGGCGTATAGGAGCAGCGCTTCCCGAAGCTTCTCGGGCAAATCCATGACGGCTTTCCAGATGTCGCCGTTCACCATTCGGCTGAGCACTTCCTTTTCCGTCGAGGAAGCCGTTTCCGACCGGCGGATCGTCGCCATCAGGAGCACCCGGCGGGCCCATGCCGACTTGCGGTGGTCCTTGGCGACGTTGCGCGTAATCGCGAGCAGCCATGTTTTGACGCTCGATTCCCCGCGGAAAGAAAACATGCTGCGATATACCTTGATGAAGACGTCCTGGAAAATGTCGTCCGCCTGATCGAAACGGCTCGTCAGGAAAAACGCGTAATTCCACACATCGTTGCCGTAACGCTCCATCAAGTCCGATAGAATGACGTTTTTGTCCGTGCTGTCGGACAGCGTGCTCAAATATTCCAAACCCACTTTTCGTTCACCTCGATGTATTGGACGAGCCCTTGACGCAAAGGGTTCCCTAACTTTTCCCCAAAAAGTGACGTGAAGCTTCGCGACGTATTCCGATTACTTTTCGGGGACCCCCCGAGAAGAACCCCCAAAAGTGAAGGGAGAGTTGAGAAAGCTTGCAAAGAGAGGAAGCGGCGAGGACAGGGAAGCGGGGAATATGCTCCTGTTCCGTTAAAATCGAGTTATCTTTTTCGAATTTAAGCGGGTACAACTCGATTTTAAAGTCAGCCGCTCCGCTTTCCGCACATTTCCCCGCCTCCCTTCTGTATTTCAATGCTCTCTTTGGCTTTCTCGACAAACAGGAGCTCCGCAGCTTAGTCCGGATACTTCTGGGGGGAGCCCCCGAGAACACCCCCAAAAGTGACGTGAAGCTTCGCGACGTATTCCGATTACTTTT